>DASWEY010000059.1:0-43625 GCA_036394575.1 Usitatibacteraceae bacterium | reverse complement strand
CTCTTCGCTTTGGCGCTGTTGATCAGTTCCTGCCCCTTCAAAATGCCACCCAGCAGCAGGCCGATAATGACCAGCACGATGGCAATCTCAACAAGGGTAAAACCCGATTGCTGGTGTTTAAATTTTTTCATTTTTGTCTCCGTTTAGAGTGCGACACGTTTGCAGCTTGATGCGTTTCAAAGAAAAATTTTCAGCACCGTCCCCAGCAGCATGCCGATGACCAGTACGGCGACGGCAATGTCGTGGAGCGGGAAGTCTTTATAGAGTGCATTCATGATGTGCTCCTTGTGCTTTGTGCAGGAGTAATTGCAATCGCCGTGCCAATTTTATAACACATTGTTATATATGCATATTCATAAGATGCGGCGCCATTTCGGCTCCCGAGCAACCCATAGTTGTCGACATTGTCGACAACGCTGTCCGGGAGTTCGACACAAGAACGGACATCACTTGGCGTCAAGGCGCCTTCAGGGTAGGCTCTGCGTGGCGCCACGGTAGCGGACTGTGTGACGCACGAAATCATAATCCAGCGAACCCACTACCAGCGCATGACAATCCCCGCATCTGCAGCCACACCCGGCAACCTCGCCAAGATTCTGCTCTCGGCACGCCGCTGGGTGATCCTGGCGATGCTGTTATCCCTGCATGCCGCGCTGATGGCCCCAACGGGCAGCAATTTCGAGCGCATCTGGCTGCTGGTCCACTTCGGCCTGTTTTTAATGTGGCAACCGTTTATCAGCGCGGAACGCGAGCTGAATGTCATTGCCGTCGGCCTGTTGCTGGGCATCACGGCGGTGGTGCTGTATTCGCTCGAAGGCTGGATGCTGGTGGCGTGGGTTGCGCTGCTGATCGGCATCATGGGCGGAAAGGTATTCACACAACAGGCCGCGCAGCGCAGCCGCTTTTATCTGGTGGCCGTGTTCTTCCTGTTTGCCGTGTTGCTGACCTGGACGGTGCCGGTTTCACTGCTCAAGGTCGCCAGTCTGCCGGAAGGCCTGCAACCCATGGCCGCCATTTTTTTGCCCATGTCGCTGGGGGCGATGATCTTCCTGCCGTTTCGCGGCGAAGACGAGGCCACCAGCCAGGTTTTCGATTTCTTCTACAGCATTTTCGTGTTCCAGCTCGTTGTCGTGCTGGTGCTGGGCAGCATCGCCGCCATGCGCGTGACCGGCAACCAGTATTTTCAGGCGGTGGTGCTGACGGTGCTGGCATTTGGCGGCGCCTTGCTGATCCTGGCGGTGCTGTGGGGGCCGCGCTCGGGGTTTGGCGGTTTGCGCACCTATTTCTCCCGTTACCTGATGACGGTAGGCATGCCCTTCGAGTTATGGATGCGGAAAATCGCTGAACTCTCTGAAGCGGAGACCCACTCGGCCAGATTCCTCGAACACGCCATGCATGAGGTATCCACATTGCCCTGGATCATGGGCTGCAAATGGACGTCAGCCGACGGCGGCGGCGGCTTCGGCAGGCAGTCGGGTTTCTCCGCCCAGTTTCGCTATCACGAACTCGAAATCAGCTTCTTCACCGAGATCAGGCTCTCCCCTGCGCTGTTTCTGCATTTGCGGTTGTTGGCGCAGGTCGTCGGCGAGTTCTACGAAGGCAAACGTCGCGAGCAGGTGCTCAAACAAAATGCCTATATGCAGGCCGTGCACGAAACCGGCGCGCGGCTGACGCATGACATCAAGAATCTATTGCAATCGCTCTACGCCCTCACCTCGGCAGGCATCGAGCAACAGAAGAACGTCACGGCCACGGACGAGCGGCGCCGCCCTTCATCCTATGACGCCATGCTTGGCAGGCAATTGCCGCAGCTCGCCAAACGCCTGCAAACCACGCTCGACAAGCTGCAAAACCCGGCCATCAACACCGCCGGGATCACGATGCGCGCAGCCGACTGGTGGGCCGACGTCACCCTACGGCATGCCGGCGCCGGTGCGGCGTCCTTCAAGGCGCGCGGCAATATGGATGCCATGATCCCGGCGGCGCTGTTCGATACCGTGCTGGAAAATTGCCTGGAAAACGCCCGCCGCAAGAAAGAGCGCGAGCCGGATATCCGCATCATCATCGAACTTGAGACTGAACCTGCGCCAGCGCTTGCGATTATCGATACCGGCAGTGTGGTGCCGGGCAGCTCGGTCGAAGACTTGTTCCGTGCGCCGGTGGTTCATTCGCGGCGCGGGGGCCTCGGGATTGGTTTGTACCAGGCGTTCAAGCAAGCCGAAGCATTGGGTTTTGAATTGCTGCTCGCCTCCAACTTGCCGGGCATGGTTCGTTTTGAAGTGCGGAAGCGGGGCGACTCGATAAAACCGTAGAACGCCATTTCGCGCGCTTTTCGAAGCATTTTTGGCTGGGAGGGCGTGCCATTGCTGGAGTTTGTATTTTTAAATGCCCGGCATACCGCCTCGCTATGGCAATTTGTTTGCCTGTACCATGCGGCCGAACAAGGTATTCAGCGACGGCCACACCACGATATCGTCGAATTCACCGCCGGGTGTACCTGCAGCCGACACGGTATGTGAAACAAACACAAGATCTTGCTGTGCGTATAACTTGCCATCGATGTTGTGCGCCTCGTCGGCGCCGGCCCCTCCGGCCGGCGCATTTCTGCCGAGCGATATGACAACGAACGGCGCGCTCGATGTCAGCGTTGCGGCCGACGGCGAACATGCCGTCGCCGTGCCCGCGGCGATACCTGGGTTTGTCGAGCAAACCGTGATCAACTTCGACGGCGATAAGGTTGGTGGATACTGGGAGGTGAAGCAATCCATTGTCGCCGCCCTGATGCCGGAAGCCGTCGTCAACGGATGAGCGGCACCTAATGCCGGGCAGCCCGCACCAGTAGCATTTGCAATGTCGGCGACTGCGTAAATGATGCGGTTTTGCGCCGTGCCCCAGGCGTCGATAGCAAACCCCGCGCTGTCCACCGGCGAGACGCCGAGAGTGACCGCCGGCACATAGCCAAGCTTTACCGTACAAATGCCCCCACCCGCTGGTGACTCTACACCGTTGCTATTTGACGTTCCGTAGATTGTGCCATCCGTCGCTGGGCAGGGAAGACGGCCATTCGCCATCGCAAAGCCAATCACAGCCTCCTTGATTATTTCAAGTTGCTTGCTGGTGTCGGTTACGCGTTGTTGATCGACCTGTGTCGCCATTGGAATGGCGACGATGCTGACCAATACGGAGATGATAAACAGCACTACGGCAATCTCGATCAGCGAAAAGCCGCCAACCAAGACGGCACGTCGATCAGCGCGGGATGGTGACAACGGAATCTGCATAGGAACTCGTTCTGGTCTGGTTGGGCGCAGCGAAGGCTTTGGTGGTGGCACTGGTTGAATTTGGCGCCTCCAGAAAATCGGTCACGCCCGGCGTACCGGCGTACCTGGTCTGGCTGGCAAGCGCGTTGCCGGACGAAATGACGACGATATCGATATTGCCTCTTGCACCCGCCGTGAAACAGTTGGCGGCACAAGGAACAAGGTTGGGGGGAGCGACATCCGGGGATATGGCCGCATACAAATACTCGTACCACTTCTCTGTGAAGTACCAAGCAGGCAAATCCGGGTAGACGCGAATATTTGAAACCGTAATGGTCCCGTTCGTGCCCAATGTCGAGGCCTTCCCGGCTTGCACTGAGCCCACCCAGAGATCAAACGGAGCCGTTCCGACCGCAGCAGGGACCCAGGTATCTACCGCTTCCAGGAAATCGGATATACCGCCACCGGCACCGGTAAATCCCCTGCGCACCGTATGCGTTGCGTCCGCATTGAGAATGGTGACACCACCGCCTCCTGCCGCAAACCCGGTCTGAGTTGCGATCGTCACCGTCCGCGTTTGCGTACCAACATAGGGGCCACCATAGTCACTCCACGGAGTGGTGCCGACGAGTCGTCGCTGAACGTAATACGAGACGGACGTCGTCGGACTAACGACATAGGAGTAGAGGTCGCAATTGAGTTCACTGTCGGTGCTGCGCGCACAACTCACGCTCGGCGTCAGAACCGACGAAGTCTTCAACGGTGCAAAGTTTGCTGTGGTGACCGTGCTCGAGATAGAGCCGTACCCCGCTGTACGTAGCCGGCATTGGTAGGTCCCGCCAAAACACGAAAATCTCGTCGGCAGAAGTCCGCTGGTGATCGTGTCCGACCCGCTGGTTGTAGTGATCTTCCAAGCCAATTCAGTCTTGAATTTTTGCCCGCTCGTCGCGGTGGGGGTGTGAAACGACACAAGGCCGGACAGCGTCCCAGGCTGCGCAATAGTCGCATCAGTGCCGCTCGATAGATTGCTGATTGGGGCCAGCCATGGGTAAGAGACTACGGCCATCGGGGGATGAGCGGTTCGATAGCTGATAAACGATTCTCGAACTTGCGTGGCCACACGCGACTCGATTGCCCCCATCAGTTCGTCGATAGTGATATAGATGAGCTGGTCATTGAACGATGTACTCAGCGGTGCGCTGACGAATTCACCCGTCAAGCCGGCGTTGTCGTACGCACTGCAGCGCACACTGGGTGCAAGCGCAACCCAAGCCGCGGGCGTTGGGATGGCGTCAAGATAATCCCCCGGCTGCGGATGCGGACTGCCGGTCCGGGTCTGCGTACGGCCAGTCGTCGAAAGCGGTGAGCCGGGCATGATCAACACCACCGCCACCCGGTCGCTCACCAGCCTGCCGGTGTCGTCGCACACCTTGAGCCAGGGCCACGCCGGTCCGGCGTCGTTGCACGTCGAAAACGAAGCTGTCGATCCTGCCGCTGTGCCGGGATTCAAATACGTCATGCAGTTAGAGATATCGGCGAGGTTCTCGCTCACTGCATACCAAGGCACGCGGCCGAGGATATCGAATTCATCCGCGCCCGCCACTTCGATGCCCAGCGTTTTCCACGGCAAGCGGCCAAGGCAACGCAAGTTGCCTGTCGCCGACGTAAGCATGGGAGGGCCGCCGTTGACTTTGGAAGAGTCCAGACAACTGCCGGTATCCGCGTTTCCGTCGTAGTTAGAATTTCTGAGCGTATCGGGCACCGGCAGTTGGCCAGGACGCGAACTGGCACCGCCAAATCTGCCAATCGCATAACCCAAGACTGATTCACGTGCCATTCGCAGCAAATCACTATTCGAAGCCTGCACCGCAATCGCGCGCTCTGTGGAAGCACCAGATGCTGCCAGTGTCACCAACAGGACTGCACCACCAATCCCCACCATGACCAGTACGATAAGCAGCAGCACAAAACCGGCTTGGCGACGGGACTTCATGAGACTAGTTCGGTGGCAGCGAGCGGTGCACGCGCTGCGGTATATGGGCCCTGTGCGCTTTTCTTGCCACCGGGTTACCTACACCGGCCTTGGCGGCAGTCGGCCCCGGATTACCCGTCAATTTTATCTTCAGGGTATTGGCACTTCCTTCAATCACACCAGGTACAACTTTTTCCGCCGCGCCCGCAGGGATTCGGAGCATTTTGCCATCCACCCAGACAGCTGTCTCACCATCGCTACGCTTCACAAATCCATTTATCCCCCACGCAGGCGAGTCAACCGCAATCTCGTCGGCGGCAAGCGCCCCTCCCTCGCGCGCCCGATCCATGCGTTCGCGCTGCTCGCGCGAAAAAAACAATCTTCCACTCAAGGGCTGCCTGGTTGAGGGAATATCGGCGGCTTGCTCCTGCTTCTCCGAAATGGCCTGTGCGGCCGATGAATGTGCGAATAGAACAGTGGCCGCCAGCAAGGCACACTTGATCAATGCATTTCCGTTACGCCCGCGTATGTTCATGATGGGTTCTTTTGGCTACCGACGGCGATAACCGGCGCCGGATTGCGCTTGTCTACCAATGTCACCCAGTCCAGAAGGCATTCGGCCTCCAGGCCGGCTGCAATGGGCGCGGCTTCAGCTGGGTCACCTGCGCCGGCAGGTTGTGCGCTGCGTGTTGAGCCCGTATTTTCAAAACGTTGGGCGCTTTCGGCAGTGCGCTTGATCACACAGCGATCGATGGGGAAAAATCCCCTCTGCATACGCGGGAACTCGTCGAGAAAGGCTATCAAATCGCCATCGTGATAAGTCTGCACTTTAAGCTTGATGCGGGAGCCCATCACATCCACCCCCGGAAACGTTATTCCGCTCGCCATGTGCAGTGCCCGCTGCGGCGAGACTTCGTATTCCAGGCCAATCAAACGGTGACGATTCCTGAGTTCCGCAAACGCTTCTACCAGATCGAGCCGTTGCTCGGGCATAAAGACGCCACGGGCGGAAAGCGTTTTATAAACATCCGCCGAGTTGCGCAAATCGTCGCGTTCGCGTCTGATCGTGTCCAGTCGGCCGCGCAGATCGCGCAACATTCGCTGCGATTGCTGATCTCCCTTTTTCTCCACCTGCCAATAGTAATAACTTCCCGCAACCAAAAAAACAGCAACAGCGACCCCCGTCAACGCGATGGCAAATGAAAAGCGCAGCGCCCTGGTCCCTTCGCGGCTGAAGATCATTTGGCCTCCAGCGCGCGTACGATCCTGATCATGAATCTGGCTTCGTTGACAGTTGTTTGCTTGTCATCGACCGCCCCTTGGATCGTGGTGTTGGTCTGGGTATCCAGCGGCATCGAGACGACGCCCGCCTTCAGGCCGGGGCGCCGATTAATCGCTTCGATGAAGTTATTGATATCTGCATTCGCCTTGCGAAAGTCCCCCGCGAACGGCTTGATGGCCGCCTCGACGACAACCACCTGAAATTTGTTTCCCGGCAACGGCGGATTGGCATCGCCTGTCGCCTGTGCCGCGGTCCCACCAGATGCCCCTGCACCAGGGGCGCCAGCCTTTACCTGCGATCGTACGGCAAGCGTGCCTTGCTGAGCCGTGCGTGCGATTGTCGGTGTCGCATTCGAATCGTGCGACGCCTGCCATGCGATCTGGATCAATTGCACATCCGGGAAATCGGCCAGGACATCGCCGAATTCGCGCAGAAATGCCACGGGAGCCGCCGGTGCGGGCCGAATCTGGTTGCCATAGAAAATACTGGCGTCGCGCACGGTATCCGAGGCTGCGGTCTGAGTGCGCATTTCAGTCGAAATGGCCTGATATTCCTTCTGCATGCCACTCGTTGTCCGCGCCTGCTGCTCGATCTCACTGGAAATCTGCGCCGCCTGGTAAAGATTGAAGCCGGCGCCCGCCGCGCCGGCAGTTAGGGTCATTGCCGTAAACGCATACAGGCCGATGCGTGCCCGGCGAAATGTGCCGAAGCGTCGTGAAGCCGGCTCGGCAAAATGATTTTCCGGGCCACCCTGCGCATACAGATGCGCAAACACCTCCTCGGCGTGCGACGAGGTTGGCGCCGGCTTGAGCTTGATTTTGGCAGCAACCTCGTTGATGTCGAGAAAGCGGAATTTCAGCAGCGGGAAGCTGCGCGTAGCCTCGGCGATCATCGGTCGGTCGCGTTCATGGACGAGCATGCATACTTCCAGGCTGTCGCCGCCGGTAAAAAACCGCAGGCTGTCCAGGTACTGCCAGGTACGGCTGATTTCCGCCGCGATCAGCGTTCCAACCGATTTACTCTCGTCGTACAGAATCTGCGTCAGCCGGCTGAATTTTATTTGCCGGTTCTGGAAATAAGTCTGGCGCAAGCCGAAGTCCGGGACGATGGTCACCAGCAGCGTATGCGCGGCGAAGATTTCCAGTTCCTTCGCCAGCAGGCCCGACAGCACCGGGGAAGAATAGATTCCCTCCAGCGGAACCTGGGCGCGTTCCAGAATGGCGAGCCAGGGCAGCAGCAGGTCCGGATTGGTAATGGCGTGATATAGAACTTTGTCGTCGCGACGTCCCTCTTCTTCCCGCCCCTGGATGATGGCGTGGCGAAACGTTGTGGCGCGGTAAAGCTGCGCAAGCTTGCGGCTCAGCACGGCCTCGGAATCGCCGCCGCGAAGATGGGGAATGGTATCGAGACGGAAATCCTCCTCGATCAGATCGACGATGAGGAAAGTCGGCACCTCGCGATGCCGACCGAGGTACTCGATGAACGATGCCGATTCCGCATCATTGGCCAAAAATATGTCGCGGCCGACGATGGATCCCGATTTCCACAGCAGCGCCACCAGTTTGTCGTTGGTGAGATAAAGAAAATGTTTGGCCATGACGATTAGTACTTGATCTTGGAAATCACGTCATACATCGGGCTGAAAATGGTAACCAGGATCAGGATCAGGATTCCGCCCAGAACGACCGTCAACACCGGCTGAATCAGCTCCTGCAGCTTGCCCATGGTTTCCTTGACCTCGCGATTGTAGAAATAGCTCACGTTCAGCAGGGCCGTATCGAGTCCGCCGGTCGACTCGCCCACCTTCAGCATGCGCACCACCAGGGGCGGGAACAGGTGCACATTCAGAAACGCCTGGGTAATGCCGGAGCCTTCGTTGATTTCGCGGCCCACGCGTTGCAGGCCCTGCTCGATGACGCGATTGCCGACGATTTTTTCCGATATCTGGATGCAATCGAGCACCCCCAGGCCAGATTGGTACATCAGCGCGAAATAAGTGGAAAACCGCGCGAGAATAATCTTGTTGAGCAGCGGTCCCATGATCGGCAACTTCAATGCAGCGGCATCGATACGATAGCGGACTTCCTCGCTGGTTTTGGCAAGGACCAGAAGCGTGACGACGCTGATGATCGGCAAACCCACCACCAGGTACCAGAACTGTTTCATCCAGGCCGATACGGCAATCAGGGCCATGGTTTGCGGCGGCGGATTGGGAGTCAACGCCTTCATGGTGACGGCAAGCTGCGGCACCAGGAATATCATCAGCGCGAATACCACCCCCAGAATGACCGTGCCGGCGAAGGCCGGATACATCATGGCCTTTTTGACTTGGGAAGAAAGTTCATCCTGCCATTTCAGGTTTTCGGTCAGCTTCGTCAAAACTTCCGGCAGCTGGCCGGTCTGTTCACCGGTGCGAATCAGTGCAACGAACACGGTATCGAACGCCTGCGGGTGACTGACCATGGCGGCTGACAATGTCAGCCCACCCTCGATGTCCTCCAGCAGGCCGCCGACAATCTGTTTGAAGCTGGGGTTTTCCACGCTGTCGCGCAGGTCGGTAAGCGCATCGATGATCGGCACACCGGCGCGCATCAGTTGATCCATATGGAAGCAGAATGTAATCAGCTCCTTGCGCGTGATGCGCTTGGCGCCCATCATGGCCGATTTCTTGACCGACTCAAAGGTGATGAGGTCCAGCCCTACGCGCCGCAGACGCAGCTCAAGGTCGACACCATTCATGGCGTCGATGTTGCCGGTCTGGATATCCCCCTCTGTATCAATGGCGCGGTATGCGAACGAAGCCATGGTCTGTGTCGATTCCTACGTCACACGGTCGGTCAGATCGACAATGCGCGAGATTTCCTCGATATCCGTCTGTCCGGCCAGCACCCGCGAGATTGCGTCCTCGGCAAGTGTGCGGTAGCCGGTTTTGCGCGCGGCTTCGCGAATCTCGCGGCCGGTCGCGCGACGTGCGATCAATTCATCGATGTCCTGATCCATCTTGAACAGTTCCATGATCGCAAGACGCCCACGGTATCCGGTGTTATCGCACTGTTCGCAGCCGCGTGAACGGAAAATCTCGCCCTGCCAGGTTTCATCGACGCCCAGAATACGCCGCGTCATGCTGTCCTCGGGCCGGTGCGCTTCCTTGCAATGCGGACACAGGCGCCGCACCAGCCGTTGGGCAACCACGCCAATGATGTTGCCGGACATGATGTCCGGCAGCACTCCCAGATCCTGCAGCCTTGAAATGGCGCCGATCGCCGAATTGGTATGCAGGGTCGAATACACCTGGTGTCCGGTCATCGCGGCGCGAAACGCCATCTCGGCGGTTTCCTGATCGCGAATTTCGCCCACCAGGATGATGTCCGGATCCTGGCGCATCATCGAGCGAATGCCGCTGGCGAAGTCGAGTTTGGCGGTTTCGTTCACCGAGGTTTGCCGGATCATCGCCATCGGATACTCGACCGGATCTTCCAGCGTCATGATATTGACGCCCTCGGTATTGATATGGCTCAGGATCGAATACAGGGTAGTGGTCTTGCCCGAGCCGGTCGGCCCCGTCACCAGGATGATGCCCTCGGGACGCGCCATCATCAGCCGCAGCATTTTCAGCTCTTCTTCCTGCAGACTCAGATCTTCCAGCGGCACGATGCCCTTTTGCCGATCCAGGATGCGCAGCACGATGTTCTCGCCATGTGTGGTCGGCTGTGCAGACACGCGGAAATCGATGGAGCGCCCGGACAGCGACAGGGAAATGCGCCCATCCTGCGGCGCGCGCGTCTCCGCAATGTTCATCCCGCTCATCACCTTGAGCCGCACCACCATTGCGCTCCAGTAATTCTTGTGCAGTGAGCGGATCTGCCGCAGCACCCCGTCGATGCGATAGCGGATGCGCAAAAAACCCTGTTCGGGCTCGAAATGGATATCGGAAGCATTGCGTTTTACACCGTCGTTGAGCAGGGCATCGACCAGGCGCACCACCGGCTGGCTGTATTCCTCGAAATCGGTGGTCATGCTCTGGTAGTCGATCTCGCCCGTCTCTATTTCGTTCAGGATCCCGTCGATCGACAACTCGAAGCCGTAGTGTTGCTCGATCCCGATCGAGATATCGGATTCGCGCGCCAGCACCTGCTCAATGCGTACATCGTCCTTGATCAGTGCCCGGATCTGATCGAGCGCCACCACATTCGAGGGATCGGCAACCGCCAGCAACAACTTCTTGGACTGTTTGTCGTAATCGACCGGCAACACCTGATAACGGCGCGCAATATCCTTCGGCACCAGCGCCAGTGCGTTGTGGTCGATGATGGTGTTGGAGAGATCGATGGCAACCTGGCCGAGACTCTCGGACAGGGTGTCGCGGATCGTGGCCTCGGTGACAAACCCCAACTGCACCAGGATCTTGCCCAGAGGTGATTTGAATTTGCGCTGCTCGACAAGCGCGATGTTCAACTGGTCCTGCGATATGACGCCGCGCGCAAGCAATGACTGCCCGAGCGGGAGTTGCGAAACCGGCGCGTTCATCTGATTCATGGGTGCCGCACTCGCAGAGTTAGGAACAAGGAGCAAATTCATCGAAGATTGTACCAAGGCGTGCCGGAGGGCCATCTGACGGCCACAGGCAGTGTCCTTTCGTTTGGCGCAGCACGTCAGTCAAGGTGTCTTGAGTTCAACAATCCGGCGTTGTACGGCAGCGGCATCGAACTGGGCACCGCTCCTGGCGGCCTGCACAAGCGCTTTCTGATAGTAATCGAGCGCCAGTTTGCCCTGTTGCAGATGGTCGAGCGCCACCGCCAGGTTGTACCGATAATCGGCGTTTCCCGACTCAAGGCGATAAGCCTCGAAATAGGCCTGCTGCGCCTCGCTCCAGCGCCTGTCCCCGGCGTACAGATTGCCCAGGGAAAATTGCAGGGCGGCGGAATCCGGATCTTTGGCGATGAGGGT
The DNA here is from genome assembly GCA_036394575.1 of Usitatibacteraceae bacterium. Lineage (GTDB taxonomy): Bacteria > Pseudomonadota > Gammaproteobacteria > Burkholderiales > Usitatibacteraceae > UKL13-2. Next base: position 32,164 of record DASWEY010000059.1, on the reverse strand, counting down.
CTTCAATTCGGTTTCCATGGCCTGCGGGTTGACCGTAGCGCTTACCGCGAGTATCCCCGCTAACGCGGCGCCGTTGCGCGGATCGAGTTCAAGCGCACGACGATAATGCCGCGCCGCGAGCGCATTCTCGCCCATGCGCGCGGCGGCGGCGGCGAGTCCGAGGTGGGCATCCAGGTTAAGCGGCTCCGTCTGAAGCGCCTGCTCATAGCGCTGCCTGGCCTGCAGGTAATCGCCCCTGGTCAGGGCGGTATAAGCCACCAGCACATCGGGGTTGATACGGGGCGCATCAATGTTCTGCGACAGTCTGAGGCTGATCGGCGCCTCTTTCGGCGCATGGCTGCTTGCATCCTTCAAACTTCTTGCCAGCAGTTCGCGTTCACTGAAGGCGCGTTCCGAATGGACGCCCGGGCGGGCAAAGGCCACCCTTGGCAGCGGCGCTTCCCTGGCGGGCGGCGGCAACAGTGGCGGGAGCGCCTGCGCGATCGGCTTCGCAACATCGGGTTCCGGTACCTTGCCGCCGACCTGGCCGACACCTTGCGATGTGGGTGGCAGCGGCGCAGTCTGTATAGACAGGGGACGCACCGGTTGGGTCGGCGAGGCACCGCGGGACAGACGCGTCACTTCGTTCCACACATACCAGCCCGCACCGCCCAGCCCCACCACCAGAAATGCAATCAGGGGCAATAGCCATTTGCCGCGCGTCGAGCGATCCGCGTTCTGCGTTCCCTGCTTTGCCGCAAACATGCTCTTGGCAACTTCGCGTTGCGCGACCTCATCAGCCGGACTGTCGGTACGCAGGGAAAAATCCTGGCGTACCAGTCGCGTGGTTGGCGACGCGACTGCCGCATCTGGCCGGGCCTGCGGCGACGTCCTCGCTGCAACGGCCTGGGCGGGCGATACATCCTTGGTGAAATCCGGCACCGGCTTTTTGGGCGCCATCGGTTGGGGCGGCAACGCGGCGGCCTGACTCCCCCCGTAATCTTCAAGAGAGAGCTCCTCAAATGCCAAGGGCGCATCGGTCCTGGGCGTACTCGCACTACCACTCGGCTGCCCCTCCTGTCCCTTGGCGCGCTTCGCCTCTTCCGCGCGCCTGAGCGCATCCAGCAGCAGGCTCACGGGGCCGGCCTCGTCGACGCGGGGGCATCGATTTTCGGGTACAGGCCCGGCACGACCGGCTCGGCCTCCTTGAAGAACTGTTTATCCGGCAGCAAACGCCGATAGGCCGCAAAATCGGTTTCGACGCTGGCGTCCTTGATCACGATAGGACGCAGGAAGATGACCAGTTCGGTCTTCTTGCCCGAGTCGTTCCGGTAACTGAAAGCATCACCGAAAATTTTCCAGCGCGAAACGATGGGCAGGCCGTCCCGGCTCGCCGAAAAGCTGTCCTGCATCAGGCCGCCCAGCACCGCCGTTTGTCCACTGGGAACGCGCAACACGGTTTCAAATTCGCGCGTCTGTATCTGCGGCACATTGTTGGTGACTCCGGCCTTGGCCAGGTCGGGATTGGGATCCTGAACAAAGCTGACGATGCGCGTAATGCTGGGGCGCACATTCAGCGTGATGATGTCGCCTTCACTGATTTGCGGCGTCACATTCATCACGAAACCTTCCGGCACCACATTCGGTGTCGAGGTATAGGAAATCAGTGGGGTTGTAGTTGTGCCGTTGGTTAACGCGCTGACTTCAGCCTTGACCGTGAAATACACCTTGTTCTCGACCACCTTCATCACCGCCGTCTGGTTGTTGAGAGTGGTGATACGCGGGCTGGACAGCACTTTGGTGCTGCCAAAGGATTCCAGCAGCTTGATATTGCTGGAAATCGGTTTGCCGCCCGGGCCGTTTGAGTTCAGGTATTTGATATTGAAAAACGGGGCTGCCGCCAGGTTCTGCGCCAGAAAGCTTTGTGTGAAACCTATTCCCTCGGCGCCCGCGGCCGCGCCCAGCGCCGCCCAGTCGACTCCAGACTGATAATCGTCATTCAAGGTGACCTCGACGACGGTGGCTTCAATCAGCACCTGGCGCACCGCAGCGCCCGAAACCTGGGTAACGAATTCGGCAATTTTCTCGTGCTGGCGCGAAGTTGCGCGAACCGACACCGTACCGGTCTCGGGGTTGATGATGACCGAAGAGGCCTCGCGAAAGGTAAGGCGTTGCTCGACCGATTCGTTGAGCGACTCGCCCTGGGTGACGCCGGGGCCGGTCGTTTGCGTGGTAATGGCGCCGGTTGCCGTGCGCCTCTGCTGCGCGCGCTGCTGAGCCTGCGTCGTCGCGGTCTGTTGCGCGCCGCGTGCCTGTACGAAAGTCTCCGAGCTTCCCTCCGGCAATTGCTTGTCGGTCTCGCGAAGAAGATCCTTGATGTTCTTTTCAAGGTTATCCCAGAAGCGGTTCTTCGATGAATTGTCGATACGCAACTGCGTACTGTTCTGGCCGGAGCCACCACCCGCAGCGCCCGTTGTGCCGGTGCCCGCCGGCCCCACGACCTGCGTCTGGATACCGATCGACCCGGTCGAATCGCGTTGCATATTGACGTAATCGACGCGGTAAATCTTCAGATATGGAGAATCCGGCATCACGACGATGTTGGGGCCGTCCACCTCAAAACGCATATCCACCTGCTTGGCGACGCGGGTAAGAATCTGCTTGAGCGTCTGGTCGATCGCATTCAGGGTGACACGGCCTTCGATGCCGCCATGCACATCGATGTTGACCTTGGTATCGCGGCTGATGGCGAACAGCAATTCCTGCACCGGCACATCCTTGACCGTGATCGAATATTTGACCTCTTCGATGCGCGGCTGCGGTGGGGGCGGCAAGGGCACCTGGCTTACTGGCGGCGGAGCACTGGCGGCGGCTTTCGCCGGGTCGCGGGCCTCGTTGGCCAGATGTCCATCGATTCGCGCCACGGGCTGCGTCCCGCAAGCAACCATGCCCGCGCAAATCGCCAGCGCCAGCGCGGCCCGCGGCATGGTCATGGCTTTTTCAGGCAAATAATGGTTGCGCGCATCCATCGCTATTGCATGAGCCGGCGCGATATACCCGAGGCGCAGGAAGGAAGGCAATCGAATGCTATATGGAGCCGCTTGTTTTTTATGCATATGCACCGCGGTTGAAAGAGTCCACCTTATCCGTCCCGGATAGATACCCCAAAGCTCTTTATAAGGCGATTAGCCAACAAAAGCAATGGCTTGAATTCCATTTCGGAAATTTACTTTAGGAAGCGGTAAAAGCCGTTCCCGCTTGCCGCCAGATACGGTGCAATAACGTGCGCCTAGAACCCTGCGCGAACGTCGTTGCGAATCGCCTGGATGGAGCGCGCATATGGACTAAACATGCTCAAGCGCGATGGCAGCCGGGAAATCTCCGAGTTCGCATCGGCGCGCTCCGTGTAGCTGCCATAAAGCACGCTCAAACGCGGGTTGTCCATCGTACCGGCGGGGTAGATCATGATGCGATCCGGGTTGAGTTCGCGGCTCGCAGTGCGCAGAAAATTTTCAATCGCCGTCTTTTCGCGCGGATCCGCGGTCAGCAACTGAATGGCGTATTGCCCGGCCGGCATGGCGCGCAGACGGATGAGATCGGCAGCCATGCGCGTATCCAGCCAATCCTTGCCTGCGGCAACGACAGGCGTAGCGGCCATTGCGGGCAGGGCTGTCATCACAACACCCGGTAACGCAATCGCGGACGGCGGCGCTGCTGGTGCCGCGGCACTCGACGAATCAGGTTTCAGTATTGGCGTCTCGCCGACTGTACGCCCCTCAGCTGCGGACGCTTCGCCTGCGCGGCCGGTGGAGGCGGCAATCAAGCCGACGACCGTCGGCGACACGGCGGGTTTGGATGACGCCGATGCAACCACCGGCGCCACCACCGTAAGCCGCACGGCGGCAAATCCGATCAAGACGCCAAGCAGCAATCCGCCGCTTGCGGCCAACCACACATGCCGGCGCGGATTCGAGCTGGGCGGCAGCACGATTTGCGTATCGCTGATGGCGGCACGCACATGGTTCGGCGTAATCGTGTGCGTACCGGACGCATAGGCCGCGAGCAAGGTTTTGTCGGCATAAATATTGATACGCCGGGTCAGCCCTTCGGACGCCTCCGCGATCAGTTTCAGGACCTCGGTACTGAACAGATCGGGCCCCTTGTAGCCGGCCGCGCGCAGGCGAAAATCGAGATAGTCCCTGATATCGCGCGCCGGCAGAGGCAGCAGATTGAAACTGTGGGTGATCCGCTCCTTCAACTGGCGCATATGCGGCAAGGTCAGATGCTGGTCGAGTTCCGGCTGTCCGAAGAGGACGATCTGCATCAGTTTGTCATGACTGGTCTCGAGATTGGACAGCAGCCGGATCTCCTCAAGCGTCTCCAGCGGCATGGCATGCGCCTCGTCGATGAGGGCCACGACCTGTTTGCCCTGCGCATGGATCTCGATCAGGCGCTCCTGCAGGGCGCGGATCAGCTTTGTGGTATTTCCGCCCTGGATATCGATGCCCAGATCCCCCGCAATCACGGTGAGCATTTCATCGCGCGACAGTGAAGGCACCGCCAGGTAAATCGTTTCAACCGTATCCGGCAAGCGCTCCATCAGCACCCGGCACAACATGGTCTTGCCGGCGCCGACCTCACCGGTAACCTTGACCATGCCTTCGCCGCTGGTGATGGCATAAATCAATGCCTCCAGGGTTTCACCGCGATTTGCGCCCGCAAAGAAAAACTCGGTATGCGGCGTGATTTTGAATGGCGCCTCGGTCAGGCCGAAGTGTTCCAGATACATCGTCATGATGTCAGGGCCTTGAATATCTCGGGGTATCCGTGAATTAAATGGCTGCTTGTCCGACGCAATGAGTTTAGCACCGGCCTCACTCCGCCTTCTTCATGTCGGGGCGCAGCGCCTCGAGGCGGCTGTAAAGCGTCGACCTGGACACCCCCAGCATGCGCGCCGCCTGCGACATATTGCCCTGGCATAGCGCCAGGGCCGCGTCGATATATTGCAGTTCCACCTCTTTCAATTTTGCGTCCAGGCTGAAGGCAATGCTCTTCTCGATTTCCGCGCGCGGATCGCCGGCACGTCCATTGCTGTCGCCATTGGCGGGCCGTTTTTCTTCGGAAGTCTCAAACTCGGCCTGCAACTCGCTCTTGCTGACCTGGTATCCAGCGTGTTTCGCGGTCAGGCGAATGACGATGTTTTTGAGTTCGCGCACATTGCCCGGGAATCGATAGGCAAGCCAGTCGTCGCGCGCATCCGCGGACAGCGTAAATGACGGCGCGGCCGACGCACCACCATGACCGGACGCATATTTGGCAGCGTAATGGACACGGTAATGTTCCAGCAGCTTCAGTTTATCCTCGCCGAGGTCGCGTAACGGCGGCACCAGAATCGAAAATACCGACAGCCGGTGATAGAGGTCGCCGCGGAACCGCCCGGCCTTGACTTCGGCCTTCAGGTCGCGGTTGGTGGCCGCGATGATGCGCGCATGCGACTGCCGCGCTTGTGTTTCGCCGACCCGCTGGAATTCGCCGTTCTCGAGGACGCGCAACAGCTTGGGTTGCAATTCGAGCGGAAGCTCACCGATTTCGTCAAGAAAGAGGGTACCTTCGCCCGCATCTTCAAAATAGCCCGACTTGGCGCCGACTGCGCCGGTAAATGCGCCCTTCGCATAACCAAACAACGTGGGTTCGACCAGATTGGCCGAGATTGCCGCGCAGTTCAGGGCCAGGAACGGCAGATTCGCGCGGCGGCTCAGGTAATGAAGCGCGGCGGCGACCCGCTCCTTGCCGCTGCCCGACTCGCCCTCGATCAGCGCCGGAAAGGCGGATGAGGCATAAAGGTCGATCTGGCTTTTCAGGTTGCGCATCGGCGGACTGTCGCCGATGATGCCATGGGCCGCATCGACAGTGAAGCCGCCAGGGTCGGCATCGCGACCCCTGAGGGCGGACAGCAGCAGGCGCTTGAGGTGCGAGGGCTCGCAAGGCTTGGGAACCAGATCCAGCGCCCCGAGGGCGCGGGCGCGGCGAGCATTGGATTGTTCATTCTGCCCGGACAGCACCAGGATACGTATGTCAGGCGAAAACGCCAGCAGGTCACCGACCAGTTTGAAACCTTCGATGGGCGTATCCGGCATCGGCGGCAGGCCCAGATCGATGAGCGCCAGAACAGGCGCAAACGCACCGCCCTTCAACAACGTCATCGCTTCCAGCCGGGATTCGCAAACACGCACGTCAAAATCCGCTTCGAGCACGAACGACAGACTCTCCCCGATCAGGGGATCGTCGTCAACAATCAGCAATTGGGGTTGGGAGGCCACTCGTTCAGTCTTTAGAAATACGGCAAGTGCGCTCGATCCTGCATCCGACAGCGGTTTTTTATAACGTGATTACTGGGGACTTGAAATTACGTCCCGATTATAGGCAGTTCGGCAGCGATTCATAGCTTTCACGATCAATTAACGCGGACCGCTGCCCAGTGTCGGCAGCCAATTGGGCCGGAAGCCTGTGGCGCGGACAAAATGTGGCGTCGAACCGATGCTAGAATAAGTTCAGACACATCTTATCCAAACAAAAAACGGACCCCTCCTTGTCTTCCACCTCCTCGCCTGCGCTCGTTGAAATCGCCAACGCCGATTTTGCCTATGGCAAGCGCGCCATCCTGCAGGACATCAGCTTGTCGGTGCCCAAGGGCAAAGTGGTCGCCATCATGGGCGGATCCGGCGGCGGCAAAACCACCCTGCTGCGTTTGATCGGCGGCCAGCTCAAGGCATCCCGGGGAACGGTCAAGATCGACAACCAGGATTTGGCGACGCTGGATCGCGACGGCCTGTATGCCATGCGTCGCAAGATGGGCATGCTATTCCAGTTCGGCGCCCTGTTCACCGACATGAACGTGTATGACAATATCGCCTTCCAGTTGCGCGAACACACTGACTTGCCGGAAGACATGATTCGCGATCTGGTGCTGATGAAACTCAACACCGTCGGCCTGCGCGGCACCTCCCAATTGATGCCCTCCGAACTGTCGGGCGGCATGGCGCGGCGCGTGGCGCTGGCGCGCGCGGTCGCACTGGATCCCATGCTGATCATGTACGATGAACCGTTCGCAGGCTTGGACCCCATCTCGCTGGCGGTGGTAGGACAGACGATCCGGCGTCTCAACGACGCTCTCGGCAGCACGTCGATCATTGTCACGCATGATGTGATCGAATCCCTGCAGATCGTGGATTACCTTTATTTCATCTCTGAAGGTCGTATCGTTGGTCAAGGAACCCCGGGCGAAATCCGGGCGTCGACCGAACCATACGTCAAACAGTTTGTCCACGCCGAAATGGACGGTCCGGTGCCGTTTCATTATCCCGCGGCGAGCTATCTGGACGACCTCGGCCTGGCGTCGGCCAAAGCCGCTTCCTGATGGCCAACCGCATTTTCCAAATTCAATAAACGACCACCATGCTCCAGGCAATCCGAAACTTAGGCGCGCGCAGCATCAACACCGTCTGGCGCGGCGGTGCGATGGCGCGCTTCTTCTGGCTGGTACTGCTGCAATCCGGAATGAGTTTCCGGCGCCTTCGCCTGACTGTGCGCGAAATTTATTTTTCCGGCGTGATGTCGCTGGTGATCATCATGGTGTCCGGGCTGTTTGTCGGCATGGTGCTGGGCCTGCAAGGCTTTGAAACATTGCAGAAATATGGCGCTGAAGAAACCATGGGAGTGCTGGTCGCGCTATCGCTGGTACGCGAGCTGGGCCCGGTCGTCGCTGCACTGCTGTTTGCGAGCCGGGCCGGGTCGGCCATCACGGCAGAAATCGGTCTGATGAAGGCTACCGAGCAGCTCAAGGCCATGGATATGATGGCGGTGGATCCGGTCGCGCGCGTGGTCGCCCCCCGCTTCTGGGCCGGCACCGTGTCGATGCCGCTGCTGGCCGCGCTGTTTTCGACCACGGGCATTTTCGGCGGCTATATTGTGGCGGTCGCCTTGGTCGGCATTGATTCGGGGGTGTTCTGGGGCAATATGCAGGCGGCCGTCGATTTCCGCTACGATATTCTCAACGGCATCGTGAAATCGGTGGTATTCGGCATCGCCATTTCAATCATTGCCACCTTCGAAGGATTTGATGCAGAGCCCACCGCCGAAGGCGTCTCGGCGGCCACCACGCGCACCGTGGTGACCTCGGCGCTGACCGTACTGGCGCTTGACCTGGTTCTGACCGCCTTCATGTTGCGCGCCGCCTGATCACCCCACCTTTAACGGAAATTCATTTATGGATCGCAAAACCATCGACCTCTGGGTCGGCCTCTTCATCCTGCTGGGCTTTGCTGCGCTGCTGATTCTGGCCCTGCGCGTCGGCAATCTCGGCGCCGACCACGTCAACGAGACCTATACCGTCTCCGCGCATTTCGAAAATATCGGCGGACTCAAGTCCAAGGCACCGGTCAAAAGTGCCGGCGTCCTGGTGGGCCGGGTCACCGATATCAAGTTCGATAACGAGAAATTCCAGGCGATTGTCTCCATGACCATGGACAATCGCTTCGGTTTTCCCAAAGATACCAGCGCATCGATTCTCACTTCCGGCCTGCTGGGAGAGGTGTATATCGGTCTCGATGCGGGCGCGGATGACAAGAAACTTGCGAACGGCGATACGATCAAATTGACGCAATCGGCCGTGGTTCTTGAGCGCCTTATCAGCCAATTCATGTTCAGCAAGGCGACAGAAGGCACGGAAAAGAAGTAATTGCTAACATTAATTGATGTAAACGATATGCAGTCCGCCCCCGTTAAGCGATTTCGTTGCATCCCTTCATACTGAAAGTCATTACGCCATGTTTACCCGCAAGCTGTTTTTGAAGTCCCTTATTGCCGCCACAGCCGCCTTCCTCGGCGCCGCTGCGTTCGCCCAGGATGTTGCTCCCGACGAATTGGTGCGCAAGAACACGACCGAAATCCTGGCCGCCATCAAGTCCGACAAGGATCTGCAGTCGGGCGACCAGAAAAAAATCGAAAAACTCGCCGAAGACAAGGTGCTGCCCTATTTCAACTTTCCGCACATGACCCAGCTTGCCGTTGGTCGCAATTGGCGCGACGCCAGCGATGCGCAAAAGGCCGCGCTGACCGAACAATTCAGAACCTTGCTGGTGCGCACCTATTCGACCTCGCTGACCCAGTATCGCAATCAGACGATCGACGTCAAGGCGCTGAAAATGGCGCCGGCGGATACGGAAGTCGTGGTCAAGACCCTGATTGTGCAGCCGGGCGGACAGCCGATCCCGATCGACTACAGCATGGAAAAAACGTCCGGCGGCTGGAAAGTATATGACGTGCTCATCGACGGCGTGTCTCTCGTCACCAACTACCGCAGTTCGTTCAATACCGAGATCAAGGAAAAAGGTATTGATGCCCTGATCAAGTCGCTAAGCGAGCGCAACAGCAAGAACGCCGCCAGGAAATAGGCCCTATCCGTGGATACCAGCCCTGCAAGCACCGTCATCGGCGAGACTTTGAAAATTGCCGGCGCACTGAATCTCGCCAATATGCCGCGCATCCTTGCCGAAACCGCCGCTTACGCCTCGCAGCCGCAGTTGCCGGCGTGTCTGGCGATCGATTTCGGTGAGGTTACCGACATTGATTCCTCGGCCGTCTCGCTGCTGCTTCATTGGCGCCGCGAGGCGCTGCGCCTGGGCAAGGCGCTGCAATACGCGCATCTGCCCGTCAACCTCAAGGCGCTTGCCGAGCTGTACGGCGTGGACGATATGATCCATTGTCCGCTTCAAAAACAGAAGACCGCGTCCGCCGGCTAGCGGACCAACCCATCCATGACAATCGCAGTCGACGTTCAGGACGTCGAGAAACGCTATGGCTCTTTCGCGGCGCTGGCCGGGGTGTCGCTGCGCGTGGAAGAGGGCGAATTTTTTGCGCTGCTGGGCCCCAACGGCGCCGGTAAGACCACCCTGATTTCGGCTCTCGCCGGCCTGACCCGCCCCAGCGCCGGCTCGCTCAGCGTGATGGGCCATGATGTGGCGAAGGATTACCAGGCGTCTCGTCGCGCCCTGGGCATCGTGCCGCAGGAAATCGTGTTCGACCCGTTTTTTTCCGTCCGCGAAACGCTGCGCTTCCAGGCGGGCTATTTCGGCATCGCGCGTTCGCGCGAACTCGACGCCTGGATCGATGAGCTGCTGTCCAAACTCTCGCTCACCGACAAGGCCGACCAGAATATGCGTCAGCTGTCCGGCGGCATGAAGCGGCGCGTACTGGTCGCGCAGGCGCTGGTGCACCGCCCGCCGGTGATCGTGCTGGATGAACCGACCGCGGGCGTCGATGTGGAGCTGCGCCAGACCTTGTGGAGCTTCATTCGCGAATTGAATGCCCGGGGCCACACCGTCCTGCTGACCACGCATTACCTGGAAGAGGCGCAGCAGCTGTGCACCCGCATTGCGATGCTGAAGCAGGGCCGCGTCGTCGCCATGGACACCACCGAACATCTGCTGAACGCTTTTTCCGAGCGCGTATTGCGGGTAAAGCTCGGCTGCGAGCTGCCGGCCGCCCTGCTGCCGCAACGCGCCTCCCAGGACGGGGCCTGGCACCATTTTTCGATCCATGATTACAGCGAAGTCGAAACGGTGCTCGCGCATTTGCGCACCGCGGGCGCCACCATCACCAATATGGAAGTCACCGAACCCGAGCTGGAAGAAGTGTTCGTCAAGATCATGCACCAGGGAGCGGGGGAATGACCGGCTTCAAGACGCTGCTGCTGAAGGAAGTCCTGCGCTTCTGGAAAGTCGCTTTCCAGACGGTGGCCGCGCCGGTGCTGACCGCGCTGCTGTACCTGCTGATCTTCGCGCATGTGATGGCCGGCAGCAATGCCGCCTTCCCCGGCGTCAGCTACGAGCAGTTCCTGATTCCCGGCCTCGCCATGATGTCGATGCTGCAAAACGGTTTCGCCAATACCTCGTCCTCGCTGATCCAGTCCAAGATCACCGGCAATATCCTGTTCATCCTGTTGCCGCCCCTGAGCCACTGGAACTTTTTCGGCGCCTATGTGATTGCCGCCGTCATTCGCGCGATGGCGGTAGGCCTCGGCGTGTTCGTGCTCGGCCTGCTGATGGCCCATGTGCCGGTCTACAACCTGCTCTGGGTTCTGGTTTTCGCCGTGCTCGGCAGCGCCCTGCTGGCGGTGCTGGGCATCATCGCCGGACTGTGGGCCGACAAGTTCGACCAGTTGGCCACGTTCCAGAACTTCATTATCATGCCGCTCACCTTCCTGTCCGGCGTGTTCTATTCGATCCACTCCCTGCCGGGCTTCTGGCAGGCGCTGTCGCACTTCAACCCCTTCTTCTACATGATCGACGGCTTCCGCTACGGCTTCTTCGGCCATGGCGATGTCTCGGTGTGGCTGTCCCTGGCCGTCACCGCAGGCGCATTCTTTTGCCTTTCGGCGGTCACCCTGTCCCTGTTAAAATCCGGGTACAAACTTCGCCAATAAGGCTTTCCGTGGTCACGCCCCAGCAAATTGAAGGTTATCTTCGCGACAAGCTCGACTGCCAACATCTGGCGGTCGATGGCGATGGCGCCCACTTCAATGCGGTCATCGTCAGCGGCGCCTTTGAAGGCAAATCGCGCGTCCAGCGCCACCAGATCGTCTACGGCGCGCTGGGCGAACGCATGCGCGAGGAAATCCATGCGCTGTCGATGAAGACCCTGACACCGGCCGAATGGTCGTCGCATCCCGTTCGATAAAACTCCGTCCCCATGCAAAAACTGAAAATCCGGGGCGGCACACCGCTATACGGTGATGTCCGCATTTCCGGCGCCAAGAATGCCGCGCTGCCCATCCTCGCGGCCGCGCTGTTGACGGCCGAGCCGCTGGTGCTGGGCAATGTGCCGCATCTGAACGATATCGACACCATGCTGAAGCTGCTCGGGCAGATGGGCGTGGCCGCCACACGCGGCGGGGAAGGTGCGCGGGAAACCGTCACCCTGCAGGCCGACAGGGTCAGCGAGCTGGTCGCCTCCTACGATATGGTCAAGACCATGCGCGCCTCGATTCTGGTGCTGGGTCCGCTGGTCGCGCGCTTCGGCGAAGCCCGCGTCTCGCTGCCGGGCGGTTGCGCGATCGGCGCGCGCCCGGTGGACCTGCATATCAAGGGGCTGGAAGCGATGGGCGCCACGATCAACATCGAGGCCGGCTATATCCACGCCACCGCGAAAAAATTGAAGGGCGCGCGCATTTTCATGGACACGGTGACCGTCACCGGCACCGAGAACCTGATGATGGCGGCCTGCCTCGCCGAGGGCGCGACGGTGCTGGAAAACGCCGCGCGCGAGCCGGAAGTGGTCGACCTGGCCGAGTGCCTGATCGCGATGGGCGCGCAAATTCGCGGTCATGGATCCGACGTGATCACGATTGAAGGCGTTGCGCGGCTGCATGGCGCCGATTACCGCGTGATGCCGGACCGCATCGAGACCGGGACGTTCCTCGCCGCCGTCGCCGCTGCCGGCGGCGAAGTGCGCCTCACCGCCACGCAGCCGCATTCGCTGGACGCGGTGATCGAGAAACTGCGCGAAGCCGGTGTCGCCATCAGCACCACCGAATCCGAAATTATCGTGGCGCGCCGCGAACGGCCGCATGCCATCAATATCCGCACCGCGCCCTACCCGGCCTTTCCGACCGATATGCAGGCGCAGCTGATCGCGCTCAACTGCGTGGCCAGCGGCACCGGCGTGGTCACCGAAACCATTTTCGAAAACCGCTTCATGCATGTGCAGGAACTGGTGCGGCTGGGCGCCAGGATCGATATCGAGGGCAATACCGCCATCGTGCACGGCGTGGAACGCCTCGCCGGGGCGACGGTGATGGCGACCGATCTGCGCGCCTCCGCCTGCCTGGTCATCGCCGGGCTGGTTGCCGAGGGCGAAACCGTGATCGACCGCATTTACCATCTCGACCGCGGCTACGATCACATCGAGAAAAAACTCACCGGGCTGGGCGCGCAAATCGAGCGGGTCGCATGATGGGTGAAACCGGCAATCGCATCACCATCGCGCTGTCGAAAGGCCGCATTTTCGACGAGACCCTGCCCCTGCTGGCCGCCGCCGGCATCGTGCCGCAGGACGACCCGGAGAAATCGCGCAAGCTGATCCTCGACACCAATCGCGCCGAGGTGAAACTGGTCATCGTGCGCGCCTCCGATGTGCCGACCTATGTGCAATACGGCGCCGCCGATCTGGGCGTGGCCGGCAAGGACGTGCTGCTCGAGCATGAGGCCGGCAGCAACCAGGGGCTGTATGCGCCGCTGGATCTGAACATCGGCAAATGCCGCATGATGGTCGCCACCCGCGAGGACTTCGACTATGCCGCGGCGGTGAAACGCGGCGCGAGACTGAACGTCGCCACCAAATACGTGCAGACCGCGCGCGAGCATTTCGCCAAGAAGGGCATGCACGTCAACCTCATCAAGCTGTATGGCTCGATGGAGCTGGCGCCGCTGACGGGACTGGCCGATGCCATCGTCGATCTGGTCTCGACCGGCAACACGCTCAAGGCCAATCACCTGATCGCGGTGGAAGAAATCCTGCCGATCTCCAGCCGCCTGATTGTGAACCGCGCTGCGCTCAAGTTGAAGCGCGGGGCGATTCAGCCGATGATTGAGGCTTTCGAGCGCGCCATTATTTCGTAATTTGAAACTCCAGCACTGGCGCGGATTTCGAGGCATTTTTGCTTCAAACACCGCGCCAATGCCAGATCTACAATTTCCAATGCCATGCTGAACATCCGACAACTCGATTCGCGCAGCGCCACTTTCGAGGGCGGACTCGCGCAGTTGCTGGCCTTCGAGTCGGCGCAGGACCCCAAGGTGGAAATGCTGGTGCGCGCCATCCTCGAGACCGTGAAGACCGAGGGCGATTCGGCAGTACTGGATTGCACCAAACGCTTTGACCGCTGGACACCGGCATCGGCCGCCGCGCTCGAAGTCGATCCCCTCGCATTGAAGGCGGCGCTCAGCAACCTGCCCGCCGCTGTGCGCGCCGCACTCGAAACCGCCGCCGAACGCATCCGCAGTTATCACCAGCGGCAGATCCAGCCCTCATGGCAATACACCGAAGCCGACGGCACCGTGCTCGGTCAGCAGATCACGCCGCTCGATCGCGCCGGCCTCTATGTGCCCGGCGGCAAAGCGGCCTATCCCTCCTCGGTATTGATGAATGCCATCGCCGCCAAGGTGGCCGGCGTGAAGGAGCTGATCATGGTCACGCCGACACCGGATGGGGTGACGAATGAAACGGTGTTGGCCGCCGCCGCCCTGGCCGGGGTGGGTCGCGTGTTCCGCATCGGCGGCGCGCAGGCCGTCGGCGCCCTGGCCTTCGGCACCGCCACCATTCCCGCGGTCGATAAAATCGTCGGGCCCGGCAATGCCTATGTGGCCGCCGCCAAGCGTTTTGTATTCGGCCAGGTTGGCATCGATATGGTGGCCGGCCCCTCGGAAATCCTGGTGATCGCCGATGGCAAGACCGATCCGGACTGGGTGGCGATGGACCTGTTCAGCCAGGCCGAGCATGATGAAATCGCCCAGGCCATTCTGCTCTGCCCGGATGCGGCCTTTATCGCCCGCGTCGCCGCCAGCATGGAAAAACTGCTGGCGACCATGCCGCGCGCCGACATCATTCGCGCCTCGCTCGGTAATCGCGGCGCGCTGATCCTGGTGCGCGATCTCGAGGAGGCCTGCGCCATCTCGAACCGCATCGCGCCGGAACATCTCGAGTTGTCGATGGCCGATCCCGATGCGCTGTTGCCGAAAATCCATCATGCCGGGGCGATTTTCATGGGTATCTTTTCCTCGGAATCGCTGGGCGATTACTGCGCCGGGCCGAACCATGTGTTGCCGACTTCGCGCACCGCGCGCTTCTCCTCGCCGCTGGGCGTTTACGATTTCCAGAAACGCTCCTCGATCATCAAGGTGTCGCAGGCCGGCGCGCAAACCCTGGGCAAGGTCGCCGCCACCCTGGCGCGCGCCGAAGGGTTGGAAGCACATGCGCAATCGGCCGACTTCCGTTTGAAATGATGCACTGATGACCGCGCCCAAGATCATTCGCAGCGAGATCGCGCAGTTATCGGCCTACCATGTGCAGCCGGCGGCAGGCGTGATCAAGCTCGACGCGATGGAGAATCCGTTTTCATTTCCGGAAGCGTTGCGCGCCGGACTGGCCGAGGCGCTGTCGAAAGCCGCACTGAACCGCTATCCCAGCGCGGCGGCTGATGAACTGAAAGACGCGATCCGCGGCGCGATGAACATTGCGCCGGATCTCGACATCCTGCTCGGCAATGGCTCGGATGAAATCATCCAGATCATCGCCATGGCCTGCGCCAAGCCGGGCGCTGCGCTGCTGTCGGTGGAGCCGGCCTTCGTGATGTTCAAAATGATCGCGACCTTCTGCGGGTTGGAATACATCGGCGTTCCCTTGAAGGCCGATTTCTCGATCGATGCCGAGGCGATGCTCGCCGCCATCGACAGCAAATGCCCCGCGCTGACCTTCATCGCCTATCCCAACAATCCGACCGGCAATTTGTTTGAGCGCAATTCAATTCATCGCATCATCCAAGCCTGCCAAAAACACGGCGGCCTAGTGGTGATCGACGAAGCCTACTTCGCGTTTTCGCGCGAATCGTTCCTGCATGATATTGCGCAGTACCCGAATGCGGTGTTGATGCGCACCGTCTCCAAGCTGGGCCTGGCCGGTGCGCGCCTCGGCATGTTGATCGGCCGCCGTGCATGGCTGGAAGAATTCGACAAATTGCGCCTGCCCTACAACATCAATGTGCTGACGCAGGCCGCCGCCACCTTCGCGATGCGGCACTACGATGCGCTGCTGCAGCAAGCAGAAATCCTCAGGGCCGAGCGCACTCGCCTCGATGTCGCGCTCGACAAGATTGCCGGCATCAAGCGCTTTCCGTCCGAGGCGAATTTCGTACTGATTCGCGCGCCCGACGCGGATAAAACCTTCAAGACCCTGCTCTCGCGTAAAATCCTCGTCAAGAACACCGGCAAGTCGCATGCGCTGATGGCCAATACCCTGCGCCTGACCGTGGGTTCGCCGTTGGAAAACGACGCGCTGATTGCCGCACTCACCGAATCCCCCTGATCCGCAACGAAGCAAATGAGAACCGCCACCATCACCCGCAACACCCGCGAAACGCAGATCACCGCCACCGTCAATCTCGACGGCAAGGGCGAATCGAAGCTTGATTCCGGCATTCCCTTTCTCGATCACATGATCGACCAGATCGCGCGCCACGGCATGATCGATATCGAGCTGAAGGCAGCGGGCGATTTGCATATCGATGCGCATCACACCGTCGAAGACATCGGCATCACCCTCGGCCAGGCGATTGCGAAGGCGGTCGGCGACAAAGTCGGCATTCGCCGCTACGGCCATGCCTATGTGCCGCTGGATGAGGCGCTGTCGCGAGTGGTGATCGACCTCTCCGGCCGGCCAGGACTGTCGTATCACGTCAACTTCACGCGCGCCCGCGTCGGCGATCTCGACGTCGATCTGTTCATCGAATTTTTCCAGGGCTTCGTCAATCACGCGCTCTGCACCCTGCATATCGACAATATTCGCGGCGTCAATTCGCATCACCAGGCCGAGACCGTGTTCAAGGCCTTCGGCCGCGCCCTGCGCATGGCCTGCGAAATCGACGCACGGGCGGCGGGCATTCTGCCCTCCACCAAGGGTTCGCTGTAGGCGCCTTCAGGAACGGAAAACAGAAGTCCAGTATTGGCGCGGCTCTCCAGGCATTTTTGCCTCAAAACCCGCGCCAATAAAGGAGTTTGGTTATTTTGCGCGCGGGCTTTTCGTTCCTGCGCATCAAGGCACTGCCGATAATATCCATGCAAAAACTCGTCGTCATCGATTACGGAATGGGCAATCTGCGCTCGGTGGCCAAAGCCTTCGAGTTCGTGGTGCGCGAACACGGCCTGCCGTTCAGCGTCGCGATTTCCAGCGCGCCGCAGGATGTGCGCAACGCGGACCGCGTGGTGTTTCCCGGGCAAGGCGCGATGCCGGATTGCATGCGCTACCTGCGCGACAGCGGACTCGAGGCGCCGGTGCGCGAAGCGGCGGCCGCCAAACCCTTCTTCGGCGTCTGCGTCGGCATGCAGATGCTGTTCGAGCATTCCGAGGAAGGCGACACGCCCGGATTGGGGGTTTTTGCCGGCACGGTAGAACGCTTCCGCCCTGCCGATCGCACGCTGAAAGTGCCGCATATGGGCTGGAATGAAGTGATCCAAACCACGGCGCATCCGCTATGGGCAGAAATTTCTTCCGGCGAACGGTATTATTTCGTGCATAGTTACTTCTGTGCACCTACTGACCCCAAAGTTACTACAGCGGTGGCAGACTATAGCCAGCGCTTTACGGCCGCCATCGCACGCGATAATATTTTCGCAACCCAATTCCATCCCGAAAAAAGTCACCACGCCGGTTTGACGCTTTATAAGAATTTCCTTCACTGGAATCCATAACTTCAGCCAAACCAGCGCCCCGCGCGCCACCCTCTTCCCCACCATCCAATCCCACACCACGATGTTGATCATTCCGGCAATCGATATCAAAGACGGCCAGTGCGTTCGCCTGCAGCAAGGTGAAATGAAATCGGCCACGGTGTTTTCCGACAATGCGGGCGAAACCGCGGCCAAGTGGCTGGAGATGGGCGCGCGGCGGCTGCACGTGGTCGATCTCAACGGCGCCTTCGCCGGCAAGCCGCGCAACGAAAACGTGGTGAAAGAGATCATCACCGCCGTCGGCGCAGACATTCCCATCCAGCTGGGCGGCGGCATCCGCGACCTCGAAACCATCGAGCGTTATCTGGATGACGGCATCAGCTACATCGTGATCGGCACCGCGGCGGTCAAATTGTCGGGCTTCCTGCACGAGGCCTGCGACGCGTTCCCCGGCCATATCATCGTCGCCCTCGACGCCAAGGACGGCAAAGTGGCCACCGATGGCTGGTCCAAGCTGACCGGACATGATGTGGTCGATCTGGCGATGCGCTTCCAGGATTACGGCGTCGAAGCCGTGCTCTACACCGACATCGGCCGCGACGGCATGCTGACCGGCGTGAACATCGACGCCACCGTGAAGCTGGCGCAGGCGCTGACCATTCCGGTGATCGCCAGCGGCGGCCTCAATGACCTCGACGACGTCAAGCGCCTGATGGCGGTGGAATCCGAGGGCATCATGGGCGCCATTACCGGCCGTGCGATTTACGAGGGCAAGCTCGATTTCCGGAAGGCCTGCGAAATCGCCCACGCGACCGAGGAATAGGCCACGCCCATTGGCGACATTCACCTCGCGCGCCGTATATCCTGCATCCGCTTTACCGAGAACACCATGCTGGCAAAACGCATCATCCCCTGTCTGGACGTCAACGCCGGCCGCGTGGTCAAGGGCGTCAATTTCGTCAACCTGCGCGACGCCGGCGACCCGGTCGAAATCGCCAAAAAATACAATGACGAGGGCGCCGATGAAATTACCTTCCTCGACATCACCGCCAGTTCCGACCAGCGCGGCCTGATCCTCGGCATCATCGAACGCGTCGCCGAGCAGGTATTCATTCCGCTCACCGTCGGCGGCGGCGTGCGCGAAGTGGCCGATGTGCGGCGCCTGCTCAATGCCGGCGCCGACAAGATCAGCATCAACACCTCGGCCGTCACCAATCCGCAGCTCGTAAAAGACGCGGCCGACAAATTCGGCTCACAGGCGATCGTGGTGGCGATCGACGCGCGCCGGCGGGAAAACGGCCTGGGCTGGGAAGTGTTCACCCACGGCGGACGCAAGGCCACCGGGCTGGACGCGGTCGAGTGGGCGCGAAAAATGAACGAACTGGGCGCCGGCGAAATCCTGCTGACCAGCATGGATCGCGACGGCACCAAATCGGGTTTCGACCTGGCACTGACGCGTGCGGTGGCTGAAGCTGTCAGCATCCCGGTGATCGCCTCGGGCGGCGTCGGTGCGCTCGACCATCTCGCTGACGGCGTCATTGAAGGCAAGGCGGATGCGGTGCTGGCGGCATCGATTTTTCATTTCGGCGAATTTTCCGTCAAGGCCGCCAAGCAGCATATGGCGGCGCGCGGCATCGAAGTGAGAATGTGATGGCCAATCCGCTCGAAACGATGTGGCTGGATGCCGTCAAATGGAACGAACACGGCCTGGTGGCCGCCATCGCCCAGGACGCCACCAGCAAGGACGTACTGATGATGGCCTGGATGAGCCGCGAATCGCTGGCGCTGACGCTCGCCACCGGCGATGCGCATTACTGGTCGCGCTCGCGCCAGGCGCTGTGGAAAAAAGGCGAATCCTCCGGCCATATCCAGCATGTGCGCGAACTGCGTCTCGATTGCGACGGCGACACCCTGCTCCTGAAGGTGGAACAAGTCGGTGGTATCGCCTGTCACACCGGTCGTGCCAACTGCTTTTTCAATCTGCTCGAGGACGGCAGCTGGACCGTGACCATGCCGGTGCTGACCTCGAGCGCGAATTTCAAGGTTGACGATTGATGAACACCAAGCTCACGAATCTCACGGACAGCCTGCGGCGCCTGGAAGCGACCATCGCCGCCCGGAAATCCGCCTCGCCGGAATCCTCCTATGTCGCCAGGCTCAATGCCAAAGGGCTGGACGCCATCCTGAAAAAAATCGGCGAGGAAGCGACCGAAACCATCATCGCCGCCAAGTCGGGCGCGCGCGAAGCGATCGTCTACGAGACCGCCGATCTGCTGTTTCACACCCTGGTGATGCTTGCTCAGCAAAATATCCCGCTGGCGGATGTTGTCGCCGAGCTGGAGCGCCGCGAAGGCACATCGGGCATCGAGGAAAAAAACGCACGGAAGAATCCATGAGCAATCACAACGACAATAACAACACCATCTTCGGCAAAATCCTGCGCGGTGAAATTCCCTGCAAGAAGGTTTACGAGGACGATGACTTCCTGGCGTTTCACGACATCAAGCCGATGGCCGAAGTGCATTTCCTCATCATCCCGAAAAAATTCATCCCCACCCTGGCGCATGTGTCCCCTGAGGACACCACGCTGTTGGGGAAAATGCTGGCCCTGGTGCCGGTCCTGGCAAAGGAGCAGGGCTTGGGTGATGGATTCCGTACCGCCATCAATACTGGCAAATTGGGCGGGCAAGACGTGTATCATTTGCATATCCATGTGTTCGGCAACCGCCCCGGTGGCGCCCCGTTGCGGGTCCTGTCGGGGGCGGATTAGCCGCCAACACCGTTTGCGTCGGTATCCAGGCTGGCCCGGCGCATCCTACGCGCTGCCCACCGTCCGGAACCGGTTGCCGGCAGCGTGTTTGCATACCGGCCGGTGCGATGGGCGTGAACACACCGCTTGACGTCGCACCTCATTTTTAACAGGAGATGGTTATGGGCAGCTTCAGCATCTGGCATTGGCTTATCGTGTTGGTCATCGTGTTGCTGGTATTCGGCACCAAAAAGCTGAAAAACATCGGCAGCGACCTGGGCGGCGCGGTCAAGGGTTTCAAGGAAGGCATGAAGGGCGAGGGTGAAGGCGACAAGAAGCCCGAGCAGCTCGCCGCTGACAAGACCGGCGCGACCATCGACGGCGAGGTCAAGGACAAACAGAAGTCTTAGGGCATCGAGAAATATCCCGACGGGCAACATCGCCGCCGGCTCGCCGGTTGCTTGTTTGTGCCCGCCCCCCGTTCGATTCTGACGCAGTCGCCATGCTAGATATCAGCTTTACCGAACTCGCCGTGATCGGCGCCGTCGCCCTGGTGGTGCTCGGCCCCGAGCGGCTGCCCAAAGTGGCGCGCACCGCCGGCCATCTGTTCGGCCGCCTGCAGCGCTATGTGAACACGGTCAAGGCCGACATTTCGCGCGAAATGGAAGCCTCCGAGCTGTCCAAACTGAAGCAGGATGTGCAGGACGCCGCGCGCTCCTTCGAACAATCCATACAGCAGCACGCGAACTCGCTGGAAAGCGAGGCCAAGTCGTTGGAAACTGAGGCCAAGGCCCTGCA
The DNA here is from genome assembly GCA_036394575.1 of Usitatibacteraceae bacterium. Lineage (GTDB taxonomy): Bacteria > Pseudomonadota > Gammaproteobacteria > Burkholderiales > Usitatibacteraceae > UKL13-2. Next base: position 11,140 of record DASWEY010000059.1, on the reverse strand, counting down.
GGTCGATGCCGAGAACGCATTGGCAACGCCACCAGCGGCTACCGCGACAGCGTCGCCTGCCGCGGCAATCGATCATGCCGAACCGGTAGCCGGCACCGCCGCGGCGATCGCGCCGCCGCCTGCCGGCAAAGTTGCCGCCGCCCCGGCCAGTACGACGACCGAGGTCGGGCAGGGCATGTTCGATTTCGGTATCGAGCCGGTTCGCAAGCCCGTCGGCAGCGCCGGACAGCAACAGCCGCAATGAGCGATTCCGCATCCGAGGGCGTGCAGGACACTTTTGTCTCGCATCTTATCGAGCTGCGGACGCGGCTGGTGCGCAGCGCCATGGCGCTCGTCATTGTGCTGGTGCCCTTGGCCTTTTACGCGCCCGAACTCTACGACCTGCTTGCCGGTCCGATGATGAAGTCGCTACCGCAAGGGTCGAAGATGATCGCCACCGGTATCGTTTCCCCGGCCTTCATCCCGCTGAAGACCGCCTTGCTGGTTGCTTTCCTGATCGTATTGCCCTTCATTCTTTACCAGGCCTGGGCATTTATCGCGCCCGGCCTGTACCAGCATGAAAAACGCTTTGTCGTTCCGCTTATCGCCACCAGCACTGTGCTGTTTTACGCCGGCATGGCGTTCTGCTACTTCATCGTGTTCAAGTTTGTTTTTGCCGGCATCGCCAAGCTGGCGCCGGCCAGCATCACCGTTGCGCCGGACATCGAGAACTATTTCAATTTCGTCGTCGGCATGTTTCTCGCGTTCGGCGTGGCCTTTGAAACCCCCGTGGTGGTGGTGGTGCTGGTTGCCACCGAACTCGTCAGCCTGGAAACGCTGCGCGAGGTGCGCCGTTATGTCATCGTCGGCGCCTTCATTGTCGCGGCCGTCGTCACGCCGCCCGACGTAGCCTCCCAACTGGCGCTGGCCATCCCCCTGTGCGTCCTCTACGAACTGGGCATCATCTTCGCGCGCTTCTTTGTGAAGTCCAAGCCCGCCGAAACAGAAACGGCAGCGAGTTAGTCTCGCTGCCGTTTCGGGTGGAAACGATTCCGCTATTGCCCGCGCGGCGGTTTGGGGCGCTTGCCGATATTGACTGCGACAGTCAACTTCTTTTCATTGCGGGTAATGCTGAACTTGGCGTCTGCACCTGGCTTCAGCGCCGCGATCACCGCCATCGCGGCGACGCTGTCCTGAATGGATTTGCCGTCGATCGCGGTGATGACGTCCCCGGTCTTGAGCCCCGCCTTGTCGGCGGGCCCGCCGCGGCTGACGCCGGCCACCAGGGCGCCGCTGGCGGTGGCCAGTTTCAGCGATTCGGCGAGTTCGGGGGTGACATCCTGCGGCGAAATGCCGGCGAAACCGCGCGTCACCGCGCCCTCGGCGATGATCTGCTCCATCACACCCTTGGCCATCGATACCGGGATGGCGAAGCCGATGCCCAGTGAGCCGCCGCTTTGCGAATAGATGACGCTGTTGATGCCGATCAGATTGCCGTTGACATCGACCAGCGCTCCCCCGGAGTTGCCGGGATTGATGGCCGCATCGGTCTGAATGAAATTTTCATAGCGATTGACGCCGAGGCGATTGCGGCCCAGCGCGCTGACAATGCCGGCCGTCACGGTCTGGCCGACGCCGAAGGGATCGCCGACCGCCAGCACCACATCGCCGACCTGCGCTTTATCGGATTGCCCGAAAGTGATCGGCACCAGACCCTTGCCCTCGATGCGCAGCACCGCCAGATCGGATTCCGGGTCGGTTCCCACCACCTTGGCCGCGACGACGCGGCCATCCGAAAAGGAAATCTGGATATCGCTGGCGCCGCTCACGACATGGTCATTGGTCAGGATGTACCCGCCCTTGGCATCGGCATTGACAATCACGCCCGAGCCGAGGCTGGCCTGCTCCTCGGGGTCGTCGTCCCCCTGGTCGTCGGGCTGCGGGAAAAACCGGCGCAGCAAGGGATCCGCCACCCGCGGATGCGCGCGCGGGAGTTTCACATTGCGCGACGAGGAAACATTGACCACGGAGGCCATCGCTTTTTTCGCGGCCTCGGCATAGGTCAGGCGCGAACCGGCATTACCGACATTGAAAAGACCGCCCGGCGCGGACGACTCGCGAATTTCCACCACATTCTTGCGCCAGGGATTCCAGTCCGGCCGAATCAGGGTGACTACAAACACGATTGCGAGGGTAATCGTGACAAATTCCGCAAAAACCTGCCAAAGACGACGCATGACTTCCAGATTAAGAGCCGAAGGATAGGGTTTGAGTATGGGGCTGGGGGGTGCAAAAAACAACGGGCGCCGTGCGGGCACGCCGTTCCCGCATCTCTTTGCGATCCCCCAGCGGAGGGCAAATTATGAGCGCTTACTACCGCTATTTTTTAAGCGCGTCGCGGATTTCACGCAACAACAATACATCTTCCGTAGTGGGCGTCGATGCCGGCGGAGGCACATTCTTTTTCAGCCGGTTGATCTGCTTGACCATCATGAAAATGACGAAGGCCAGGATCGCAAAATTGAGCAGGATGGTGATGAAATTGCCATAAGCGAACACCGGGACACCGGCCTTTTTGACCGCTTCCAGCGTCATGGCGGTGCCGGAAGGCACCTCTTTGAGCGGAATAAACATATCGATAAAACTGATGTTATTCAGAAGCTTGCCGACCAGCGGCATGATCAGATCATCGACCACCGAACCGACAATCTTGCCAAAGGCGGCGCCGACGATGACACCGACCGCCAGATCGACGACATTGCCCTTCAGGGCAAACTCCTTGAATTCCGAGGCGATACTCATTGCTGCTCCCAGAGCTTGCGCTCGCTGATGAGGAGCAAAGACTGTACTTGGGCCGGATGATCCGCGTCAACACGGGTCCGTGCCGCCCCGATACCCGTCTGTGGACAACTTGACCGGCCGATTTACGCCGGGATCGGACGCTAATCGCTTCCGGGGGCTTAAGTTTGTCGTCGGGATCAGCTAAAATGAGAGGTTCTCGCGTCCCACCGCGTGTTCAAGGCCCAGTTTCGTGTAATGAAGCGGGCCGTTCCGACGCCAATTCAACCAAAATCGATCATGAGCTCTATTGTCCTGAATGAAGTTGATCCCAAGAAGCGCCGTACCCTCGTCATCGCGACCTCGGTCGTGGGAGCCGTGGGCGCGGGTTCTGTCGCGGTGCCGTTCGTTCTCAGCATGAAGCCTTCCGCCCGCGCGATCGCGGCCGGCGCCCCCGTGCAAGTTGATCTCTCCCCCATCGAGCCGGGCCAACAACTCACGTTTGAATATCGCGGCGCCCCGCACTGGGTCATTCGCCGCACGCCGGAAATGGTCGCGCAACTGGCGAAGAACGACGCCTTGCTGGCGGATCCCGCGTCGGAATCCTCCAAGCAGCCTGAATACGCCAAAAACACCGGACGGGCGATCAAGCCGGAGTGGCTGGTGCTGAAAGGCGTGTGCACCCATCTGGGCTGCTCGCCGACCATGCGCAAGGAAGTCGGCGCCGCCGACCTCGGCGCCGACTGGCCCGGCGGCTTTTTCTGCCCCTGTCATCAATCCAAATTCGACATGGCCGGCCGCGTCTTCAAAGGCATGCCCGCCCCCCTCAATCTGGCGGTGCCGCAATACACCTTCATCAACGACAAAACGTTGTTGGTCGGCCAAGACTCCAAAGGAGCATAAAGATCATGGCAAGCATTCCGAATCCGGGCCAGACGCGTGCTGGCGGCATCGGCGGAAAAATTCTCGGCTGGGTGGACGATCGTTTCCCGCTGACGACGCTGTACAAGGAACATCTGTCCGAGTACTACGCGCCGAAAAATTTCAACGTCTGGTACTACTTCGGCTCGCTGGCGCTGCTGATACTGGTCATGCAGATCGTCACCGGCATTTTCCTGACCATGAACTACAAGCCGGACGCCAAATTCGCGTTCGCCTCGGTCGAGTACATCATGCGCGATGTCAACTGGGGCTGGCTGATCCGCTATATGCACTCCACCGGCGCGTCGATGTTCTTCCTGGTGGTTTATCTGCACATGATGCGCGGCCTGATGTACGGCTCGTATCGCAAGCCGCGCGAGCTGTTGTGGATCTTCGGCTGCCTGATCTATCTCTCCCTGATGGGCGAGGCCTTCTTCGGTTATCTGCTGCCCTGGGGCCAGATGTCCTACTGGGGCGCGCAGGTGATCATCAACCTGTTCTCGGCAATCCCGATCATCGGCGACGATCTGTCGGTATGGATTCGCGGCGACTACAACATCGGCGACGCGACATTGAACCGTTTCTTTGCCTTCCACGTCATCGCCTTGCCGCTGGTCCTGCTGGGTCTGGTGGCGGCGCACCTGGTGGCCCTGCATGAAGTGGGCTCCAACAACCCGGACGGCGTGGAAATCAAGAAAGATCTCGACGTCGACGGTCACCCGAAGGACGGCATTCCCTTCCATCCCTATTACACCGTCAAGGATCTGGTCGGTGTGGTCGTGTTCCTGGCGGTATTTACCGCGATCATCTTCTTTGCGCCTGAAGTCGGCGGCTACTTCCTGGAAGCGCCGAACTTCGTTCCGGCCGACCCGCTGACCACGCCGCCGCATATCGCCCCGGTCTGGTACTTCACGCCGTTTTACGCCATGCTGCGCGCCGTGCCGTCGATGTTCAGCTCGCAGTTCCCGGGCGTGGCGGTAATGGGTGCGGCGACCCTGATCCTGTTTGCCCTGCCCTGGCTGGACCGCGGCAAGGTCAAGTCGATTCGCTATCGCGGCCCGATTTACAAATACTTCCTGACCGCCTTCGTCATCAGCTTTCTGGTGCTGGGCTATCTGGGCGTGGTGCCGACCACCGTCTGGGGACAAATGCCGAAAGCGCTGCCGATCATTGGCGGCCTGGATGTGGCGACCATCGTGGCGCGTATTTTGACCACGGTATATTTCCTCTTCTTCGTGCTGATGCCCTGGTACACCGCAAACGACAAAGAGAAACCGGAACCGAAACGGGTCAATTTCTGATGAGAACTCCACTTAAAACCCTGATTGCCGCCCCCCTGCTGGTGATGAGCATGCTTGGAATGCCCGCATGGGCTTCCGGCGACGAAGACGTTCATCTCGACAGCGCGCCGATCAACCTGAAAGACCAGGCCTCGCTGCAGCGCGGTGCGCGAAATTTCGTCAACTACTGCCTGAACTGCCACAGCGCGGCCTACATGCGTTACAGCCATTTGACGCAAATCGGCCTCACTGAGGACCAGATCAAGCAGAACCTGATGTTCACCACCGACAAGTTTGGCGATACGATGGTGTCGGCGCTGGATGCCAAGGACGCCAAGGACTGGTTTGGCAAGGTGCCGCCGGACCTGACCCTGGTCGCCCGGGTGCGCGGCGCGGACTGGCTGTATACCTATCTGCGCAGCTACTACCGTGACGACAAGAGCCCGACCGGCTGGAACAATCTGGCGTTCAAGAATGTCGCCATGCCGCATGTGCTGCACGATCTGCAGGGCACGCAGGTGCTGAGCAAAGTCGGCGAGAAGGAAGTTCACGGCCACGCCGAGCCGATCATGAAACTGACCGTTGACCGCCCGGGCACCATGAACTCCCAGGAATACGATCTGTTCGTGCGCGACCTGGTCAACTACCTGACCTTCATGGGCGAGCCCGCCCGCCCGCAGCGCACGCAACTGGGTGTGCTGGTCCTGCTGTTCCTGGTCCTCGCGTTTTTTGCCGCCCTGTGGCTGAAGCACGAGTACTGGAAAGACGTCAAATAGTCGGCGCGGCCCTAGCCAACTATCCGCAGTTCGCAAAAGCCGCGCATATCGCGCGGCTTCGCGCTTCTAAGTTTTACGGTTTTACGCATTCTCAGAAAAAGAAAGTTGGTGAACGATCATGATGACGCTCTATTCCGGAACCACCTGTCCCTTCAGCCACCGCTGCCGCATCGTCCTTTACGAAAAAGGCATGGATTTCCAGATCCTCGACGTGGACTTGATGAACAAGCCCGAAGATCTGGCGGTGATGAACCCCTATAACCGCACCCCGGTGCTGGTCGAACGCGATCTGATTCTGTACGAATCGAACATCATCAACGAATACATCGACGAGCGCTTTCCGCATCCGCAGCTGATGCCCGCCGACCCGGTGATGCGGGCCCGCGCCCGCCTGATCCTGTTCCGCATGGAAAACGAGATTTTCAACCATGTCGACGTGATCGAGCGCGGTAAGCCCAACCAGCACGAGAAGGCGCGCCTGTACATCCGCGAAAACCTGATCCAGCTGGCGCCGATCTTCGTCAAGCAGAAACATATGCTGGGCGACGAATTTTCGATGCTGGACGTGGCCATCGCCCCGCTGCTGTGGCGCCTCGAGCACTACCAGATCGAGATGCCGAAGGCGGCAGCGCCGCTGCTGAAATATGCGGAACGCCTGTTCTCGCGCCAGGCGTTCATCGATTCGATGACGGCCTCCGAAAAGGCGATGCGCAAGTAATCCGGCGACAAGCGGCCGCTGGCAGTCCCGCGGCCGCCGTTCAGCACCCAGCTACAGACGGCCCCGCGCGACGGGCGTAAGATTAAGTCGCCTGCGTCGCGCAATAGCCGACGCCACGCAACCGCTAAAACGAAACCATGGCTGAAATTTCCAACAAGCCCTATCTGATCCGCGCCATTTACGAATGGTGCGCCGATGCGGGTTACACGCCCTATATCGGCGTCAAGGTCGACCAGAACACCCGCGTGCCCATCGAGTACGTCAAGAACGGCGAGATCGTGCTGTCGATCAGCCTGCAGGCCACGCGCAATCTGACCATCGGCAACGACATGATCCAGTTTTCGGCCCGCTTCAATGGGGTCTCGCGTGAAATCGCCGTACCCATTTACGCCGTCGCCAGCATTTTTGCGCGCGAGACCGGCCGCGGGATGTTTTTCGAGGCCGAGGCCGCCCCGGAGGGCGAAGCCGCCACACCGTCATCAGCGCCATCGGCGCCAACCCTGCAATCGGTGCCGGCCTCGGGCGCACCTAATATGAGCACCGGGCTCCCGCAGGCAGCGCCGAGCGAAGCCCCGGGCAATGATGGCCAGGCCCAGGACGACAAGCCCAAGGGGCCGCCGCGGGGCGGTTTGCGCATCGTCAAATAAACTCCTGCGCCCGCACCAGGCGCCGCAACCGGATTCATGACAAACCGCCGGCGTGTTTGTTATTCTGGCAACACTCGTCAACCAGGCAAAAAAACCATGAGCATGACGGTTGCTGAACTTCTGAAGGACAAGGCCCTGCAGGCGTCGGGCAGCATGCTGTTCTCGATCGCGCCGGGCGCGCCGGTTTCGGCAGCGGTCAGCTTGATGGTGCAGAAGTCCATCAGTTCGGTGCTGGTGCTGGACGGCGACACCATGCTCGGCCTGATTACCCTGCGCGAGTTGCTGGCGGGTCTCGACACCCAGGGCGATCACTTGCTGAAAACCCCCTGCAGCAAAGTCATGAAGGCCAATCCCCCGGTCGCCAGACCCGAGGACTCCGTGGACCATTTGCGCGGCCTGATGACGGAGCTGCATATCACCCATGTGCCGGTGATGAACGGCGGCAAGCTGGTCGGCATCCTTTCGTTTCAGGATATCGCGCGCAGCGCGATCAAGGATGTAGCCTTCGAAAATCAACTGCTCAAGCAGTACATCAAGAACTGGCCCGCCTGAGCAGGCGGCGCGGCAGGCGTCAACCCAGGAACAGCCGATAGGCCGGGTTGGCCGTCTCATCCACATACTCGTAGCCCAGGGTCTTCAGGAACTTGCCGAAGGCGCCGCGCTCGTTGCCGGGGATCTGCAATCCCACCAGGATGCGTCCCACATCCGCGCCGTGATTGCGGTAGTGAAACAGGCTGATATTCCAGTTGGGGCTCATGCTGCTCAGGAAGCGCATCAGCGCGCCGGGACGCTCCGGAAATTCGAAGCGGTAAATGCTTTCGTTTTCGGCCAACGGTGAACGCCCGCCCACCAGATGGCGGATATGCAGCTTGGCCATTTCGTCTTCGGACAAATCCAGGGTCTTGAACCCTTGTCGATTGAAATCGGCGACCATTTTTTTTGCCGCGCTGCGACCGGCAATCTGCACGCCCACGAACAGATGTGCCACATTGGCATCGGCAATGCGGTAATTGAATTCGGTCACATTGCGCGGTCCAAGCAGCTCGCAAAAGCGGCGAAAGCTGCCGCGGGTCTCGGGTACCGTCACGGCCAGCAAGGCTTCGTGATGTTCGCCCACCTCGGCGCGCTCGGCCACAAAGCGCAGGCGGTCGAAGTTCATATTGGCGCCGCTGCAAATCGCCACAAAGGTTTTGCCCTTTATCTTTTCGCGCTCTATGTAGCGCTTGATGCCGGCCAGCGCGAGGCCGCCCGAGGGCTCCATCACCGAACGCGTGTCCTGGAAAATATCCTTGATGGCCGCGCAGATTTCATCGGTGCTGACCAGCACCACCTCGTCGACCAATCGTTTGGCCAAGCCAAAGGTCTCCTCGCCCACCTGCTTGACCGCCACCCCGTCGGCAAACAGGTTCACATGCGACAGCGTGACCCGTTTATTGGCCTTCAGCGACTGGTACATGGCATTGGAATCCACCGGCTCGACGCCGATGATTTTGGTCGATGGCGAAAGCGCCTTGATGTAGGCGCCGATACCGGCGACCAGGCCGCCGCCGCCGATCGGCACGAACACCGCGTCGATCGGATGCTGGTGCTGGCGCAGGATCTCCATGCCGATGGTGCCCTGGCCGGCGATCACCAGCGGATCGTCATAGGGATGCACATATGTCAGTTTTTTGCTGGCCGACAGTTGCTTGGCATGCAGGCTGGCCTCGTGATAACTGTCGCCATGCAATACCACCTGCGCCCCGCGCCGCGCCACCGCATCGATCTTGATGGCCGGGGTCGTCACCGGCATAACGATGGTCGCCTTGCAGCCCAGCTTCTGCGCCGCCAGCGCCACGCCCTGGGCATGGTTGCCGGCGCTGGCACAGATCACGCCGCGCTTCAGCTCGGCGGGCGTCAGGTGCGCCATCTTGTTGTAGGCGCCGCGCAGCTTGAACGAGAACACCGGCTGCATATCCTCGCGCTTGAGCAGCACCTGATTGCCGGCCTGTTCGGAAATGCCGGCGGCGCGCTCCAGCGGGCTTTCGATGGCGACGTCGTAAACACGCGCACTGAGAATTCGTTTGAGGTAGTCGTCTTTCATGGTATTTCCGGTTGATTGGGCACCAATTTAGCAGGAAATTCGCTATCCTCTGCAGACATTCCGCATTTTCGTTTTCCGGCATCTTCATTACTCCCAAAGCATCCATGGACCAGAACGCACTCAAAATGGCCGCCGCCAAAGCCGCGCTCGATTATGTCGAGGACAACACCGTGATCGGCGTCGGCACCGGTTCGACGGTCAATTTTTTCATCGCCGAACTGATCCGCGGCAAGGCGCGCATCAAGGCCGCGGTATCGAGTTCGGTGGCGAGCACGCGATTGCTGCGCGACGGCGGCATCGACGTTCTGGAGCTGAACGACGCCGGCACTCTGTCCATCTATGTGGACGGCGCCGACGAAGTGACCCGGCACCTGGCGATGATCAAGGGCGGGGGCGCGGCCCTGACCCGTGAGAAAATCGTTGCCGCCGCCAGCGAGAAATTCATCTGCATCGCCGATACCTCCAAACTGGTCGACGTGCTGGGCAAGTTTCCGCTGCCGGTCGAGGTCATCCCCATGGCCCGCAGCTATGTGGCGCGCGAGCTGGTCAGGCTCGGCGGCCACCCGGAATGGCGGGTCCGCGAGGGCAAGGCGGTGGTCACCGACAACGGCAACTGGATTCTGGATGTGCGCGGCCTGGCGATCACCAACCCGGTCGAGCTGGAATTGCAAATCAACCAGATTGCGGGCGTGGTCACCAATGGCCTGTTCGCGCGACGCGGCGCCGATGTGCTGTTGCTGGCGGCGGCCGAGGGCGTTCAGCGCATTTCCGCAGGTCGCGCCTGATCCGCGCGCCGGAACCCGATTTGCCGTGGCGTGAACCCATCGAGTCACATTTTTGTCATACTGACCGCCTAGACTTCATTGTTTATTACAGGGCAGCTGCCTTCCGTGGCTGCAGCCCTTAGAAAAGAGCGATAAAACGAAATGGGTAACGAACATATCTCGAAAAAATTTGACGCCGAACTGGAAGCCGTACGTTCGCGGGTGCTGCAGATGGGTGGGCTGGTCGAACAGCAGATCGCGCGCGCCATGGACTGCCTGGCGCTGGGCGATATGGCCCTGGCCGACCAGGTCATCGCCGACGATCACCGCGTCAATGCGCTTGAAGTCGGCATCGACGAAGACTGCGTGCATATCATCGCCAAGCGCCAGCCGGCCGCCGGCGATCTGCGCATGGTGATCGCCATCATCAAGACCATCACCGACCTCGAACGCATCGGCGACGAAGCACAGAAAATCGCGCGCATGGCCAAGCTCATTCACGAGCAGGACCGCCGCCTGTCGACGCGGTTTTCGGAATTGCGCTATGCCAGCAATGTCGCCATCGACATGGTGAAAACGGCGCTCGACGCCTTTGCGCGCCTCGATGTTTCAGCCGCCGCCAAGGTGGTCAAGCAGGACCAGATCGTTGACGAACAATTCCGCGGCGTGATGCGCCAGCTGGTCACTTTCATGATGGAAGACCCGCGCACCATTTCGGCGGCGATCGACATCCTGTTCATCGCCAAGGCGATCGAGCGCATCGGCGACCATGCCAAGAACATGAGCGAATACGTGGTCTATCTGGTCAAGGGCAAGGATGTGCGCCATATTTCGCCGGAAGAGTTCGAACGCGAGACTTCGAAGACGGATTGAATCGCGGCGCCAGGTTCACCAGAACCGCACCATGAAAAACGCCGCGAGTTTCGCGGCGTTTTTTTCAAATCTACTGACAGGAACGGAACGCGACGCCTAGCCGCCCGTAGGCGGCGCCGGCGGTACATAGCCCGAGGCCTGGTCGGCGCCGTCGCCGAAGAAATTGCGCACCATTTGCTCTTCGAGGTACTTGCGCGCGCGCTGATCGGCCAGGTTCAAGCGGTTTTCATTGACCAGGCGCTTCTGGTGCTCGTGCCATTCCTTCCAGGCCTGCTTGGACACCTGCTCGTACAGCTTGACGCCGATCGGCCCCGGATAAGG
>DASWEY010000058.1:0-16665 GCA_036394575.1 Usitatibacteraceae bacterium | reverse complement strand
ATGGCATGAAAGCCGGTTATGACCGACTCGAAAGCCTGTTGCCCTCGATGCAGGCGGAGAAGGCTAAATGAGCGGGCCGGCAATCGGCGCGAACGCGCCGACGCGGCAGATAGAGCGAAGCACCGCGGCGATACTGGCCGGGTTCCTGGCGGTGGTGGTGCTTTCGCTCGGCACCGACCAACTATTGCATATGGCGAACGTCTACCCGCCCTGGGGGCAAGCCATGCATGATCCGGCTCTTAATTTTCTGGCGTTGAGCTACCGGCTCGTCTATACCGTCGCCGGCAATTACCTCACGGCCCGGCTGGCGCCACATTCGCCGCTGCGTCATGTCTGGATTCTGGGGTGGATCGGGCTCTTCTTCGGCACGATGGGGGTGATCGCCGCGCTGAAGATGGATCTCGGCCCGATCTGGTATCCCATCGCACTGGCGGTGACGGCCTTGCCCTGCTCCTGGCTGGGCGGCGCACTGTATCGCGCGTGGCCGTCCGCAATATGGAAGCGCGCATGATCGGCATGCCGCAGACCGAGCGGAACGGCAATCTGCGCAACGAATGCAACCGGTGCTGCGCATAAACGGTCACGGTCAATAAGGCGGTCAATAATGGCGACATCTTCCTTGCCGAAAACAAACGCCGGCAAAAACGCCGCGCAGTCTTCGCTCGGGGATGAAGTCGAAACCGCGCTCAAATGGCTGAAGCGTCACGGCAGCAAGGCCACACTCGACGGTATGGCGCGCTACGCCATCCCCTCGGACAAGGCCTATGGCGTGGCGATGAAGGACATCAAAGCGCTGGGCAAGCAACTCGGGCATAACCACGCACTCGCCCTGGCGCTTTGGGATACCGCCGTATACGAGGCGCGCATGCTCGCATCTTTCGTCGGCGATCCTGCAAAATTAACTTCTGCGCAAATGGACCGCTGGTGCAAGGACTTCGACAACTGGGCCTTTTGCGATGCGATGTGCTTCAACCTGTTCGATCGCACACCGCACGCCTGGGCCAAGGTTGCGGAGTGGAGCGGCAAGCGCAACGAGTTCGAAAAGCGCACCGCCTTTGCGCTGCTGTGGAGCCTGACCGTGCACGACAAGCGCGCCGGCGACGAGCCGTTTTTGCAGGGCCTCAAACTGATCGAAGGCGCTGCGGGCGATGAACGCAACTTCGTCAAGAAGGCCGTGAACATGGCCCTGCGTGCAATCGGCAAACGCAATCCCGCGCTCCGTGCCGCCGCAGTGGAAACGGCCCGGCGCCTCGCGGCTTCAGCCGACGCCACCGCGCGCTGGGTGGGAAAAGACGCGCTCCGCGAACTGACCGGCCCCGCACCGGCAAGGCGCCAGTCGAAATGAAAATGGCAAACGCACGGCAATATTGCAGTCAAGCACGTCCGGACGGGACGGCAGCTATGCAATCGTCCCATCCACTGTACGCAAGGCTTGTCCGGGACCGGCGCAATCCCTTTACCTTATATTAAAGCGCCGTTTTGAAACGCTGTCCGCGTCTTATCGCATCATCATTGGAATGGCGATGGCAGCGACCATGCCGATTATTGCGAAGCCCATCCCGATCAGCACCATGATCCCGGCCAAACGCCAGAACTTCTGTTGATGCTGCAGGGCATCCTCCATGGATTCTCCATCGCCATCGGCAAGCAGGCGATTGATCGCGCCGGCATAGCGCACAAGGTGCAGTCCGAGGAACACATAAATCGCCGCCATCAACAGATAGAAACCCGCCATGCCCACCATCATGCCCAGCTGTGCGGCGCCGGCACCCCCACCCATCCCTCGCATCGCCGCGCCGCCCAGGGTCATGGCCAGCGCCGCAATCACGGTGAAGGCGGCGCCGATGAACATCAGGATTCCCACCAGTTTTACCCAGCCCTTGGTGCCGCGCAGGGCATCGAGCATGACGCCGGTAATGGCGCCCCCCGCTGCCGGCAAGCCGTCGGAAGCGGCGTCTGGAGCCGCGTAGGGATTGGTCATTATTGCCTCCTTTGTTTGGTTAGTTATGATTTATGGCTGGTGGCCGGGGCGATTGCTATTGATCCGCCATTGATCAACCGCTCCCGCCGGCGATATTACGGCGGCGGAGATTGCCGACCATCGCCCCGCACACCGGATTCTTCACCGCCCCCGAGGCAATAGGCAAGCCTTTTTTGTCGAAATAAAAACAGCCTGCCGGCCCGGGCTACCTCCAAGGAGCTAATCCAGCACCGGCACTTTGGACGATTGGACCGTGGGCTCACGCCGCATACAGTCCATTGACATATGATATGACCCGAGCCCCTCGCCAAGGAGACTGCCATACACAACGACCACCCAGCCATCGTCCCTGAAACCTCAGCCGGGCGCGAAATGGCGCGCCGGCAATTCCTGCGTTTTCTCGCCAGCAGTCCGCTGATGGCGGGTTCGGCATCGCTGGCATCGGTAAGCGCGCTGCTGGCCACTTTCCCGGAAACGTCGCTGGCGCAAAGCTATGACGTCCTGCGGGCGCCGGTCAGCAGCCAGGGCGCGTTTCATCCCGAGGCGGAGGTGGCCGTTGCCCGGGCAGCACGGGCCAGAGGCCACAGATGATACTTTCCACCGTCGGCAACGCCTCGGTCGAATCGGTGACCGAGGCACATGGTTCGCCCATCTGGTACATGCTCTATCCCACCGATGACTGGAACGTCACCCAGGCCCTGGTCAAGCGCGCCGAAAAGGCCGGCTCCCCGGCGCTGGTCCTTACCGTCGACCGTCAAGGCGGCCGCAACACCGAGACCTTGTTCCGCGCGCGACGCATGGACTCGCGCGATTGCAAGATCTGCCGCCAGGGCGGCTTTGCCAACGAGATGTCGCGCAAGGCGATGTTCGACGGGCTGGATGTTTCGCATGTAACCAATCTCTACGGCACCGGCATGACCTGGGATTTCGTGAAGCGCCTGCAGGGCATCACCGGAATGAAGATCGTGCTCAAAGGCATCATGACCGCCGAAGACGCCGCCAAAGCGGTAAAATACGGTGTGGACGCCATCATCGTGTCAAATCACGGTGGCCGTGCGGAAGAAAGCCTGCAGTCGACCATCGGCGCCTTGCCGGAAGTGGTGAAAGCTGTCGGCGGTCGCATCCCGGTGCTGATCGATGGCGGTGTCCGACGTGGCACGGATGTCCTGAAGGCGCTTGCGCTGGGCGCAACCGCCGTTGGCATAGGACGTCCTTATTGTTGGGGATTGGCTGCGTTCGGGCAACCGGGTGTGGATGCCGTGCTTGCGATATTACAGCGGGAGTTCGAAACGATCATGCGTCAGGTCGGGGCGACAAATCTTCGCGAGATCACAAGGGCATCGGTGGTTTGAACGCGATGTCGGGCGCAAGCCCAAGGTAAAATAATATGTCAGAAATAGTCAGTATTCCGATCGCGGTCTGGGATCAACCCGGCTCTGCGTCGGACCGCGAAACCGCATTGCGCGCGCTCGAGTCGGGAAACGTGCTGTATTTCCCGCAGCTGCGCTTCCCGGTCGATGATGCCGAACGCGCGCTGTTGTCGCCGGCGGTCGCGGCGAACCGGAAGAACGTCAGCTTCGATGCGGCCAGAGGCAGACTGCGCGGCAGCAGTGCCGGCGATGCGGAGCTGCAACTCCTGCAAGGCATGATGCAGCGCTTCGCCGGATCGACCGAAACCCTGCTGCACAATTTTCTGCCGCGCTATCAGGATGGCCTGCAGCCGGGGCGCACCAGTTTCCGGCCCGCGGAAATCGCCGGCCGCCAAACCTCGTGGCGCAAGGACGATACCCGCCTGCACGTCGACAGCTTCCCGTCCTCGCCGGTGCGGGGCAAGCGAATCCTGCGAGTATTCAGCAATATCAATCCGCATGGACAGGGCCGCACCTGGCGGCTCGGGGAATCGTTTGAAAACGTCGCCCGCCGCTATCTGCCGTCGCTGCCGCCGCCCGTCTGGGGCGTCAGCCCACTGCTCGAATTGCTGGGAATCACCAAGGGCCGGCGCAGCGCCTATGACCATTTCATGCTGCAACTGCATGACCGAATGAAACTGGATGCGGACTATCAGGCCGCGGCCGAGCAGATCGTTTTCGAGTTTCATGCCGGCAGCACCTGGATGGTATTTACCGACCAGGTCCCGCACGCGGCCATGCAGGGCCAGTATGCGCTGGAGCAGACGTTCTACCTCCCCGACGCCTGCATGCAGGATGCGTCCCGGGCCCCTCTGCAAATTCTCCAGCGCCTGTCGGGACGCGTACTGGTGTAATGCAGCTTCATTTGCGCTGATTCGCGTGCGCCTGCGCCAAAGGTAAGGCCACTGGAACAACAGCAACCCGATTTCACCTCGGAAGGGGCTCCCCGCCGGGTAACACCGGGACCGCAACGCATGCAGCGGACAGGACGGCCAGCGCCACAAGCGCCATCGTCAGCGAAACGATGCAGCAGGTGCACCGCGACATCGTGCGCGAACTCGTGGGCACGGATCGCGGCACCGAGGCTGGACGCACCTACTGGAAATCGAAGCATTAGATCCCGTTTTGCCGTGTGGGCGCGAGTGCATATCCTAAGCAATTCGATTGAGGCGGCTCCTTGGCCGGGTCACGCCTGAAGAGCATGTTTTTGCCTGCGCCCAGCCCGGGCAGGAGAGAACTAGTCGCCCTTCCACAGCGGACTGCGCTTGGCGACAAAGGCATCCACACCTTCGCGGAAGTCGCGGCTGCCATAGCAGCGGCGAATCAGATCCTCGTCTTCAGGCAGGTCCCGCAACAGCAAACGGCGCAGGCTTTCCTTGCTGACCGCCTGCGTTACCGGCGCCAATGCCGCCAGTCGTCCGCATAGCACGGTGCTCGCGGCGTCCAGTTCGGCCGGCGCGCAAGTCTGGGCAAGATAGCCGCAGGCCAGCGCCTCGTCGGCATGGATAATTTCGGCCAGTATCAGCATGCGCTTGACGCGCGGCATGCCAAACGCAGCGGACAACCGCGCCAGATTGGCTATCGACAGGCAATTGCCCAGGGTCTTGGCGATCGGCACACCGAAGCGCGAAACGTGGGTGGCGATACGAAAATCGCAGGCCGTGGCGATCGCGAGTCCGCCGCCGATGGTCCAGCCCTCGATCACCGCCACCGTCGGCATGGGCAGCGCTTCGAGCCGGCCGATGCATTCGTCGATGCGGCGTTCGTAAGCGATGCCGTCGTCACCGCTGTTGAAGGCCTTGAACTGCGCAATATCGGTGCCAGCGACAAAAGCCTCACCGCCCGCGCCGCGAAACCGCACCACTCGCACGCCGGATTGCGCCTGCAACTGCGCGCAGATTTTTGCCAGTTGCTCGTACATGGCCCAGGTCATGGCGTTGCGCGCCTGGGGGCGATCGAACACCACCGAGGCGATACCGCCTTCAATGGTCAGGTGAACGTTACCGTCGCTCATGGCGCAAATGTCCCCTGTGCTTCGAGTTCGGCGCGCTCCTCGGCACCGATGCCCAGCTCGGCCAGCACCGCCTCGGTGTGCTCGCCCAGCAGAGGCGGCGGCATGCGCACCCGCTGCGGTGTGCACGACAGTTTGACGGCAAAACCGATATTGGGCACCTTGCCCTCGACCGGATGATCGATCTCGATACGCATCTGGCGATGACGGCCATGTTCGCTTTCAAACGCCTGCGGATAACTGAGGATCGGTCCGGCGGGGATGCCGGCCGCGAGAAATTCATCGACCCATTCAGCACCGGTTTTTTGGGCGAAGGAGACTTCCAGCGCCTCGATCAGCGCCGTTCGATTGGCGAGGCGCAGCGAGATGGTCTTGAAGCGCGCATCGTCGAGCAGATCCCGACGTTTGAGCACGGTGCACAGTTGCGTCCACAGTTTCTGATTGGTCGCACCCATCACAAAATAACCATCGGATGCTTTCACCGCCTGATACGGCGCGCTCATGCGATTGGCGGTGCCGAGCGGTTCCGGCACCTCGCCGGTGCCCCAGTATTGCGAAATATCCCAGACCGAAAACGCCATCGCCGCATCGAACAGCGAGGCATCGATGTACTGCCCCTTGCCGGTCGCCTGGCGACCGATATAAGCGGCGAGTACCGCATAGGTGGCGAACAGTGCGCAGCCGATATCGGCCACCGGCACCCCGGCCTTGACCGGCGGGCCATCGGGATAGCCGGTCACGCTCATCACCCCCGACATGGCCTGCGCCATCAGGTCGAAGCCGGGCCGCGCAGCCCAGGGGCCGGTCTGGCCGAAACCGGAAATGCTGGCGTACACCAGCGCGGGATTGATGGCGCTCAACGTCTCGTAGTCGATGCCGAGGCGCTTCATCACTCCGGGCCGGTAATTTTCGACGAGGATGTCGGCGTCTTTCACCATCCTGAACAGGATCTCGCGCCCCGCTTCGGACTTGAGGTTGAGCATGATGCTGCGCTTGTTGCGGTTCATGTTCAGGAAACCCATGCTGTCGTTTCCTTTCATCCTGAAGCCCATCGATCCACGCGTCTGGTCGCCGCCGTCGGGCGGCTCGACCTTGATCACATCGGCGCCCATATCAGCCAGCAGCATGCAGGCATAGGGGCCGGCCATCACCTGGCTGACATCGAGCACCCGCACTCCGGCCAGGGGCAGCGGACGCACCTCGACCGCTGCTTTACCGGTGCTGTTTTTGTTCGTTCCATCGTGCATTTTTTCTCCTGAAACAGTCTGTCCCGGGGCAATGCCGCAAAGCAACTGATCCCGATTATTTCATGCAAGGCCGCTCCCGGCTCTTGACCTGGGCAGGGCCCATGATGCGCGACCGTTGTTGTGCGGTAGCATACGGGCCACGCCATCCCGCCACCATGCAATTTACTGCACCGGCTAACAGCATATCTCTATTGCCCATGACTACATTCGCCGCTCGCCAATTCGCCCTTCTCCTTGCCGGCACTGTCTTGTGTGGCGCCAGCGCCACGGGCCAATCGCAAAATACCAATGCGGCCGGGGTTGCTCAAACCGGAACGGCGCCGCAAACACAGGCCATCAAAGTCGCAGGATTGAAACAAGGCGTGCAAATCCTGATCGACCGCTGGGGCGTGCCCCATATTTACGCGCAAAGCCAGGACGATGTTTTTTTTGCGCAGGGCTTCAATGCGGCGCGTGATCGCCTGTTCCAGATCGATCTGTGGCACCGCCGCGGGCTGGGACGACTGTCTTCCGTATTTGGCCCGAACTTTGTCGAACAGGATCGCGCGGCCCGCCTGTTCCTGTATCGCGGCGATATGCAGAAGGAATGGCTCGCCTATGGCCGGAACGCCGAGCAAATCAGCGGCCGTTTTGTGGCGGGCATCAATGCCTATATCGACTACGTCAATGCCGACCCGGCGAAACTTCCTTTCGAGTTTCGCCAGTTCGGTTACGCGCCTGAGAGATGGCAAGCCGAGGATGTAGTGCGCATCCGCAGCCACGGGCTTACCCGCAACCTGACCTCGGAAGTGGCGCGCGCCCAAGTGGTGTGCCGTGCCGGCCTGAAAGCGGACCATTTCCGCATCGGCCTGACGCCTAAATGGGAGACGAAAATTCCGGCCGGCCTCGACCCCTGCCTGCCGCCGGATGTGCTGCGCGTATTTCAGTTGGCCACGCAGAACGTCGCGCTGGGCAAGGCGGTCTCGCCCGCCAACAAGGCCGCTGACGCCGCCGCGAGCACCTGGCAATTGGCGACAGAAATGGCGACAACCGACAATAGCGAAGCCCCGCCGGAAGGCAGCAATAACTGGGTGATCTCGCCCGCAAAGTCGGCCACCGGCCGCGCGATCATGGCCAATGATCCGCATCGCAGCTACTCGACGCCTTCGCTGCGCTACATCGCGCATCTGAGCGCGCCCGATATGGACGTGATCGGCGCCGGTGAACCCTCCCTGCCTGGCATTTCCATCGGCCACAACGGCAGCATCGCCTTCGGCCTGACCATTTTCAGCATCGACCAGGAGGATCTTTACGTTTATGAATTGAATCCCGCCAACCCGGTGGAATATCGCTATCGGGGCAAATGGGAAAAATTCGTGCACCGGAAGGAAACCATCGCCGTCAAGGACGCCGCCCCGGTCGAGGCCGAGATGATGTACACGCGACATGGCCCGGTGATCTTCGTCGACCGCGACAAACAGCGCGCCTTCGCGGTACGCTCGGGCTGGCTGGAGGCCGGCATGGCGCCCTACTTCGGCAGCATCGATTACATGTTCGCGAAGGACTTCCAGGACTTCAAACGCGCCATGCTGCACTGGGGCGCCCCCACGGAAAATCAGGTCTATGCCGATACCCAGGGCAATATCGGCTGGGTGCCGGGCGGACTCGCGCCGATCCGTCCCAACTGGGACGGGCTGCTGCCGGTACCGGGCGATGGCCGGTATGAATGGGCCGGGTTCCTGTCGGGCGACCAGCTGCCTTCCAGCTATAACCCCAAGCAGGGCTGGTTCGCCTCCGCCAACGAGATGAACCTGCCCAAGGATTATCCGTATAAGGCACGCAAGCTCGGCTTTGAATGGCCCAGCAGCGCGCGTTTCAAGCGTCTCAACGAAGTGTTGTCGCAGCCCGGCAAAATTTCGATCGAAGATTCCATGCGGCTGCAAAACGATGTGCTGTCGATCCCGGCGCGGCGCGTCACGGCCCTGCTCAAGGGCCTGCAACCGGCCGATCCGCGCGCGCAGGCCGCGCTGAAACTGTTGAATGGCTGGGACTGCATCCAGAATGCCGATTCGGCGCAGGCTGCGCTGTTTGAAGTATGGTGGTCGCGCTATCTCGGCGCCGTCTTCAAGGAGGCGGTGCTGGGCAAAGCGGCGGCAGCCACGATGGCCAACCCCGACAGCGAGGTGCTGATGACCTCGCTGGAAAAACCGGAAACCCTATTTGCGCAGGACGCCATTGCCATTCGCAACCAGATCCTGCTCACCAGTCTCACCCTGGCATGGATGGACATGGAACGCCTGCTCGGCAGCGACCCAAAACAATGGCAATGGGGCCGGCTGCATCGTACCTTGATGGCGCATCCTTTTGCGGCCGCTGTCGATGAAGCCACCCGTGCCAAATTGAATGTCGGCCCAATGGCCAAGAACGGCAGCGCGCACACGCCCAACCAGTCCAGCTACGATGTGAACACCTTTTTGCAGACCGGCGGCCCCTCCTTCCGCGTGGTGATCGACGTCGGCAACTGGGACAACTCGCGGGCCGTCAATGCACCCGGGCAATCTGGCGATCCCGATAACCCGCACTACCGCGATCTGGCCGGCATGTGGCTGAAGGGCGAGTATTTCCCCCTGCTCTATTCGCGCAAGATGGTCGAAGCGGCCACCTTGCAGCGAATCGAGTTGCTGCCGCAGTAGTTAGGGGCTATGCAGGCATCGCCATCCGCGGCGCACGCGGATGGATGCGCATCGCCGGCAGCGTACGATAGGTGAAGGCGCGCCATACCCATTCCATAGGACCGTAGCGGAAGCGTGCCAGCCACCAGTGGCTGAAGGCGATTTGTAGGCCGAAGAACACCGCTACGTACAGGACCTGAGCACTGCGGGACAGGCCCCATTGGCCGAGGCCATAGTGGTAAAAAATCAGGGTGCTGAGCAACGATTGCGTCAAATAATTGGTCAACGCCATGCGCCCGGCCGGTGCCAGCACGCTGATTTTGGCGAATACCGTCTTGCTGTGCAGCATCAGCACCACCATGGCCACATAGCCCATGCAAGCCGGCAAATTGCCCAGATTGGTCAGGCCCTGTGCAATCTGGTAGCCATCATGCTCATCGCCCGGCACATGCGACATGGCGATCAGGCTGCCGGCGAGACCCAGGCCGATGCCCAGCGGCAACGCGTAGGCGAACAGCTTGCGGAACAAGGGGAGATGCGCACCCGTGTTTTCCATGATGCCGGAACGGACGAACCAGAAGCCGATCAGGAACATGCCGATCAGCACGGTCGAGAACCCGAAGTCGCCAACGACTTTGTCGGGAAATTCACGGGCGCGGAGCAGGATTGCTTCAGCATAGCTGCCGTGGGTGAAAATGCGCAATTCTTCCGCGGCGTGCTCACGCTGCTGCTTCATGCGCTTTTCTTTATCGGCTTTCTTTTCAGCCGCTTTCTGCACCTCGGTCTTTACTGGTTCCGTGGTAACGGGCTTCGCCGCATCAGTGCCGGTCTTCGCCGCGTCTGTTGCAGGCGCCTTTACCGCTGCCGGATCAACCACCTTGGCGGCGGGCGCCGCCGAGACTAATTTGGCGCTCATGGCGGCTTCGGCATCCTTGGCTTCCAGTTGCGCCAGCGTCGGCTCGGGCGGACGCAGGTACTGAGCCACGCCAAACGACGTCATTGTCAGGGCAAAAAACAGAAAGAGGCTGACGCCGACGCGCAAGCTGCGCTTTTCCGGTGGGTCACGATATTTCGCCGACAGCACACCGAAGATGATGAAGACGGTACCGAATATCGCCAACGGCACACAGGGGTCCTTGGGCGCTTTCGGCAGCAGCCAGAACGTCGCTGCGGCGATGGCGCCGATCACGCCCAGCAGCAGGATAACGAAGGCAAATACCGGCATGCCGGCACCGGCAATGCGCACCCGCTTCTCGCTGCGCATATACACTGCGATGAGGCTCACAAACGTCAGTGCACCGGCCATGACGAAGAAGCCGCCATTGAGGAAACCCAGGCCGATCAGCACCGCGATTGCCAGCAGCATCGGCTTGACCCTGCCATACAGCACGATCATCAAGGCACCAGCGGCGGTCGCGTAGCTGTACAGGATGTCGCCCTGCCAGATAAAGATGTAATGCACCGCGCCGAATACCGCCAGCGCCAGGATGCGCCGCAGATAGGGCGCGATGAAGCCGCGATCCGAGCGTTCGGCGCGCGTCAGCATCACCGCAAAGCCCATGCCGAACAGCATGGAAAAGATCGTCCAGAACTTGCCCTGCACAAAATAATTGACGAACCAGGTGGCCAGCCAGTCGAGGCCGACAAGCTCTTTCGGCATGCCCTGGCCCATGGTCGCCAAGGCGCGATTGAAATATTCGATATTCATCAGGAAAATCCCGATGAGCGCGAAGCCCCGCACCACGTCCAGCGCCTGGATTCGCTCACTGGCAGCAATGGGCGCCAGCGGTTCCACATGCATTGCGTTGATTTCCGCTTCCATATTGTCATCCCTGATCGGCTTTCGAGAAGCGTACTGTGCCACAGCGCTTTTGGCGAGGCGTAGCTATTCGCGACAGGCACCCGTATTGATGGGATGGAATGCGGGGGGAGTGGATCAAGCGACAATGGTAGATCCCGACGCCGGACATTCGAGACGCATGCATTGAATCGGCAGGAACTGCCAATCCGTACAGCGGAATCTTATGCGGATCGCCATTTGGCGCGGGTTTCGAAGCATTTTTGGCCCGAAAAGCGCGCCAGTTCTAGTGTTTACTTTTCCGTACTACAGCGAAGGAAGCGCTTAAAACCCCGGCGGCCGCTCCCCCGCCACACTCGCCAGTTTTTCCAGTGCCATCCCTGCACGTGCGATCGTGCCTTCATCGAACAAACGGCCGATCAGGGTCACGCCATGCGGTACGCGCCGCGGCGGCGAGAATTTCGGCAGCGGGTTGGCCGGATCGGGCGCCCAGTCGCTGCGCGCTTCCGCCACCTGCACCGTGCCGGTGCGCAGCGTCAGCGAGGGATGGCCGGTGTTGTTCGAGATCGTGAGCATTTCGTCGCGCAGCGACGGCACCAGCAGCAGGTCGACCCCGGCAAACACGCGCGCCATTTCCAGGGCCACCTTGCGGCGCAGGCGATCGGCTTGCACAAAATCCACCGCCGACAGAAAGCGCGATTCGCGAAACATATTGGGCCAGGCATCGGGCACCTGCACCTTGAGCTGGTTGATGCGCCCGTCGAGCGTGATCTCCTCGAACGCCGCCGCGCCTTCGGCAAACAGGATCACATTCAGCGATTGATAGGGCCAGTCGGGCAGCGCGATCGGCGTGGGGATCATGCCGAGTTTTTTCGCGGCCTCGAGCGCGGCGCGGTCGACATCGGTGGCCGGGTCTTCTTGCATCCACGCCGGCACATAACCGATCTTCAGGCCTTTCACCGACTGGCCGGCATCGAAATCGAGCTTGGCAGGCACGCTGGCGACATCGCCCTTGTCGGGGCCGCTGATGGCTTTCAGCACCAGCATCGCATCTTCCACCGAACGCGTCATCGGGCCGAGTTTGTCCAGCGACCAGCACAGCGTCATCGCGCCGCTGCGCGGCACGCGGCCATAGGTGGGACGCAAGCCGGTAACCCCGCAGCGCATGGCGGGGCTGACGATGCTGCCGCCGGTCTCGCTGCCGATCGAAAACGCCACCAGTCCGGCGGCCGTGGCGGCGCCGGGACCGGCGCTGGAGCCGGAGGCGCCCTCTTCCAGCAGCCAGGGATTCATGGTCTGGCCGCCGAACCAGATATCGTTCAGCGCCAGCGCGCCGAGGCTCAGTTTGGCGATCAGCACCGCGCCGGCGGCATTGAGTTTGGCGACGACCGCGGAATCCACCGCCGGGATGCGATTGCGGAACGGCTCGGCGCCCCAGGTCGTGGCGATGCCGGCGGTATCGAGCAAATCCTTCACGCCGTAGGGAATGCCGTGCAGCGGGCCGCGATATTTGCCGGCGGCGATTTCCTTGTCGGCCTGCTTCGCCTGCGCGAGCGCATGTTCGGCGGTAAGGGTGATGATGCAGCGCAGCTTCGGATCAAGACGCCGGATGCGCTCGAGATAAATGCGCGTGAGCCGCTCGGAGGTCAGCGCCTTGGTCTCGATCCAGCGCGAGAGTTTCGTCACCGGCGCGAAAGCGATATCGGCATCGTTGTCCGGCAGCGGATGGTACACCGCCTTGCTGCGCATGAAGCGGTCGCGCGCGGGGCCGGCCTGGATGCCCGGCAGCAGCGGATTCCAGACGGTCGCCGGCGAAACATTGCCGGCCAGTGCGACCTTGCGCGGGCCGGTGCGCCGCTCCAGCATCGCCGCCATCGAGGTACGCCAGCTCTTCGCCGCCATCTCGCGCTCGGCGGCGCTCATCGTCACTTGCGCGAGTTTTTCCGCCTCGACAAAGGTATTGATGGAAACATCGGGGCCGACGGCCGGCAGGGCGCCGAAGGTCGGCGGTGCGCCCGGCGTGGCGGGCGGCGGCGTTTGCGCGGCGGCGGGATTGGCTTGACCGGCAGAGGCAACAGCAAGCAGCCCCAGCGGGGCCTTGAGCAAAAATTGGCGGCGGGATTTCATGGGTTCTCTTTTCAGGAAGGCGCGCCAATGGAACAACGATGACGCGGGCCTATCTTACTGAAAAAAATAAAACGGCCGCATCGGACCGCAAAAATAATCGTGTGGGGATTCCAATTTGAACGCATCGGCACTGAATGGACTCACCCTACCCATCCGGACGGCGCTTTTCCATCAATCCCGGAATGGCTTTTGCATCACCGGCGACCAATGCGAAAAATCCCCACAGCCCCAGTGGCGTTGTGGAACAATTAATGCTGTCCTCTCCGGGTCATCATCCTTTCAGGAGGCTGCGATGCTTGATCGAACCGCCACCAAGTTCAGCCATGTCAAACCGGGCGATACCGCGTTCAAGGGCGAGGGATTGCGCGATTTCTTCCTGTATCGCGATCTCGGCATCGCCGACGCCACCCACGGCAAGGTGGTCGCACAGCTGGTAAAGGCCAATATTGCACCAAAAGATGGCACCGGCTGGCACCATCATGTGGCGGACTTCCATATTGTGTACATGCTGAAGGGCTGGGCGCGCTTCATGTACGGCGATCAGGAAACGCTGGTCGCCGCCGGCGATTGCGTGCACCAGCGGCCGGGCATCGTCCATTATCTGTTCGATTACTCGGAAGACATGGAGTATCTGGAGATCGCCGGGCCGGCGGATTTCAAGACGGTCGAGGAACCGGGGCCCTGCGCAGTCCCGCCGGTGACGCCGTGGAAATAAGGCTTCTTTGACAAGTCCGGCCGCTAAAACTCCATATCGAGTTCATCGATGTCCTCGCGCTCTTTTTTGGCCGCCTCGATCCACGCCTTCATTTCCGGCATGGCCATGATCTCGGCGCAATAGGCATAGCAGGCCTTGTCCAGTTTCACGTCGTAGGTCAGGAAACGCGTCACCACCGGCGCGTACATGGCATCGGCCACGCTGCGCTTGCCGAACAGAAAGGGCCCGCCATAGGTGCTGAGGCAGTCGCGCCAGATGGTGACGATGCGCTCGATGTCCGCCTCGGCCCGCGCCCAGATCTTGTGTCCCGGAAATTTCGCCTTGAGGTTCATCGGCAGGGCCGCGCGCAAGCTGCTGAAGCCCGAATGCATCTCGCCGCAGATCGCCCGGCAATGCGCGCGCGCGGCGAGGTCGGCCGGCAGCAGATCGCTTTTGGGCTTGATCTCGTTCAGGTATTCCGCGATCGCCAGGGTGTCCCACACCTTGATGCCCTCATGCTCCAGACAGGGCACCAGGATCGAGGGCGACAGCAACAGCAGCTCCTTTTTCGCGTTGGCATCGTCGGGCGGAACCATCACCTCCCGGCAATCCAGCCTGGCGAATTTCACCAGCAGCCAGCCGCGCAACGACCATGAGGAGTAGTTCTTGCTGCTGATGGTGATGCTGGCCGCGCCGCTCGCTTTTGCCATGACCGCCTCCTCATTCGCCGCTCATCCGGACGTTGGATCATTTTTGGTGCAAGCACCGTGCCAAACGCCGGCGATTGTTGGCGCACAAGTTGCATGAATGAGGTATTGACCCGGTAACCGGAGGATCACCGATGCTCTACCAAGCCTATCAAGCCCATGAAGACCTGATGTGGCCCTACCGCACTTTCGCCAAGGCGGCCATTCCGGTGCTTGAAGACAACCGGCTGGGCACGCGCGACACCAGGACCATGCGCAGCATGGCGGCGGCCTGCGAGACCTTTGCGCTCGGCAGCATGACCCATCGCCGCCCGCCGTTCGGCATCGATACGGTCAAGGTGGGCGAGCGCGAGGTCGCCGTCCGCGAGGAAGAAGCGGGGCGCACGCCGTTCGCGACCCTGCTGCATCTGAAGAAAGATCTCGATACCTGGCAGCCCGCGGTGCTGATCGTCGCGCCGATGTCGGGCCACTTCGCCACGCTGCTGCGCGAAACCGTGCGCACCATGCTGGCCGATCACGATGTCTACATCACCGACTGGCACAATGCCCGCGATGTGCCGCTGTTCGCCGGGCCTTTCGGCCTCGATGAATACACCGAGCACATCATGGGTTTCACGCGCACGATCGGCACCGGCGTGCACATCGTCGCCATCTGCCAGCCCTGCGTGGCGGCGCTGGCGGCGGTGGCGCTGATGGCGGAAGACGCCGATCCCGCCACCCCCGCCAGCCTGACGCTGATGGCGGGCCCCATCGATTGCCGCATCAACCCGACGGCAGTCAACAAGCTCGCCGCCGCCAAACCCATCGAGTGGTTTGAAAAGAACCTCATCGGCCGTGTGCCGATGCGCTATGCGGGCGCGTTCCGCCGCGTCTATCCCGGCTTCATCCAGCTCAGCGCCTTCATGAACATGAATCTCGAGCGCCATATGAACGCTTTCAGGGGCTATTACGAAAGCCTGGCCGCCGGCGATCTCGACAAGGCCGACGCCACCAAGAATTTTTACGAGGAATATTTCGCCGTGGCCGATCTGCCGGCCGAGTTCTATCTCGAAACCGTGCGGCAGGTGTTCCAGGAATATGCCCTGCCGCAGGGCAAGCTGCGTCACCGCGGGCGCAGGATCGACCCGGGCGCGATCCGCCGCACCGCCCTGCTCACAGTGGAAGGCGAACGCGACGATATCTGCGGCATCGGCCAGACCTTGGCCGCGCAGGATTTATGCGTGAACCTCAAGCAATACCTGCGCACGCATTACATCCAGGCGGGTGTCGGGCATTACGGCGTATTCAGCGGGCGGCGCTGGAACAACCATATCTACCCGGTGGTACGGGATGTGATTCATGCCAGCGGAGGATGAAGGCCGGCAAGCAAGCGCCGACGCCTGCCGGCACTCAAACGCGTCAATCGAAAATTCGCGGATCGCCATTTGGTGCGCCTTTCCGGGCACAAATGGCCGGAAAGGCGCGCCAATGCTGGTGTCTGGATTTTTTCGCACAGCCCCTAGCGCCGAATCGCGATCACATGCCGTGCGCTATCGCCGCGATGACCGACAAACAACGGCCCCCATGAAGGATTGTCGTTATGCATGAGCTTCAGCATGCCGACCATGGCCGCGAATAATTTGGCCGGCGTCGCCTGCCCCAGCACTGCCGCATAGACCGCCGCCGCCACCACATGCGTGGCATAACTCGTCTCGATCAGATCGGCCGGCACCTTGGTCTTGCCCTTCACCAGCTCCGCCTGCAGGCGGACCGCGATGGTCTCGTCCGAATCCTCCCAATCCTGGATGCTGCGCAGGGAATGTTTTTCCAGGGTTTTCAATTTGGTGTCGGCAATGGCGCGGGCGACAGCGCCGGCAGCCAGCTTGGCTGTGGCGCGGCTCACGGTATGGCCGGCCAGGGTGATGGTGCCCATGTCCTTGACGGTTTCATCTTCAATGGCGGCGGCCCAGGCGGTCTTGCCGGAGAAACTCAACAGTCGCACGGTCGCGGCGGCGAGATAGCCGCGCACCACATCGGCGGGGTGCGGGTCGTCCTCAGGCC
>DASWEY010000057.1:0-65640 GCA_036394575.1 Usitatibacteraceae bacterium | reverse complement strand
GCGCGGTAGCGGCCTTCCCACAGGGTGCCGCTGCGCTTGTGGGTGTAATTGAAGTACTGCACATATTTGCGTCCGGCCGACTGGAAAGTCTTGCTGATGCTGTCGGTATCGGTGGGCGTGGCCAGCAGATGGATATGGTTGCTCATCCATACATAGGCATGTATCGCCAGGCCGAAGCGGCCGGCAGCTTCGATGATGGCATCGCGGAAATACTGGTAGTCGGCTTCAGCGGCGAAGATCGCCTGCCGGTTGTTGCCGCGCTGGATGATGTGCTGCGGCTGGCCGGGGATGACGTAGCGGGGCAGGCGGGCCATGGGGGTTTCCAAAGCTGAAATGGAGACGCAGCTTAGCACTTTCTGTTAAATGGTGTCTGACCCCATTTATTTATTACCCCATTTATTGTTCACATTTATTGTTCAGTTCTATTTGCGGGTGAGGCAGAAGGCGTCGTTGCGAGCGAAGGAAATGCAGTTGACCTCGCCAGAAGCTGGCAGACACGTTTCCCATATTTAGGGCAAGACCCGATGCGACCTATTGCACTTCAGCAAGGAAAAATTCTGGCTCAAGTTGTTTTTGAAGCTGATTCCGGCCCTGCAGGCGGCTACTTTACGACCCCGAGCGCAATCCGAAGGGCAACGCTCGCAGATGGGAGCATTGACGCAAACATCTTAAATCAAGGCTTGCAGATTGATGGGTCAAAATATCCAAGCTTCAGGACAAACGTTCAATTTTTCTCAGTCAGTCAAGAAGTTCCGTATGGAGAAGCTGCGTTTGGTCGTACAATCGCGAATTCTCACTTGAACCCCAATGGATATCCAGCTCTTCCACAAGTCTTTATTAAGGAAGAATATCTTGGTAACTTGATGGCTGTTGACCGGCTTGCGAATCGTAGCGTGATTGCATACCCGTTGGTCAATACAGGTACCCCACGATATCCATTTGAGTGGATTCCCAAAAAACCCTAAGAAGGACCAAGCCGTGAAGGTGAAGATAAGTAAAGATAATTTTGTAGGATCGCCAAGATATGCATTAATAGATCCAATTTTGGATCTATTGCTTGCAAACGGCAATCAGCTTGCAACGACTTTTCGTTGGGGAAGCAACCCAACTGGATATTTTGCAATTTTGAAATATCCAATTGATTTTGACTTAATTGAGAAGAATTTCGAGCTACCTTTATCCATAGCCCTTAGCAGGCAGTATGGAGAAGTCGATTATGGTCAGGGTACCGTCATCATCCGAACAGAGTAATTTGAGTAGGCATAAGCATCCCGGGTCATAAGCATCCGAGGAAGGCGGCGAGTGCGGATGGTGGTGGGGGAGGCGGTTGTGGCGGTCTGGGCATGGCGCTGATGATAATTGTGGCTGTCATAATTAAAGGGGCGTGGTCGATATAAATTTCACCTTTGCCTTGTAACGATCTCTCAAAAGCGCCAAATGTAAACTCCAGAATTGGCGCGGTGTTTGAGACATTTTTGCTCCGAAAGGCGCGCCAAATGGCGATCCGCGTATTCGGCTAACGCCTTGACCGATTCCAAGCGGAGCCGACGAATTCGATCGCCGGTCTGCACCGTCCCTCCCGTCGACACCCGCCGGCAGCCTGCCGGCCAATTACATCAGTGCCATGGTGGCGAGCGACACCAACGCCTCCGGCGCCCTCACCACCACCAACACCTACGCCGCCGCCGGCCGCATGCTGAGCCAGCATGTGGTCAACGAAGCCAACTCCGCCGGCAACTCCGACACGGTGTTTTCCTGGTATCAAACCAAGGGGCGATGGGAGACCCAATCCGTTTACAACTGGAAGCTCGACGAGTGGTTTGACCGGACAGTCTGGGTCACGCATACGGACGTGACCTCCGGCTATGACGCAGTGGGCAATTTGCTGAACTATCGGGTGACCCAAGGCAGCATCGTTACCGACACCACCGTTGCCGCCGCCGTCGATGCAAATCACGGCAACGCGCTTTACGGCGGCTTCCGCGAAGGCACCATCACCTCGTCCCGCAAAAACACCACCACCACCAATCCGGCCATCGTCGGGGTCGTGACCAGCAATCGCGACGCGAACGGCTATCTGACGAGTGTCCGAAACAGCGGCGCGGCGCCTTCGTTCGATGATCGCAATTTCATCAACGACGTCAACGGCAAAGTTCTGCAAAAGACCCAGCAGCTGTACACGACCGTGGACCAGCCGATGCACACCCTCAAGCAATTGGTGGTGAACGACAACGTCGAGGGCATCTACGGCAACGGCACCGACCCCAACAAGCCCGGCATCACTCTTCTCAACACCAAATTACGCGCCGCCGGTACAACTTCGTGAAAGCGCAGCAAAGTTGTAAAAGACGCCGTAAGCCGCAGCTCGTAGGATGCGTCTAGTGGCCGCGTTTCGCTCGGACGGCCTCTTGATGGAGACCCAACCAGTGACGGAGATTTGTCGATGCTTATCAGAATTGTAGTCGGATCCCTTATGGACATGTTCGTCGAAGCCGGAATGCGCGGCTTCAACGGTGATGCTCGCCGGTCGCTTGGACGGACCGCAGACGCGCCACGCGGCAGGCTGCCCGACGAATCGTGGCGCCGACGTCACGACCGGTCCAACAAGTTGGCCGCTGCTGGCCCCGGAAGTCTTCAAAGTGAGATGGCTGTCCGTGCCGGAAGTGGCGGTCCGTGCGCGCGCTATCGCATGGATGGCCTCTTCGGCCGCCATTGGGTTCACCTGCGTGTGCCGGCTATCGCGGCGACCGCATTTCTCCTTTGTACGGTCGGCGTCGGGCAGGCAGCGGCCGCGGAAACGCCGGCCCGCGTTGACGCCGCCCGGATGAAGGGCGCCGACCGCGACGCGGCCAACTGGCTGAGCTACGGACGTACCTACAGCGAGCAGCGCTTCAGCCCGCTTGCGCGCATCGATGCCGGCAACGCGAAGGAGCTCGGCCTCGCGTGGTACGCGGACCTCGATACCAATCGCGGCCAGCAGGCGACTCCGCTCGTCATCGACGGCGTGATGTATGTCTCGACCGCGTGGAGCCTGGTCAAGGCGTACGACGCCGCGACCGGCAAGCTCCTCTGGTCCTACGATCCGGAAGTCCCGCGCGAGCGTGGCGTGAAGGGCTGCTGCGACGTCGTCAACCGCGGTGTCGCCGCATGGAAAGGGAAGATCTACGTCGGCACCTTCGACGGGCGCCTGGTGGCGCTCGACGCGAAGACCGGCAAGCCCGCGTGGAGCGTGGCGACCGGCGACCACAAGAACCTCACCATCACGGGCGCGCCGCGCGTCGTGAAGGGCCGCGTCATCATTGGAATGAGCGGCGGCGAATACGGCATCCGCGGCTACATCTCCGCGTACGACGCCGAGACCGGCAAGCTCGCCTGGCGTTTCTACACCGTTCCGGGCGATCCCTCGAAGCCGTTCGAGAACAAGGCCATGGAGATGGCCGCGAAGACCTGGAGCGGGGAGTGGTGGAAGCTCGGCGGCGGCGGGACGACGTGGGATGCGATCTCGTACGACCCGGCTCTCAATCTCGTCTACTTCGGCGCAGGCAACGGCATCGAATGGGCGCGCAACTACCGCACCAAGAGCAAGGGCGACAACCTGTTCACGTCCTCGATCGTCGCGCTCAACGCCGACACCGGCGAATACGCCTGGCATTACCAGGCCACACCCGGCGAGGAGTGGGACTTCGACGCAGTCCAGCAACTGATGCTCGCCGATCTCACCATCGACGGCAAGCCGCGCAAGGTGATCATGCAGGCGAACAAGAACGGCTTCTTCTACGTCCTCGACCGCAAGACCGGCAAGCTGATCTCGGCCACGAATTTCGTTCCGGTCAACTGGGCGAGCGGGGTCGATCCGAAGACCGGACGCCCGATCGAAAATCCCGGGATCCGCTACGACCTGACCGGGAAACCGGTCAACATGATGCCGGGGGCCCTCGGCGCCCATAGCTGGCAGCCGATGGCCTACAACCCGAAGACGGGGCTCGTGTACATCCCGGCGCAGGAGATCGGCCTCGAGTTCACGCCGGTCGAAGGCCTGCCAACGTCGTCTCTGGGCTGGAACGTCGCGGTCGCCACCACGAACACGCCCGGCACCAAGGGCTATCTCATCGCGTGGGATCCGGTGCGCCGAAAAGAAGTGTGGCGCGCAAGCTATCTGGGCCCGTGGAATGGCGGGACGCTCACCACGGCGGGCAATCTCGTCATGCAGGGCGACGCCTCCGGCGGCTTCAACGCCTACCGAGCCGACACCGGCGAGAAGCTGTGGTCGACGCCGGCGCAAAGCGCCGTCATGGCCGGCCCCATGACGTACGAGGTGAACGGCGAGCAATACATCGCCGTCATGTCCGGATGGGGCGGCGCTTTCCCCTTGTTTCAGGGCAAGGAGGCGGCCAAGTCCGGCAACCTGCGCAACGTGAGCCGCGTGCTGGCGTTCAAGGTGGGCGGCACGGCTGCACTTCCTGCGCTCCCGCCGGAACCGCCGCTCGTGTTGAACCCGCCGCCGGCAACCGCGGCTGCGGACACCGTCGCCAAGGGCACTGGCCTGTACGTGCAGTACTGCAGCGTCTGTCACGGCGAGAACGCAATCGGTGGCGGCGTCGTGCCCGACCTTCGCGCATCGACGTTCCTCGGCAACGATTTCTTCTACGAGATCGTGCTCAACGGCGCGATGAAGGATGCCGGCATGGCGCCCTTCAAGTCGGTGCTCGACCAGAAGGACGCCGCCGCGATTCAGGCGTACCTGATCAAGCGCGCCAACGAGGACAAGGCCGCGGTTGGGAACGCGAACACCAAGTAGTCTCGAGGCAAACAAGACCCATAGAATGCGATGAAAAAGCGAACCCTATTTTCTGCGATCGCCTGCTGCCTCGGCGCGGCGATCATATCCGGCCCGACCTGGGCGATCGATTACCAGCCTTTCGACTGGGTCCCTTTGCCGCCCGGAACGAAGGTGCTGTCGTACTATTACGAGTACGGCAGGCACGATTCGTACAACAATACAATCACCGGCACCTCCGACCACGACACGAAACTCAACAGCAATATCGGGATCGTCCGCTATATCCATTACGGCAAGGAACCGTTGTTCGGCCATCAATGGGACTGGAACGTGCTGGTGCCGTTCGGCGCGCTGCACGACGGCAGGATCAGCGGGCAGCAGCTGGGCAATGCGAACGGCGTTTCGGACCCCGTGGCGTCCATCGGCTACTTCCTCATCGCCGAGCCCGAGAAAAAAACATTTCTTACCTTCGCACCCTATCTCACGATCCCGGTCGGATCCTACGACCGGGACAAGCCCCTCAACCTCGGGGGCAACCGTTGGGTCTACAATTTCCAGGGCGACCTGACGCAGGGCATCGGCGACAAGTTCACCGTGGATGTTTCCGCGGGTTGGACCTGGTACGGCGACAACACGAAAGGCGGCAACGGCCACCAGAGACTGACGCAGGACACGAGCTACGAGCTCTACGGCTGGCTCGCGTACGACGTGAGCGATGCCGTCCGTCACGTCTTTCCCGGCGCATCGAACGCCAAGGTCGCGATCGGATACATGGGCACCTTCGGCGGCGAGCAGAAGCTCGACGGCATCTCCAACGGGCAGAAGGCTCGCGAGGACCAGCTGCGAGCCACCTACATGATGAACTTCTCGCCGACAATGCAGGGGCTGGTCCAAGTCACCCGCGACGTGCATGTCGAAGGCCAGTTCAAGCAGAACTTCGGCTTGCTCCTGCGGCTCGTGACGGCGTTCTGACGGGAAGATTTCAGAACGCGATGCCAGCCTGCACACCGGCGAGCGGGGAATTTAAGGATTTAAGGGGCCGTGGTCGATATAAATTTCACCCGGGCCTTGTAACGATCTTCCAGCAGCGCCAAATGTAACCTCAAGCACTGGCGCGGCGTTCCAAGCATTTTTGCCCCAAACGACGCGCCAAATGGCGATCCGCATATTCATTTGCCTACTTCTGCGCAGCGCTGACATCCCATCCGCCGCCCAGCGCCTTGAACAAATCCACGCTCGCATTCAATTGCGTCAGCCGGTTGCGCGACAGCGCGAGGCTAGCTTCGTTGGCGCTACGTTGCGCATCGAGCACATCGAGGTAGGCCGAATATCCTGACTGGTAACGGGCGCTGACGATGCGCAGCGCATTGCGGGTGGCCTCGGCGCGCAGCTCCAGATCGCTTACCGCGGCAGAGGTTTGCTGCAGATTGGTGAGTGCGTCGGCGACTTCGCGATAAGCGGTTTCCGCCGCCTTCTGGTAGCTCGCCAGCGCCTGCTCTTCGCGCGCCCGCGCCGCATCGACGCGCGAGGACGTGCGACCGTAATCGAGCAGGGGAACGGTGGCGCCGAGGCCGACCGACCAGATGCGCGCGCCATTGCTCAGCACCGTGGCGAGCGTGGTGCTTTCGCCGCCATCATTGGCGTTCAGCGTGATGGTGGGAAAGTACGCGGCCTTGGCCACGCCGATTTGCGCGTTGCTCGAAACCATTGCCTGCTCGGCTTGGCGCACGTCCGGGCGGCGATCCAGCAGGCGCGAGGGCAGCCCGACGGCGGGCAGCGGCGGCACATTGGTGGTGAATTCCGGCGCAGTGGCAACGGTGAGATTCAATTTGCCGGTCAGCGTGCCAAGCTGATGTTCCAGCAAGACGCGCTGACGCTGCAGGTCGCGCAGTTGCACCGAGGCATCGGCAAGTGAACCCTGCGCCTGGTTGAGATCCAGATCGGAAGCCAGGCCGCCATTGATGCGCGCCTGCACCACATTCAGTGATTCACGCCGCGTATTGAGACTGTCCTGCGTGGTCACGATTTGCGCGTCGATGGCGCGCAGCGAAAAATAGGCCTGCGTGACCAGACTCGCCAACGACAGGCGCACCACCTCGCGCGCGTAACGCGAGGCCAGCGCCTGGGCGCGTGCGGCCTCGCGCACACGCCGCAGGCGTCCCCAGAAATCGATTTCGAACGAGGTCGACAGGGCCAGCCTGACATCGTTTCGGACCAGCGGCGCCGGGTTCGGCAGGGCGGTGCGCGAACTGACGCGACTGCGCGTGGCCGTGGTGCCCAGGTCGATTTCCGGCAAAAAGGCGGCGCCGGTTTCGCGCAGATTGGCATCGGCCTCCTCGATGCGCGCCACCGCGATGCGCATATCGGTATTGCGCTCCAGCGCATTCGCCACCAGTTCGTTCAGCACCGGGTCTGCGTACTGCGTCCACCATTTGTCGGCAACGATATCGGCAACTGCGTCGGCGTCCCCGCCCTGGTCGAAGCTGTTCGGCAAATCGATGTCGGGACGGCGGTAGTCCGGCCCGACGGCACAGCCGGCGAGGATCAATGCCAACGGTAATATGCGCGCAATCTTCATGCGCCTTCTCCCGGGGTTGCGGCTGCCATATGCGATGATTCGCGTCGCGATTTTTTCCTGCGCGACAGCAGCACGAAAAACAGCGGCACAAATATCGTCGCGACAAAGGTGGCGATCAGCATCCCGCCCAGCACGCCAGTGCCCATGGAGCGGCGCGCGGCGGCGCCGGCGCCACTGGCAATCGTCAGGGGCAACACGCCCAGACAGAAGGCCAGCGACGTCATCACGATCGGCCGGAAGCGCATGCGCGCCGCCTTGATCGCCGCGTCCACCGCCGACAAGCCGTTGGCCTGCTCCTGCGCCGCAAATTCGACGATCAGGATCGCGTTCTTGGCGGCCAGCCCGATCAGGGTGACCAGGCCGATCTGCAAATACACATCATTGCTGTAGTCGCGCACCCAGACGAAGGCCAGCGCGCCCAGCACCGCAAACGGCACCGACAGCAATACCGCCACCGGCAGCGCCCAGCGTTCGTAGTTGGCGGAAAGAATCAGGAATACCATCACGATCGCCATCACAAAGGCGAGTATCGCCGCCTTGCCGGTGCGCCGCTCCTGGTAGGCCTGGCCGCTCCATTCGATGCCGAATCCTGCCGGCAACACCTTGGCGGCAGTTTCCTCCACCAGCGCAATGCCCTGGCTCGAGCTGACACCTGTGACACTGGTGGCAATCATCTTGGCGGCAACGAAGCCGTTGAAGCGATCCAGCTGATCCGGCCCCACCAGCGGCGTGACCTTGATCAGGCTTTTCAGCGGAATCATTTCGCTGCTGCTGGCCGAGCGCACATAGACATTGCCGAGGTTTTCCGGCGTGGCGCGGTAAGCCGACTCGGCTTGCACCTGCACGCGATAGGTGCGGCCGAATTTATTGAAGTCGTTGACGTAAATCGCACCCATGGTGCTCTGCAGGGTGTCGTAAATATCGCTGATCGGCACGCCCACCGACAGGGCCTTTTCACGATCGACATCGACCGAGAGCTGCGGCACCGTGGCGCGGAAAAACGGCGTCACACGGGAAAACTCCGGGTGCTTGAGCAGGGCGGCCGTGAATTCGTTCATCACTCTCGCCAGGCGCCGGGGATCGCCGTCGGCGCGATTCTGCAGATAGAACTCGAGGCCGCCCGCCTGTCCAAGGCCGCGGATCGGCGGCGGATTGAAGGTGATGATGGTGCCCTCGCGAATCGCGGCCGTTTTCTGCGCGAGCTGCTTGCTGATTTCGTCAGAGACGAAATCGCGCTCCTCCCAGGGGTTGAGCGTGACGAACAGGGTGGCGGTATTGGTCTTGTTGCCGCCGCCCAGCAAGTCGAAACCGGTGACGGTAAACACCCGCTCGATGGCCGGGTTTTCTGCGAGGATCTTTTGTGTGGCCGCCGCCACCTTGCCGGTACGCGTGAGCGTGGCGCCATCAGGCAGCGTGATCGAGCCGTACAGGAACCCCTGGTCCTCGATCGGCACCAGGCTGGTGGGAATGATGCGCGCCAGGCTGCCGACCGCAACCAGCACCAACGCAAAAATGATGGATGAAATCGCGACATGCTCGATCGCCCATTTCACCGCGATATTGTATCTATCCGAGAACCAGGCAAAACCACGATTGAAGGGACGGAACAGCTTGTTTTCCTGGTGCGTCGGCTTGAGCAACAGCGCGCACATCGCCGGCGTCAAGGTCAATGCCACCAGGCCGGAAATCAGCACCGAGGTCACCACCGTCACCGCGAACTGCTGGTAAATGCGGCCGGCAATGCCGCCGAGGAAGGCGACCGGCAGGAACACCGAGCACAGCACCAATTCAATCGCGATGATGGCGCCGGTCACTTCACGCATCGATTCCACCGAGGCTTCGAAGGGCGACATGCCCTTCTCCGCCATCAGGCGCTCGACGTTCTCCAGCACCACGATGGCGTCGTCGACGACGATACCGGTGGCGAGCACGATGGCGAACATGGTCACGGTATTGATCGAGAAGCCGAACAGGTAGAGGCCGGCGAAGGCGCCGATCAACGACACCGGCACCGCGATTACCGGCACCAGGGTGGCGCGCCAGCTCTGCAGGAACACGAACACCACCAGGGTCACCAGCAGCGCGGCTTCGATCAGGGTGTAAATCACTTCCCGGATCGAGGCCTTCACCACGCGCGTGGTATCGAATGCCACAAACTGGACCACGCCGGCCGGGAACGATTTCGACAGCTCCTCCATATTGGCGCGCACCGTGGTGGCCACCGCCAGGGCATTGGCACCCGATTGCAGGAACACCGGCACGCCAACCGTCGGTTTGCCGTCCACGGCGGTAAAGGCATCGTAAGTTTGTGCGCCGAGCTCAAGCCGCGCCACATCTTTCAAGCGCAGCGCACCGTTGGTCCCCGAGGCGCGCAATACGATATCGCCGAACTGGTCGGGCTCGACCAGGCGGCCCGGTGTCGTCACGGTAAACGTCAGCGATTGCTCCTCGCCGGCGGGCTCCTGGCCGATCTTGCCGGCAGCGAACTGAGCGTTCTGCGCGCGCAGCGCATTGGCGACATCGCTGGTGGTGACGCCGAAACGCGCCATCACATCGGGTTTCAACCACACGCGCATCGAGTAGTCGCGGGCGCCGAAGATGAAGGCATCGGCCACGCCGGGCGTGCGCTTCAGGATATCGAGCACATTGAGCGTGGTGTAATTGCTCAGGAACAGGCTGTCGTAGCGCGGATCGGTCGAGCTGATGCCGATCACCATCAGGATATCGGTCGAGCGCTTTTGCACCAGCACGCCGGTGCGGCGCACATCGTCGGGCAGGCGCGGCTCGGCGATCTTGACGCGGTTGCTGACGTTGATGGTGGCGAGGTCGACATTGGTGCCGACGTCGAAGGTACAGGTGATAGTCAGCGTGCCGTTGGAGGCGGAACTGGAATTGAAGTAGGCCAGGTTCTCGATGCCGCTCAACTGCTCCTCGATCGGTGCCGCCACCGAGCGCGCCAGGGTCTCGGCGCTGGCGCCGGGATAGTTGGCGGTGATGGTCACCGTCGGCGGCGCGATCTCGGGATATTGCGCGACACCCAGGATCTGCGAGGACACCAGGCCGGCAATGGTAATGATGATGGCGATGACGCCCGAAAAAATCGGGCGCTCGATGAAAAAACGTCCCATATGCGCCCCTTATTTGACCGACGCGGCCGACTTGGCGTCTGGCTTCGCGTCGGGCGCGGCATCGGCGACCGGCGCTATCAGGCTGCCGGGGCGAATCTTCAGCAGATTGTCGACCACCACCTTATCGCCCCGGCTGAGGCCCTCAAGGATGATCCAGTCGCGGCCGATCCATTCCCCCACCTTGACCGGCCGCGCCTGCGCTTTGCCTTCGCGATCGAGCGCCATCACCAGATAGCCGCTCTCCGTCTGGATGATCGCGATCTGCGGCACCAGGAAGACATTGTCGCGCTGCCCGGCCAACAGCTTGACGCGCACAAACTGCCCGGGAATCAATTCGCCCCGGGTGTTGCCGAATTCGGCGCGCAATTGCAGGGTCGCCAGCTTGGGATCGATCTGCGAGGCGGAAAAATTGAGGTGGCCGGCAGCGGGTAAATTGCGACCGTCGTTCAGCGTCAAGCGGATTTCGGGATTGGCATTGCGCGCGAGGCGGCCGCCGGGCAGCTTGGTCAAGTCCGATTCGGAGAGGCTGAAGCGCACCCAGATCGGATCAACCTGGTTGATGGTGGTCAGCAGGCTGTCGGCGCCGGTGGCAATCAGGCTGCCCTCGGATTTCGCCGCGCGGCCACTGACGCCCGCGACGGGTGCGTTGACATTGGTGTAGGAGAGATTGAGCTCGGCCTCGCGCACCTTGGCCTCGGCCGCTTTCAGGGTGGCGGCCGACAGCTTGGCGGTCGATTGCGCATCGTCGAACTCCTTGCGACTGATGGCGCGTTGCGCGATCAACTCGCCGAGACGGCCGGCTTCGCGGTTGGCCTGTTCGTTGCGCGCCGCTTCCTGCGCCAGCTGCGAGCGTGCCTGCTGCAGGGCGATTTCAAACGGCTCGGGGTCTATCTGGAACAGGGGCGCGCCGACGCGCACGATTTCGCCTTCGGCATAAATGCGCTTCTTGAGAATGCCGGCCACGCGGGCGCGGACTTCGACTTCCTTGGACCCCTCGACCTGGCCGACCGCCTCCACCAGGATCGGCACGCTGCGCGGCGCGACCTCGATCACCTTGGCGGGAATGCCGGCACCGGCGCCGGTGCCGGCGTCCTTGTGCCCGCAGGCGCCGAGCGACAGGGCAAGAAGGGCGGCAGCAATGGCGCGCAAAGGAAGAAAGGCGGTACGGAAAATTGTGCTTGTCAGCATGATGGGCCCGGACGGACAGAAAGGATTGGGAAATGAATCTAGGGAAACCGGGAAAGGCAAATCGCTTCAATATTATATACAATCATGAATGTATCTAAACACAAACAACCGGATGAACGCATGCGCCGCTCGAAGGAAGATTCGCTCAAGACCCGCGAATTGATCGTCCATACCGCCCGTGCCGAATTTGCCCGCCGCGGCGTGTCGCAGACAACCATGGAGCATATCGCCGCCGCCGCCGGCCTGACGCGCGGCGCCATCTACGGACACTTCAAGGACAAGAGCGACCTGTTCAACTGCATGCGCGAACAGCTGCAACTGCCGATGATCGACCGCATCGACGCGGAAATCACCCGGCACCGGGACGATCCCCTGTCCGGGGTGGCGGACTACCTCAAGGATGTGGTGGCGGCCATGGCCGGCGACGCGGCGACGTCCGAAGCGCTGCTGATCATGAATTTCAAATGCGAATACGTGCGTGACCTGCAGCGCGATATGCAGCGCCAGGTTTCACGTTGTCGCGAGCTGACGCAAGGCCTGGAAAAAGCCTACCGCAGCGCGGCGCGCGGCAAGCAGCTGCGGGAAGGCATACGCGCGGATCTGGCCGCGCTGGAAACCTGCGCATTTTTGCTCGGCGTGGTCCGGCTGTGGCTGCTGGATGAGCAAGGCGATCTGATCAAGGCGCGCGTCGGCAAGCTGATCGATGCCCATATCGATCGCCTGCGCGCCGGCTCATCGACGGTGACCGGCGCGCGCAAGCCGGCCTAGATTCGCCGACAAATTATCGCGCGCGTTTCAGACCGGGCGGCGCCGTCAGCAGGCCCTTGGGCAATGCCTTGAACAGCGGCATCAGCTGGTAAAGAAACGCCGCCAGCGCCGAAGTGCGCCGCCACACCATGGCGATGCGCCGGTGCGGGGCCGGATCGGCAAAAGGGACCAGCACCACGTTCGGCGTCGCCGGTACCGGGGGCTGCACAGTCAGCATCGGCAGCAGGGTCATGCCGACATTGGCGGAGACCATATGCCGCAGGGTTTCCAGGCTGGTGGCGCGAAATCCCGTGCGCTCGCCGCCGCCGGCCATCTGACAGACTTCCAGCGCCTGATCGCGCAAACAATGACCGTCGTCGAGCAGCAACAGGCGTTCGTTGGCCAGCGCGGTCAGTTTGACCTGCTTGAGCCTGGCCAGCGCGCTGGCCTGCGGCACCGCCAGCACGAACGACTCCTCGAACATAAACTCGGCATGCAAGGAATCATCGTGGATCGGCAAGGCGAGAATGCCCGCGTCCAGGTCGCCATCGTGCAGCTTCTTGAGAATCGCCTCGGTCTTGTCCTCGACCAGCATCAATTCGAGCTTGGGAAACTTGGCGACGATACCCGGCACCACATGCGGCAGCAGGTAAGGGCCCAGGGTGGGGAAAATGCCGATCTTTACCGTACCCGACTCCGGATCCTTGGCGCGGCGCGCGATGTTCCTGATCTCGTCGGCTTCGCGCAGCATGGTGCGCGCGCGCGCCACCACCGCCTCGCCGACCTCGGTCAGCAATACATTGCGTGGATTGCGTTCGATCAGGGGCACACCCAGCTCGTCCTCGAATTTCTTGAGTTGGGTGGACAGCGTGGGTTGCGAGACAAAGCAGGCCTCGGCGGCACGGCCGAAATGCTTGAGATCGGCGAGCGCAACAAAGTAGCGCAGGTCGCGCAGGTTCATGGTTTCTCCAATAGCTTATTACTATCAAACTCATGATAGCAATACGGAGAACAGATGGTAAGACTTTCCTGCGCCGATAATCCGCTTGCCAATCACAGGCGAGATAGGCAAGCATAATGAACAGTACTTTTTGACAACGGCGTGGGACACTGCGGCATCGCATGCATCAGTTGTGCCCGGAGCAAGACGATGAAAATGCAGAAATTCGGCTTCAGCATCAAGACGCGCGACGGCATGAGCGTCGACAACCTGACCATCCAGGGCCTGGATGCAGCCGATGCAGAGCGCAAATTGCGCCTGATGTACCATCATTGCACGGTGCTAGAATGCCGCCCGCTGGATGGTCTTACGCGTGGGGAAGGTACTGATCTGGAGGGCGCCATCTCGCTGATCGTCGGCGGTGCGCCGGAAGAAACATCGGCGATAAAGCCGCAGCCGAATATTCCCAAAATGCTTCGCTAGGCCGCCATGGCGAGAAAATCGACCGCCTTCAGTTCCTCGTACAAGGCCTGATAATCCCGCGCGCCGCGGCTGTCCGGCGCATGCTCGAACACATCTTTTTCCGCAAACGGGCTTTCCGCCAGGGACACGCTTTCCGCAATGCGCGTTTCGCAGACATCGCGGCCAAAACGCTCGCGGAATGTCTTGTCGATATCCCAGGACATTCTGCGCCGTCCGTCGAAGCGCGTGATCAGGTAGCGACGCTCAATGCGTTTCTTGAGCACCGGGCCCAGGGCATTCAGGGTTTTTTCGACCTGGATGGCGCCCTTGACCGCGAGGTAATCGGCCGACACCGGCACCAGCACCTTATCGGCCGCAAATATCGCCGACAGCGAAAGCACGCCGAGCAGCGGACAGCAGTCGATGACGATCGGCCGCACGCCGTTCAGGTTCTCGCGAATCAGCGCAAGTTTCAGCCGATTGAGGACGTTCGGCCCCTTGCCGAATTGCGTATCGACCTTGGCCAGCTCCAGATGAGCGGGAAGCAGGCTCCAGTTCCGGGTCGTGTGGCGCAGGATTTCGGACAGCGGCTTGTTGTCGCGAAAAAACGCATACATGCTGTTGTCGCCGGATACCGCGCCAATGCCTGATAGCGAGGTCAGATGGCCTTGCGGGTCGAGGTCGATGGCCAGCGGGGCTTCGCCGGCGCGCGCCAACGCCGCCGCCAGATTCAGCGCGGTGGTGGTTTTACCCACCCCACCCTTCTGATTGAATACCGTAATGCGAGGCATAAGCGATTACTCTCAGAATGCAGCTTGCTGTGGCCGCAGCATGATAAAAACGCCAGAGCGAAGTTTTTATCACGAAATCAAATGTTTAACAACTTTACTTGATAAATTTGACGAGAAATTTGTTTTGGCCAAAACCACTCAAGCCCATGGCGAAACGGCAACGTGAAAAGCGGACCGGGATTTACAGCTGCATGCCATTCAGGGCATCGGTGGTATGGTGCCCAGCCAACT
Organism: Usitatibacteraceae bacterium; assembly: GCA_036394575.1. GTDB lineage: Bacteria > Pseudomonadota > Gammaproteobacteria > Burkholderiales > Usitatibacteraceae > UKL13-2. The sequence goes on along the minus strand of DASWEY010000057.1, from coordinate 50,795 downwards.
CGCACCCCAGTCCTGCGGATCGTTCATGCGGTGGCCGGTGTCGCTCAATTGCTCCGGGAAATGCTGGGCCATGCGCGCAAGGTCATCGGTAAAAATACCGTCGATGCCCAAGTCCATCAACTCGGCCGCACGAACCGTATCGTTGACAGTATAGGCCAACACACGAATGCCTTCGGCATGGAAATACTTGATGATGTCGCCGTCGATATAGTGATGATCGGCATTGATCGACACGCATTGCAGTTGGCGCAGCGTCAGCAGATGTGCAGCCGACGCCTCCTCCACCAGCAGGCCCAGCGACAGCTTGTCGCTGACGGCACGCGCGGCGGTGAGCGCCTCCACGCTGAATGAGGATAGCAGCGGTTTGACCAGGCGGTCCTGCCACAGCGACAGGCAGAGTTCGGCCACCAGCCGGCCGGTATCGGCATCGCTGCCCGCACCGGGTTTGATCTCGACATTCGCCAACAGACCCAGGCCATGCAGGTATTTGGCGACTGCTGAAAAGCGCGGAATGGGTTCGCCGCGAAAACGCGCGCCATGCCATCCGCCCGCATCCAGCGCCGCCAGCGCGGCCATGCTCTGCTCCGCCACCTTGCCGCGGCCATTGGTGGTGCGCTCGAGCGTATCGTCGTGCATCAGGATGGCAATGCCGTCGGCGGACAGTTTGACATCGAATTCGAACGCCTTGAAGCCTTGCTCCTGCCCGCACTTGATCGCCGCCAGGGTATTTTCCGGCGCCAGCTTGCCGCCGCCGCGATGCGCGAACAGGGTGGGATAAGGCCAGTTTGCCTCAGTCGTCGGTGCTGGCGACTGGGGAGTGGCGGAGGTCAGGGGGGCATTCATGTTTGGGCTCCCGGAAAAATCTGGCGCAACAGCAGCACGCCGGCGACGGCATAGGCGGCGGCGAGAATGTCATCAAACATTACGCCAAATCCACCCTTGATGTGCTTGTCCGCAATATAAATCGGCCAGGGCTTGGCGATATCGAACAGCCGGAACAGCAGAAAGGCCACGCCCACCCAGGGCCAGCCCGGCGGCGTCAATGCCAATACCAGCAGGAAGGCGGCGATCTCGTCGATGACAATGCCGCCATGGTCGGCAACCCCCAGGGCGCGGCCGGTCAGCGCCGCGGCCCAGACGCCGACCACAAAAAAAATGACCGCCAGCAGCAGCACCGCCGAGGCGCCGCCCAGCGCATTCGCCAGCAGGTAAAACGGCAAGGCCACCAGCGTACCCCAGGTGCCTGGCGCCCGAGTCGCCAACCCCGCACCGAAGCCCAGCGCCAGGAAGTGCGCGGGATGTTTCAGCAGGAATTGTCGGTCGGGACGCATATAAGTCTCAGGACATGGCGGCGAATTGATCGTAGCCGACTGCAGCCGGCGTCACCTCATGCCGTTTTTCGTCGAATACCCTGACCAGCGCCTTGCCGCCATCGGGCGCCTGCATGACGCCGATTCGCGTCAGGGACAGGGCCAGGGTGCCGGCCAATGCTTCAATACGCGTGCGCTGCGCTGCTGGCGCCGTAAAACAAAGTTCATAATCGTCGCCGCCGGCCAGTACACAGGCGTCGCGCAGATCGGCGCGCACCCCCAGCAATGCGGGGGACATCGGGATGGCGGCACGTTCAATCGAGGCCGCCAGCCGCGAACGCTCGCAAATATGGCCCAGGTCCGCCAGCAGGCCGTCTGAAATATCGATAGCGGCCGTGGCAATGCCCAGCAGGTCCTGACCAAGCTGAGTGCGCGGCAACGGCCGGTGCAATCGTTCCTCCGCAACGGCCAGGGGGCGCGGCGCCAGCACGATCTTTGCCTGCAAATGCAGCAGCGCCAGCGCAGCGCCGCCCAGAGTGCCGGATACCCAAACCTCGTCGCCGGCTTTGGCGCCATCGCGACGCAGGGCGCGCCCGGCCTCGACTGCGCCCAGCACGGTCAGGGTCATCGACAGCGGCCCCCGGGTGGTGTCGCCGCCGATGAGTTCAACCTGCCACACGTCGGCCAGCGCAAAAAAACCGCGCGAAAATGCCGCCAGCCAGACCTCGTCGATATGCGGCAGGGTCAAGGCCAGCGTCACATAGCGCGGGGTGGCGCCCATCGCGGCGAGATCCGAGAGATTGACCGCCAGCGCCTTGTGGCCGAGTTTTCCCGCATCGGCGTCCGCAAAAAAATGCGTGCCGGCGACGAGGGTGTCGGTGGAAATGGCGAGCGCCTCGCCGGCAGTGGCGCGGATCAGTGCGCAATCGTCGCCGATACCCAGCAGCGCGCGCCCCGGCGTCGCGGCGGGACGGGTGAAGAAACGTTCGATGAGGGAGAACTCCGGCGTCATTGCAGTCATCCGTCTTCAATCGGGCATTTTGCCGATATTTGCCGATGCGCGCGATTGTGCCTCGGATCAGGCCTTGCTCATGCGACGGACTTTCACCGTCACTACCGGCGCCGGGGCGTCGGTCTTTATCTTGCTGTCGGCACGTGATTTGCGCGGCGAGGGATGCTCGTTCTGGTAGGCGATTTCATCGGCGCGGACCACGGCGGCCAGTTTGTCGAGCACCCCGTTTACATACTTGTGTCCATCGGTGCCGCCGAACGACTTCGCCAGTTCGATGGCTTCGTTGATGATGACGCGATACGGCGTCTCCGGCATCTGCGTCAGTTCAATCGCGCCCAGCAGCATGATGCCGCGCTCGATCGGGCTCACCTCGGCCCAGGGGCGGTCGAGATGCGGGGTCAATTGCACGCTGAGCGCTTCCGAATTCTTGATCGTGCTTTTCACCAGCAGCTGGAACAGCAGCACATCCGCCTTGGCGAAGCCCTCCGCATCGGCGTACTGCTTTTCGATATCGCCAAAACTTTGGCCCGCCAGCTGCCATTGGTAAAGCGCCTGCAGGGCGAACTCGCGCGAACGACGTCGGGCGCTTTTCATCGGGTTTCTTTCAGACGGGCAATATTGGCGATCGCGTGCGCCATTTCAATGGCCGTGCGGGCGCAATCGGCGCCCTTCTCGACGACGCGCGCTTCAGCCTGTACGTCGGTATTGGTGGTGAGGATGCCGTTGGCGACCGGTACGCCGGTTTCCAGCGTCACATCCATCACCCCGCGGCACGACTCATTGGACACCACTTCGAAATGGTAGGTATCGCCGCGAATCACCGCGCCAATGGCGATCAGCGCATGGTAATTGCGCGTCAGCGCCATGGTCTGCAAGGCAATCGGGATTTCCAGCGCGCCAGGGACAGTGACCAGGTCGATGTCCGCGCCGACCACGCCAAGCGCGTGCAATTCATCGAGGCAAGCCTTCAACATCTTCAGCACGATCGGTTCGTTGAAGCGGCTTTGCACGATGCCAATGCGAAAACTTTGTCCATCGAGATTTGGGGGGATGGTGTTCATACCGCTTTCAGTCTGCGTTCGCTCGAAGGCGGCACATAGTCCACGACTTCCAGGTCGAAGCCGGCCATGGAGGGAATTTTCTTCGGCCAGGCAAGGACGCGCATTTTACGCACATTCAGGCGCCGCAGGATTTGCGCGCCGATGCCGTGCAGGCGCGGATCCCATTTGGATACCCGTTTGGGCACGTTTTCCGCAGGCAGGAAGCGCTCCAGCAGCGATTCCGCGTTTTCCGCGCCGCGCAGCAGCACGATCACGCCGGCGCCTTCCGTGGCGATGATGCGCATCGCCTCCGCCACCGAATAGGCATGGTGACCGCTTTCGAATTCGAACATATCGAGCGAGCTGAACGGTTGATGCACCCGGGTCAGCACCGGCACTTCGGCGCGGATTTCGCCGCGCGTCAGGGCAAGATGAACCTCGTCGGCGGTCTTGTCGTGGAATACATGCAGCTCGAACGGGCCGTATGGGGTGGCGATGGTGCGTTTCGACACCAGGTCGACCAGGGTTTCCGTCACCGAGCGATGACGGATCAGATCGGCGATGGTGCCGACCTTGAGCCCGTGCTTGGCCGCAAACGGAATCAGGTCGGGCAGGCGCGCCATCGAGCCGTCATCGTTGAGCACCTCGCAAATCACCCCGGCCGGGTACAGGCCCGCCAGCTCCGCCAGATCGCAGGCGGCCTCGGTATGACCGGCGCGCATCAGCACCCCGCCGTTCCTGGCGATCAAGGGAAAGATATGTCCGGGCTGCACCACATCCCCGGGGCGCGCATTGCGGGCCGCGGCCACGCGCACCGTGCGCGCCCGGTCGGCCGCCGAGATGCCGGTGGTCACGCCCGACGCCGCTTCGATCGATACGGTGAATGCGGTGCCGTGCGGGGTGCGATTGTCGGCCACCATCGGCGGCAGGTTCAGGCGTGCCGCATGCGCCTCGGTAACCGGCATGCAAATCAGGCCGCGCGCATGCGTGGCCATGAAATTGATCGCCTCCGGCGTGACGAAATCGGCGGCCATGACGATATCGCCTTCATTCTCGCGGTCTTCGGCATCGACCAGCACCACCATCTTGCCGGCGCGGATATCGTCGATGATTTCCTGAGTTGAACTGATGCTCATCTGAAGCGTTTTCCTGTTCGGTGATGCGTACCCGACGATTTCGCGGCTGAACGCAAATCGTCGAATAACGCCTGTTCCGCCATTTTACGGGGTTAAGCCCTCGCTCGCACCATCGACATCGGCAGCGCCAACAGAAACGGGACCTGCGACGCAGGCCCCGCTGCGGATTTTGCCGATCAAACCGGCAAATCGAGCGCGCCCCAACCCGTCAACCTCAGGCGAGCACCAGCTTCACATTGATGTTGCCGCGCGTTGCATTCGAATACGGGCACACGATATGGGCCTTGTCGATGATCGACTGGGCGACCGCGCGATCCATGCCAGGCGCCGAAATCTTCAGTTCGACATCGATGGCGAAACCGGTCGGGATCGGGCCAATGCCGACCGAACCGTCAATCTTGAGGTCCGCGGGCAAGGTCACCTTTTCCTTGCCGGCCACAAATTTCATCGCGCCGATGAAGCAGGCCGAATAGCCGGCGGCGAACAATTGCTCGGGATTGGTGCCGACGGCGCCGGCGCCACCAAGTTCTTTCGGCGTGGTGAGTTTGGCCTGCAGCACCTGATCGGAAGAGACAATCTGGCCGTCGCGGCCGCCGGTTGCGGCGGCGTGTGCGGTGTAGAGGATTTTTTCGGGTGCGTTCATATCTGTTCCTTTCGGGAAGAGTTGGGGGAAAATTTGATCTATTGGCCGGCACGCACCAGGGAAGCGCGCAGTTGCTGCAAAAGGCGTGTCATCGAGCGGAATTCGTCCGGCTTGCATCCGATCGAACAGGCAAGTGCGGCGTGAATATCGGCGGCGGCCTCTTGCAGGGCGCGCCCCTTGTCGCTGAGCGTGATCCGCACCACGCGCTCATCGTCGGTTGAACGTTCGCGCCGCAACAAGCCCGCCGACTGCATGCGTTTGAGCAGCGGTGTCAGGGTGCCCGAGTCGAGAAACAGCTGCTCGCCCAGCTCGCTCACGGTCTGGCCGTCGCGCTGCCACAACGCCAGCAGGGTGACGTACTGCGGATAGGTCAGGCCATGCTGCGCGAGCCAGGGCTTGTAGACCTTGGTCATCGTCAGAGACGTCGAATACAACGCAAAGCACAGCTGGTTATCCAGCCACAAGACGGATGCGGGCACGGCGGCGGACGGCTTTGGCGCCTTGGATTTGGCGGTTTTGGTAGGCATGGGCGGATTATATATCATCAACAATTAAATTGTACACAATTTAATTTAGTTCATGCAAAAAACCAACTGCAAAAAACAAACTCCTGTATTGGCGCGGCTTCCGGGGTAGAAATGCCCCGAAAAGCGCATGGATAGGCGCTCTGCGAATTTTACCCGCTAAAAAACGCCTACTTGCCCAGCATCCGCTCGAGATATCGGGCCAGCAAATCGATCTCCAGATTCACCTTGCTGCCTTTGCGCAGCAGGCGGATGGTGGTGACCTGATGGGTATGCGGAATGATATTGATCTCGAACAGTGCGCGGCCATTTTCCAGGTCGCGCACGCGATTGACGGTCAGCGAGATACCATTGATGGTGATGGAACCTTTGCGCGCCACAAACTTTGCCAGCTCGCCCGGCGCTTCGATTTCAAGGCGCCAGGAGGCGCCAAGATCGTCGATGGCCGTTACCGTGCCGATGCCGTCGACATGGCCGCTGACCAGATGCCCGCCGAGGCGGTCGCCGAAGCGCAGCGATTTTTCCAGATTGACCTCGGCGCCCTGCTGCAGGCCGGCGGTGAGCGACAGCGTCTCCTGCGAGACATCCACCGAAAAGGTCTCGGGCGATTTCTCCACCACGGTCAGGCAGCAGCCGTTGACCGCGACCGAATCGCCGATGGCGACATTGTGCAGGCCCAGCTTGGGCGCGTTGATGATGAGGCGGGTATTGGCGGGGGTGATCTCAGCCGCCTCGATGAGGCCGGTGGCCTCGATGATTCCGGTGAACACGATGCGTTCCTTTTTTGAGAGACTCGATACGCCTCGATAATGGGGACGATCAGGGTTTTTGCAATTGCGCCGTGATGCGCAGATCCGCGCCCACCTGGCGCACATCGCCGATATCGAGCGCGATGCGATCCTCAAGACGGGCCAGCTCGGGCAAGGCGAACAATCCCCGCGCGCCATCGCCCAGCAGACTGGGTGCCGCATAGAACACGATTTCGTCGACCACCCCCGCCTGCAGCAAAGAAGCATTCAGCCTGGCGCCGGCTTCCACCAGCAGATGATTCAGGCCGCGTTCCTGATAGCGGCCGAGCTGCTGCAGCATCGCCGCCAGATCGACCTTGCCCTTGATGGCTTCCACCGGCGCCTGCATCACCGCCACACCTTGATCCCGTAACACCTGTTTGCGCGCTTCATCGGCGGACGACGTCACGATCAGGGTATTGCCGCCCATCAGCAGCTTCATGCCATCGCGCGCCTCCAGCCGGCTGTCGAGCAGAATACGCAATGGCTGGCGCTCCACCGTCATGCCCGGCGGCAGATCGCGCACCGTCAATGCCGGATCATCCACCAGGGCCGTGCCGATGCCGGTCAGCACCGCGCAGGCCGCGGCGCGCATGCGGTGCACATCGCGGCGCGCGGCGGCGCCGGTGATCCATTGCGATACGCCATTGGCCAGCGCCGTCTTGCCGTCCAGCGAGGCCGCCACCTTCAGGGTCACCCAGGGACGGCCGCGCTCGACGCGATGCAGGAAAGCTTTCAATTGTTCGCGCGCCTGGGCTTCCATCAGGCCGATGTCGAGTTCGATGCCAGCGGCGCGCAGCCGTTCATGCCCGGCGCCGTTCACGCCGTGAAAAGGGTCGTGCAGGGCCGAAACCACGCGCCCTACCTTGGCCGCGACCAGCAAATCCGAACACGCCGGGCCGCGCGATCCGGCATGCAACGCACAGGGCTCCAGGGTTGAATAGACGGTGGCGCCCTCGGGCGACCCGGTACACGCGGCCAGCGCCTCGGCCTCGGCATGCGGACGCCCGCCGAGACGCGTGTGCCCCTCGCCGAGGATGCGACCGCCCTTGACGATCACGCAGCCCACATGCGGATTGGGGCTGGCGATGCCGCGGCCGCGCTCGGCAACCTGCAGGGCCCGCGCCATCATCGCGTAATCTTCTGCGCTGAATACCGCCACGGCTATTTCTGCACTTCCCGAATCGCGGTCTTGAATTCTTCAACGTCGGAAAAACTGCGATAGACCGAGGCGAAGCGCACATAGCCGACTTCGTCGAGCAGCTTAAGCTCGGCCATCACCATCTCACCGATCTTGCGCGAGGCCAGTTCGCGCTTCGCCTCGTTGAGCAGGGTCTGCTCGATGCGATCGATGGCGGCCGCCACCTGCTCCTCGCCGACCGGGCGCTTGTGCAGGGCGCGATGAAAACTGGTCTCCAGCTTCTTGCGCGAAAAATCCTCGCGCTGGCCGTTCGATTTCACGATCGTCGGCATGCGCAGTTCGGCGGTCTCGTAGGTGGTGAAGCGCTTGTGGCAGACCGTGCAGCGGCGGCGGCGGCGCACCACGTCGCCCTCCTCCGACACTCGCGAATCGATGACCTGCGTCTCTTGCGCGGAGCAGAAGGGGCACTTCATGGGCGGTGGCTGAAATCGTGGCGCATATGTTTGTCGGAGTCCGCCCTCATCGCACCGGCGGCGCGCTCAGCCGTAGACCGGAAACTTGGCGGTCAACGCACCGACCCGCGCCTTGACGGCCTCGATATTGACGGCATCGCGCGGTTTGTCGAACACATCCGCAATCAGATTGGCGGTGAGCTCGGCCTCCGTTTCCCCGAAGCCGCGCGTGGTCATCGCCGGGCTGCCCAGGCGGATACCCGACGTCACGAACGGCTTTTCGGGATCATTGGGGATCGCATTCTTGTTGACCGTAATATGCGCCTGCCCCAGTACCGCTTCCGCCTCCTTGCCGGTGATGGCCTTGGCGCGCAGATCGACCAGCATCACATGCGATTCGGTGCGCCCGGAGACGATGCGCAGGCCGCGCCTGATCAGGGTTTCCGCCATCACCTTCGCATTCTTCAGCACCTGCTGCTGGTAGAGCTTGAATTCGGGTTGCAGCGCTTCCTTGAAGGCGGTCGCCTTGCCGGCGATCACATGCATCAGCGGCCCGCCCTGCAGGCCGGGGAAGATCGCCGAATTGATCGCCTTCTCGTGCCGCGACTTCATCAGGATCACGCCGCCGCGCGGTCCGCGCAGGCTCTTGTGGGTGGTGGTGGTGACCACATCGGCGAACGGCACCGGGCTGGGATACACGCCCGCTGCGATCAGGCCGGCATAGTGGGCCATATCGACCATGAAATACGCGTTCACATCCTTGGCGATTTTGGCGAAACGCTCAAAATCGATGCGCAGGGAATAGGCCGAGGCGCCGGCCAGGATCAGCTTCGGCCGGTGCTCATGGGCGAGACGCTCGACCTGCTCGTAATCGATTTCTTCTTTCGCATTGAGGCCATAGGAAACCGGCTTGAACCATTTGCCCGACATATTGAGCGCCATGCCGTGGGTCAGATGCCCGCCTTCGGCGAGGCTCATGCCGAGGAAGGTATCGCCCGGATTGAGCAGGGCCAGAAACACCGCCTGATTGGCCTGCGAGCCGCTGTTGGCCTGCACATTGGCGGCCTCGGCGCCGAATAACTGCTTGACGCGATCGATCGCCAGAGTCTCGGCAATATCGACGAATTCGCAGCCGCCGTAGTAGCGCTTGCCCGGATAACCCTCGGCGTACTTATTGGTCAGCTGCGAACCTTGCGCCTCCATCACCGCCGGGCTGGTGTAATTCTCGGAGGCAATCAGTTCGATATGGTCCTGCTGCCGTTGATTTTCCTGGGCGATGGCCGCAAAAAGTTCAGGGTCGGTTACGGCGAGAGTGCTGGCGCGGGAAAACATCGGGGGCTCCGTAGATGGCGGTGTTGGCGCCACCGCGTTATTTTTTGCCGGCGGCGGATTGTTATCGGGATTGGTGTCGGATTGCCGGAAATCTTAACATGCGCGCCGCGCATGGCGGCGGATCGGCCGGCCGGGAAAGCCGTTATAATCCGCAGGCATTCTGCAAGTCGGGCATGCCGGCATCGTTTCAGGTAATCGGCCATCGCCGATTGCGCCGGCCATTCCATTCACCATCAGCAACAGAGACCTGTCGCGGCCCCGCGCCCGCAAGCAGGCCAGGAGGTTCGTGTGCAGGTTTTACTCAAACTCTCGCGTCTTGTCGACGCACTCAATGAACGCGTCGGCAAGCTCGCCTACTGGCTGACGCTGGCGGCGGTACTGGTCAGCGCCATCAACGCCTTGATCCGCTATACCTTCGACACCAGCTCAAACGCCTGGCTGGAGTTGCAATGGTACCTGTTCTCTGGCGTATTCCTGCTATGCGGCGGTTATGCGCTGCTGCACCACGCCCATGTGCGCATCGACGTTGTCTACCATCGCTGGTCGCGCCGCACGCAGTTGTTCATCGATATTTTCGGCCATGTGTTTTTCCTGATGCCGATGACCCTGATGATTCTGTATCTGTCCTGGCCGGTGTTCGTCAACGCCTATGTGGGCCATGAAATGTCGTCCAATTCCGGCGGCCTGATCATCTGGCCGGCCCGCCTGCTGCTGCCGGTCGGCTTTTTCCTGCTGGCCCTGCAGGGCATTTCGGAGTTGATCAAGAGCGTGGCGGTCCTGAAGGGCCTGATTCCCGACCCGGCGCTGGATGACGGCGGCCCGACCGCGGAAGAAGAACTGGCGCACGCCATCGCCGAAGCTCGCGAAAAAGCGCTCAAAGATGCCGGCACGGCAGCATAAGAACAGGGACCCGCTCGCATGATCCAATTCATCATCCACAATATGGCGCCCCTGATGTTCCTGGGGCTGTTCTTTTTCCTGTTGCTGGGCTATCCGGTGGCCTTCGCCCTGGCGGCCAACGGCATCGTGTTCGGCCTGCTCGGCATTCAGCTGGGACTGCTGCACCCCTCCCTGTTCCAGGCCCTGCCCGAGCGCATCTGGGGAGTGATGTCCAACGACACCCTGCTGGCCATTCCCTTCTTCACCTTCATGGGGCTGATTCTCGAGCGAAGCGGCATGGCCGAAGATCTGCTCGACACCATCGGCCAGCTGTTCGGTCCGGTGCGCGGCGGCCTCGCCTTTGCGGTGATCTTCGTCGGCGCCCTGCTCGCCGCCACCACCGGCGTGGTGGCGGCGTCGGTGATCTCGATGGGCCTCATCTCCCTGCCGATCATGCTGCGCTATGGTTACGACCGGCGTCTGGCCTCCGGCGTGATTGCCGCCTCGGGCACTCTGGCGCAGATCATTCCGCCGTCTCTGGTGCTGATCATCATGGCCGACCAGTTGGGCAAATCGGTCGGCGATATGTACGCCGGCGCCTTCATTCCCGGCACCGTACTCGCCGGCTTGTATGCGCTGTATGTCATCGGCGTGGCGATTTTCAAGCCGACCTGGGTGCCGGCCCTGCCGGTCGAAGCGCGCACCTTCCGCGAAGCCAGCGGCAAGAGCGGCGTGATCTCGTTCGCGATATTGGCGGTGCTGTCGATTATTGTCGCGATAGTTTTTGCCAAGACCTTCCCGCGCAATGCGCTCGATGAAACCATCGTGGTCGCGACGGCGGTCGGCATCGGCATGGCTTTTTTTGCCGCTCTGATCAACCGCCTGCTGAAGTTCGGCCTGTTATCCCGTCTCGCCGAGCAGGTGGTATTCGTGCTGGTGCCGCCGCTGGCGCTGATTTTCCTGGTGCTGGGTACCATTTTCCTGGGCGTGGCGACGCCGACCGAGGGCGGCGCCATGGGCGCTAGCGGCGCCTTGGTGATGGCGGTAGTGCGGCGGCGCCTGAATTTCAAGCTGTTGCGCCAGGCCATGGATTCGACCGCCAAACTGACCGCCTTTGTGGTCTTCATCCTGATCGGCGCGCGCGTCTTCAGCTTGACGTTCTACGGCGTCGACGGGCATAAATGGGTCGAGGAACTGCTGGTCGGCTTGCCGGGCGGACAGGTCGGCTTCCTGATTGTCGTCAACGCCCTGGTGTTCGTGCTCGCCTTTTTCCTCGATTATTTCGAGCTGGCCTTCATCATCGTACCGCTGCTGGGCCCGGCCGCCGACAAACTGGGCATCGACCTGATCTGGTTCGGCGTGCTGCTGGCGGTGAACATGCAGACCTCGTTCATGCATCCGCCTTTCGGTTTCTCCTTGTTCTATCTGCGCAGTGTGGCGCCCGCCAAGGAATATCTGGACCGCGTCACCCGCAAGATCACCGCGCCGGTCACGACGGGACAAATCTACTGGGGCGCCATTCCCTTCGTGCTGATCCAGTTGATCATGGTCGGCTTGGTGATCACCTTCCCGCAGATGGTGATGGTGTACAAGAACGACCAGCCCAAGGTGGATGGCGGCAAGATCGAAACCCAGTTGCAATCGATCATGCCTCCGCCAAGTGCAGGCGAGCAGACCAAAACCGAGGACAACAGCAATAACGATCTGATGCAGTCCCTAGGTGGAACGGGCAGTGCCCCGGCAGATGCACCGAAAGCCGACACCGGCGGCGCCGATCTGATGAAGGCGCTGGGTGGCGCACCGGCGAAACCGGATGCGGCGGCCAAGCCTGATATCAAGGCCGACCCCAAGGCCGGCACGAAGGCGACGCCCGCCAAGGGCAAAACCGCCGAGCAGCAGGCCGCGGATGATATCGAGAAAGCGCTGAGCGGCGGCAAATGACGTACCGCAGGCCCGGTAAAACGGGCCCAGTATCTGCGGGGCGTTTTCTCTGGTACGCGCTAACGTGGCGCCTAAGTTGCCGCCGCGAGCGGCAAGGCCACGCAAAAACAAGCGCCACCGCCTTCGCGATCCACATAGTAGGCCCTACCTGAGTGCTGACTCGCAATGCTGCGTACAAGTGCTAACCCTAGACCTACCCCTCCATCTTTTTCGCTGCTGCCCGGAATTCGATAGAAAGGCTCGAAAACGAGCTCGCGTTGGTCGGCCGGCACACCCGGGCCCTGGTCGCTCACGGCAATCAACGCTTTGTTTGACTCATATCTCTCCACCCGAACCATGATCAGAGTTCCGCCAGCATATCGCTGTGCGTTCTCGATGAGGTTGCGGATTAGCCGGCGTAGCAGGGTGATGTCGCCAAGAACATGCAGATGTTCTCCTTGAATTTCGACTCCTGCGCGAGCACCCTCCTCAGCAGCTAGCCCCGTCAGATCGATTGGCTGTCTACTCATGACTGCCTGAAAGTTTTCCGAATCAAATCTGCTCGAGAGCAGAATCTCCCCGATCAGCTTATCGAGTTCTCGAATGCTGGTATTGATTTCTCCGCGCGCCTCCTCGTCCTTGTGAGTCCCCACTAGGCTGAGAGCCATTTGGATGCGAGCAAGTGGCGAACGTAATTCATGCGATGCAAAGGCGAGAAGACGCTTCTGGGCAGCAACGAGCGCTTCAACTCGAGCTGCGGCACGATTGAAGCTTTCAGCGAGAACGGCCACCTCATCTGTGCCGGAAACCTGTACGCGCGCGCCAAGTTTTCCTTCGCCCAGCGCTTCGACGCTCTGTTGGAGGCCCTCCAATCGACTGGTAATGCGTCGGATAACGGGGTACACCGCCACCGCGACCCCCAAGGCGACAGCAATCAAGGCGGCAACAATGGTCCAGCGACGCGCCGGCGCGTCACTCAGAACGCGAACGGAAACCCAGCGGCCATCGACAAGACGCTTTAAATAACCGTTGCTGCCGTCATTGTCTACAAACCCTTCTTGCCATTGCGAGACAACAGGATTTTGCGCAACCTCGTCGTCGCCGCCGGCAATCAAACGACCATCTCCATCGAACACCGCAATTTTGGCGCCAGTGCGCGCTATCCAGTGGTTGATGACCCTTGTCAGTTCGTCGCTTGAGGCATCTTTCGATGGGAGGGATTCTGCAACCAGCTCCGCAAAAGTACGATACGCCATCGCGCGCCTGCTATCCAGGATGACGAAATGCCATATAAGCGCCGTGACCGCCACTGTTGCAATCAAGGTGCCGATGACGGTCAAGTACACTCGCTGATACATCTTAGGCAGAGCGCGTGACATTTCTTGGCGAAGCGGCATCGTCCCCGACGCCAACGATGCCGGCGCATTTGAATTGCCTTGCGTTGAGAGGTTGCTCCCGGAATCGTTCATGCGGCCTCTATCTTTGAGAATACATATCCTACATTGCGAACGGTAATGATCCGGGTCGGGAAACGCACGTCATCTTCGATGGCGACACGGATTTTTCCAATATGGACGTCGATCGCGCGATCGAATGCTTCCAAGGGTTCACCTCGCGTGCTCTGGCGTAGTTGATCCCTGGAGAGAACGCGCCCAGCGTTTTGTGCAAGTGCCACCAAAAGGTCAAATTGAAAGGAGGTGAGAACGCGCACTTCTTGGTCCAGGCGTACTTGCCGCGTCCGCCGATCGATTTCGAGGCGGCCAAAGTTCAGAACTTCGCCCTGCGAACGCGTACGATCAACAAGGGTACGGCGAAGTACGGCCCGGACCCTTGCGAGCAATTCGCGAGGCTCGAAGGGCTTGGCGAGATAATCGTCTGCACCCAGCTCCAGGCCCGTCACACGATCGCTTAGGTCACCCCTCGCCGTGACCATGATGATCGGCGTCTTCGCTAATCCATCGTCGCGAGATCGCAAATCGCGACAGACATCCAGGCCATCAGCGTCTGGAAGCATCAGGTCGAGAAGAACCAGATCGAAGGGTTCGCGCCGAAAAGCGGCCATTCCCTTGCTGGCGTCAAGCGCATGCTCGCAAGAGAAGCCGTTCTGGCTAAGAAACCCTTCGACCATGCGCGCCAGGCGCAGGTCATCTTCAATCAGCAAAACGCGCGTGCTTGTCATTTCTATTTTCTATAAGTGATTGCCGAGAATTGGCGAATTCTCATGCAATTTGCAAACGTTACTACCGTTCGATGAAGACCACATAAATTTTAAGTAAAGAAGTATGAAGGCCGCCGATCCCCTTGAAATCGGCACCTTTACAAATCTTTACCGCAGCCACGCATGGCCTTCATGAACGGGGCTTAAATTTGCCCCGTCGGAATCAAATCATGATTCTGTGACGCATGGCTTTTTCAGAAGCCGTTCCGCCGCACCATCGTTGACTCAAATGACATTACTTGAAGGAATCAAAATGATCTGGACATGCAAGCTCACCCTAACATCGCTCAGCTTGGCAGTGGCTACCACCTTACTTTGTTCCGCTGAAGCGATTGCAGGTGATGACGAATTCATCCGTGAGTTCCATGGCATCGCGGGCCTGGGTGCTGGGGCGGAGCCAAAGTATCTTGGTTCCAAGGACACAAAGGGACAGGTTTTTCCGGTTGGCCAGGTTACGTATGACCGTTACTTTATCGGCGGACCCGTTGGACTTGGCGTTGGCGCTTATTTGTACAAGGACGATCGGTTCGAATTCGGTGTCGGCCTGTCGCAGCAACTTGGCACGCAACGCAAGGAATCTGACGATGCGCATCTCAAAGGCTTGGGTGACATTAAAGCAACACAGCGCTTCGCCGTGTTTGGCGCATACAAGTATGCCTGGCTAACCGTGAAAACCAGCTTGCTAAGCGATATTGGCGGCAAACATCAAGGGCTGCAGGCAACAATTGGCGCGGAGGCGAAATATCGCCCGATACCGAGGCTTCAGCTGACCGCCGGCCCCAAAGTCACTTACGGAAACACGCAGTATATGAAAACGTTTTATGGGGTTACTCCGCAACAATCCGTGAACTCGGGGTTAGCGGAGTTCGCCCCAAAAAGTGGCGTTACATCGACGGCACTTGAACTGGGTGCGGTCTACCAAATCGACAAAAGCTGGCTGATTGGGTCACGGGCATCATTTGGCCATCTCGGCGGGGATTCTGGAAAGAGTCCCATAACGGAGAAAAAAGCAGTGAACTTTGCAGGCGTTTATTTCGCCTACAAGTTTTGACCATTTCGTCGCCTCTTCGCAAAGCGCCTTCATGGGCATTTCCTCCACTTCGAATCTGCGCTCGCAGCCATATCGTATGACTGACTGACCATCGGTTTCTCTCAAACTAACATGTTGACTGAAGAAATGATGAAGCCCGCTGCGCGTCATCTTGCACTCGTTGTGCTTCATTGGTTATTAACCATCATGCTGGCCATTGCATTCACAATGGGCAGCGCGGTCGAGTTGGATGTCACGGCCGACGAGCTAGAAATTGATGGTGTGGATTGGATACAAGTTGACAAGCACGGCCTAATCAACGTTGTAACAGTATCGTGGTACCCATATTGGGGTAGCGGGCGTTCAAAACTTGCTCGTACCGAAACTGGTGCGCAGCGACTCAAGCTAACTTGTCGACAGAAGAATTGACGAACGCAACTGCGCATCACCTTGCACTCGTTTTGCTTCGCAGATTATCGGCCATCATCCTGGCCACTGCGTTCACAATGGGCTGAGTTGCCGTGCCGGCGCCTCGCGTTACTCCTCGGCCAAGATAGATACGCTACGACATCGCACGATCGCGGGAAATCATTGATCGATCCCAATGAGTAAACTCTAGGCGACAAATTCTTTCCGGTTTTCAGGCTTGTTCATTTCAATTGCGAGCGCGCCCCTTTTCCAGCTCCTCGTATGCAAGTCCCAGCGTTCTCGGTCCATACATGAGCGTAACGAAGATGCTGAGCCCAATAAAAAGCGCCAAAGTGATAAAAACGCCCTGAACTCCAAATTGAAGAAGAACGAAAGCAATTAGATAGCTGCTCACCGCGCTGGCAAGCCGACTGAACGAATAGACAAAGCCAACCGCCTTTCCTCTCAATTCAGTTGGGAACAACTCGGCACGATAGGTATGGGTGGCAGTACCCTTGAGCTCATTGCCGAACGTCAAAAACACACCCATGGCGATCCACATGACTGCCGTGGTCTGCCAGGCAAAAAGCAAACCGGACACGGCGACAATCGCGCCACCGATTACGATCTGCCATTTTCGTTCCACGCGGTCAGCGAACGTGGCGGCAATCAGTGGACTTAATGGGTAAGCGAAACCAATCATTGCTGCGTAGAGCAGCGACTTGGTAACACTGACGCCCTGATTCTCTAATAACGTTGGCGTCCATTGCGCAAATCCGTAATACGCAATTGATGATGCAGAAGTGGCGACGATAAGCATCGCTACGCGCCCAAGGTAGGGGGCGCGAAATAGGTCGCGATAACTCACGCTCTTCTGAGCCACCTCAGGAACAAGGGCTGGCTCAGCAAGGAAAATACCCATTCTCCGTGTAACGTACTCCTCCATGTTCCGCACGACATTGTCCGCTTGGCCTAACTTTCCCTTTGATGCCAGCCACCTTGGCGACTCAGGAATATTCCGACGAATGGCGAGGACGATCAGCGCACCCACTGCCGGAAAGAGGGCCATCCAGCGCCACCCCGCTACGCCTAGCAGGTCATGTGGAGCGACGAAGTGCGCTAATAGGCCGGATACGGGAATTGCACACAGTTGTAAGAATTTGCTGATCGAAAAGACGCGGCCGCGCAGTGCTTTCGGCGTTATCTCAGCCAGATAACAATCAATTACAACCAACTCTACACCAAGCCCGACGCCGGCAATAAAGCGCCAAAAACATATTCCAATTGCCGTATCTTGCAGCCCCATCATCACCGTCGCCATGGAGTACCAAAGCATAGATCCGACGAACAAACTGCGACGACTATACTTATCCGTGATATTTGAAAAACCCAGCGCGCCGACGTAGAGTCCAAACATCGTTGCGAACGCAAAGGTCGCCTGATCCGACACCCCGAACATTCCCGTTGCATCATTGCGAAATAGCCCCGCCTGGACCAGCAGGGGACTCATTAGCGCTGTCAATGCTAAATCGTAGACCTCGAAAAAGCCCCCGAGGGACAGCTTTGCGACCCATGTCCAAAGCTTCCGGTTGGCTGGAATTCGATCAATTCGTGCAGATATGCCTGCCGCAGTCGTTGAAGAAATCATGTGGGTGGACCTGCGTCGACAGGTAGATCGAGTAACGGCACATATTGCTGCCCACCATAACAGTCGTTGTCTCCAGGATCGCATTGAAAAACAGGGCGAGGCATCGACACTTTGATCGCCATCGCACTGTCGTGATACACGACTGTAATTTTTTCCGGGGGGACGTCGTAAAGTTTGGATACCAGCTTCGCATGAAGCGGTTGGGCTCGCTTCACGTAAGCATAGTTCTCTTGACTAGAGAGCATGAAGTCGAAAGTTAAAACAAATGGTCCAGCATTCTTCGATCGAATCAAGCTGCAAAGCTCAAAAAGCGTTTTCATTTTGGCCTCATTTCCATGAACTCGGTGCGGAACATTTCGTGCGGGCTGTCCGGGAGGACCACATGATTCAAGCTGAATCGGTACGCGGCTCCGCGTTCGATTTCCGGCGGTGAAAAAGGGTATGCAATGCTGCTGATAATGCCCTCGTACTCCGGCACCGGCAGGTGAGCGCTGATATGCGCGACCATACTGGCAATCTTTGTTGCATAGGCCTGACTGGGCGCAGTAATCGTGATTAGGATGCCAACCTCATGCGGCTGACATTGCCTCATTGGTTCGATTGCACCGAGCACTCCATCACGGCCATACAGGCGATAATGAATTTGATAGTCCTCTTGCCTTAATTCAGTGGGAAAGAGATCGGCTATTCGCACGTCAAAGTACGCTTTCGCCCTTGGAAGCAGGCTATCCAGGCCCTTAATGATGTGGGGATCGCGAATCCCGCCAATTACGATGGTCTGATAGCCTATAAGTTGTGCGCCTTCTAGCTTTACCGTGTATTCCCTTGCTGTGAGAAAGCGGGACCCGCGGACGCGTACCGAGCGCCAATCTATTGCCTCATAACGAGCGCCTTCTGTATCAATAACGCCAGACGGCTCAGTGAGCAGATACGGACTTGCGTTCTCGTAAAGGGTATGCGCTGCGATTCCGCGAGGTGTGCACCTGGCGTGAACATCCAAAGCCTCAATGTCAAAGTGGTCTCCACGTATTGTGGCAATCATCCCATCAGCCGCTGGGACAACCGCGCAAGCTGCGCCGCATTCGAGAGTCTTGGCAGCGTGCCAAGCAAGGCCTGCATCGGCGCCATGCATGACTGGCCATGCCGCAAAAAGTGCTGAATCGCTCGCGCGACCTGCCAGAATGACTTCGGCCCCTTCGTTTAATGCGGATTCAATGGGTTCGATTCCCATCATTCCGACCACATGGCTCTTGTCCCATACGTCATCGTCAACAACAGGTGCCGGACTCAATGCCCGAATGCGTCCTTCCGCCGAACGTCGGCGGAGATAATCCGGGTCTTGTTCCGATTTGATCGTGGCAACACGGAATTGCAGCCCCTCTTCGGCGGCGACCTCGCGGGCTATATCGGTCATCCAGTCCACACCAATATCGCGCCCACTAGTGCCACATGATCCAATGATCAGTGGCACTTTCAGTACGTCTCGAGCTTGGAGCAGTAATCTCAAATCCCGCTTGCATGCCTCCCGTGAGAGCTTTGGTTTGCCACTACCCAAGGCCGCTGGTCCTGAGTCCGTCGAACCCGCATCGCAAGCGATCACATGAGGCTTCATCTTGATGCCACGTTTCAGGGATTCCACTTTGAAACCTGTTCCCAAGCAGCCGTTTCCCGCCATGACTCTAACTTCCATTTTCCAAATCCTGTCTATCGCTATGCCACATAATTTAAGTGCGCTTATTCACGTATGCCCGCTCATCCGTTTCGCAGGATTCCTGCCGGAGCGCGTGATGCCCATGAGAAAGCGGCTCTCTTGAGTTCGGAGACGCTCGGACCGGACGGGCCAAGCTGGCACGGAATACGACTCAAGAATTCTCTCTCGGTAGCGGCCAGCCAAGCCGGTGGTGAGCCTGACAAAGACCATTGGGCAAATCTCCAATCTCGAAAAGCAAGACCAGAATGATGGTTATTGCGGCGCATATGTCAGCACCGTGAAGGTGTCCGGAAAATACCGATTTGGATAGAAGGGCGCCACCTTGTAAATCGGCTTTTTCGGATCAACCATGCCCTCGGCTGTCACCAAGTAAATTCTTTTTGTTGTCTCATCGAAGGCCATGGTGCGCGCGACGGGGCGCGTTGTTGTTGCTCCTGCGAATTGGTAGCTGTCAGGAGTCAGTTGATCGTAAATGACCAGATTGGCGTCGAAGCCGTTCGAGGTGTAGATTTTTTTTGTCGCCGCATCGTAGATCACGCCGTCGTTTCCTTGCCCGATCGCCATAGTCGTAATCACCTTTCCGGAAATGGCGTCGAGGACTGCAAGCACAGGCTTCCTGCCGCGGCAACCGACAAAGATGCGCTTGTTCGTGCGGTCGTAGGCAATGCTGGTTGGATCCTCGCATCCTGCAGTGCTCCATTCGGCCGAGACCTTGCGTGCAGCAACATCTATCTTCACCACGGTATTGTGATCACGAAGGGCCATCAGGAGGTTGCCCTCTCCGTCGGCGACAGCCCCGTCAGGCTTCTCGCTATCAATCTTCATGGTATCGAGAAGCTTGCCGCTCCTGGCGTCGACAAAGGCGATGGCCTTGGCGTCGCCCATGGTAAATGCAAGCTGCTTGGTCACCGGCTCATAAAAGCCGGAGTCGGCGTCCTTGCCGAACTTGACCCGCTCGATCGGCTTCAGAGTCGACAGCACAAAGACGGTTGTCGTGCCGTCACTGTTGGTGGTGTAGCCACGGTCGAATTCCGGCACTAATGCGATGGCATTGGCGTGATCAGTATTGTCGATCGTGCGCACGACCACTTTCTTGTTCACGTCGTACACGACCGCGCCCTCGCCACGCCGTCCGATGAAAAGATAGCCGCGGGAGGCGTCCAGCGTCACGTAGTCCCACTCGGGCACAGCGCTTTTCAAGGTTACCGACGACTCGAGGTGATAGAAGGTCTGGGCATGAGCGTGAATAGCGGCGCAGGCGATAGTGATTGCAGCAATAAATCTTTTCATAGGGAGATTTCCTTTAACGTTGATGAAAATCGGTTGGATGCGGTTGTTAAACGACTTGATCCGGCCAGCCTCGGCCGGGTACTTGCTAGGCAATAATCGCCCTTCAACGATCTTTCGGTCTTTGCAAAGGGATCCAACGTGGAAGCATGGAGGTGAGCACATGGTCCTTGAGAAAAATATGGTGATAGAGCGCAGCGATTGCGTGAAATCCCGCGAGCCAGAGGATTGAATCGCCAAGCCAAGTGTGAATTCGTGCGACGGCGGCACCTATATGGTGTGATATCCCGAGGAGCGGTGGGATATTTGCACCTGCGAGAAGCGTCAAGGGGTGACCTTCGAGCCATGCGCCGGTGATAGCCGTGAGCGGTAGTGCCAAGAGGAGCAGATAGAGCGCCCCTTGCATGTACTTCGCCACCAAGTCCATCCAGCGCGTTACCTCGGGCGGGTCTGGCCGCGTATCCACCGTTCGCCACAATATGCGCGTTATAGCGAGCGCGAAAATGCACAATCCCAACGTTTCGTGCAGCCTGCGGTCCCCATCGAGGGCAGGTGAATACACCCGCAGTTCGGGCCCCCCGGGCCCGTACCAAAACGCAATCAGGACAAGGGTTGCCGTAGTCCAATGAAAGGCTTTGGCGATAGCTCCGTAACGCCTGTTCGAGAAGTCATTCATTTCTCTTTACGCGATGAGTCCATAGAAAAGACTTGTACAAAAGACACTAGTTCATTGAATAAGCAAGACCGGCTTTCCAGGCTCAACGGCGGAGCATTCCTCTGACTGTTGTATCGAAAAATCATTATTGATCCTCAAAAGTAGCCCGGTAGAACACTGAAAAAATATCCAACCCGGCGAGACATTAGCGCTTCAATTCCTCAGCGCCTAATTGATGAAGAGCACCCTCTGCGGTATTCGACAAAGAAGCTGCTGGTCTCCGTGCGCGATCGGTCGCTCGTTTATGCGCACGGAGTCGTTATTTAAAAGGTCATACGGAAATTGGCTCCGATTGTGCGTGGGCGTGCCCAGAAGAGGCTACGCTGCCCCGTATATATGTCGGGTCCGTCGTAGTCTTCTCGCAGCGCCACATTCTTGTTGGTGGCGTTGTCGACGAATCCGTAAACTTGCCATTTTTTCGACTCGATCCCGAGCTTGAAATCAATCGTGGTGCTTCCCGCCGCAACTTGCTGGTAATGCACGAGATCAGAAGTGAAGTCGCCTCGCTTGGTGATGCGGCCTCCCAAGAATCCAGTCATATCGCCGAATACCGGATATCGGTAGGTGGGCCCCAAACTGAACGACTGCCTAGTTGTGCCCGGAATACGCGTCCCCTTGGGTACGGTATCGTTACCGGCACTAGGCGGCAATACAACGTCGTTATCAAGCTTGGCACTCAGGAAAGACGCGGCGAAGTTAATTTCGAGATTCTTGCTAAGTAGCCATTTCGTATCCAGATCAAGTCCGGTACTGTGCGCATCGCCAACATTGCCTATCGCTTTTCCAATGCCGCCAATTCCCTGCGCCACCACTTGCTGCAAGTCTTTCCACTTCATGTAGTAGACCGACACGTCGAACAACAGCGTGTTATTGAGTAACGTTGCCTTCAAGCCTAGCTCATGGTTCAATAATTTCTCTGGTTTGAAATCGGGTGAGGCCCCTGGTGTAAAAGGGAGATAATCGTTCTGACCGCCGCTGCGGAAGCCTTGGCTGAAAGTGCCGTATCCCATTACGTCAGGAGTGAACTTGTAGCTGGCCGTAACCTTGGGATTGAAAAGTGTAGAGGTTGCCTGTGTTGCCGATGAACCTGGGGGCAATCCACCGCCCAGGAATCCAAATGCGCTGCTCCACGTAGCGAGGGAATTTCTTGTCTCCCTGAAAAAGCGACCGCCAAGCAGAAGTTGAAATTGTTTTGTGAAATCATT
Source organism: Usitatibacteraceae bacterium (assembly GCA_036394575.1). Classification (GTDB taxonomy): domain Bacteria; phylum Pseudomonadota; class Gammaproteobacteria; order Burkholderiales; family Usitatibacteraceae; genus UKL13-2. The sequence goes on along the minus strand of DASWEY010000057.1, from coordinate 28,396 downwards.
GGAGACTTCGCCGAACAGCGCGGTTTGTTTAGTCGATGCGGTAGAGTTCAATTTTTGGGGATCCCCAATTGACACCGCGCCATGTGTGATCGCTCCGGTCACAGCCGCCCAGCTTGCATCTGGTACTGCCGGGATTGAATTTGCGTCCGTGGTGTAGACGGTGCCCGTCTTCTTATAGAATCCGCCCGCGGTCCATTTTAGAGACCCCTGATCGTTGGAAACCAGGCGAAGTTCCATCGTATCGACCTTCGCGTTCATGTTATGCAGGCTATGTACCCCGGTCGCATGACTCACCCATGGCACATGCAATACAGAGTTGGCCAGCGGGCTTAGTTGGCTCAACGCTCCATTGATCGTGGCAATGGTCTGCCCTTGGTCCGTGTCGGCTTGAATTTTCCGATCAGTGTGTGAGGCATTGGCAACCAAGTCGGCGAAGCTCAGCGCATATTCAGTAGTCAGGTTGAACGCATTCAGCTTATCCGTTTGGTTTTCAGAAATTGAAAAAGAGCCGACGCTCGGGTCCGGCCCCCTGCCACGGGTGCCATTTTTTGAATCGTTGGATAGCGCCGTTGCGGTAATCGTAAGATCGTTGCTCGGCGCCAGACGTAGCGAAATTCGCCCACCGTCGCTTTTCCGAGTATTGGCGTCCTTGATTGTATTAAAGACGGTTGTGCCGTCAGTGATGCGTGCATCGAGGTAGCCGCTGTCTTTTTTCTCGTAGCCAACCATACGCAATGCCGCCACATTGTCGGAGAGCGGAATGTTTACCATCAAATTAATGGCATGGTTATTTCCACCGCCTTCTGTTTTGGAATAGGTCGTATCGACGGCCATTTCCGCTGCATTGAATTTTGGTTTGTTGGCAATGAAACGCACAGTGCCGGCGAGCGACCCTTCTCCGTACAGCGTACCTTGTGGTCCCTTAAGGACTTCGACTCGTTGAATATCAAACACACCCAGACCGGAAAAACGCCCAGCTGATGTCAGCGGCATCTCATCAAGATACATGCCGGTAGCGGACCCCGTCCCACCAAAAAGGTTATCCATGTTCAATTCTGATATTCCACGGATCGCAACCCCACCTTGACCAGCTTGCTGCTGACGAAGCTCTACACCGGCCAACGAGTTCACCAATCCAGAAAAATCCTGGGCGCCAATGTCTTTGATTCTTTTCTCGGGAAACACGTTAATTGTTTGCGGGACATCCTGCATGAATTGGGAACGTCGTGTAGCGGTTATTACTATGGGCTCCAAGGTCTTGGTTTCCGCAGTTCCTTCAGTTGACTCTTGAGCAAGGGTTATTGCAGGAAAGGCGCCTGCCACGCTTGCAACAGCAAACGCATAGCGAATTCTGATCATTTGAACTCCTCCAGATTGAGATATAGGGAATGATTCCTCTGTTCTTCTCATTATTTTTTTGGTTGGAAACAACTTATTTTGGCCGCCGCATCCTTCTCCTTTGAACAAGTAGTCCGCCTGGCGCGTGATGGGGCGCCGAGCTAAATTCATACATATTGATCATTAAAAATCAATATATATAATAGTTGAGAAATTTACGGCGATGTCATACCATTGTCAATCTTGATAATTTTTATCAATATCAATAATTAAGCGCATGAATGACAAAAATCTGTATCTCACTGCAGAAGAAGCTGCCAGGCAGCTCCGGGTAAGTGTGGCAACCCTTTATGCCTACGTGAGCCGCAAGCGCGTTCGCTCGGAAACCATTGATGGTTCGCGGAAGCGTCGATACTGGAAGGCCGACATTGATCGGCTGTCGGGCAAGCTGACCGACACTGACTTGCTCGCGCCTCAGACGCCGCTGGCAACCCATTCAAAGATCACGCTTATTACTGAGGGCGGTCTATATTTTCGCGGTCACGATGCAATTGCAATGTCGGAACGCTCGACCATTGAGTCAGTGGCAGCATTGCTTTGGCAAATTGATGAGTCGGCGCTGTTCAGCGTGCCGCCTCCCGCGGCACCCGATACGTGGTTGCACTTTCAAACCAATCTTGAAGGAATGACAACCCGTGAGTGCGCCTTTGCACTGCTTCCAATGCTCGAACGCACAAACCCGCGCTCCTACGATTTGTCGCCGCAAGGCTTTGCACGTACAGGAGCCGACGCGCTACGCTGGTACGCAGCCCTTGTAGGCAAGGTCAATAAGCCGACTGCCCAACCGTTGCATCAGTTTCTTGCGAAGGCGTTAAAAGCGCCCGCGGGCTTTGGTGAAATCATCCGCAGATTGCTTGTTCTGTCGGCAGATCACGAATTTGACGCAATCACCTATGCGGTGCGCGCAGTGGCCAACGTTGGCGTAACACCTTACCAAGCTATCACCACGGGATTAATCGCATCGCAAGGACAACGTATCTTTGCTGAGCGCTTTGGTGCGGTTTCGCGGCTACTGCAAGAAATTCTGTCAAGCAACGACGGAAGCATCCCGATTGTTCAACGATTGCGCAACGGCGAATCGTTGCCCGGATTCAACATAAGCGTTGATCGACCGGATCCACGCACTACGGCAATCATGGGCGCATTGCGCGAGCGATTGCACGGTGACCGCATTTTCCAGCGACTCATCACAGCTGAAGCAACTGCGCGAGACGCTTCGAGAAAATCCATGGAATTCATTGTGCCGGCCGTTTTTATCGGCAATCGCCTCGGTATGCACGGAGAAGAGCTTGGCATAAGTTCTGTCGGCCGTGTTGTAGGCTGGATAGCGCACGCAATGGAACAATTTCATGAGAACGAGCTTATCAGGACTCACTCAACTTATGTCGGGCCACTTCCCAAGCAAGAGTCGCCAAACATGAAGCCGTGAAATCTTGCCCATACACATCTAAATTCGGAGCACATTCGCAGGCTGGCAAAGAAAGGCCCTCTTTTATCGGGAGGGCTTTTAGGCTTTCAACAAGCTGGTTTGAACGCCACGCCGTCGCGGGGCATTTTTTTTGGATGCTGAATTGTCCTGAATCCCGCTGCCGAATCACTTCACGCAGCGAGATCGTTGCCGGCCTATTTTTTTGTCGCCGGCATCTGGCTTGCCGCCGCCATGAAATTGTCGAAGTTCTGCTCGGCCACGCGAAACCACAGTACCTGCTCATCGCGGAATTTTTTCCAGGACTCGAACACCCTTTTGAATTTCGGATTCTTCCCCGCCTCTTCCTCGAATACCTCGTTACTCACTTGCAGGCAGGCGATCATGATCTCGCGGCTGAAGGGCTTGATCTGCACGCCCTGGGCCACCAGACGGCGCAGGGCCGCCGGATTCAGCGCATCGTATTTGGCGAGCATTTCAACGTTTGCCTCGTAACAGGCCGCTTCCAGCACCGATTTGTATTCGGCCGGCAACGTTTCCCATTGCCTGATATTGACGAACAGGTCGAGCTCCGGCCCGCCCTCCCACCAACCGGGGTAATAATAGTTTTTCGCGATTCGCGACAGTCCCAATTTCTCGTCGTCGTAAGGGCCCACCCACTCGGCCGCATCGATGGCGCCCTTTTCCAGTGCGGGATAGATATCGGCGCCGACAATCTGCAGCGGCACCACGCCCAGCCTGGCCAGCACCCGGCCGGCAAAACCGGCAACCCGGAATTTGAGGCCCTTCAGGTCGGCCAGGGTTTTGACCTCCTTGCGGAACCAGCCGCCCATCTGCGCGCCGGTATTGCCGGCCGGGAAATTGATGATGTTGTAGTCGCGGTAGAACTCGCGCATCAGCGCCATTCCGCCGCCCTGGTACATCCAGGCGTTCTGCTGTCGCGCATTCATGCCGAAAGGCACCGCGCAACCGAAGGCGAAGGTCGGATCCTTGCCAAAGTAGTAGTAGGGCGCGGTATGGGCGCATTCGACCGTGCCGTCCTTGACCGCATCCATCGCCGCGAGGCCCGGAACGATTTCGCCGGCCGCGAACACCTGTATCTGGAACCTGCCGCCGGTGGCCGAGGCGACGCGCTTGCAAATGCCTTCCGAGGCGCCGTAGATCGTGTCCAGGCTTTTCGGAAAACTGGAAGCCATGCGCCACTTGATGGTGGGCAATGCGCCCTGCGCGCCGGCCAAACCCGGCAGTGCGGCCGCGCCTGCCGCGGCGCCGGCGCCCGACAGGGTCAGGAATTTGCGTCGTTGCATTTGTTATCCCCCCTCGCAAAAAACATCAAGCCGCCCAACGGCGGCGGCGGGCTACTCGCCGGCGATCGACATCCGCTCGACCAGGATCGAACCCGTGCTCTTCGAGCCCAGCGTCAATACATCCTTGCCGACCGCGATAATGCCCCTGAACATGTCCTTCATATTGGCGGCAATGGTGATCTCTTCGACCGGATAGGCGATCTCGCCGTTTTCCACCCAGAAGCCGACGGCACCACGCGAGTAGTCGCCCGTGACCGTGTTCACGCCCTGCCCCATCATCTCGGTCACCACAAAGCCGCGATGCATCTTTCTGACCAGGCCGGCAAAGTCCAGTTCACCGGGCGTGACGATCAGATTGTGATTGCCGCCGGCATTGCCGGTGGTCGGCAAGCCCAGCTTGCGTCCCGAGTAGCTCGACAGAAAATAGCCGTTGACCACGCCATCGCTGACCACATGGCGCGCCGCCGTGGCGACACCCTCGCTGTCGAAGGGACCGCTGGCGAGACCCGCCACCAGAAAGGGGTCTTCGTAAATTGAAATAATCGGCGAAAACACCTGCCGCCCCATGGCGTCGAGCAGAAAGCTTGCCTTGCGATACAGTGAGGAGCCGCTGACGGCGCCAACAAAACTGCCGATCAGGCCCGAGGCCACGGTCGCGTCGAACAGCACCGGCACCTCGCCTGTGGGCGCGCGCTTCGCGCCCAGCCGCGCCACGGTGCGCTCGCCGGCCTTGCGGCCGATCGCCTCGGCCGATTCCATCATCTCCTCGCCGCGCGCGACGGTGTACCAGTAATCGCGCTGCATGCCGTCGTCGGCGCCGGCGATCATCGATACGCTGGCGCTGTGGCGGGAGGTCGGGTACCCGCCCGTGAAGCCCAGGGAATTGGCATAAATGAAGTCGGACTCGTAAGTCGATATCGAGGCGCCTTCGGAGTTGTTGATCCGCTTGTCGACCGCGAAGGCGGCGGCCTCCATACGCTTGGCGAGATCGGTAGCCGCTTCCACGCTCAAGGCCCAGGGATGGTACAGCGACAGCTCGGGAAAGGGGGCGACGGCCAGGCGGGCCGGGTCGGCCAGCCCGGAAAACTCATCGGCGGCGGTGTATTTGGCGATCGCCAGCGCCGCGGCCACGGTGCGCTCAATGGCGACGCGCGACAGATCGGTGGTCGAGGCATTGCCGCGCTGCTGACCGAGGTAGACGGTGACCCCCAGGCCCTTGTCGCGATTGTGTTCGATGGTCTCCACTTCACCCAGCCGCACCGTCACGCTCTGGCCGACCGATGTCGAAATTTCCACATCGGCGGCCGTGGCACCCTGGGCTTTGGCGCGCTCCAGCGCGAACGCGGCCAGATCGCGCAATGAACTGGATGGGCTGTCGGCAATGGCGGGATTGACGGTTTCGATCACGGATAGAGGCTCGGGGTGGAGTAAAATGCGGGACTTGGCAAGAAGGCTTGCGCTAAACGACATGCGCAATGACGCGCCCGGGAAGAAAAGCACGATGGATTCGGATCAACAAGAAAATTCTATCAGCAAAAGCCAGAAGAAACGGGATATGCTGGCTTTGCAGGCCGTGGGCGAGGAACTGTTTGATCTGACCCCGGAGGCCCTGCGCAAGCTCACCCTGCCGGAGGAATTGCTGGAGGCGGTGCTGGAGGCCAAGCGCATCCCTGTCAGCAAGCATGGCGGCATCAAGCGGCAAATGCAGTATATCGGCCGCCTGATGCGTGAAATCGACGCGGCGCCGATCATCGCCCAGTTGCAGGCGCTCAATGCGCCCAACCAGAAACAGACCGCCCTGCATCACCTGGCCGAGCGCTGGCGCGAACGGATGATGGCCGATGCCACCGCCGTCGCCGCTTTCGTCAACGAATTCCCGCAGGCCGAGCCGGCCCTGCTCGAGCGCCATATTGCCGCCGCGCGCGACGATCATGCCCACGACCGGCCGCCGAAGAATTTCCGCCTGCTTTACCAGGCCCTGCACAAGCATATTGTCGAGCGCGCCAAGTCTGCCGAAGCGCTTCCCCACGAATGAGCGCCGCGACCAGTCCGCACGAGCCCGCCAGGATCGGACTGCTGTCGATCAGCGACCGCGCCTCGAAGGGCGTCTATCAGGACGAGGGCCTGCCGGCACTGGCGACGTGGCTGCAATCCGCCGTCAAGAATCCGCTGAGCATCGTCTCGCGCGTGATCCCCGACGAGCAGCCGCTGATCGAAGCGACACTCAAGGAATTCGTCGATATCGAAGGCTGCGCCCTGGTGCTGACCACCGGCGGCACCGGCCCGGCGCCGCGCGATGTGACTCCCGATGCCACGCTGGCGATTGCCGACCGGATGATGGACGGCTTCGGCGAGCGCATGCGCCAGATCTCGCTGCGATTCGTGCCGACCGCGATCCTGTCGCGCCAGGTGGCGGTGATCCGCAAGCAGACGCTCATCATCAACCTGCCCGGACAACCCAAGGCGATCAAGGAAACGCTTGAAGGCCTCAAGGATGCCAATGGTAAATCGGTCGAGGTCGGCATCTTCGCCGCCGTGCCCTATTGCATCGACCTGATCGGCGGGCCCTATCTTGAAACCAATGACGACGTGATCAAGGCCTTCCGCCCCAAGTCCGCCATTCGTCCTGCCCGAACCTGAGACTAAAAATGACCGCGATCATTCCGCATATTGAACTCACCACCGGCATCGACCCCAAAGGCAGCGTGATCTGGATGCATGGCCTGGGCGCGGATTGCTGGGACTTCGTGCCCATCGTCAGGGAACTGGGCCTGGCCGACGATTTGCCATTGCGCTTCATTTTCCCGCAGGCGCCGACGCGCCCGATCACCATCAATGGCGGCCACGCCATGCCGGGCTGGTACGACATTGCCATGGATGAACTGGAGCGCAGGCCCGACGAAGCCGGCATCCGCGAATCGCAGGCCGCTATCGATGCCCTGATCGAGCGCGAAATCGCGCGCGGCGTGGCATCCGATAAAATCATCCTCGCCGGATTTTCCCAGGGCGGCGCCGTCGCCTTGCAGGCCGGCCTGCGCAACAAACATGCGCTGGCGGGCATTTTGGCGCTGTCCACCTATCTCACGCTTGGCGATTCGCTGGCGCGCGAGAAGACCATCGCCAATGCCCATATCCCCATCCTGATGGTGCATGGCACGCAGGACCCGGTCGTGCCGCTGGCCCTGGCGCGCAGCTCCCGCGACGCACTCGCCGCCAATGGCTACAAAGTCGACTGGCAGGAATACCCAATGCCGCACTCGGTCTGCGCCGAGGAAGTCGAGCGCATCGGCGAGTGGCTTGCAGCGCGCTTTAAATCGCGCATATTGCTGGCCTGATCCTGCCGGCCTGGACCCAGGATAAAAAATGCAAACCCCAGCATTGGCGCGGTGTTCGATGAATTTTTTCTCCGAAAGGCGCGCCAAATGGCGTTCTACGTGTTCTTAAGCAGGTTGCAAGGCTGCCGCAGCGGCGCGCAAATTGTCGGGCAGCGGCGCCGGTCGCCGCGTCAGGCGGTTGACATAAACATGCACAAAATGTCCTTGCGCAATCGCCGCATCGTCGGCGCCGCGAAAAATCGCGATCTCGTAACGCACGCTTGAATTTCCGATCTGCGCGACGCGCAGGCCGGCTTCCAGCGTTTCCGGAAACGCGGCCGCGGCAAAGTAGTGACAACCGGTTTCCACCACCAGGCCGATCACCGCGCCATGGGCGACATCGAGCGCACCGCGTGAAATCAGATAGTCATTCACGACCGTATCGAAATAGGCGTAATAAACGACATTGTTGATGTGTCCGTAGTTGTCGTTGTCCGACCAGCGCGTCTGCAGCGGCGAGAAATGGCGGAACATGCTGCGGGTGGCCGGCCGCGGACGCTGTGTCTTGTCTTCGCCGACGCCCGGTTCACTGCCGGGCATGCCTGGCCGCTTCAAACTGTGTGGTGCTGACGGGATCGAAATTGGGAATCGGCATCTCCGCAGGAACCGGGCAGGCATTGGCATCGAAAAACACCGCGATCTCGTCGCGTCGCGCCATCAGGTCGCGATAGCCCATGTCGATCAGCGCACCGCAGTAGCCACGGTCGAACAGCAGATAACTCGCCAGGGTGGCGCCGCCCTTGCGCATGGCGCCGATCGAGCGCATCAGGAAGCGTATCGTCCAGGGCAGGTCGTGAACATGTTTGTGCGCGAGCACATCCAGCGGCTCGTTCGGGCAGGCAACGCAGACATCGACATGATGCAACTGGCCGCCCGAGGCCTTCATCTTGGCCTCATCGACCATCTTGAGAGTGGTGTTAATGCGCAGCAGGCGTTCGATATCCACGGCCAGCGTATCGAGGAAGATGCTGGACATGGCGTGGCCGGCGATCTGCGCCAGCGAGGGATAGCTGTCGCCGCTGGTGCGATCCGGCGCCTCCTTGACCAGCTTGGCGGTGCCGACCACGAACACCCGCTCGGCGCCCAGGTGCAGGGCCGGGCTCACCGGCGCCATTTGCCGGATCGAACCATCGCCGAAATATTCGCGATTGATCTTGATGGCCGGGAACGCGAACGGAATCGCCGCCGAGGCCATGAGGTGCTCCACGCTCAACTGTTTGACGCGGATGCCGACGCGCAGCGAGCGTTTCCAGCCGTTCAGTTCGGGCGCGCCCTGGAAAAACGCGCAGTTCTGTCCCGAGGTATAACCCGAGGCCGTAACCGATACGGCGCGCAGCACGCCCGACTCGATATGCCGATCGATGCGCTCCACATCGACATGGTTCTTGAGCAGCGTGAACAGCGGGGAATTGTCGAACAGCGAAATCTTTCGATTCTTGGTCATGGCGCCGAATATCAGCGCCGACAGCCATTTGACGCTGTTGCGCGCCACCCCTGGGAAATCGGTGCGATACACCTGGTCGGGCGAAAACCGGCTCCAGACATTCACCAGGGTCTCGACGCCCTTGGCGAAGTTGTCGGCATGCACCGCCAGCACCGCTGCATTGATCGCGCCCGCCGAGGTGCCGGCAATGATCGGGAAGGGATTGGCAACAGGGTGGCCGAGGATTTCCGACAGGGCCTTGAGCACGCCCACCTGGTAGGCGGCGCGCGCACCGCCACCCTGCAGCACGAGGGCAATTCCCGGCAGCCGCGCATTCTGCGGCTGGCTTCCTTCCGAGCGCACGTTCTGCGGATCGGAAGCGGGGGAAGGTGATACGGGCGAACTCAAGCAAGGCTCCTCTACGCCGACAACGCAGGTACTTCGCGACTCATCGCGCGAGACAGCTAGCGCGGCGTGTTGCCGTCGTTAAATGAAATCATTTTTTACGTCACTGCGCCCGGCACTATCTTGCCCAGCAGATTGTAAACCTGCATCGGCCCTTTGCCCTTCACGTGTATCTGCTGCACGGTATCGAACACGTATCGATTGTGCAGGCGCCGATAGGTTACCGCGTCCACCTGGGTGTGGTCGGCGTGCGCTTCCGAGCACATGCGGCTCGCCACGTTGACGGTGTCGCCCCACAGGTCGTAGCTGAATTTGCGGCGTCCGATCACCCCGGCCACCACCGGGCCGGTCGCCAGGCCGATGCGCAGGCTCAGCCGCTGCCCATTGGGCGCCACATAGCGAGAGACGAAGGCGAGCATCTCCAGGCTGATATCCGCCATCGCATCGACGTAATTCAGGCCGATGCCCGTGTCGCCGCCCGCGCCTACGCCGCTGCGACCGCGCAGGCCGCCGGCGGCCATATAGGCATCACCCACCGTCTTGATCTTTTCGATGCCGTATCTTTCGGCGAGATTGTCGAATTCCGAGAATATATCGTTCAGCAAGTGCACCGTCTCGTTCGGCGACATTTCCTCCGACATATGGGTGAAATCGACGATGTCGGCAAACATCACGGTCACATCGGCATGGCCGTCGGCGATATTGGTTTCCTGGCGTTTCAGGCGATCGGCGATCGGCGCCGGCAGGATATTCAGCAGCAGACGCTCCGACAATTCTTTTTCGGTTTCGACCGCATGGGTCTGCGCCTCGATCGCCTCGCGCAACTTGGTTTTCTCGCGGGTGAAATACCAGAGCAGTACATACACCATGGCCGAGATCGACACGAAATTCAGCACGAAGAAAACCGCCACCGTCTTCGAATCGAGCTGTTTTACATCGAGCCCGAGCTGATAGTCAAACATGCCCGACATGGCGGTCATGAAAATATAGGCGATGAACCAGGGCACCGACTCCTTGGTGCCCATGATCACGATCGCGCCCACCGGTGCCAGCAGCGCCCACAGCGAGACCCCGCTGGCGTTGACGAAATTGCCGATCGACCATTGCAGCACGAACGGGGTGAACAGGAACAGCGAGAGCTGCATCAGGCAGAACGGCGCCAGCTTGCGGGTCTTCAGGTAGAAGACAATGGTGCAAACCGATATGAACTGGAAGGTCAGCGGGATCAGAGTCGAGAAGCGCTGACCGAAACTCCAATAGACCGCCAGCCACAGCACCGAAGCAAACATCATCAGCCCGGTGGAGAACAGCAGCATATCGCCCGAAAGCTTTTCTTCAGGGCTGAGCCGCTCTGCCTGCAGAGACTGGATGTCTGATAACTTGGCAGCGATCTTGCCGGTCATAGTCGTAGCGTGGCTATATTGTTGGAGTTAACGCCGTAATTTTTTGGGCTTATTTGGAGTTTCACCACCGCATGGTCTATAGAGGCGCCCGATTGATTATGACATAAGCCGATTTGCGCGTTATCACTTTGTCGACTCCTTGCCGGCCATTTGCCGCCCAATCTGCGTGTAAAGGCGGCGAAACGGGCTTCTTGCGTTAAAATCATGGGCTTGGTTTTCCCCTACCGCAAAGAATCCCGGAGAAGAAATATGTCGATGTCCGACCGCGACGGCCTCATCTGGTACGACGGCAAAATGGTGCCCTGGCGCGATGCCAATACCCATGTGCTCACCCATTCGCTGCATTACGGCCTGGCCGTGTTCGAAGGTGTGCGTGCCTACAAGACTGAACTGGGCACCGCCATCTTCCGCCTAAAGGAACATACCACCCGCCTGTTCAATTCCGCCAAGATCTACCAGATGGCGATGCCCTTCTCGATGGAGGACATCATGGCGGCACAGCGCCAGGTGGTGCGCGAAAACAATCTGGAGAGCTGTTATCTGCGCCCGTTGGCGTTCTACGGCTCCGAAAAAATGGGGGTCTCGCCCAGGGGAGCGAAAGTGCATATCGCCATCGCCGCCTGGCCCTGGGGTGCATATCTGGGCGAAGACGGACTGAAGAAGGGCATACGCGTCAAGACCTCGTCGTACGCACGCCATCACGTCAACGTGACCATGCCGCGCGCCAAGGTGGCCTCGACCTATGCCAATTCCATTCTCGCCAACAACGAAGCCGTCGACCACGGCTACGACGAGGCCCTGCTGCTCGACACCGACGGCTTTGTGGCCGAGGGCGCCGGCGAGAATCTGTTCATCGTACGCGACGGCAAAGTCGCCACCCCCGAACTGACCTCGGCCCTCGACGGCATCACCTGGCGTTCGATCCAGCTGCTGTGCGCGGATCATGGCATCCCCGTGGAAGCGCGCAAAATCACCCGCGACGACGTCTACATTGCCGACGAAGCCTTCTTCACCGGCACTGCCGCCGAAGTCACGCCGATCCGGGAACTCGATGGCCGTGTCATCGGCAACGGCATGCGCGGGCCCGTCACCGAGAAATTGCAGTCGGCATTCTTCGACATCGTCGCCGGGCGCAATCCCAAATACCATCACTGGCTGACGCCGGTCAAATAAGCCGTGGAGGACCCAACGATGAGCCAGTCTGCCCCACCCACCGAACTCAAGTATCAACACATCACCGTGACGGCCGCGGACCTGCCCCTGCATTGCCCGATGCCGTCGATGAAGCTGTGGAACACCCATCCGCGGGTATTCATCAATCTGAGCGAAACCGGCGAGGCCAAATGCCCTTATTGCGGCACCGTCTACAAACTCGACGGTCCGGTCAAGGCCGTCCACTGAACGCGTTCCGCCGCGTCGCCACGGACAGGCCGGCAACCGCTCGGGAGCGGGCGTGACGCGCATTCTCATCGTCGCCCCTTCCTGGGTCGGCGACGCCGTCCTTTCCCAGCCGCTGCTGATGCGGCTGCGCGAACAGATGCCTGACGCGGTAATCGATGTGCTGGCCCCGCAATGGGCGATGGCGGTCTATCGACGCATGCCGCAGGTCGACAACGTCATCGAGAATCCCTTCGCGCATGGCGAGCTGAAACTGCTGGCGCGGCGAGCCCTCGGCAGGCGGCTGGCGGCCAACGGCTACCAACGCGCATTCGTATTGCCGAATACATTCAAGTCGGCGCTGATTCCCTGGTTTGCCGGGATCGAGTTGATCAGCGGCTTTCGCGGCGAAAAGCGCGGCTGGATTCTGGACGATTGCCGTGATCTCGATACCGGCGCCCTGCCCCTGATGGTGGAACGCTTCGCCTGGCTGGCGCAGCCTGACGCCACCGTGCTTGAACGCCCTCTTCCCCCGCCAAATTTGCAGGTTGACGCCGCCCGGCGCGCCGCGACGCTCGACCGGCTGAAGCTGACCACCGACAAACCGGTCATCGCCTTCTGTCCGGGCGCCGAGTACGGCCCGGCCAAGCGCTGGCCGCCCCGCCACTTTGCGCAGCTGGCGCGGCGTTGCCATCTTCTGGGCAAGCAGATCTGGCTGTTCGGTTCGAACAAGGATCGCATCATTGCCGATGAAATCAATACCCTGGCGGGGAACATCTGCACCAATCTCGCCGGCGCAACCGGATTGGATGAAGCGATCGACCTGCTGAGCCTTGCCGAATATGTCGTCACCAACGATTCCGGTCTGATGCATATCGCCTGCGCCGTCGGCGTCCCGGTGGCCGCCCTGTATGGCTCCAGCTCGCCGGCATTCACGCCGCCGCTGTCGTCGCGCGCCAAGGTGATTTCGCTCAATGTGGAGTGCAGCCCCTGCTTCCAGCGCGAGTGCCCGCTGGGGCATTTCAAATGCATGAACGAACTGAGTCCGGACCGCATCGGCGCCGAAATCGGCGCATAATTTTTACCCTGCATTCGCCCCAGGAGTTGACATGATTTTAGCCCCCCGCTGCCGCGCATGGCTGGCCCTCGCCCTCAGTGCCATCACCTTCGCCGTCGCCTTCGCGAGCCAGGCTGCCGCGCCCGTGAAAGCCGATGTGCCGCTCGAATATATCGCAGACATTGAAGCCTGGCACGACAAAATGGAGAACAGCCTGCGGCGCGACAACGGCTGGCTGACCCTGGCTGGACGCTTCGTGATGAAGCCCGGTGCAAACGCCTTCGGCACCGGCAAGGACAATGACATCGTCTTCCCCGCCGAACTCCGTGGCACCGGGCCGGGGCGTCTGGGCACCATCACCGTGGAGCCCGGCAAGGTCACCCTCAAGCTGGCCGACGGGGTCAGCATGAGCAGCGAAGGCAAGCCGTTCTCCGGCGAGCGCATCCTGCAGCCGGCCGGCGACAAACGCGACTGGGTATCGCTGGGCCGCATCTCCATGCACATCATCGAGCGCGACGGCACCTATGTGCTGCGTCTGGCTGACAATGAATCGGCGGTTCGCAAGAACTTCGCCGGCCGGCTCTGGTACGACCCGGACCCCCGGTTTGTCGTGAACGCGAAGTTCGTTCCCTACCCGCCCGGCAAAAAGATTTCCATCGTCAATGTCATCGACGAAGTATCCGACGAGCCCTGCCCGGGCTATGTCGAATTCAAACTCATGGGAAAATCGTACCGGATGGACGTGGTCGGCGAAGATGAAGGCCTGTTCTTCGTGTTCCGCGACGCCACCGCCGGCATTACCACGTATCGGCCGTCGCGCTTTCTGTATGTCGATGTGCGGCCCGCGCCCAACACCACCTTCAAGCTCGACTTCAACAAGGCCTATAACCCGCCCTGTGCATTTTCCGAGTTCACCACCTGCCCGCTGCCGCCAAAACAGAACATCATCGGCAGCAAGATCGAGGCCGGCGAAAAATACCGCAAGAAATCCTGAGCACCCTGCTCAGCGTAAATCGGCCGGCGTATCGATATCGGCCAGTGCGCCGGCGTCCGTTACCGGCACCAGTTGCAGCACCGCAGGATTGTCGGCAACCGCTGCACTGACCACCGCGCGCGCGCCGCTGTCGCCGCGCAGATTCATCAACGCCGCGCCGTATTCACGGGCAAAACCGACCGGGTGTCCGCGCTGCTGAAGATGAGTGGGAATTACGATGCCGCCACCGGCCATCAGCCGGTCGCGCACAGCACAGATGGTGGCCGGCTGCAGATAGGGCATATCGCCCAGCGCCACGATCCAACCCGCCGGGTTGTCGGCCGCGCCGGCGCGCACACCGGTCGCGATGCTGGTACCCATGCCTTCCGGCGCGGTTTCGTTGACCACCACCTGGCAACCGCAATCGTCGAGCACCTGCCGCAGACGGTCGTCGCGTCCGATGACCGCGATCACACGTCCGACCGCCGCCAACAGGCTGCCGGCGCTGGCTTCCACCACATAGCGTCCATCGGGCAAGCGCGCCAGCAATTTTTGCGAACCGAAGCGCCGCGCGCTGCCGGCCGCCAGCAGAATCCCGGTCAACACACCGGGCTAAGCCGCCGACGCCGGGGTGGAGATGCCATCCGTTTCGCGCGCCAGCATGACGCCATTTCTGGCGGCCACCAGTTCGGCGAGGATGGCGATGGCAATTTCCGGGGGCGTGCGGCTGCCGATCGACAACCCGACCGGGCCATGCAGCCTTGCCACGTCCGCCGCGCTGAGATCAAATTCGCGCAGGCGCCGGCGGCGCTCGTCGCTGGTGCGCTTGGAGCCGACCGCGCCGACATAGAACGCATCCGTCTTCAGCGCCTCCAGCAGGGCCATATCGTCCAGCTTGGGATCGTGCGACACCGTGACGATGACGGTATGCGCATCGACCTTGAAAGCGACGACGGCATCATCGGGCATGCCGTCGACAAAGGTCGCGCCCGCTACCCGCCAGGCGGTGCGGTACTCTTCGCGCGGATCGCAGACAAACACCTGAAAGTCGAGCGTGGCGGCGACTTCCGCCAGATAGCGGGCGATCTCGGAGGCGCCGATGATCAGCAGACGCCAGCGCGGGCCGTGAATGCAGATGAATTCCCCGTCATTGCGCAGCGTTTCATCGGTGGGCACGGCGGGTCGATAACGCCATTGCCCGGAACCCAGATCGACAATGCGGGCGAACACTTCTCCGGCGGCGATCTTGCCGAACAACTCATCCAGCCGGACGACCGACAGCGCGGCTTCGATCACCACTTCAAGCTGGCCGCCGCAGGGCAGGCCAAAGCGGCGCGCCTCATCGGCGGTGACGCCATAACTTTGTAGTACGGGCACCGATCCGGCGAACGCCTCGCGGCGCGCCACCAGATCGTCTTCAATGCAGCCACCGGAAACGGAGCCGACCACGATGCCATCGTCGCGCACCGCCATCAGCGAGCCCGGCGGGCGCGGACTGGCGCCAAAGGTCTGTGTGACCGTTACCAGCCAGGCGCGCCGGCCGTCGGCAAGCCACTCGCGCGCATGGGTGAGAACCTCAAGATCCAGCGATTGCATGACTGCTCCCCTTATCCGTGACGGCCAGGCCGAAAAATTCATCGACCGTGCGACGGTATTCCTCAAAATAATTCGCACTCAGATTGTGATGCGTGCCGCCTTCGGCGCGGAAAAATCGCTTCGGCGCGGTCGCCGCCGCAAACAGGCGCTCGCTCATTTTAAACGGCACTGTGCTGTCATTGGTGCCATGCGCAAACAGCACCGGAATTTTCACCGCCGGGATGCATTCGAGGTTGTCGAAGCGCTGCCGCACCAGCATGCCCACGGGCAGGAAGCCCAGCGGGTATTCCTTGATCAGTTCGGGAATATTGGTAAAGGTCGCCTCGAGGATCAGCCCGCTCGCCTCCGGATGCCGCACGGCCAGCTGCGCGGCCATGGCGCCGCCCAGCGAATGGCCGAAGATGAAGTGCTTGCGCGCCGGCGCCAGCTTCTGCAAATACGCCCAGGCGGCCTCGGCATCCTCATTGGCCGATTGCTCGGTGGGCGAATGCGCCGACGACTCCCCGAAGCCGCGGTAATCGATGGCCAGCACCGAGAATCCCATGCGATTCCAGCGCGGAATGCGCGTCACGCTGCCGCTCAGGTTCCAGCGCGCGCCGTGCAGGTAAAGCAGGGCCGGCGTATCGGGATCTGCCGCCGGCGAATACCAGGCATGCAATTTTTCGCCCTCGGTGCCGACCGGAATCCAATGTTCCTCGAAATGTGCCGCCTGGTTCCGATAGCCCGACCATTGTCCCTGCACCGGACGGAAGATCCACTCGCCCTGCCTGGTATCCACATAGGCGCAGCCCGCGGCGATTCCGAGTGCCAGCAGCGAGGCCAGAATTTTATGCACGCGTTTCATTCGGCAGTTCTACACATCGTCGAAAAATATTGGGGAGCAAGTCTGCTCCCCAATCGTGGTCGCAGCATGATTTATGCCGTTTTCAGCTCTTCCGCGTTGAACGGCAGGGTGCGCAAACGCTTGCCGGTCAGGGCGAAGACCGCATTGGCCACCGCCGGCGCGATCGGCGGCGTGCCCGGTTCGCCCACCCCGGTCGGCGATTTGGCGCCGGTCTCGACAATATGCACTTCGCACTTCGGCATCTCGTTCAGGCGCAGCACCGGGTAGTCGTGGAAATTGGACTGCTCCACCACCCCGTCCTTCAACGTCACCTGGCCGTACAGCGCCGCACTGAGCCCATAGGCGGCCGCCCCTTCGACCTGTGCGGCGATGGTCAGCGGGTTGACGGCAAGGCCGCAGTCGATCGCCGACACCACGCGATGCACCTTGATCTGACCCTGATCGATGGAAACCTCGGCCACATGCGCGACCACGCTGCCGAAGCTTTCATGCACCGCGATGCCGCGCGCCCGGCCCTTGGGCAGCGGGCTGCCCCAGCCCGCTTTTTCGGCGGCCGTATTCAGCACCTTCAACACTCGCGGCTGCTTGGCCAGATAGGCACGCCGGAATTCGACCGGGTCCTGCCCGGCTGCCTTGGCCAGATCGTCCATCATCGATTCCATGGCAAACGCCGTATGGGTATGCCCCACCGAGCGCCACCACAGCACCGGCACGCCGGGTTTGGGCGAATGCAGGCTGACCTGCATGCCCGGGAGTTCATACGGCGTATCGCTGACGCCTTCGACACTGGTGGCATCGATGCCGTCCTTGACCAAGAAAGACTCGAACGGCGTACCGGTCAGTATCGACTGCCCGACCAGGGTGTGGTCCCAGGCGGTGATTTTGCCGGCGCTGTCGAGGCCGGCATTGATGCGATGCACATACATCGGCCGATAGTAGCCACCGCGCATATCGTCTTCGCGCGTCCAGACGGTCTTTACCGGCACCTTCGCCTTCATGGCGACCTCGACGGCTTCGACCATATAGTCCGATACCGGGTTGGCGCGACGCCCGAAGCCGCCGCCGGCGATCATGGTATTGATCTTCACCTGCTCCGGCTTGAAGCCCAGCACTCTGGCCGCGGCACCCTGGTCCACCGTCTGCATCTGCGTGCCGGCCCAGATTTCGCAGCGGTCCGCATCCACCTTCACGGTGCAATTGAGCGGCTCCATCGCGGCGTGCGCCAGGTAAGGCATCTCGAATTCCGCGCTGACCGTTTTGGCGGCCGTTTTCAGCGCGTCCACATTGCCGGCTTTCGCCACGGTGCCCGGCGTCTTTGCCAGCTCGCGATAGCTTTTGCGCAGTTCGACCGTGGACGCCTTCGACGCGGGCGCCAGATCCCACTCCACCACCAGGGCATCGCGGCCGGTCTTGGCCGCCCAGAACGATTTCGCCACCACCGCCACGCCGCTCGATATTTCCACCACATGGGTGACGCCTGGAATGCCGTTAACCTTGTCGGCGTTGAAGCTCTTCACCCTGGCGCCAAATTGCGGCGCACGCTTGACCAGGGCCACATGCAGGTTCGGCACCTGCTTGGCGGTGACATCGAGACCGAACATGGCGCTGCCATTGACCTTGGCGCCGGAATCGAGGCGGCGGGTCGGCTTGCCGATGATGCGAAAATCGCCCACATCCTTGAGCGCGACCTTGTCGGGCGGCAGCAGTTTGGCCGCGGCATCGGCGACATCGCCGAAGCTGACGCGCTGACCGGAAGGGCCGGTGATCATGCCGTTCTCGACATGGCACTCGCCGGGCGCCACTTTCCAGCGACTGGCCGCCGCCGTCACCAACATCGCGCGCGCGGTGGCGCCGACGGTACGCATTTGTTCCCAAGAATTGATGACCGAACTGGAGCCGCCCGTCATCTGCATGCCGTACATGGTGTGGGCATAAGCCGGTCCCGCCGGGGCCAGCTCGGCGCGCACCTTGGTCCAGTCGCAGTCGAGCTCTTCGGCGACCAGCATCGGCAGCGCGGTCATGATGCCCTGGCCGAATTCAAGATGCTTGACCAGCACCGTCACGCTGCCGTCTCTGCCGATGCGCAAAAAGGCATTGGGCGACACCACCGGCTTGGGCGGCGTCTGCGCCTGGGCCATCTTGTTTCCGCCCGGCAAATAGAACCCGATAACCAGGCCGCCGCCGATGGCCGCCGAGCTCTTGAGAAAGTCGCGACGCGCGCTGCTCACGGCGCGGGAGGATTTGCTGATGGTATTTTTCATGGTCATCTCCTCAGGCCTTCGCCTTGGCCGCCGGTTTGGCGGTCCCGCCCGCGGCGGCCGACTTGATCGCCGCACGCACCCGGTTATAGGTGCCGCAGCGACAGATATTGCCGCTCATGGCGGCGTCGATTTGCGCATCGGTCGGCGCCTTGGTGCTGCTCAACAGGGCCGTGGCCGACATGATCTGCCCGGACTGGCAGTAACCGCATTGCACGACGTCCTCGGCGATCCAGGCGGCCTGCACCTTCTTGCCGACCGGCGTCTTACCGATTTCCTCGATCGTGGTCACGCGCTTGCCGTTGAGGGTGGAGACCGGGGTCACGCAGGAGCGCACCGCCTCGCCGTTGATATGGACGGTGCAGGCGCCGCACAGCGCCATGCCGCAGCCGAACTTGGTGCCGGTCAGTTGTAGATTGTCGCGCAGGAACCACAGCAGCGGCGTTTCCGGTGGGACATTCGCCTCATATTGCTGGCCATTGACGGTAAAACGGGTCATGAGATATCTCCGCGAGAAAATTGAAATGAGTGAAGAGGTTGCGCAGGCAGCGACATGGGGCTGCGCACGGGGCCATTGCTGCAGACCGCGTTCAAGCCGAAAAGTTTACGCCAGTCCCCGCCAATTTACACTTGCGACACGAATGCACGCCCGACTTCGACCATGATCCGCTTCGGGCGGATGGCCCGACAGGCCAAACACGGCGCGAGATAAATTGCCACGCCCGGGGCTCGCCAGTATCATCCGCCCATGTCCCGAAAACTTTTTCCCACGCCGGCCGACTGCGAAGCCGCGTTTTACGATGCCTTCGAGCGCGCCGACCTCAATCTGATGATGGCGGTATGGGCGGACGAGCCCACCATCGTCTGCATTCATCCACAGGGGCCGCGCCTGGCGGGGATGGCGGCCATTCGCGACAGCTTCGCCGACATTTTTTCGCACGGCCCGAATACCCAACTGCAGATCAGCGAACTGCGCCAGCAGCTGGGACAGACGCTGGCGATTCACAATGTCTACGAAACCTTCATTCCCCGCGAGAAGCCGGGCGCCACCGCCCCGCTGATCCCGCCGGTGCTGGCGACCAATATCTACCTGCTCACCCCGCATGGCTGGCGCATGACCCTGCATCACGCCTCGCTGTCGCCGCGCGGCACCACCGCCGAAGAGCAGGGCGTATCGCGAATCCTCCACTGAAACAGCGCATGCGGCTCGGCACATTCGCTGCGCTGGCGCTGGCCGTGGCGTGGGCATGCACGGCAATTGCCGCAGACCCGAACAAGGTGATCCGCACTGCGGTGCAGTCCGGCGAAAGCGGCTTCGACTGCCAGATGGAATCGAACGAAGTCACCGGCATGCTGTGCCTCAGCCTGTTCGACGCACCGCTGCAATACGACCATCTGGCGCGGCCGATCAAATTGCGGCCGAATACCGCGCAGGCCTTGCCCGAGATTTCGGCCGACGGCAAGACCTGGACGCTGAAGATAAAGCCCGGTATCTACTTCATCGACAGCCCTGCGTTCAAGGGCAGGCGGCGCGAACTGGTGGCGGCCGATTATGTATACAGCATCAAGCGCCTGCTCGATCCGACGGTGCATTCCAAATGGCAATTCCTGGTCGAGGGCAAGCTGGTCGGCGGCGATGCTCTGGCCAGGGAGGCCAAGCGCAGCGGCCGTTTCGATTACGACCGGCCGATCGCCGGCATCGAGGCGCCGGACCGATACACCCTGGTGATCCGCCTGCTGGCCCCCGACTACAACCTCTCGTATATTCTCGCCATGTCGGCCACCGTGGCGGTGGCGCGCGAGGTCGTCGAATATTACGGCAGCGCATTCGCCGAGCACCCGGTCGGCACCGGCCCCTATCGCCTGAAGGATTGGCGGCGCTCCTCGAAAATCGTGTTTGAAGCCAACCCGGACTACCGCGAGGAATATTTTGAAACCGCCGGCAGCGACGACCCGCGCGACCAGGCCATCATCGAACACTTCCGCGGCAAGCGCCTGCCCCTGGTCGGCCGCATCGAAATCTCGGTCATCGAAGAAGAGCAGCCGCGCTGGCTGGCCTTTCTCAACAACGAGCACGATTACATACGCCCGATCCCCACGCCCTTCATCGACGTGGCCATGCCCGGCGGCAAGCTGGCGCCGAATCTGGCCCGGGCGGGCATGAGTACGCGCCCGGATGAAGTCGCCTGGCTGACCTACACCACCTTCAATATGAACGACAAAACCATCGGCGGTTACACCCCGGAAAAAATCGCCCTGCGCCGCGCCATCTCGATGGCCTACCCGGTCGGGGACGAGATCGCCATTATCGAAAAAAATCAGGCGATCAAGGCCTGGTCGCCCATCGCCGAGGGCATGTCCGGCTTTGTCGATGAACACACACCCACGCTTGAATACAACCCGGCCAAGGCCAAGGCTCTGCTCGATCTCTACGGTTATATCGATCGCGACGGCGACGGCTGGCGCGACATGCCCGACGGCTCGCCCTTGGTAATCGACCACGCCACCCAGCCGGACCAGCGCGAGCGCAGCCGCAATGAACTGTGGCGACGCGCCATGGAAAATATCGGCATTCGCATGAGTTTCAACAAGGTGGAAAAACTGCCCGAGCTGCGGCGCCAGGCCGCCCTCGGCCTCATCCAGATGTTCAGCTACGGCTGGATCGCCGATTACCCCGATGGGGAGAATTATCTGCAGCTGTTCTGGAGCAAGTCGATCGGCGGCCCCAATTACACCTTGTTCTCCCTGCCCGAGTACGACCGGCTTTACGAACAAGTCCGCATCATGCCGGACTCGCCCGCGCGCACCGCGCTCTATCAGCGCATGGTGCATCTGCTCTGGGTTTACAATCCTTGGCGGGTCAATACCCTGAAACAGGGCACCATCCTGATCCAGCCTTGGGTGCTGGGTTACAAGAAACACCCTTTCTCGCATGAACCCTTCAAGTATCTCGATGTGGATTTGAGCAAATTACCCAAATGAAAGTGAACGCGCGTCAGCAACGATTCATCGCCAACGGCATGGCTTTCATGCTAGTGGTCGCCATCGGCCTGCAATTGGCCTGGTGGACTTGGCATTTCCTGTCGCCTGCCGGCCACATCACCGCCGCGAACAGCGGCGCTCCCGCCGTCGACATTGCCCTGGCGAGACGACTGTTCGGCGGCGACGGCAGCAGCCCGCTGGCAACGGTCAGCGCGGCGCCCAGCGATATCCACCTCAAGGGCGTGTTCGCGGTCGACGGCAGGACCTTGTCCGCGGCCGTGGTCAATCTCGGCGGCAAGGACCAGGCCGTCAAACTGAACCAGGACCTGCCCAATGGCGCGAAGCTGGTCGAAGTGCATCCCGACTATATTGTGGTCAGCCGCAACGGCATCAATGAACGCGTCGACCTGGACAGCTATCGCAGCGCGGCCGGCAGCGGCAGCAAGGCGCCGATTGGCGTTGCCACCGCGCGCGGCGGCGCAGCGGCCGGCAGCGGCTTCCGCCTCAATGTTTTCTCGCCCGCACAAAACAGCTACAGCCTGTCGCGCCAGGAACTCAACAATGTATTGCAGGACCCGCGGCAAATGGAGTTTCTCGGCCGCATCGGCGTAGCCCCTGGCGGCGGCGTGCGCGTCGACGAGGCGCCGCCTAACACCCTGTCGAGCAAGCTCGGGCTGCAGGCCGGCGATGTGATCAGCAGCATCAATGGCCAGCCGGTTGCGTCGCCCGGCGATCTGGCGCGGCTTTATTCGCAGTTCGGCACGCTCTCGCAAGTGCGCGTGGAGGTGAGGCGCGGCGGCACGCCGATGATGCTGACATACGCCATCCAGAACTAGCACTAGCGGCACCGAAATTTATCGTAGAACGCCATTTGGTGCGGCTTCCCAGGCAAAAATGTCTTGTAAGCCGCGCCAATGCTGGAGTTTCATATCCAATTCGCCCGGTGGCTGCGCGCTGACAATCTCCCGCCCATGGGCAATGCGCTGCGAAAATTACAGCTCGCGCGCGCTTTGCTGCGCCGCATGCTCCAGGGTCATGATGGCGCCTCGCCGGCCAGGGCGACCAGGGCCAGATCGGGAACCCCGATGGAACCCCTGACCGCATCGCCGGGCGCTGCCTGGAAAGCTGCCGCGCGCCGTCAGCCGCCAATGCGCCAGCCGGCCGGCAAATGCGCCTTCGCCCAACGCCGTGTCGAGCGCCGCCGCATAGCTTGAGCCGTCGTCGGCCGCATAGACATGGATCACCGCCGGATCGAACAGCGGCCGCAGGTAGTGGTATTCCATCGGCTCGCTTCCGGTCCCTGTTCTCTGGTCCGGACTCAGGCGTCGCGCGCGCCGATCAGCACCGCGACATGCGCCGCCACGCTGCGTCCCAGGGCATCGAGCGCGTAGCCGCCTTCGAGCATCGACACGATGCGGCCGCCGGCATGCTGCGCCGCAGCCTCGACGACGCGCGCGGTGACCCAAGCGTAATCCGCCTCGGTCCAGCCCAGATTGGCCAACTCGTCCTCGCGATGCGCGTCGAATCCCGCCGAGATGAAAATCATCTGCGGGCGAAATTTTTCCAGCGCCGGCAGCCAGCGCGCCGTCACTGCCGCACGCAGCGCCTCGCCGCGCGAATAGGCGGGCAGGGGCACATTGCACATATTCGGCCCGAGCGGGTCGTCGCCCTGAAAGGGATAAAGTCCCTGCTGGAAGGTGGAGCACATCAGCACCTCGGGGTCGCCCGCGAAGATGTCTTCGCTGCCGTTGCCGTGATGCACATCGAAATCGATCAGGGCAATGCGTTCCAGGCCATGCGCGCGCTGCGCATGGCGGATGCCGACCGCGACATTGTTGAAAAAACAAAAGCCCATGGCCGCATCGCGGGTGGCGTGGTGACCCGGCGGGCGCACCGCGCAGAATGCCGATTGCACAGTGCCCGCGATCACCAGGTCGGTGGCCAGCACCGCCGCCCCGGCCGCATGGCGCGCGGCGGTCAGAGTGTGCGCGTTCATGCAGGTATCCGGGTCGATCTGCCGATAGCCCGTCTGCGGCGCCGCCGCTTCGATTTCCGCGATGTGATAGGCAGTGTGCGCACGCAGCAACTGTTCATGGGTGGCGGCCGGCGCCTCGTACGGCAGCAACATATCGAGCAGACCCGCGGCCAGCAGCCGATCGTGAATCGCATCCAGCCGGGCCGGGCACTCGGGGTGATCATGGCCCATCTCGTGCTGGCGAAAGCTGGGGTGGATCAGATAGGCGCTGAGGTTCATTTGTGCGGTAACGTACCGATGAAATGTCGCGGGAAAGATAAAAATCCTACCATGCCCCTCATTTATGGCTTCCTTTTGCATACCGCGGCATGATTGACAGCGTTACGTCGCCAACCTGTTTCCTTTGCATTACGTTGGCGTTACACAGTGTCATACACCATGACGTACAATCGCCAAAACCCACTAGTGGCCCACTATGCATCGAAAATCCATGATTCAAACTCGCCTTGCCGCCTGCGCCTTATCTTGGTTCGCCGCCTGCCTGGCCAGTTTGTTGCCGGCCTTGCCTGCCATCGTCCATGCGCAGGACCCGGCAGCGGAACGGCGCAGCGATGCGGTCACCCTGAATTTCGTCAATGCCGACATTCCCTCGGTGGTCAAGGCCATCGGCGGGCCGCTGGGCAAGAACTTCATCATCGATCCGCGCGTCAACGGCAATATGAATATCGTCTCGCAGGCGCCGGTGTCCAAGGAGCTGGCCTACCAGATCCTGCTCTCGGCCTTGCGCGTGCACGGCTATGTCGCCGTCGAAGAACGCGGCGTGGTGAAAATCATTCCCGAGGCCGACGGCAAGACCTCGGGCACGGTCATCGACCGCGGCACGCAACTGTCCGGCGACCGCATCGTCACCCAGGTGTTCACCCTGCAGAATGAATCCGCCGCGCAACTGGCCACCGTGCTGCGGCCGCTGATCGCGCCCAACAATTTCATCGGCGCCTATCCGGGCAACAACACCCTGGTGATCACCGATTACGCCGAAAACGTCAAACGCATCGCCCGCATCATCGCCTCCATCGACGTACCGGCCAGCACCGATGTGCAGGTGATCAAGCTGCAATACGCCAGCGCCGTCGATGTCGCCGCCCTGCTGGCGCGGCTGATGCCGGAAGTCAACCCGAACCCGGCCAATCCCGGCAGTCTCGCCAAACTGGCGATCGGCGTCGAACCGCGCACCAACAGCCTGCTGGTGCGCGCCGATACCCCGGCCCTCGTTACGCGCATCAAGGCGCTGATTGCCAGCATCGATATCCCCACTGCCGCCAACGGCAATATCCATGTGGTGTATCTACGCAACGCCGAGGCCACCAAGCTGGCGGAAACGCTGCGCGGACTGCTGAGCGGCGCGAGCGCGTCGGCATCCAGCGCGCCATCCACACCGGCGAGCAGTGCGTCGGCCGCCCTGACGGCGTCCTCCTCGGCTTCCACCGCGGTGAGCAGCACCATCCAGGCCTATGCCCCCACCAACTCCCTGGTCATCACCGCGCCCGACCATGTCTACAACTCCCTGCGCTCGGTAATCGACAAGCTCGATACACGTCGTGCCCAGGTATTCGTCGAGGCCCTGATCGTCGAGGTCAGCACCTCGGTGGCCTCCGAATGGGGCATCCAGTGGCAGGATCTGTCGGGCATCAACAAGACCGGCACCAATGTCATCGGCGGCACCAACTTCGGCAGTACCGGCACCAATATCATCGGCGCCGCGAGCGATGTGACCTCGGTCGGCGCCGGTCTCAACATCGGCGTGGTGCGCGGCACCATCACCCTGCCTGGCGGCGGCACGGTGCTGAACCTGGCCGCACTGGCGCGGGCACTCGAGGCCGACCAGAGATCCAATATCCTGTCGACGCCCAATATCCTCACCCTGGACAATGAGGAAGCGAAAATCGTCGTCGGCCAGAACGTGCCTTTCATCACCGGCAGCTATTCGCAGACCGGCACCACCGGCTCGACCACCACCAGCAATCCTTTCCAGACCATTGAGCGCAAGGACGTCGGCTTGACCCTCAAGGTGACGCCTCAAGTGGCCGAGGGCGGCTCGGTCAAGCTCAAGGTTTACCAGGAAGTATCGAGCGTGGTGCAGACCACCAGCGCCATCAAATCCGCCGACCTGATCACCAACAAACGCTCGATCGAAAACACGGTACTGGTCGATGACGGCCAAATCGTGGTCATCGGCGGCCTCATCCAGGACGATACCAAGAACAGCGAGAGCAAGGTGCCCCTGCTTGGCGATATCCCGCTGATCGGCAATCTGTTCAAATACACGACCAAGAACCGCGACAAGACCAATTTGATGGTGTTCCTGCGCCCCTATGTGTTGCGCGACGGCAAATCGGTCGACAGCCTGACCGGCGAGCGTTACGAATACATCCGCAACCAGCAGGGCATTTTCCTTAACGACAATGACTCCTGGATCCCGCCGCGCGGTGGGCCGCTGCTTCCGCCCGCGCCCGGCGGCGCCAAATCGACAGCGCCCGCAGCGCCGGCGAACTCACCAGTCACCCCTTCCCAAGTGACTCCCGCGCCGGCTGCGACGACCGATATAAAGGCCGATCCAAAGGCCGACAACGCGGCCGACGAAGCGGCCAAGTGACCATGGGCTCCAACGACGCCAAACAGCGCAGCGCAGTGGAAACCGCCGACCACGCCACAGTGCGCCTGTTGCCCTACCATTTCGCCAAGGCCAAGGGCGTGATCGCCGCGCGCGTGGTCGACAATGAAGTCGAAGTCTGGCTGGCGCCCAATCCGGAATCGGCCACACTCGCCGAAGTGCGCCGCATGATCGGCAAGGCCCTGCGCCCGGTGCTGCTGTCCGACACCGAATTCAAGGCGCGGCTGTCGCGCGCCTATATGAACGACACCTTCAGCGGCAGCAGCGATGAATTCGTCGAGGACATCGCCAGCAATATCGAGAACGCCTCCGATCTGGCCTTGCTGACGGAATCGCTGCCCGATATCACCGACCTGCTCGAAACCGAGAACGATGCGCCGATCATCAAGCTGATCAATGCCCTGCTGACGCAGGCGGTGCGCGAGAACGCATCCGATATCCATCTGGAAATCTTCGAGCGCCGCTCCCTGGTGCGCTTCCGCGTCGACGGCGCCTTGCGCGACGTAGTCGAACCGCGCCGCTCCCTGCACGCGGCGATGGTGTCGCGCGTCAAGGTGATGGCCGAACTCGATATCGCCGAAAAACGCCTGCCGCAGGACGGCCGCATCATGCTGCGCATCGCCGGCCGCCCGGTCGATGTGCGCGTCTCGACCCTGCCCACCGGCCATGGCGAACGCGTGGTGATGCGCCTGCTCGACAAGCAGGCCGGACGCCTGTCGCTCGACGGTCTCGGCATGCCGGCCAATACGCTCAAGCGTCTCGATCATCTGATCCAGCAGCCGCACGGCATCATCCTCGTCACCGGTCCGACCGGTTCGGGCAAGACCACCACCCTGTACGCGGCCCTGTCGCGCCTCGATGCGCACACCCGCAACATGATGACGGTGGAAGACCCGATCGAGTACGACCTCGACGGCGTCGGCCAGACCCAGGTCAATCACAAGATCGAAATGACCTTCGCACGCGCGCTGCGCGCGATCCTGCGCCAGGACCCGGATGTGATCATGATCGGCGAAATCCGCGATCTGGAAACCGCGCAGATCGCGGTGCAAGCCTCGCTCACCGGCCATCTGGTGCTGGCCACCCTGCACACCAACTCGGCGGCCGGCGCGGTGACGCGTCTGGTCGATATGGGCATCGAGCCGTACTTGCTGGCGTCGACCCTGTCGGGCGTGCTGGCACAGCGCCTGGTGCGCAAGCTGGCGCCCGATGCCAAGCGGGAACGTGCGCCCACCGAAGCCGAGCGCGAAATTCTCGCCACCGCGCTCAACCCGGCCATTCGCAAACTCGAACATGTGTTCGAACCGGTCGAAGGCATTGCGCCGAGCGTCACCGGCTATCGCGGCCGCACCGGCATTTATGAATTGCTGACGGTCGATGAAAGCCTGCGCAAGCTGATCCACGACGGCGTCTCTGAAAACGAGATTGCCGCGGCGGCGCTGCGCGGCGGGATGACGCCGCTGCGCGAAGACGGCTTGCGCCTGGTGGCCGAGGGCATCACCGCGATGGAAGAAGTGTTGCGTGTAACGCGGGATTGATGCGCGAATGTTTGACCTTCATGCAACAACGGTCCCTGCCGCCATTCGCATTCGACGTAGCCGCGATGAAGCGCAGCGAAATCGAGGATAGCGAGGATAGTTGGTCGGCGTGCGGAATTCCGGATTACGCTGCGCTTCATCCGGGCTACCCATCCCGTACTTCACCGATGCGTCCACCCAACAAGCCACTTTTATCCGATTCAGATTGAATTAGCCCATGCCCGGCTTCCGCTACACCGCCTACGATCTCGACGGCCGCGAACAGCGCGGCGTGCTGGAATCCGACAGCCCGCGCCTGGCGCGTGCGCAGTTGCGCGAGAAAGGCTTGTTCCCGCTCGATGTCACCCAAATCGAGGCGGCCAACGATCGCGATGCCGGCGGGCTGCCCA
>DASWEY010000056.1:0-45009 GCA_036394575.1 Usitatibacteraceae bacterium | reverse complement strand
CAGGGAAATGATCACCGCCACGCCGAACGTGCCGTAAGCAAACAGCTTCAAGCGGCGGCGGCGCGCGAAGCGGGCATCGTGCACGAACAGTTCATGGGTGCGCAGGCGCAGATCGGTAAAGGTGCCGGAGGGACCGAACGCATGGACCTTGTCCGGCGCGCGATTTTTCAGCACCTCGCGGAAAGTGCGGGTGCTGAGATAACGCCCGGGCTTGGCGAATTCGGCGACCGCGCGCGCGGTGTCGAGGCCGTCGCCGACCAGGGTGGCATCGGTGTCGTCGGGATCGGTCGCCGAGGAGACGGCCTTGATTGCGCCGTAATTGATGCCGATGGAAAACGGCAGATCGGCGGCCGATTTTTGCACGGCGGCGGCTACGTCCAGCGCCAGCTCGGGGCGCTGCGGAATGACGATGGCGGTGCCGTCGAGCGCATCGAGAACAATGCGGCCATCCGCCGGCAACAGGCTGGTGGCCTCCGTGACCAGATGCTCCAGCCGATCCCTGAGTTCGGCCTGCTCGCCCACCGGACGTCGTGCAAAATCCTGGATGCGGATAAAGACGATGCTGGCCTGGCGCGGCAGTGCGGAAGGGGCGTGATTGTCCATGGGGTGAGGGGGCGATGAGGGGCGCGTTCTATGGCGCGTCTCGAATATATGTGACGCATTGTAACGAGTAAATCGCAGCGCGCATCTGCCGGCGCGACGAGTGGCGAAATAGAGACAGGTGGCGCTGGTAAAAGTGAAAAGTCCTTGACTGGCGCGGCTTCCAGGCCATTTTCGCCTCAAGAGCCGCCCCGGTGCTGGACTTTGAAAATGCGTTTTTGCCGGCAAACCAGGTGAAGGCACTAAGCCAGCATCGCCTTCAGCGTCCGCGACTTGAATTCGCGGTGATAGAGGATGCCCACCACGATGGCGCTGGACGCGACCAGGGCGATGGGATGCAGGAACCAGGTCAGGGCGGTGATGCCGAAATAATAGGCGCGCAGTCCGCGGTTGTTGTTTTCGCCGGCCAGTGCGGCCACGCTCGATGCCCGCTCGACAAAGCGGTCGAACTCCTCGACCTTGTCATGGGCCGGCGCCGCGCCGACCATGATGCTGACGAAATTGAACTGGCGCATCGACCAGGTGAATTTGAAAAACGCATAGACGAAAATCAGCACCAGCAGCAACACTTTCAATTCCAGGGTGTGCTCCGATTGCGCGCGCGTGAACGGCAGGCCCGCCACCAGGTCGACGGCCTTGCCGATACTCGACATCAGCGCGATCAGGCCGCCCAGGATCAGCATCGTGGTGGACGCGAAAAAATTCGAGCCCGACAGCAGATTGCGCAGGATCGAGGCATCGACCATGCGCTGTTCGCGCGACAGCATTTCGCGCATCCAGCGGCGCCGATAACTATCGGTGGTGGAGAGCAGGCTGGGACTGTGGCGCGCCTTCCATCCCGAGAAGGCGGTGTAACCGACCCAGCTCGCGAGGAACCACAGCAGCGCGAGCTGGTCGCCGAGCGGCAGCGGGATGAAACTCATTTGGTGCCGAAAATCTTGTCGCCGGCATCGCCCAGGCCCGGGATGATATAGCCGACCTCGTTGAGATGGCTGTCGATTGCGGCGGTATAGATATCGACATCCGGATGGGCCTTCTGCAGCCGCGCCACGCCTTCCGGGGCGGCCACCAGCACCAGGCCGCGGATATTTTTGGCGCCGTTCTTTTTCAGCATCTCGATGGTCGCGATCATCGAGCCGGCGGTCGCCAGCATCGGGTCGAGGATCAGCGCCATGCGCTCGTCGAGCTGGCCGACAAAGCGTTCGAAATAGGGCTCGGGCTGCAGGGTGTCGTGATTGCGTGCGATGCCCACCACGCTGACCTTGGCGCTGGGGATCACATCGAGCACACCTTCGAGCATGCCGAGGCCGGCGCGCAGGATCGGCACCAGGGTGACCTTCTTGCCCTCGATCTGCTGGATTTCCACCGGGCCGCACCAGCCCTGGATGGTGACTTTTTCCAGCGGGAAATCGGCGCAGGCCTCATAGGCCAGCAGGCGGCCGATCTCGGCGGTGAGCTCGCGAAAGCTCTTGGTGCTGATATCGACTTTGCGCATCAGGCCGATTTTATGTTTGACCAGCGGGTGTTTGATTTCGATGACGGCCATGGATTTCGATCAAAAAATAATTACTGCGAGTCTAGCAAACTCATGGGATCAATCGCGCTGCCGCGGATGCGAAATCGCTTCTGCCGCGAGGCCTCGCCGGAAACGAGGTTGACATTGCGCTGCGGCACCTGAAACAGTTCGGCGAGAAAGCGCCGCAGTTCCTGATTGGCGCGGCCCTCGATCGGCGGCGCGGCCAGGCGAACCTTCAGGGCATCGCCATGCAAACCCTGAATTTCCGTGCGCTTGGCGCCGGGCTGCGCATGCAGCGACAGCGTGATGACACCCTCCGCCCGGTTGAACCAGGCGGCGGACATATGGGCTAGTTGTGCAGGATTTTCGACAGGAAATCCTGGGTGCGCTGCTTGCGCGGCGTATTGAAAAATTCGTCCTTGCTGCAGTCTTCGAGGATGGTGCCGCCTTTTTCCATGAAGATGATGCGGTCGGCCACTTTTTTGGCGAAACCCATTTCGTGGGTGACGACCATCATCGTCATGCCTTCCTTGGCGAGCTCGACCATCACGTCCAGCACTTCATTGATCATCTCCGGGTCCAGCGCCGAGGTGGGTTCGTCGAACAGCATGCAGATCGGGTCCATCGACAGCGCGCGCGCGATGGCCACGCGCTGCTGCTGGCCGCCGGACAGCTGGGCGGGGAACTTGTCCTTGTGCTCGATCAGGCCGACGCGATCCAGCAGCTTGAGGCCTTTCTCGCGCGCGGCGTCCTCGCTGCGGCCCAGCACCTGGGTCTGCGCGATGGTCAGGTTTTTGGTCACGCTCATATGCGGGAACAATTCGAAATTCTGGAACACCATGCCGACATGCGAGCGCAGCTTGGCGAGATTGGCGCCCTTGGCGCCGACCGAAATATCGTTCACCAGGATCTCTCCCTTCTGGAAAGGCTCGAGGCCGTTGACGGTCTTGATCAGGGTCGATTTGCCCGAGCCGGACGGCCCGCACACCACCACCACTTCGCCCTTGGCGACATGGGTGGTGCAATCCACCAGCACCTGTTTTTCGCCGTACCACTTGCTGACGTTTTTGATTTCGATCATGTTGCTCATGGGTTCTCCGAATGCTGCGATTGTGTTGGTGACTATCGGGTGCCGGCGTTCATGCGCGTCTGCAGGTATTTCACCAGCCGCGAGGCGCTGAAACAGATGACGAGGAAAACGAGGGCGACAAAGACATACAGCTCGACGATGCGCCCGGAAATCTGCCCGGCCTTGCCCGCCGCACCGAGAAAATCCTTGAGGCCGACCACATAGACGAGCGAGGTGTCCTGAAACAGGATCACCGCCTGGGTGAGCATGATCGGAATCATGTTGCGGAACGCCTGCGGCAATACCACACGGCCCATCGCCTGCCAGTAATTCATTCCCAGCGCATACGCCGCCCAGGGCTGGCCGCGCGGCACCGACTGGATGCCGGCGCGGATGATTTCCGAGTAGTAGGCGGCTTCCACCATGATGAAGGCGACGATCGCCGAGGTGAACGGCCCGACGGCCTCGCCTTGCTGTCCGGTGAACTTGCTGACCAGCATCGGCGTCAGGAAGTAGAACCAGAAGATCGCCATGATGAAAGGGATCGAGCGGATCAGGTTGACGAAGCCGGCGGCCGGCCAGGTCAGCAGCTTGAAACTCGACAGCCGCGCCATCGCCAGCAGGGTGCCGAAGAACACGCCGCCGGCCAGGGCGATGGCGAACAATTGCAGGGACAGCATCAGGCCGCCCCACAGGATCGGCAAATTGCGGACGATGACGCCGTAGTCGAAGCCTTCCATCAGTGGCCTCCCTGCGACACATAGCCCGGCACCGCCACCTTGTTTTCCAGCAGGCGCATCAGAAAGATCACCGTCAGGGTGATGACGATATAGATCAGGGTCGCGGCGGCGAAGGCCTCGAAGGTGCGGAAGGTGTATTCGGAAATCTGGCGGCTTTGCGCCGTCAGTTCCAGCACGCCGATGGTCAGCGCGGTCGAGGAGTTCTTGAAGATGGTGAGGAATTCCGAGGTCATCGGCGGGATGATCAGGCGGAACGCCATCGGCAGCACCACGAAGCGATATACCTGCGCCAGGGTAAAGCCCATCGCCAGCCCGGCATTGGTCTGGCCCCTGGGCAGGGACTGGATGCCGGCGCGCACCTGCTCGGCCACGCGCGAGGCGGTGTAGAGGCCCAGGCACAGCACGGCGGCGGTGAATTCCCAGAGGCTGAACTGCGCAAACGGCAGCTCGATCAACGTCGGGTAGGTCTGTTTCAGCCAATCGCCCATCTCGCCCGGCAGTACCTCGGGCATCACGAAATACCAGAGGAACATCTGCACCAGCAGGGGGATGTTGCGGAAAATCTCCACATATACCGTGGCGGCGAAGTTGAGAAACTTGAGCGGGGTGGTGCGCAACACGCCCAGGATCGAGCCGAGGGTGAAGGCGATGATCCAGGCGAATCCGGATACGAGGAGGGTCCACATCAGGCCGGACATCAGCCAGCCGAGATAAGTCATGCCCCCGGAGGGCGCCTGCTCCAGAAATACTTTCCACTCCATGCTGATGCTCCCAGTTGGTGGCGCTGCGTTTTATTGTTGTTTATTCGAGTTCGAGTCGCGGCATCTGCAAAAGATAAAAACGGGGAACCGATCGCTCGATTCCCCGTCGTGACCGCGTTTATTCCGGCAGGGCCTGCAACTGGATGGCGGCCTTGAGCAGGGGGCTCATCGGGAAGGCCATGGTCGAACCATCCGGCAGTTTTTGCAGGAACCATTTGTCGTAGAGCTTGGCGAGCTCGCCCGAGCGCATCAGATTGGCGACGGCGCGATTGACCACCACACCGAAGTCGGAGTCGTTCTTGCGGTACATGACGCCATAGGGATCATAGGAGAGGTAATCGCCGACCACTTCGAAATCCTTCGGCTTCTTGGCCTTGGCGATCAGGCCGAACAGCAGCACGTCATCCATCGCGAAGGCGGTGGCGCGTCCCGATTCCACGTTCAGGAAGGATTCGCCATGGTCCTTGGCGTTCAGGAACTTGATGTTGAGGTCGTCCTTGTCCGACAGGGCCTTGATCACGCGCTCATTGGTGGTGCCCTGGGTGACGACGACGGTCTTGTTCTTCAGATCCTTGTAGGTCTTGATCTTGGACGATTTCTTCACCAGCAGTTTGGTGCCGGTGATGAAGGTGATCGGCGCGAACGAAACCTGCTTGGCGCGGGTCAGGTTATTGGTGGTGGAGCCGCATTCCAGATCGATGGTGCCGTTCGACATCAGCGGGATGCGCGTCTGCGAGGTGACCGGGTTCATCTTCACGGTCAGGGTCGGCACTTGCAGTTCTTTTTTCACTTCCTCGACGATGGCGGAACAGATGTCCATCGAATAGCCGATCGGCTGCTGCTTGTCGTCGAGATAGGAGAAGGGAATCGAGGTTTCACGGAAGCCGATGGTGATGGTGCCGGAATCCTTGACCTTTTTCAGGGTGCCGATCAGCTCGTCGGCGAACGCCGGCGTCGCCAGCGTGGCGGCTGCAACCAGGCCGGCTGCCAAAGTGGAAATTCTGGATAGCGTTGACATGTGTTAGTGCTCCTCGGATTTTGGTGTTGATAATGATGAAATGGTTGCGACGCTGTGAGTGGGGTGCCATCCTCGCGTGCTCATGGACTCCGTAGCGAATCGAGTGTACCCGAGTTCCAAAAGCAATGTCCATGCCCGCAACGCGGCGCGCCCGCGGAAAATGCGCCGGGACGGCCGGACTGTCATTTTTTGCGCGCGCCCGGCTTGGTGCTTGCCTCCAGATACATCCACAACTGATCGAGCAAGGGCTTGGCGCCGGCTTTCATGCTGCGCCGCTCGCGATAGAGGCGGATCTCCATCTCGCCCCACCACAGCTCGCCGCCGGCCAGGGCCAGCTGCCGCGATTTCAGCTCGCGCGCCACCGCGCTGTCGGGCAGCCAGGCCACGCCATGGCCTTCCAGCGCCATCATCTTCAGCGCCTCAGCCATATCGGTTTCATAGCGGCGGCGCAGATAATGCGGGCGCCGCGCGGCATCAAGGATGATCTCCACCATGCGCCCCAGAAAGGCATTGGGCGAGTAGGCCAGATGCGGCACCGGGTTCGACGCCTTGCCCGGCAGGATCAGTGAGGGCGAGCCGTCGCGCAGCGCCTTGGCATAGGGGCGAAAGCCTTCCGCGCCCAGCGGAATCATCGCGTAACGCTGCGGGTCGAGCTGGATCGGCTGCTCGGGATGGTGGTAGCACATCAGCAAATCGCAATTGCCCTCCACCAGGGCCATCACCGCATCGTGCACATTCAGGGCGACTAGGCGTGTCGCCAGCGGCGCGCCGTCGAAGCAGCTGCGCTCCAGTTTGGTGAGCCACTTGGGATAAAAGTTCAGGGACAGTGCGTGCGGCACCGCGAACGACAGCGTGTCGGCGGCTATCGGCCGCTGGCCGCGCAGGGTGGCGCGGGCGTCGAACACATCCTGCACGATCTCGGCGGCGCGCTCGCGAAAGGCCTCGCCGGCGGCGGTCAGCTTGGTGGGGTAGGAGGTGCGGTCGATCAGTTCGGCGCCGACCCAGTTTTCCAACGCCCTGATGCGGCGGCTGAAGGCCGGCTGGGTGACATGGCGCTGCTCGGCGGAACGCGAGAAGCTGCCGGTTTCGGCAAGACTTAAAAAATCCTCAAGCCACTTGATCTCCAAGGTGGTGGTTCCGCGGTTGGGTTGTTCGGGCACTTGGGTTGGACGTGCCAGGGCGCGCGGGCCTGCGGGACGATGTGTCGTTGGCCGCCTCGATCGAGGCCGCCAATGAGAATTCCACAATCGCCTCGGCCAGCGCTGCCGTGGCATCCACGGATTGTGCCTCAAACTTCGAGCCGCCGACCACGATGGGCAATTCGGTGCAGGCCAATAGCAGGGCATCGACGCCGCCGGCCAGTGCTTCGGTCAACACCGGAAACAGCGTGGCGCGCGCCGCCTCAATCCGCCCGGCCTTCACCGCGGCAATGGCCTGCGAAATGCGCGCCTGGGTCGGCTGATCCGGCAATTCCAGCGCGACACCAGCGATAGCCGCGCGTTGAGAATAAATGCCGGCCTCGCGCGTGCCGGTGGTGGCCAGCAGCAGAATGCGGCGCGGCTGCGCAGTGGCGTGTGAAGGACGATGCGCCAGCGCAGCCAGCGCGGCATCGGCGATATGCAGCAGCGGCAAACCGGACGCATCCTCCACATCCGCCGCCCAGAAATGCGCGGTATTGCAGGCGATGGCGATGGCCTCGGCACCGGCCTCGGCCAGGGCTTTGGCGGCGGCGCGCATCGCCGGGGCCGGCGAAGGCGAAGTGGCATCGTGAATATGCTCGACCCGCTCAGGAATCTGCGGCACATTCCACACCACCATCGGCACATGGTCCTGGTCGCGCGTGGCGGGTGTGGCGGCGATGATCTTTTGCATCAGATCGACCGTGGCGGCCGGGCCCATGCCGCCGATGATGCCGATGCGGCGGTGTGTTGGCAAAAGCGGGGGTAGGGAAGGATCATTGGAAGTTTTCATGCAGTCATCGTAGCCGAACAATGTGGCGAAATTCATGCTGTTTCGCTATGGGTTTGGACTTCTGCCACTCAGGTTATGTTGGCAAAGCATGATCGGCAGACCACTAAAAAACTCGCACAGCCACAAAAAAATGCCGTCATTCCAGCGCAGGCTG
The DNA here is from genome assembly GCA_036394575.1 of Usitatibacteraceae bacterium. Classification (GTDB taxonomy): domain Bacteria; phylum Pseudomonadota; class Gammaproteobacteria; order Burkholderiales; family Usitatibacteraceae; genus UKL13-2. The sequence continues at coordinate 37,180 of DASWEY010000056.1, read as the reverse complement.
GAATCCAGTCCTTCGTTGACTCATATTTTAAACACAAGCACTGGCGCGGCTTTCCAAGCAAAAATGCTCCGAACACCGCGCCAGTGCTGGAGTTTGCAAATTTTACGAGGGCCATCAGAATGGCGCTGATATTCAATAAAACGAATCAGGTCCGAATGGCATTTACTTAAGCTGAACTTAGCTCGGAAAATGTAGCCCGGAAGTAGCGCAGCGAAATCCGGGCTACGGACCGCTATGGACCTCGTCGTGCATTGGTTTCGGGCTTAAGCAAGTGCCATTCGCGTCTGGCTCAGTGTCTGGCTCCATTAAATAGCGGCAAAAAGAGAACGTGGTCTGTCCCAAAATAATACAAATAATGCGGAGGGCACTTTGGAAAGATCCGATTATCGAGCACCACTGTTTAAGTGGTCTACGAATGATTTCGCCCCATCTGAGCGACTGGATGCTTACGCGGGCATGCTAGACAATCGCATCTTGAGTATCACGACGTCCAGTCCAGTGAGATTCAACTTCAATGCCGAGATAACTGCTGCGCAATTGGGTCCTCTCACTGTGTCCCGATTAGGGGGATCGCCCCATGACGCGCACCGGACACGAAAAGACATTGCTCGTGCCCAAGAATTCACTTATCTCCTGACCGTCGGCGTTGGTTGCAATTGGAGGCATTGGAAAAAGGACCGTGAAGCACTGCTTCTGCCAGGCGACGTCCTATTGGCCGACACCCGCGAAGAACTGTCCGTACATTGGCCGCCCGATTGTTTGGCTATCAATGTACGACTGCCTATCGAATGGCTCCAGGCCTGGATTCCGGATCCCAGACAATTGGTCGGTCAACGCATCTCCCGAGATTCCAGTTGGGGGAAGATGCTGTCGAACTATCTTTCCCAAGTCACCCCCGAGTTGGCTACGGCCCCCCCGTTGCCAGCCCAGGTCATGGCGGATCAGATCGGCGTGTTGCTCGCACTCGCTGCGGACGAAATGCGGGGGTATTTGCCGAATGTTCAGACGCGCTCTGTTCAACAGCGCGCCCGAATTCACGCTTGTATTGAACAACGATGCTCGGAGCTGCAACTGACCGCCACCGATGTAGCCGCTTCACTGAATTTATCACCTCGGACACTGCATCGAATTCTAGCGACTCACGGGGAGACATTCGGTAAAAGGCTAATCGATGCGCGCTTGGATTTGGCTTCTCGAATGCTCCAATCCCGGCTATTCGATCAAGTAACGACAGCGGAAATTGGGAAACGCGCCGGCTTCCTGGATCCCTCTCACTTCGCCCGAGTGTGCCGCGCGCGCTTCGGACGCACTCCCAGTAACCTTCGCCGAAACCGAGAGTCGTAGGACTTCAACGGCAGGCTTTGGCCGTCGGCTTTCTAGCGAGCCCAAGGGTTCATTGTCATGGCGTGGCGGCTGGCATTCACAGCCCACTACCCTGGCACGCACAGGCGATTTCTGATCGTGGGCCGCTGTTACCTTTTGGTGCCCGGGGCCGATGATCCCTGCGAATCAACTTAAGGAAGACACGATGACAACTCAAAACAACCCGAAAGCCGGACTTGGCGCTTTGCTGACGCCGGACAACTGCGTTTTGATTTTGATCGACCACCAGCCCTTTCAATTCGCTGGTCTGCGTAGTCACGACACTCAGACGATCGTCAACAATGTTGTGGGTTTGGCTAAATCGGCGAAAGTCTTTGGCGTGCCCACCTTGCTGACCACGGTTGTCGAGGAGCGAGGCGGCTTCCTCCTCAAGCCGCTGCAAGACGTATTTCCGGAGCAGAAGCCGATCAATCGGACCTTCATCAACACCTGGGAGGATGCCCGCTGCGTCAATTGGGTGAAGAAGACCGGCAGGAAGAAGATCGTCATGGCAGCACTTTGGACCGAGATATGCCTGGCGTTTCCAGTCATTCAAGCGCTCGGCGAGGGCTATGAGGTCTATTTCGTCACCGATGCCTCCGGTGGTGTGAGTATCGAAGCCCATGAGGTGGCGATACAACGCATGATCCAAGCCGGAGGTATCCCACTCACCTGGACTGTGTTTGCCGCTGAGTTGCAGCGCGACTGGGCACGAGAAGCGACGGTGCCCGGGTATGGGCAAATGCTGGTCGAGCACATGGGCAATGTCGGTACCAGTTTGACATGGGAGCAGCAGCTGTTAAACACGCCCAAGAAGTAGTCCTTGCTTTTTAACGTGAGCACACTGAGCGTTTCATGACGATTGGCATCATCGGCGCAGGCGGCATTGGACAGGCTTTCGCAACTCACGTCGCAAAAGCGGGGTACGAAGTAATTCTCAGCAATCGGCGTGGTCGGGAATCCTTGACTGATGTCGTAAGCCAGATTGGCGGAAAGGCGAGGGGCGGTACGCGAGACGAGGCCGCACGGGCCGATGTCGTGTTCGTGGCGGTGCGATGGCCGCAATTGCGTGAAGCGCTCTCTGATCTTCCCGCATGGAATGGTCGTATTTTGATCGACGCGACTAATCCTATGGTCCCTCCCGGAACCAATTTGGATGAATTGAAGGACCAGAGTTCAAGTGAGTTTGTCGCGTCGCTCGTAACGGGCGCACGTGTCGTAAAGACTTGCAATACCTTACCGCGCGCCCTATTTGCTGCTGATCCGAAGCAGTGTGGAGGACATCGCGTGTTATTCATGTCCGGAGACGACGTTGCTGCAAAGCGGCAAGTCGCCGAGATACTGGAGAAGATCGGATTCGCAACAATCGATCTTGGCACACTGGCGACCGGTGCAAGGCTGCAACAAGCTCCAAGCGGGCCGCTGCCGAGATTGAACTTAATCCAGTTACCTTGACAGTAATGAACCGCCGAATTCACCTGACGCTTACATGCGTCACCGCTGCCGCGCTATTTATCATGCTGGGGCCGACTATGTCCGCTAATGCTGCCGATCAAAATTCTCAGAAATCCATTGTGATGCTTTGGTACCAAGCGTTCGACAAGCACGATCCTGCGCTCCTCGACAAAGTGTTGAGCGAGACTTGGGCCGATATTCCACCTGCGCCCAATCAAGCGCTCGGACCAGCCGGCGCGAAACAAATTCTCGTCGAGCTTACGCAAGCCATGCCCGATTTAAAGATCGTCGTTCTCGACATGCTGCAGGATGGAAACAAGGTGACGGTGCGTTCCGAAATCTCGGGCACCCACGAATCGGCATTGATGGGCTTTCCAGCGAAGGGGCGAAAGCTGACTATCCAGGCGATCGATATCCACGAATTAAAGGGCGGAAAGATTGTTCGGACGTGGCATACGGAGGATTGGCTGACGGGGCTTCATCAACTCGGTGTGTTCGACAAGCAATGATCATGAATTGGCAATGCAACGCGATGGCATTGCCACCGCACTCAAGAAGATGACGAAAGGATCAAGATGACTAACGCATTTTCGTCAACGCCCGATTTCAACGGTAAGGTTGTTCTTGTCACAGGTGCGGGATCCGGTATTGGGCGTGAAGCTGCTCGTATCTTCGCTGCCCGTGGCGCGCAGGTCTATTGCGCTGGAAACTTTGAGCCGGGTTTGATCGAAACCAGGACACTAATCGCGAAGGAAGGCGGCCAAGCGAAGGTCGCACGCGCCGATGTATCCGTCGAGGAGGATGTGACCGCGCTGCTTGCGCGGATTGATAAGGAAGCAGGACGGCTGGACGTTGCCTTCAACAACGCCGGCATCCTGGGAGGTGCCCATCGGGTTGAAGACTATCCGGCCGCCGACTTCGACAACGTCGTGCGAGTCAATCTCCGCAGCATTTTTCTCTGCATGAAATACGAACTCCCCATTATGAAGCGCACGGGTGGCGGTGCAATTTGTAACACCGCATCGGTAGCAGCGCTAACCGGGCCGGGCGGAATGTGCGCCTACGCGGCCTCGAAACATGGAATTCACGGGTTGACGCGTGTCGCGTCGATGGAAAATGGCGGACACCACATCCGAGTCAACACCATGGCCCCAGGATGGACCGAGACGCCAATGGTCGCTGCCGCCAGCGCGCAAAACCCGGCCTTTGCAAAGCAGGCAGTTTCGACACTTCCCGCCAGGCGCGGCGCTCAGCCGGGTGAAGTGGCTGCCGCTGCAGTCTGGCTCTGCTCTGCAGAGGCGAGTTACATTTACGGTCAAATGTTGGTCGTTGACGGTGGAATGACTATTGGCGGGTTCGAGTTCGCGTAAGCAGCGAGGCGCGACTGTTCGCAACGGCTTGATCGTGGACATCCCTTACCGAAAGCCCTCCCCACAGCTTTTAAAGCTTCAGCCATGGGTTGTTAACGTCGCACCCCATCACGACATTCCAGCGCCCGCCACTTGAACGGGTAGACATTCCGTAGCCCGGATGAACCCCGGCATGATTGAAGCCGGGGGTACCGGGACTGCAACCTTCGGCCGACCAACGCAGCTTGCGCACGCTTCATCGCGGCTTCTTATGAAACCCAAAAAAAAACGTAGAACGCCATTCGGCGCGGCTTTCCAGGCAAAAATGCTCCAAACACCTCGCCGATGCTGGAGTTTTGCGAATTTTGGGAAGCCCATCAAAATAGGCGCCGGCCGTTGCAAGCAAACCTTTGTGGTTGTGTGTTTTGTGTCTTTTGTAATGGAGCGCATGGAATACAAAATGCGCCATAAATCTTTGGACTAGTCAGGCCGCAAGGCGAAATTCCAGGAGTGTTCGATGGAAGTCCGTATTGTTGAATTTCTGGAAACCAGAGTCGCCGCTGCAGAGCACTGCGGCCCGCCCGAGCTTGAGTATGAAACTTCGAAGAGGCTCATCGCGTGGCGCATGCAGAACCGCCTCTCCCCCGGCAACCATCGCACTTACGGCGTTCACTACACCGACCCATATGCGACTCCACCATCTGACCATCGCGTAGATTTCTGCGTATCGTACGAACAGCTCGTTCAACCAAATCCGCAGGGCATCGTCAACAAGGTCATTCCGGCCAGCCGCTGCGCGCTGGCAAGGCATTGGGGTTCAAGGTCGCACAACTCTGCGGCGATTTTCTTGTGTCGAGACTGGTTGCCTTACAGTGGCGAGTCTCTCGGAGACTTCCCCATCTTCTTCCACTACGTGAACGTAGGGCCGCATATTCAAGAGCATGAAATGATCACAGACGTGTACTTGCCCTTGAGGTCACATGCGCATGGCAAAGCGGCCTAACCCTTCCATCGAGCGGTTCACGTGTCCTGACACTGGCCGCGAAGCGCTTGCGCCATCCCCTCACGGCGGCGTTGATTGACTCTTTTTTGACTCCTTTCTCGAGCCTCGATCGTCTTAGCTGTACCTAGACATCGGAGCAGAAATGATGAGCCTCAAAGACAAGAGTGTCGTCGTCACCGGCGGAAGCCGTGGCCTGGGCCTGGGACTGGTCGAGGCCCTGGTCGCGCACGGCGCCCGGGTGACGGTCGTCGCCCGCGGCGCCGATGCGCTCGCGTCCGTCCGCGCCCGGCTGGGCGTCGCCACGATCGCCGCCGACGTGACGGACGAGACCGCCGCCCAGCGCATCCTCGCCGAGGTCCGCCCGGACATCCTGGCGCTGAACGCGGGCGCGAAACCGCGCATGGGCCGGCTGGACCAGTTGAGCTGGGCGGATTTCACCGCCACTTGGGAGACCGATGTCAAGGCCGGGCTCTATTGGTTGCAGGCGGCGCTCAATCTGCCGCTCAAGCTTGGAAGCCGCGTCCTGGTGGGATCGAGTGGTGCGGGCCACACAGGATCGCCGCTGTCGGGCGGCTACGCCGGCGCCAAGCGCATGCTCTGGTTCATGGCCAAATACGCCAACGGCGTCTCGGAGCAGAAGAGCCTCGGGATCCGCTTCCAGACGATCATCCCGATGCAGATGGTCGGCGGCACCGGGGTCGGCGATGCGGGCGCCAACGGCTATGCGCGCGCCATGGGCGTCACGCCCGAAGCGTTCCTGGCCCGCTTCCCTGCGCCGATGCCACCCCGGGAGTTCGGCGAGAAAGTTGTTGCCGTGCTGAACGATCCGCAATATGCCGAGGGCTTCGCCTTCGGGCTCAAGGGCGATACCGGCGTCACCATTCTCGAGGGAGCGGCGGCTTGAGCACAGCACAGCCGGCGACCGCCGGGCGGGGCTCCTCGTCCTGGCCGGTGAGTTGCGGCCCGAGCTGCACCGCTAGTTCGACCGGGAACTACCGTACGGCAGGGTGTTGCCCCTTGACATGCAAGTAAACGGTTGCCTATAATCAACGCGCAGGTAAATACTTGCCTTACATACCTGTAACCCGCAAGGTTTTTGGACATCGGCAAAGGTCTTGAAGTCACGGGAGACCTGTTACGAACCTCCACTATTCATCTACACAAGAACCCCTGTCATGAAACTCTACTATTCACCCGCCGCGTGCTCGCTCGCCGCGCATATCGTCGCCCGCGAAGCCGGCCTCGCCATCGATTTCGTCAAGGTCGATCTTGCATCGCACAAGACCGAGAAGGGCGAGGACTATCTCGCGATCAATCCGCGCGGCTATGTTCCGGCGATCCAACTCGATGATGGCGAAGTCCACACCGAAGTCGCCGCGCTGGTGCAATATCTGGCGGAACAGGCGCCGCAGTCGAAGCTTGCGCCGCCGGCCGGAACGAAGGAGCGGTTCCGCGTGAACCAGTGGCTCGCCTTCGTCGCTTCCGAGTTGCACCGAACCTTCAGTCCCTGGCTTTGGCAGGCCGAAGCCGCGGAATCCACCAAGCAGGCGGCGCGCGACAAGCTTAGCCTTCGCTTCGCCGAGCTTGATCGGCATCTGGCGACGCGTGCCTATCTGACGGGCGATACCTTTACGGTCGCGGATGCCTATGCGTTTGCCATCGTGAACTGGTCGAACTTCCTCAAGATCGATCTCGCGCCCTATCTCAATTTGTCTGCCTACATGGCTCGCGTGGCCGCGCGCCCGAAGGTGCGCGAAGCCTTGGTCGCCGAGCGCCTCGTCGCTGCGGCAATCGAGGGAGCGGCGGCTTGAGTGCAGAAGGGCCTGCGCCGGACGGCGACCGCCGGGCGCAACTCCTCGTCCTGGCCGGGGAGCTGCGACCCGAGCTGCACCGCTATTGCGCGCGACTCATGGGATCGGTCATCGACGGCGAGGACGTCGTGCAGGACACGCTCGTTCGCGCGCTCGCGGCAATGCCGGACCTGGACGAGGCGACGCCGCTTCGACCCTGGCTGTTCCGCATCGCCCACAACCGCGCCCTCGACCTGTTGCGCAGCCGGACGGTGCGCAATGCTGAACCCATCGACGCCGCCCCGGACGTCGCCGACCCGGCCAGCCCTGACCCCATGGAGATGCTGATGCGCCAGGAAGCAGTCAAGACCGCGGTGTCGCGCTTTGCGGAGCTGCCCCTCCTCCAGCGCAGTGTTGTCATTCTGAAGGACGTACTCGACGAATCGCTGACAGAGATCGCCGAGCTTCTCGATCTCACGGTCGACGCCGTGAAGGGCCATCTGGCGCGGGGCCGCGCGCGCCTGCGCGAGATCAACGCGCAAACCGACGCGCAAACCGGCCCGTTGCCGCACGCGCAGGCGGCGTCCGCTGCGGTGCTGCGCTATGTCGCGCTCTTCAACCAGCGGGACTGGGACGGCCTGCGGGCGCTGCTGGCGGACGACGTGAAACTCAATCAATCCTCGTACCCGCTTCGCGTCGGCCGCGCGGACGTCGGTCTGTTCTTCACCATCTACGCCAAGTTCGATGGCGTGTGGTTTGCGCCTGCCTGGCTTGAAGGCCGGGAGGTGGTCGCGGTGTTCGAAGACCGCGCCGATCCGAAGCCCAGTTACATGATGTGGCTTGAGTGGCGCGAGGGCCGGATCAGCTTCATCCGTGACTACCGCCATGTCCGCTACGTCGCCGCCGACGCGGAACTGGTGCTGGCGCCAGGAGGCGTTTGCCATGACAACGCACGCAATCTTTTCTAACGAACAGTAAGGAGAAATCTCTTATGGTGGATATTCTGCATAGAGTCGGAATCAAGTCGTCACTGGATGATGTCTACAGGGCATTGGCCACGCGCGAGGGCCTTGCCGCCTGGTGGACGGACAACTCGCAAGGGGAAAGCAAAGTCGGCGGCGTGCTGCAATTCCGTTTTGAAGCCGGCGCCTTCGACATGAAGGTTCTGGAGCTTCATCCCGCCAAGCGCGTGCTATGGCAAGTGGTCGACGGTCCCCAAGAATGGATCGGCACCAAGGTCAGTTGGGAGCTCAAACAGGAAGGCGACTGGTCCATCGTCCTTTTCAAGCACCAAGGTTGGAAAGAGCCGGTGGAGTTCATGCACCACTGCAGCACCAAGTGGGCGGTCTTTCTGTTGAGTCTGAAGGCGCTTCTCGAAACCGGGAAAGGCGCCCCCGAGCCAAACGATATCAAGATCGACAACTGGAATTAAGGCACCACCGAGGAATGAGGGGAGCACCCCGCCCGGCTCGCTCGACCTTGCTGCCAGGAGGTCCATCAAGGGTGCGCCAAATCAGACTATCAAACAGTGAGACTACAAATGGATTCAGCTAAATCTCGTTTCTTCCGTCCCTATGCACAGTGGATCATTACTCATCGCCTTGTCGTGGTCATCGCGATCCTGGGCATCACCGCCTTTTTAATAACCCGCATGGGCAACCTCCAGATGGACTCCAATCCGGACCTCTGGGCGCCCCAGAAGCATGCTTACGTCGAGACGACGAACCAGCTGGATAAAATTTTCGGCGGCAGAAACTACACCGTGATCGGCATCGTTCCCAAGCAAGGGGACATTTACCAGCCGCAGGTGCTGGCGAAGATCAAGCGCCTCCAGGAGGAAATCGAACAGTTGCCCCACGCGGTTCGGCACAACGTGCTGAGTTTCGCGGCGCGCAAGGTGAAGCAGATCAAGGGCGGCCCAGAGGGCATGGAGGTGCGCCCCATGATGGAAACTGTGCCGCAAACACCGGCTGAAATCGAAAAATTCAAAGAAGCGGTCACCTCGATGCCGTTCTACTACAACGCCTTGGTATCAGCGGACGGCAAGGCGGCGGCGATCATCGCCGATTTCAAGCAGGATGAAAAAACGCCAAACTTCCTGACCCTCAACGAGGGCTTGCACAAAGTCGTCAACCGGGAACGTGACGACACGGTGGATATCTACCTCGGCGGGTTGCCCCTCATCGCTGAAGCCGCGGACGTTCATTTCATGAAGATGCCGATGTTTTTCGGCGCCGCGCTTCTCATCATCATGCTCATCCAATACTGGTCGTTCCGCAGTTTCCAGGGAATGCTGCTGCCGATGCTGACGGGAATCTTGAGCGTCATTTGGAGCCTGGGATTGATGGGGCTGCTGCGCGTGCACCTGGACCCCTTGAATACAACGACCCCGATTCTTGTCATGGCCGTTGCCGCCGGCCACGCGATTCAAATCCTTAAACGCTATTACGAGGAGTACCACCGCCTTCAGTCCACTGGTATGGACATTCGAGACGCAAACCGTGAGGCGGTGGTGGAATCGATTATCCGTGTGGGGCCGGTAATGATCACCGCAGGCTTGATCGCCGCCATTACGTTTTTCTCGCTCGCCGGCACGGGTATCCCCATGGTGCAGCACTTCGGGGTGTTTGCGGGCGGCGGCGTGCTCGCCGCCATGGCGCTCGAGATGACCGTTATTCCGGCGGTGCGCTCGGCACTTCGTCCCCCGAAAAAACGGGAAGCCGAGCGTGAACGCGAGGCGGGCATATTGGACAGGTTCTTACTTGGGGTGGCGAACAATCTCGTCGGCGGGCGCGCCCCCTGGATTGTTGGCGGCGGACTCGCGCTGATCGCGCTAGTGGGAAGCGGCATGGCATTTCTGCGTATCGACAACAATTTCAAGCTCTACCACAAGCCGACCAGTCAGCTGCGAATCGATGATCGCGCACTCAACCAGAAGTTTGGCGGCACCAATTCCATTCAATTCTTGATAAGCACGCCTGAGCAGGACGGCATAAAGGATCCGCAGGTACTACAGGGCATGGAAAAATTGCAGGCTTTCCTTGCGACCCAACAGGACGTCGGCAAGACGCAATCTCTGGCGGACCTGATCAAGCGCATGAATCAGGCGATGCACGAAGACCGGCCGGAGTTCTACAAGATTCCGGATAGCCGCAATCTGGTCGCGCAGTATCTCTTCCTGTATTCGAGTTCGGGCGACCCGCAGGATTTCGACAGTTTTGTGGACAACGATTACCAGCGCGCGGCCGTCTGGGCTTTTCTCAAGAACGACAGCACGACTAATGCGGACACAATCGCAAAAAATGCCCAGGCCGTCATTGCGAAAAATTTCCCGCCCGGCGTCACCGTGCAGGTGGGCGGAAGCCTGCCCCAGTTGATCGCACTTAACGATGTCATCGTGCAAGACAAAGTCCGCAACATGGCACAGATGGCCCTGGTGGTGTTTATCCTTGGCGCCATCGTTTTCCGTTCGTGGGTCGGCGGACTATTTGTTGTCACGCCGCTGTTCGCGGTCATCGTCGCGAACTTCGGCCTGATGGGCTGGCTTCATACTCCGCTCGATATCAGCGCCATGACGACGGCGGCAATGGCCATCGGCATCGGAGCCGACTACGAGATTTACCTGCTGTTCCGGTTCCGTGAGGAGCTCGCCCGCAGCGGCAGTGTCTTGCTCGCCACTCAAAGCTCGTTGTTGACGTCGGGCAAGGCCATTCTGTTCGTGGCGCTTTCGATCATCGCCGGCTACGCGGTCCTCCAGGCGTCGGATTTTGCGTTTTACAACCAGCTCTCGAATATGGTGATAGCGACGATGACGGTTAGCGCGCTCTTCGCCCTGTTCTTTTTGCGCAGCCTCATGATGATTTTCAAGCCGCGATTCATCTTTGGCGATCGGCGCGAAGAGTTGTTCGCGAATGTGATCTCGGTCGCCTCCGGAGGTGGGAAATGAGGGCGAGCATCATCGCCCTTGCCGGCGCCTTGATCGTCCTGGCGCTGGCGCCCGTTGGTGCCGCCGCCGCGCCGGAGTTGGGCGCGCGCGACATCATGGAAAAAAACTTCTTTGCCTCGAAGATAAAGTCGCTCAAGACGGACTTGTCCATGGTCCTGACTAACGACAAAGGCCAGAAGCGCGAGCGCAAGAGCACCACGACACTGAAACTGCAACCCAACGGGGTCGACTCTGATCTCCTGGTGAGATTCAGTTTCCCCAATGACATCAAGGGAACCGGCTTCCTGCAGATCGAGCACAGCGACGGCGACGACGACCAATGGATTTATCTGCCTGCGCTGAAGAAGAGCCGGCGCCTGGTGGCCAACAACAAAAAAGACAGCTTCGTCGGCTCGGATTTTTCCTATGGCGACATATCGCTGCCGAAGGTGGATCTATATCGGCATTCGCTGTTGCGATCGGAGGCCATAGACAATCATGACTGCTACGTCGTCGAGTCCGTGCCGGCAAATGACACGGTCAGTTCCAACAGCGGCTACAGCAAGAAGACAACATGGGTCAGAAAGGACAGCTATATCGAGGCCAAGGTTGAGTACTATGACCTCTCGGGGCGGCTGCTGAAAACCCAACTCACGGCCGACCACCAACTGGTTGAGTCAAATCCGCAGCGTTGGTTTCCAAAGTTGCGCGAAATGACGAATCACCAGACCGGCCACAAGACCGTTCTCAATTTCGAAAAGGTGGAGTCCGGGGTGGCAGTGCCGGAAGGGCTGTTCACCACGCGTTACGTCGAGAATGAATGAAGCAACCGACCGTTTTCCTTTTCGCTGCCATGGTCGGGGCGGCTTCAGCGTCTGCGGTGTACGCCGATGAACCCGGCGCTGACGGCCGCTCCTCTTCCGGCGGTTTAACGGCGTTCTTGCTGGACCAGCGCGTCTCCGGCGTCATGCGCGCTGACTATTTTCGCTCTTCAAAGAACCTCAACAACGATACCGATTTCCTCGGCGCCACCGCCCAGATCAAGGCCTTGCCCACTTTCTCCGAGGCCCTCGACGGCAAGCTGGAGCTGCGCATCACCAATCCCGCCCTCGGCAAAGGCGCCGAGACCAGGGGTCAGGTGCTTGAAGGCTACGCGACCGCGCATTTTGAGAAAGCAGACTTGCGTATCGGCAGACAGATCGTCGCCTGGGGACGTGCGGACGGAATCAATCCTACCGATAATCTCACACCCCGCGACTATGTTGTGTTGTTGCCGTTCGAGGACGACCAACGCTTCGGTACGACGGCGGTCAAGCTCGACGCCTTCCTGTCGCAGGAACATACCGTTACAATCTTTGTGACCCCTTTCTTCGAGCCCTCCAAAATCCCGCTCCCGACAACGGGAAGCACGCTCATCGAGACAAAACCTCAGCGTACGTTTTCCAACGCTGAAGTCGGGCTGAAGCTCAATCGGGTGAGCGATGGATTCGACTGGTCCATCAGCGCCTTCCACGGTTTCAACCTGTTGCCGGAAATGCGGCTCACCGGGAACACGCCAACGGGACCCATAGTGGAACTGCATTACGACCGCGTCACGGTGCTTGGAGCCGACTTCGCACGAAACTATGGGCGCTTCGGTCTTCGCGGGGAGATGGCATACGTGGATACCACAGACAAGGCGGGAACCGACCCTGGCGTCAAGAATCCTTATCTGTCCTGGGTTGTTGGCGTTGACAGGACATTTTTCGAGAATCTGAACGTCAATTTACAGTTCTTTCAACGCCGCATACGGCGCTACCAAAACCCGGAAGCAATTGGCGATTCTTTGGAGCGCAGCATCGCCATCCAGAATGCCGTCCTCAGCGGTCAACGGGACCGCCTTAATAACGGCATTAGTTTTCGCGTCAGCAATAAATGGTTCAACAATACCCTGGAGGCCGAAATCTTCGCGGTGTTTAATCTCACCCGTAATGACCGATTTGTTCGGCCGTTGTTGAGCTACGCATTCAACGATCAGTGGAAAGGAACAGTTGGCGCCGAATTTTATGGCGGGGCGAACAATACACAATTCGGCGGCCTGAAATCCAACCGTGGCGTTTTTGCCGAACTGCGTTACGGTTTTTGACGAAAGCGCCCGGCGGGTTTGCGCGTCAGATCGCTGTACTCCTCGCCCGGCGCGCCCAATTTCGAGCACCAGGCATTCGACATGGCGGCAGCGTATGGCAGGATTTTGCCGCTTGACATGCAATAAAATGCTTGCATATAATCCGCAACGCTCCAGGACATCGGCAAAGGGCCTTCAACGCGATGGCGGGCGCCAGGAAATTATTGCCATGACAACGCACGCAATCTTTTCTAACGATCAGTAAGGAGAAATTTCTTATGGTGGATATTCTGCATAAAATCGGAATCAAGTCGTCCCTGGAGGAAGTTTATAAGGCATTGACCACACGCAAAGGTCTTGTCGGTTGGTGGACGAACGACACGCAAGGGGAAGGCAAAGTCGGCGGCGTGCTGCAATTCCGCTTCAAGCTCAAGGATGACGCCGGTGCCATCGGCATGAAGGTTCTTGAGCTTCATCCCGCCAGGCACGTACTATGGCAAGTGGTGGATGGGCCCGAAGAATGGGTCGGCACAAAAATAAGCTGGGAGCTCAAGCAGGAAGGCGACTGGTCCATCGTCCTCTTCAAGCACCAAGGTTGGAAGGAGCCGGTGGAGTTCATGCACCATTGCAGCACCAAATGGGCGGTCTTTCTGTTGAGTCTGAAGTCGCTTCTCGAAACCGGCAAAGGCGCCCCCAATCCAAACGATTTCAAACTCGACAGCTGGGAATAAAACACTACCCATGAAAGTCCTGAGCTTGCGGAGTCGATTGCCCACCCGGTCTTTGGACGTCGATAAAGTCTTCAAAGCGCTGGCCGACCCGGGCCGCAGGCGTCTGCTTGACCAGCTGCATCGCGAGAACGGCCAGACGCTGACGGCACTTTGTGAGCATATGGACATGACGCGCCAGGCGGTGACGCAGCATTTGCAGCAGCTCGAGGACGCAAACCTCGTCGCCATCGTTTGGCAGGGCCGGGAGAAGCTCCACTACCTGAACCCGGTGCCGCTCCACGAGATTCACGAGCGCTGGATCGGAAAATTCGAGCGCGGCCGCCTCGGTGCGTTGCGCGACCTCAAGAAAAAACTGGAAAGTGATGACGATGAAAAAACCTGACTTCGTGTACGTGACCTACATCGCGACCACGCCGGAGAAGGTGTGGCGGGCATTGGTCGACACAGACTTGATGCGTGAATATTGGACTGATAGTTCAGGCTGTGCACGCGTGAACGTATCGGATTGGAAGCCTGGTTCCCGATGGGAGCACCGGCGCGTCGACGATGCGGGCACGGTCGACATCGTCGGCAAGGTCGTCGAGAGCAACCCTCCACACCGCCTGGTCTTCACATGGGCCAGGCCGACGGAAGCCGGGGACGAATCGAAGCATTCGCGCGTCGCATTCGATATCGAGCCGTATAGCGACGGACTGGTTCGTTTGACGGTCACGCATGACGACCTCGAGCGCGACCCCAAGATGCTCGCAGGCGTGTCGGGCGGCTGGCCGAAGGTTCTTTCGAACCTCAAGACGCTGCTCGAAACCGGCCGCGCGTTTCCACGCTCAACTGCAGCCTGAAGAAGGAGAGCGTAAACATGGTGTCACGCGACGCATGGCGCTCCGTGCGCAGGGAGCTGCGTGCAAAGGAGAAAGAATGGAGTCTCAGGCTGTGAAATCGCTTCGGAACTTGGCCCTGCGGGGCGCCAAAGTCGAGAATTGGCGAGCTTCCCCGGACATTTTTGCCCCAAACGCCGCACCAGTGCTTGAGTTTGCCATTTGGTTTGCCATTTGACCTTTCAGCAGAAGTAAAATCAGCGACACCCGAAACAATGTGGCCCACGACAAAATCGTGTGTTCCACATTGCATTAATTCAGAAGCGCATCCATCGCACAGGAGAAACCCATGGCAAGCAAATCCGCTCCATCGAAAACTGTCGTTCTGGTTGGTTCCCGCAAAGGCCTCTTCGTCCTTAAAAGCGATGATGGTCGCAAGACCTGGCGCGCCGATGGCCCGCACTTCCTCGGCCAGATCGTTAACCATGCGCTGATGAATCCGGCCACCGGCACCATCCTGGTCGCAGTGCGCGCCGGGCATCTGGGGCCGACGGTGTTTCGCTCCACCGATGGCGGCAAGAATTGGAAGGAGGCGGCGACACCGCCGGCGTTTCCCAAAAATCCAAACGAAGGCGCAGGTGACAACTACGGCTGGGTGGTGAACCATGTGTTCTGGCTGACGCGCGGGCATGTGAGCGAACCCAAGACCTGGTACGCCGGCAGCTCGCCGCATGGCCTGTTTCGCAGCGAGGATGATGGCGTCACCTGGCAGAGTGTGAATGGCCTCAATCTGCATCCGGACCGTCTCAAATGGCTGGGCGGGGCGCAGGAGTCGCCGCCGGATGGCGCGACCCTGCATTCGATCAATGTCGATCCCTTCGACAAGAACCATCTGCTGGTCGGTATGTCCAGCGGCGGGGTGTTTGAAAGTTACGATCGCGGTGCGAACTGGAAGCCCAATAACCGCGGCATCGCAGCGGATTTCCTGCCGGACCCGAATGCGGAAACTGGCCACGACCCGCATTGCGTGCAAATGCATCCGACCGTGCGCGATGTGGTCTACCAGCAAAACCATTGCGGCATTTATCGGCTGGAGCGCGCGCAGAATCGCTGGACGCGCATCGGCGACAATATGCCCAAGGCGATCGGCGATATCGGCTTCCCGGTGGTGCTGCATCCGCGCGACCCGGCCACACTCTGGGTATTCCCGATGGACGGCAGCACGGTGTGGCCGCGCATGTCGGTGGCGGGAAAACCGGCCGTTTATTGTTCACGCGACAGCGGAAAATCCTGGGTTCGTCAGGACAAGGGGCTGCCGCCCGCGCAGGCCTGGTTCACCGTCAAGCGCCAGGCCATGAGTGCCGATCAAGCGGCTCCTGTGGGACTCTATTTTGGCACCACCAGCGGCGAGGTCTGGTGCAGCTTTGACGAAGGCAAAAAATGGCAGTGCCTGATGCTGCATCTGCCGCATCTGTACTCGGTCGAGGCTTACACCCTGTGAAGGTAAAACTGCCGACGCCGCTGGTGGAATACACCGACGGCATTCGCGAGGTCGAGGCCATCGGCGATTCGCTGGACGCTCTGCTGTTCGATCTCGACCGCCGCTATCCCGGCATGCGCTTTCGCATGATCGACGAACAGGGGCAGATTCGGGCGCACATCAAATTGTTCGTCAATGCCGAATTGCAGCGTTCACTGGTTGTATCGCTGCGGCCGAGTGATGAAATCCTGATCGTCGCGGCCTTGTCGGGCGGCTAAGCGGGGCGGCAGGAGCCGCCGGCGTTCAGCGGCCGTAGGTCGGGTTAGCAGCTTCATTGCGTAACCCGACAACCCCGCTACACCAGCAGCGCCGCCGCCACATTACGCCCCTCGCTCATCAGCACGTTATAGGTGCGGCAGGCGGCGGGCGTGTCCATGACCTCGAAGCCGATGCGGCGCTGCGAGAACGCGACCATGATGCGCTGATCGGGGAAGCGGAAAACAGGGCCCGAACCGAACACCACCAGTTCCGGGCCGATTTCCAGCAGGACCTCGAAGTCCGCCAGTGAGACCGCCGCCGCATAGGCGAGCGTCCAGGGGTTGATCAGCTGTGCCGGCATCACGATCAAGGCGTGCTCGATCTTCTGCTGGTTGACGGCCACATAGCCTTCGCCATGGCCGGTGATGGTGTGCAACCCGTCGCTGGTATTGAGGTGCAGTTTCATGATGTCGATCAATCCATATCAGTTTTTGCGCGCAATTCGGTGCGCGGCATTGGCGTTCGCTGCGGGGCTCGGCTAGAATCAAATTTTGCAGTGCAACATTATAAAACCAACACCACCCCGGCCTGGATTGAAATGAGTCACGAATTTTCCCGCATCAAGCGTCTGCCGCCCTATGTTTTCAATATCACCGCCGAGCTGAAAATGGCGGCGCGGCATCGCGGCGAAGATATCATCGATATGTCGATGGGCAATCCCGACGGCGCCACGCCCCAGCATATCGTCGACAAGCTGGTCGAGGCCTCGAGGCGTCCGAATACCCACGGCTACTCGGTCTCCAAGGGCATCCCGCGCCTGCGCAAGGCGATCTGCGACTGGTACAAGCGCCGCTATGACGTCGAATTCGACCCGAATAGCGAGGCCATCGTCACCATCGGTTCCAAGGAGGGCCTGGCCCATCTGATGCTGGCGACCCTGGACAACGGCGATACGGTGCTGGTGCCCAACCCCAGCTACCCGATCCATATTTATGGCGCGGTGATTGCCGGGGCGCAGATCAAGCATGTGCAGATGACCGAGGGCGTGGATTTTTTCGCGGAAGCGGAAAAGGCCATCAAGGAGAGCTACCCCAAGCCGAAGATGCTGATCCTCGGCTTCCCCTCCAACCCGACCGCGAAGTGCGTGGAGCTGGAATTTTTCGAGCGCATCATCACCCTGGCCAAGGCCAACAATGTGCTGGTGGTGCATGACCTCGCCTATGCCGACATCACCTACGACGGCTGGAAGGCGCCGTCGATCATGCAGGTGCCGGGCGCACGTGATGTGGCGGTGGAATTCTTCACCATGAGCAAGAGCTATAACATGGCCGGCTGGCGCATCGGCTTCATGGTCGGCAACAAGGAACTGGTGGCGGCCCTGGCGCGCATGAAGGGCTATCACGATTACGGCACCTTCACGCCGATCCAGGTGGCGGCGATCGCGGCGCTCGACGGCCCGCAGGAATGCGTGCAGGAAATCGTCGCCGAATACCAGGCACGCCGCGATGTGCTGCACAAGGGCCTGGCCGAAGCCGGCTGGGTGACGGAAAAGCCCAAGGCCTCGATGTATATCTGGGCGAAGATTCCCGAACCCTATGCCAAAATGGGTTCGCTGGAATTTGCCAAGAAACTGCTGGCCGAGGCCAAGGTCTCGGTGTCGCCGGGCATCGGCTTCGGCGAATACGGCGACGACCATGTGCGCTTCGCGCTGATCGAGAATGCCGAGCGCACCCGCCAGGCGGTGCGCGGCATCAAGGACATGTTCCGCAAGGACGGCCTGCTCAAATAAGTGCGCGGCAGACGCCGTGCGTCTGCCGCACAGGTATCGAGGCATCGCGCCGGTCCACCCGCCGCAAACATTACAACCATGAAGAAATGAAGCGATGAAACCGATTCAAGTAGGGCTCTTGGGCCTCGGCACGGTCGGCAGCGGCACCATCGAGGTGCTGCGCCGCAACCGCGAGGAAATCACCCGCCGCGCCGGCCGCGAGATCCTGATCACCCATGCCACCGCGCGCAACCTTGCCAAGCCGCGCGATTTTTCACTCGACGGCATCGAGCTGATTGCCGATGCCGACAAGCTGGTCACGCATCCGGACATCGAAATCGTCTGCGAGCTGATCGGCGGCGACACCACCACCAAGGACCTGGTGCTGAAGGCGATTCGCCATGGCAAGCATGTGGTCACGGCCAACAAGGCCCTGCTGGCCAAGCACGGCACCGAGATTTTTGCCGAGGCGCAGAAGTACAAAGTGATGGTCGCCTTCGAGGCGGCGGTCGCCGGCGGCGTGCCGATCATCAAGGCGCTGCGCGAGGGGCTGACCGCTAATCGCATCGAGTGGATCGCCGGCATCATCAACGGCACCTCCAATTTCATCCTCTCGGAAATGCGTTCGCGCGGCGCCAGCTTTGAATCGGTGCTGAAAGAAGCGCAGGCCAAGGGCTATGCCGAAGCCGATCCCACCTTCGATATCGAGGGCATCGACGCCGCGCACAAGCTGACCCTGCTGTCGTCGATCGCCTTCGGCATTCCGGTGCAGTTCGACAAGGCCTATACCGAGGGCATTTCCAGGCTCACCGACAAGGACATCGAGTACGCCGAGCAGTTGGGTTATCGCATCAAGCTGCTGGGCATCACCCGCTGGACCAAGGCCGGGATCGAGCTGCGGGTGCATCCGACCCTGATCCCGGAAAAGCGCCTGATCGCCAATGTGGAGGGCGTGATGAATGCAATACTCGTGAAGGGCGATGCGGTCGGCGCCACCATGTATTACGGCCGCGGCGCCGGAGCGGAAGCCACGGCCAGCGCGGTGGTGGCCGATCTGGTCGACGTCACGCGCATGCTGACCTCGGACCCGGAACACCGCGTGCCGCACCTCGCATTCCAGCCCGACCAGTTGCGCGATACGCCGATCCTGCCGATGACCAAGGTCGAAACCGCCTATTACCTGCGCATCCGCGCCTATGACCGCCCCGGCGTGATGGCGGACGTGACGCGCATCCTCGCCGACGGCCGGATCTCCATCAATGCCATGTTGCAGAAGGAGGCGGGCGAGGGCGAGGATGTGGTCGATGTGATTATCCTGACGCATCGCTGCATCGAGGAAGATGCCAACACCGCGATCGGCAAAATCGAGGCCTTGCCGACTATTTCCGGTAAAGTGGTTCGTATCCGTCTGGAAGAACTGAGCTAGTCAACCGGGGCTTTAAAAGCGATGAACTACATCTCGACACGCGGTGCGGATGCCGACCACCCCAAGGCGTTTTGCGACATCCTGCTGGAAGGTCTGGCGCCCGACGGCGGGCTCTATGTGCCGCAAGCCTACCCGGTGTTCCGCGACGAGGAGCTGAACGATCTGCGTTCGCTGGACTACCCCTATCTGGCGTTCGACATCATCAGCCGGTTTGCCGACGATCTCCCGGCCAATGATCTGAAATCGATCATCGACAAGACCTATACGGCCAAGGTGTTCGGCAGTGCCGACATCACCCCGGTGCGCAAGCTCGAAAACAATCTTTATCTGCTGCAATGCGCCAACGGGCCGACGCTGGCGTTCAAGGACATCGCCATGCAGTTTCTGGGCAATTTGTTCGAATATGTGCTTGACCAGCGCGGCACGGAAATCAACATCCTCGGCGCCACCTCGGGCGATACCGGCTCCAGCGCCGAATATGCGATGCGCGGCAAGCAGGGCGTGCGCGTGTTCATGCTCTCGCCGCACGGCAAGATGTCGCCGTTCCAGGCGGCGCAGATGTTCTCGCTGCAGGATGAGAACATCGTCAATATCGCGGTGCGCGGCGTGTTCGACGACTGCCAGGACATCGTCAAGGCAGTGTCGAGCGATCTGGAATTCAAGGCGCAATACCGGATCGGCGCGGTCAATTCGATCAACTGGGGCCGCATCGTCGCCCAAGTGGTGTACTACTTCAAGGCCTACTTCGCGGCCACGGCATCGAATGACGAAAAGGTCTCGTTCGCGGTGCCCTCGGGCAATTTCGGCAATGTGCTGGCCGGCCATATCGCGCGCATGATGGGCCTGCCGATCAGGCAGCTGATCGTCGCCACCAACGAGAACGATGTGCTCGACGAATTTTTCAAGACCGGCAAATACCGCCCGCGCAAATCCGCCGAAACCCGGCAGACCTCAAGCCCCTCGATGGATATTTCCAAGGCCTCCAACTTCGAGCGCTTCCTGCTCGATCTGGTGTGGCGCGACCCGGCGGTGGTGCGCGAACTGATGCGCAAGGTGGAGCACGAAGACGGTTTCGATCTCGGCCATTGCGAATACTGGGACCGCCTGCCCAATTTCGGTTTTTCTTCCGGCCGCAGCACCCATGCCGAACGCATGGACACCATCCGCATGGCCTGGAATAACTGGCAGCTGGAAATCGATACCCATACCGCCGACGGCCTCAAGGTCGCCCTCGAGCACCGTGAGCCGGAGGTGCCGATGATCTGCCTGGAAACCGCCTTGCCCGCCAAGTTCGAGGCCAGCATGGTCGAGGCCCTGGGCCGCAAACCGGTGCGTCCGCCGCAGTTCGCGGGTATCGAATCATTGCCGCAGCGCGTCGAGGTGATGGATATCGATGTCGAGGCGGTGAAGGCGAAGATCGTCGAGATATGCGGGCCGGCGCAAGAGCCGGTTAGCCCGTTTCTTGGTTAACCTCGGTTGAACCCGGCTGAAGAATTGAACGCCAAACTCCAGCATTGACGCGCTTTCCAGGCCATTTTTGCCCCGCAAGGCGCGTCAATGCTGGCGTTTGGTTTTCTGGTTACTTCTCGAACCTCTCAAATTTCGTCATTCCGGCGAAGGCCGGAATCCAGTCCTTTGTATTATCAAACCGTTGGAGGGACTGGGTCCCAGCCTACGCTGGGACGACGAAGTTTTTAGAAGTTCCCTCCTGTCTGATGCGCGAAACGCCGGCCCTTTGTTCCGGCGCATCCTGTTCCCGCTTGCTTACACTCGCATAATGCCCGGCCAAAATACCGTCCCCGGATTCGCCAGTCCCGCCGTCGGCACCGAAGCGCCGCTGGAAATGCTGTCCGCCTGTCATGGCCGCATCGACAGCCAGTGCAGCACGCTCGAACGCCTGGTAGATCATCTCGCCGCACATGGCGCCGATGCGGACGCGCGCCGCGCGGCGCTGGGCGTGATGCGCTATTTCGACACCGCGGCCGTCGACCATCACGCCGATGAAGAAGAGGATTTATTTCCGGCGCTGTTCGAATCGATGGCCGGCTCGGACCCGGTGTGTCTGCGCGAGATGACGACGGGCCTGATTGCCGAACACCGTGAACTGGAGCGGCGCTGGCAGGCCTTGCGCGCGAGGCTGCGCCTGATTGCCGAAGGGCAGGCGGCGGCGCTTGATGGCGCTGAGGTGACGACGCTGGTCGCGCTTTACCGGCGCCATATCGCACGCGAGGAGCAGGAATTGCTGCCGATGGCGGCGCGTCTGCTGGGCGCTGAAGCGCTGGCGCGCATCGGCCGCGCCATGCGCCTGCGGCGCGGCATCGGGGATCTTGAATCGGGTTGAAGGGGGCTGGAGAAAAATCGGCGCTTTCATTATTATTTCAATTCGGCAGTGAGTCGCCCAAACGTCTTCAACCTCAAGGAGGCAGGATGTTTTCACAATTCCCGAATCAAGCGAGATGCCGCAAAACCCATTTTGCGATCGGTGTCTTTTTTTGTTCCGCCGGCCTGCTGGTCACGGCCTTCGCCCCGCATATTTTCTTTGGCCTCGTGCTGGCGGCGATTGGCGCCATCCCCCTGTGCGCTTCGCTGTTTCTGGGAGAAAAGAATTTCGAGAACTACGACCATCGGACGTCCCGGCTGAAGAACTTCAATAGCTGAGAACGGGGCAAGCCAGACGGTTCAGTCCGCCCAGTCGCGAAAGAACACCAGATAGCCGGTGACGACGGCCAGCAGGGCGCCGAGGAAGATCGCGCCGAATACGGCCAGGGCGACGCGCTGATCGGCGTCCTCGTCCGCCTGCTTGCGCGGCGGGCTGTGCAGCGACATGAGCGACGAGGGTGGCGAGGGCGGCGATGGGTGTCCCGCGGGGTCCGCTTGTTCCGGCGAAGGGTCGATGGCGCCCGTACCGGTGGCATCGATCCGATGCCGCTCGCGCAGGCAAAAGGCCAGCACCGCAGCCATCAGCAGACAGAACAGCAGGAAAATCGCCAGCAGACTTAAACCCAGTCCCATGCGTTTCGCCGCCTGCCTGCCACCTTATTTTTTCTCGGGCGCCGCGGGCTTGCTCGGCGGTTCGAGATCGTCTTCGAGTTTGTCCTTGAGCGCCTGCGGCACCTTGCCGTCGTAAACCTGGTTCAGGCGGCGTTGCAAATAGGCGTCGCGCACGAACTGGTATTTGTCGAGCGCGGCGGTATCGAGAGTGCTGGAAGCGCCCAGCAGGCTGGCGCGCAAGTCGACCATCTCGACGCCGAAGGTGGTGTTGCGGGTGGGAATGTGATCGATGTAGCGGAAATACCCGGCATAGGAGTCGACCACTCTGGCCGGTCCGTCGCGCAGGGTCGACGGGCCGATGATCGGCAACACCAGGTAAGGCCCGCTGCCGACGCCCCATTTGCCCAGGGTCTGGCCGAAATCCTCATGATGTTTTTCCAGCCCGCCCGGGGTGGCGATATCGATCAGGCCGAACAGGCCGAAGGTGGAATTGAGCAGCACGCGGCCGACATCGTTGGCGGCGTCCTCGCCCTTGCCCTGCAGCAGATTGTTGAAGGCGGTGGCGACGTCGCCGATATTGGAGAAGACATTGGAAATGCCGGTGCGGACGAATTCCGGCGTGACCGCCTGGTAACCCTTGGCCACCGGCGTCAGCACCGCCTTGTCCACCACGTCGTTGAATTTATAGGTGGCGCGGTTGATGCTCTCGAAAGGATCGGCCTTGGGCGAGGTCGAGGCGCAGCCGGACAGGACCAGGGTGGCGAGAGCGAGCAGGGCGATAAGCAGGCGGGATGTCATGGCGTTTTCTGTAGTGAAGACAGTGGATTCTACCTTGCGGTTGCTGCGAGGTAACGATAGGACAGTGAAAATCGGATCTATGCCACAGGGCTGATTGACAGATACCGACAGATGCGGATAAAAACCGGCAGGACAAGAACGCAAGAACGTTGTCGCTAGAATCCGCCCGCGTCAATGCATGCGAAAACGCATCGACAGATCGACCGCCTGGATATCCTTGGTCAGGCTGCCCACCGAGATGCGGTCCACGCCGGTGGCCGCCACCAGGCGCACGGTTTGCAGATTGATGCCGCCCGAGGCCTCGAGTTCGGCGCGGCGACCGGCCAATTCGCGCGCGGCGCGCATGTCTTCCAGCTTGAAATTGTCGAGCAGGATCAGTTTCGCCTTGCAGTCCAGGGCTTCGCGCAACTGCTCCAGGGTTTCCACTTCCACTTCGATCATGGTGTCGCGCGGTGCCGCGTGCTTGACCAGGGCATAGGCCGCTTCCAGCGCCGGGCGGATGCCGCCGGCCGACATGATGTGGTTTTCCTTGATCAGGATGCCGTCGAACAGGCCGATGCGGTGGTTGTGCCCGCCGCCGGTGCGTACCGCATACTTGAGCGCCATGCGCAGACCGGGAATGGTCTTGCGCGTATCGAAGATCCTGGCATTGGTGCCGGCGACGGCCTGCACATAGCGCCGCGTTTGCGTGGCCACCCCCGAGAGGGTGGCCAGAAAATTGAGCGAAGAGCGTTCGGCGGTGAGCAGGGTGCGCGCCTTGCCGCTGATTTCGCAGATCGGCTGTCCGGCGGTCAGGGCCGCGCCGTCGCGGGCGTGCCAGAAGATTTCGCAATCGGGGTCGATCTCGGTATAGCAGCGATCGAACCATTCGGCGCCGCACAGCACCGCGTCCTGGCGGGTGATGACGCTGGCGGCGCCGCGCGCATCTTCAGGAATCAGCGAGGCGGTCAGGTCCCCGGCGCCGATATCCTCGGCGAGCGCGCGGGTGACATCGGCGGTGATGGTGGCTTCAATATCGTGGATGAAGTCGGACATGATGGCGTTACATGGGCTTTATGCAAATGCTTGAAAGCGGCGCATGCTGGCCGCATATGCCGTACAACGGTATGGAGAAGATACGCAAAAGGATACACCAATGAGAATCGATAAACTCACCACCAAATTCCAGCAGGCCCTGGCCGATGCGCAGAGCCTGGCGCTGGCCAACGACGCGGGCTTCATCGAGCCGCAGCATCTGCTGTTGGCCCTGATCAACCAGGACGACGGCGGCACCGCTTCGCTGTTGTCGCGCGCCGGCGTCGCCGTGCCGAAGCTGAAGACCGCGCTGGAACAGGCCATCACCCGTCTGCCGCGCGTCGAGGGCACCGGCGGCGAAATCACCATTTCGCGCGACCTCAACAATCTGCTTAACCTGACCGACAAGGAAGCCACCAAGCGCGGCGACCAGTTCGTCGCTTCCGAACTGTTCCTGCTGGCCCTGCTGAACGACAAATCCGATACCGGGCGTTTGTTCAAGGAGCACGGCGCCAATGCGCAGGCGCTCAACGCGGCTGTCACTGCGGTGCGCGGCAGCGAGGGCGTGAATTCGCAGGAGGCGGAAGGCCAGCGCGAGTCGCTGAAAAAATACACCATCGATCTCACCGAGCGCGCGCGCATGGGCAAGCTTGACCCGGTGATCGGCCGCGACGACGAGATCCGCCGCACCATCCAGGTATTGCAGCGCCGCACCAAGAACAACCCGGTGCTGATCGGCGAGCCGGGCGTCGGCAAGACCGCCATCGTCGAGGGGCTGGCCCAGCGCATCGTCAATGGCGAGGTGCCGGAAACCCTGAAGGGCAAACGGGTGCTGTCGCTGGACATGGCGTCGCTATTGGCCGGCGCCAAGTATCGCGGCGAATTCGAGGAACGGCTCAAATCCGTATTGAAGGAACTGAGCCAGGACGAAGGCCAGACCATCGTCTTCATCGACGAGTTGCACACCATGGTCGGCGCCGGCAAGGCCGAAGGCGCGATGGACGCCGGCAATATGCTGAAGCCCGCGCTGGCGCGCGGCGAACTGCATTGCGTCGGCGCGACCACGCTGGACGAGTACCGCAAATATGTGGAAAAAGATGCGGCCCTCGAGCGCCGCTTCCAGAAGGTGCTGGTCGGCGAACCTTCGGTGGAAGCGACCATCGCCATCCTGCGCGGCCTGCAGGAAAAATACGAAGTCCACCATGGCGTCGATATCACCGACCCGGCCATCGTCGCCGCGGCTGAACTATCGAACCGCTACATCACCGACCGCTTCCTGCCCGACAAGGCGATCGACCTGATCGACGAGGCTGCCTCGCGCATCAAGATGGAAATCGATTCCAAGCCGGAAGTGATGGACAAACTCGACCGCCGCCTGATCCAGTTGAAGATCGAGCGCGAGGCGGTGCGCAAGGAGCGCGATGAGGCCTCCAAGAAACGCTTCGCATTGATTGAAGACGAAATCCGCCGCCTGGAAAAAGAATATTCGGACCTGGAAGAAATCTGGAAAGCCGAGAAGGCGCAAGTGCAGGGCAGCGCGCATCTCCGCGAGGAAATCGAAAAAATCCGCGGCCAGATCGCCGATCTGCAGCGCAAGGGCCAGTTCGACAAGCTGGCCGAACTGCAATACGGCAAATTGCCGGCGCTGGAAGCGCAGCTGAAGCACGCGGAAACCTCGGAAACCACCGGCACCAAAAACAAATTGCTGCGCACCCAGGTCGGCGCCGAGGAAATCGCCGAGGTGGTGTCGCGCGCCACCGGCATCCCGGTATCGCGCATGATGCAGGGCGAGCGCGACAAGCTGATCCACATGGAAGACAAGCTGCACCAGCGCGTGGTCGGGCAGGACGAGGCCGTGCGCCTGGTGTCGGACGCGATCCGGCGCTCGCGCTCGGGGCTGGCCGATCCGAACCGTCCCTATGGTTCCTTTCTGTTCCTCGGCCCCACCGGCGTCGGCAAGACCGAGCTATGCAAGGCGCTGGCGGAATTCCTGTTCGACGCCGAGGACCATCTCATCCGCATCGACATGAGCGAGTTCATGGAGAAGCATTCGGTGGCACGCCTGATCGGCGCGCCGCCCGGCTATGTGGGCTATGAAGAGGGCGGTGCCTTGACCGAGGCAGTGCGGCGCAAGCCCTACAGCGTGATCCTGTTCGACGAGGTCGAGAAGGCGCATCCGGACGTGTTCAATGTGCTGTTGCAGGTGCTGGACGATGGCCGCATGACCGATGGCCAAGGCCGCACCGTCGACTTCAAGAACACCGTGATCGTGATGACCTCCAACCTGGGCTCGCAGCAGATCCAGGCCATGGCCGGCAGCGATTACGGCGTGATCAAGCTGGCGGTGATGGCGGAAGTGAAAACCTATTTCCGTCCGGAGTTCGTCAATCGCATCGACGAGGTCGTGGTATTCCATGCGCTGGCCGAATCCAATATCGCCTCGATCGCCAAGATCCAGCTGAAACGTCTGGAGCAGCGATTGATCGCGCTGGAAATGGGTTTTGCCATCAGCGACGGGGCACTGGCGGAACTGGCCAAAGCCGGCTTCGATCCGGTGTTCGGCGCAAGGCCGTTGAAGCGCGCCATCCAGCAGCAGATCGAAAATCCGCTGTCCAAGGCCATCCTCGAAGGCAAGTTCGGGCCCAAGGATATGGTCAAGGTAAGTATCAGTGCTGGAGTGTTTACGTTTGAAAAAGGCAAGCAACTGAAATAACAAAGTCCAGCATTGACGCGCTTCTCCAGGCATTTTTGCCCGGAAACGCCCGCCAATGCTGGACTTTTAAAATCAGAACACTTCTTAATACCTCAAAAAAAATCGTCATTCCGGCGAAGGCCGGAATCCAGTCCTTCGTATTTTTAAACCTACGGTGGACTGGGTCCCAGCCTACGCTGGGACGACGCGGTTTTTAGCAGTCCTCTTGCGAATCCTGAGGCTTTCAGGCCTCAGAAAATATTATTCCGCCTTGATATTGCGATCAACCACCAATTTTTTCCAGGTGACGATTTCTTTGGCGATCTGCGCCTTGAACACATCCGGGGTGCCGCCGGCCGGCAGCACGCCGTTCTTTTCCAGTTGCTCGGCGGTTTCCTTCTGCGCCAGGATCTTGTTGGCTTCGCGGTTGATGCGCTCGACGACTTCCTTGGGCATGCCCTTGGGGCCGATCAGGCCGTGCCAGATGGCGACGTCATAGCCGGGCAGACCCGATTCCGCGATGGTCGGCACATTCGGCAAGGCGGCGAGGCGCTTGGTGGTGGTCACGCCGATGGCCTTCAATTTGCCTGCGTTCACCTGCGAAATCGATTCCGCCGTGGTGCTGAAGAACACATTGGTCTGGCCGCCGATGGTGTCGGTCATGGCCGGGCCCGAACCTTTGTAGGGAATGTGGTTCATCTTCACGCCGGCGGTGTTGGCGAACAATTCACCGGTCATATGCGTGATGCTGCCGGTGCCGGCCGAGGCGAAAGTCACTTCATCCGGTTTGGCCTTGGCCAGCGCGATCAATTCCTTGGCGGTGTTGGGCGCGAAGTTCACATTCGACACCAGCAGCATTGGCCCCTGCGAGAGCTGGATGATGGGGGTGATGTCGTTGTTCGGATCGTATTTCGCCTTGTAGATGGCCTGATTGGTGGTGTAGCTGGACGCGATCAGGGTCAGGGTGTAGCCATCGGGCGGCGAGGTGACGCCGGCCTCGGTGCCGATATTGCCGCCGGCGCCTGGGCGGTTGTCGATGATCACCGGCTGGCCGAGCGCGGTTTGCAGGCGCTGGGCGATAAAGCGGGCGATGAAATCGGAGCCGCCGCCCGGCGCGAAGGGGACGATGATCTTGATCGGCTTGTTCGGGTAGGCTTGGGCGGTGGCTTGGCTGGAAGCAAGGCCGGCGATGATCGCGACCGAGGCCACGATGGTACGGCTGAGTGTGATGCGAAACATGAGTATTCCCCTAAGAGTTTGAATTGTTTTAAACGAAGTGCGGCTGCAGTGGCGCTGATCAAACGCGGCAATTTTATCGCAGAGCCAGTTGCTTGTGGCGCGGCGCGGTATGTTGGTGGTGGGTTGGTGGTGGGTTGGCGGCGGGTTCGCGATGGCCAGCCTTGGGTAGGCGAGGCATCCGTATAATGCGCTTATGTCTGCCACCGCCCCCAGCGTCGCCGGCGCCACCTCCTTCAAAGCCGATGCGACGGTGATGTCCCTGATCGGCTTTGCCCACGCCACCTCGCATTTTTTCCATCTGCTGCTGCCGCCGCTGTTTCCCTGGTTCATGAAGGATTTCGGTCTGGGCTTCGCCGAGGTCGGCACCCTGATGACGGTGTTTTTCGTGATCTCGGGCATCGGCCAGGCGCTGGCCGGTTTTGTGGTCGATCGTTTCGGCGCGCATCGCGTGCTTTGCGGCGGGGTGGCCCTGCTGTCGGCGTCCGGCCTCCTGGTCGCGGCCGCATCAGGCTTTGCGGCCCTGTTCGCGGCGGCGGCGGTCGCCGGCCTGGGCAACAGCGTGTTCCATCCGGCCGATTTCACCCTGATCAATCGCCGCGTCTCGGTGCCGCGCCTGGGCCACGCCTTTTCCATTCACGGCCTCACCGGCAACCTCGGCTGGGCGATCAGCCCGATCTTCATGACCAGCATCGCCATCGCCTTCGGCTGGCGCGCCGCCGGGCTGGGCGCGGCCCTGGTCGGCGCACTGGCGCTGGCCTTCCTGATCTGGAAACGCGAACTGCTGCAGTACGAACTCCGGCGGAGCCGCATTGACGAGGGGACGCAGAACAAGCCCGCTGTCCCAATGAAAGACGGTAAGGACGGCGGCACCTGGAGCTTCCTGCGCGTGCGCGTGATCTGGCTGGCGTTTGCCTATTTCCTGCTCACCACGTTCGCCTTCGGCGCCTTGCAGAATTTCGCGCCGTCGCTGCTGCGCGAACTTTACGATCTGTCGATTGCGCTGGCGACATCGGCGCTTACCGCTTACCTGCTGGGCGGCTCGGCCGGCCTGGTGTTGGGCGGTTTCCTGGTGAAGGGGCGGCAGTCGTTCGAATATCTGATTGCCTCCTCCCTGCTGGCCGGCGCGCTGCTGGCCTTGTTGCTGGCGTTCGCGATCATGCCCGCCGGGCTGGTGTTGCCCTTGATGGTGGCGATGGGTTTCAGCGTCGGCATCGCCGGGCCGTCGCGCGATATGCTGGTGCGCCGCGCCGCCGCCGCGCAGCTGGGCGAGGGCGCCTTCGGTCGCGTCTACGGCTTCGTCTACTCGGGACTCGATGTGGGGCTGGCGCTGGCGCCGGTGGCCTTCGGCCTGCTGCTGGATGCACATCTGCCCAAGCTGGTTTTCATCGCCGTCGGCGCGACCTTCATGCTGGCGATTATTGCCGCGCTGGCGGTAGGTCGCGACGGTCGCGGCGGCAGCGAACCGCGGGCGGCCGCTTCCCGCTAATCGGCGGCCTCGCTTTGCAGCATCTCGCGCAACGCGTTTTCGATGCAGCGCTGGGTCAGAGAGGCGTTGCCCAGCACCGTCAGGGTGCCGCGCTTGAAGGCCTCGTCCAGTTCCTCGGCGCTCATGATCACGGTTGAATCCTGGGGATCGACGGCGCTGTAGTTGCGGAAAATACAGGATTCCTGCAAGGGACTGAGCCACAGCAGGCGGCATAACTGCGCGCCGACACCGTTGACGCGGGTCCTGACCCAGGCGCCACGCGCGAGCCTGAGGCTGCGCTGCGGGCTGGCGGTGCGCGGGTCGGCCGGGGGTGCGAGCGAGGGGGACGCGGCCGCCAGCGCGGCAGCGGCGCGGCGCGAATTCGAACTGGTGACGGGGTCGAGCACGCCGTGATGGATTTCGGCCAGGCGATCGTAGAAGGCGACACGTTCGGTGCGCGCCACGCCGGCGCGGTTCAGGGCCTCGTTAAGCCTGGCCACCAGTTGCAGGATCAGCACCGGCAGGCGCGGATCGCTGGCCGAGGCGGGGTCCACGCTCCATAGCAGATCGTCGAAGGTGGCGATGTCCTTTCTCCAGTCCTCGCTGTCCTCGCCCTCGGCCAGGTAGTCGATCATCAGCAGCCAGCGCCACGCCTTGGTGGCGAACAATTTGACGACCTCGGGGGTCGCTGTGCCGGCGATGCGGCGCTCGATCTCGTAACTGGCGATGTCGAAAGCGCGTTTCTTGCGCTCGCCCTCAAGCTGCTGCACCACGGCGTCCTCGATCGCGTGCAGCACGCCGTCATCGTCGGCCTCGATCAGATCCTGCAATTGCTCGTTTACGTCGGGCATGCCGAGAGGGTCGGACTCGATGATCGCCAGCAGGTATTGCAGCAGGGTGCGCACGCGCTCGAAAGTGGCGTCGCCCGGTTGCAGGCTGGCGCTGCGCCGGCGGCTCAAATCCGCCAGCTGGTCGATGAGAATGCGCAACGGATGGGAATCGTCGGTGAGCAGGCTGGAATCGCGCAGGGCCGCCTTCAGCACCGGGAACTGCAGGCGCGCGACCTGCGCCTTGATGGCATCGGACAGCTCGGGTGCCGCGAAAATGCCGTCGAAGGTCCGCACCACCAGATCGGTGATGACTTTTTCGGCCGGCGGCATATTGGCCGCCAGACTATCGAGCACCGCGTGCAGGGAGCCGGCCGGCGGGCCCGGGGCATCGGCATCCGCAGCGGGCGCATTGCCGGCGCCGCCCAGCGAGGCGGTCAACCTGCTTTCCGGTTTGCTTGCCGACATCGCCGAGGTCGCGTTGACGCCATACTGCGCCAGCAATTGCGCAAACAGCGCCGTCACATTCAGGTCGCCGGCGGGCGGCTCCCTGCTGCGTGGCGGCGCCGGTATCGCGCGCGCTGGAGCGGCGGGCGGCGGCGCGACGGACATGACGGCCTGTGCCTCATTCGCCGGCGGTGTCGCTGCCGGAGCCACCGTGCGCGCCTCGGCCTGCAGGATGGGCTTGCCATAGCGCTGCTGAATCTCGATCAGCACGCCCTGGTTCATCAGAAACTCGTTGGCGTTCCGGTAGGTGTTCTGCAGAATGCGCGTCAGCGCGGATTTGGCGGCATTGAAGATATGCGTGCGGACCGCCGGCGAGGCATCGATCGTCGCCAGCGCCACCAGGAATGCGCGGCAGAAAGTGCGCGGCGAAGCGGGGTTGTGGCCATCGTCGAGATGCTCCACTTCCATCAGGATTTCCAGGCGGCGGCTGATGGCGAATAGCTCGTATTCGCAGTCGTCGCGCAGGCGGCGCCCGGTATTGGCGATCAGGATGTTCTCGTCGACATCGGTGTCTTCCACCAGCGACAACGAATCCAGCGAGAAGGTCTGCGTTCTGGAAAACGGGTCGGTTTCGCCGGCGAGTTTCTCGGTAAAGCGCTTGCGAAACTCGCTGTCCAGCGCGCGTTCGAAGGCGGTCAAATGCGAGGCGAAGAAGTTGCGTGCGGCCAGGTAATCGCGCTTGCGGTTCGCATCGCCTTCTCCGGCGCTCGAACGTTGCAGGTTCTGGTCGATTTCGCCGGCCGCGCTGCTCACGCCGCTGGCAAACGCCGTCGCCAGCAGGGAGCGGAGTTCTTCGATGAGAGGAGAGGCCATAACCGTATCGCCTCCGGCAGCCGCCGTAATTGTTACGAACAGGACACAAAGTGTATACGCAATCGCGCCGATGCGAGCAGGCAGGCGCGGACGCGGGGTCGAATGCGCGGCGTCGTCGGGAGCTATTCAGGAAATAGCCCGCGATACTCAACCGCCTGTCAGCAGCCGGTTCTGCAACCAGGCCGCCGTATGCGAGGGGCGCAGCACCTCGCAGTCAAAGCGCGCCTTCATGCTGCGCTTCAGGCCCAGCACCGCGTTGTCCTTGCTGATTAACGCCGCGGCACCGGCGTGGGCGGCCAGTTCCAGGAACTTCTGGTCGTCGCGATCGCGGCAGCGCGGCACGATGCCCAGCAGGGAGGCGCGTTCCGGCACGAATTCGGCAAAGGCCAGATAACGCTCAAGCGCGCGCGCCTGCGCGGCGCCATCCAGCTTGAAGATGGGATAGGCCAGCACCCGGGCCAACTCTTCCACGCAGGCGGCATTGGTAACGATGGCGAGC
This sequence comes from Usitatibacteraceae bacterium, assembly GCA_036394575.1. Taxonomy (GTDB): domain Bacteria; phylum Pseudomonadota; class Gammaproteobacteria; order Burkholderiales; family Usitatibacteraceae; genus UKL13-2. Next base: position 4,869 of record DASWEY010000056.1, on the reverse strand, counting down.
AGGCGCCGGTTGATCGCGTCCATCAGCTGCGGCATGCCGCCGTCTTCGAACACCAGCCAGTCGAGGACGATATTGGTGTCCAGCACCACGCGCGGCGGCGGATGGATGGCGCCCGGATGGATGGTGCTCATAAGGCCGTCGCGGCCGCATGGGCCGAGGCCCAGGCCCACTGGAAATTGAAGCCGCCCAGATGCCCGGTCACGTCCAGCACTTCGCCGATGAAGTAGAGGCCCTTCACGGCGCTAGCTTCCATTGTCTTCGACGACAGGGCGTGCGTATCCACGCCGCCCAGGGTCACCTCGGCCTTGTTGTAGCCCAGGGTGCCGGAGGGTTTCACCTGCCAGTCTTCGAGCGCGGCAAGCGCGTCTTCAAAGGCGCGTTCGGAAAACTGATTATTCGGCTTGAGCAGCGCATGCGCCTCGCTCCATTGCTGGGCGAAGCGCTTCGGCAGAATTTCCGCCAGCACATTGTTGAATTGCGCTTTCGAATTGCGCTGTTCGCGCAACCATTTGGCATGGTCAAGGTTGGCCAGCAGATTGATGTGCACCGGATTTTTTGCCGGGCCATCCTGCCAGTAGGACGAAATTTGCAGGATCGCCGGGCCGGAAATGCCGCGGTGCGTCAGCAGCACGGCCTCGCGGAAACGGCCATTGTTGCAGCTGACTTCGGCATCGAGCGCGATGCCGGACAGATCGCCGTAGCGCGCCAGGGTTTCCGGGTCGAAGCTGAGCGGTACCAGGGCCGGGCGCGGCGGCACCACCGTCAGGCCGAATTGTTCGGCGATCCGGTAACCGAAAGGCGTGGCGCCGATCTTGGGCACCGACAGTCCGCCGGTGGCGATCACCAGGGTCGCGGCCGTAACCGAGCCCTGCGCGGTTTGCACCCGGTAGGCATCGCCCTCGCGCAGCACGCCGTCGACGGTGCAGGGCATGCGCCACTTCACCTGGCCGCGATCGCATTCCGTTTTGAGCATCTGGATGATCTCGCCGGCGCTGTCGTCGCAGAACAGCTGCCCCAGGGTTTTTTCGTGATAGCCGATGCCATGCTTTTCCACCAGCTTGATGAAGTCCTGCGGCGTATAACGGGCCAGTGCCGAGCGGCAGAAATGCGGGTTCTGCGACAGGAAATTTTCCGGTCGCGTATGAATATTGGTGAAGTTGCAGCGCCCGCCGCCGGAGATGCGGATTTTCTCGCCGAGCTTGTGATAGTGGTCGATCAACAGCACGCGCCTGCCGCGCTGGCCGGCAAGAGCGGCGCACAGCATGCCGGCGGCGCCGGCGCCGATGACGATCACATCGAATTGGGGGATGCTGCCGGTCATGAAAATTCTGCGTGGGTTGTTGGCCTTGCCGGAATGCACAGGCTTCCGCCTCTGCCTTGCTTCCGCCATGCTTCTGCCCGCATCTCGCCTATTCGTGGCAATTCAGGCAAGATTCGGAAAGCCGCAATGGTACACGCTGGTGCAAGTGCGTATCTTGTGCGTATCTTTGACAGGCAAATAGATCAGTCGGGGGTCCGCCGATGAAAGAGGAAGAGAAATCGGAAATGGAAGCGGAAGAAAACCGCCGGGGTGACGATCCCCTGTCGGCTGCGGTATTGCGCAAATGGATATTGTCGGTATTGTTGGTCCTGTGTGCGGCGGGGGTCATTGCCACCCGCTTGATCTCCGGGGAGACGCCGATTGCCTGGGCTTTTCTCGCGGCATCATTTGTGTTCTACGTGATCCATGGCATGGTCGCCAGGACGAATGCACGGGTACCGGCATTCTGGTTGAGCCTGGCCTGCAGCGTGGCGGGTATTGTGCTGATGGCACTGAAATTCAGCGGCTGATTTTTCTTTTTTTGTTTTGGATGTGTCGCCATGTACGAACTGTATATCGCCAACAAGAACTATTCCTCCTGGTCGCTGCGGCCCTGGCTGCTGATGCGCGAACTGGCCATTCCGTTCAAGGAACACCTGATGCCCTTCGAGCGCGGATCGAGCTGGGCGGCGTTTCGCGATTTCTCGCCCACCGGCAAAGTGCCCTGCCTGCGCGACGGCAATGCCGCGATCTGGGATTCGCTGGCGATCAGTGAATACCTGGCCGAGCGTCATCGCGGCGTGTGGCCGGCGGACGGCGGCGCGCGCGCCTGGGCGCGTTGCGCGGCGGCCGAAATGCATTCCGGTTTCGGCGCCCTGCGCGAACGCTGCAGCATGAATTGCGGCGTCCGCGTGCGGCTGGATGAAATTACGCCGGCGCTGGCCAAGGATATCGCCCGCCTCGATGAGCTGTGGGGCGAAGGCCTGACCCGCTACGGCGGCCCGTTTCTCGCCGGCAAGACCTTCGGTGCCGTCGATGCCTTTTTCGCCCCGGTGGCTTTCCGCGCGCAAAGCTATGGCCTGGAATTTACCCCGGATTCGAAGGCGTACCTGGCGCGCCTGCTGGCCCTGCCGGGCATGCAAAGCTGGTATCAGGACGGGCTGCGCGAAACCTGGCGCGAACCGGACCACGAGGACGAAGCCGTACGCGCCGGCACCTGGCTGCAGGATTTGCGCGTACCGGCAGCCTGAAATGCCTGTCTTCAAACTTCTCGGCTTCGCGGTATTCGCCTATACCGTTTACGCTCTTATCCAGGGCCGTATCTACAGCAAGGCCGGGCCCTGGGGCCGCATGGTGAGCAAGGACGAGTCGCCCGATGCCTTCTGGCTGACGGTGGCAATCTATTTCGGTCTGAGCATCGCCCTGTGCGCGGTGTTTTGAGCGGGGGAGAGGCTGCTTAACTGGATGGGGAATCCGGATAAAACCGCTGAAGTCCAGCATTGGCGCGCCTTTCCAGGCATTTTTGCTCCGAAAGGCGCGCCAATGCTTGACTTTAAAATTTTAGCGACACCCGATGACGCTCAAAAAAGCGCCTGACTCCGCGCCACAAATCCACCTGCAGTTTCTCGATCGTGCCCTGCATGTGTTCAGCGCCGACCCGCGCATCGCCGGCGTGGCCATCGGCGGTTCCTGGCTGAGCGACAGCATGGATGAATTCAGCGATCTCGATCTGGTGATCGCCACTTCGGCAGAGGCGCATGCCGCGGTGTTGGCCGACGGGCGGAAGCTGGCGACATCGCTGGGCAATCTGCTGTCGGCGTTCAGCGGCGAGCATGTGCATGAGCCGCGCCTGCTGATCTGTCTCTACGATGCGCCCTTGCTGCATGTCGACCTCAAGTTTGTCGCCCTGCCCGATCTGGCGGCGCGGGTGGAAGATCCCGAGGTGTTGTGGGAGCGCAATAAGCGGATGACGCGCGCCTTGCAAAACGGCAAAGCGCATTACCCGGCACCCGATGCGCAGTGGATCGAGGACCGTTTCTGGGTATGGCTGCATTACGGTGCGGCCAAGATCGCGCGCAGCGAACTGTTCGAGGCCATGGCCATGCTGTCTTATTTGCGCGTGCATGTATTGGGGCCGCTGGGCCTGCGGCAAGCCGGTGCGACGCCGAGCGGGGTGCGCAAGATCGAACAGCTGGCGCCGGTGTTTGCCGCCCGACTTGTCGATACCGTCGGTGGCCATGACGCCCGCGATTGCGCCCGTGCCCTGGCGGCCTGTGCCGCACTTTATCGAACGCTGCGAATGCAAGCGCCCGGCCATGAGGGTCTGGTGCAGCGCGCCGCCACGGAAACCGCGGCGTCGGATTACCTGGCGACGATTACCCGCGCACTGCGCTGACGCTCGCGCTCGTTCAATTTTTTCCGGCAACTCAGAAACGCAGGGCTTGCGCATAGCCGGTCAGTTCCAGATAACCGCGTCCGCGTCGCACCTTGTTTTGCAACACATCGACCGCGCCTTCCCAATAGGTGATACCGGTGGAGCGCGAGCTGTCGAGTTCCTGGTCGTCCATCCACGGCTGGAGTTCGAACGATTCTTTGCCGGCGCGCACCGTCATCGCCACCGGCCAGCTGGCGCCGGTGCGCGGCGAGCGCCAGGTGCGCAGCGGCGTGAAGGCAATTTCGTCCGGCCCCAGTGCCTGCGAACGGCCATTGGCCTGCATGCGCGTGCCACCGGCCCAGATCGCGCTGCCGTCCTGGCCGCGCATGCGAAACGCCATCAGCGCACCGCCGTCGTCGAGGTTGGCGCCCAGCCAGTCCCAGCCGGTCGCTTCAGCCGCCAGGTATTCGCTGGACCACTCATGGTCGAACCAGGCAGTGCCGCTCACGTCTTCACGCTTGCCATCGATCACCACGCTGCCGTTCACCGCCAGTTGCGGCAGACTCACGTAATAGCTTGCCTGCCCGGGCTGCGGGCCTTTGCGACTGTAGCCTTGGTCGCCTTGCAGCAGCGGCGGCCGGCTCGCGCTGAGGCGGAGATCGAGGGTGAAATCACGTGCCGGAATATGCGCTTGCATGGTCTGTTGATCCATGCGCAGGGTCCAGCCTTCCAGTGCCACATCGAGTTTCTCGGTTTGGGTGCCGACGCCGAAGCCGGCGCGCGCCACGCGCTCATCATGGCGCAAGCGGCCCAGGGCCGGGTAGGCGATCGCGGCGTGGGCGAACAGGATCTGCGCCGGCGCGAAGCGGCTGCCATTGCGCGTTTGGTTTGCCTCGCCGATGCCGCTGCGGCTGCGGAAAAAAGTCAGCTGAAAACCGAGCGCCTTGCCGCTGGCCGTTTGCAGATGGCCGGTGGCATACCACCATTCGGTGCGGAAGGCCGGATGGGCGCCATGATCGCGCGGGAACACGAGGGGCATGCCGGGTGTGACGACGGCGTATTCCATGGGCGGGGCCGATTCTTTGTTCGCTTCGCGTGCCGGCACGGGCTGCAGCACAGGTGGCAGCGCGGGCGATAGTGCGGGCGATAGTGCGGGAAGCAGCAGGAGCGCGAGCAGGCGGCACAGGAATTTATT
>DASWEY010000055.1:0-6150 GCA_036394575.1 Usitatibacteraceae bacterium | reverse complement strand
CCGCCAGGGCATGGAAGGCGGCATCGTGCAGATGGTCTCGCACTGCTTCATCTCGGCCGCCATGTTCCTGTGTATCGGCGTGCTCTACGACCGCGTGCATTCGCGCGAAATTTCGGCCTATGGCGGCGTCGTGAATACCATGCCGAAGTTCGCGTTTTTTGCCGTGCTGTTCGCCATGGCCAATGCCGGCCTGCCGGGTACCTCGGGATTCGTCGGCGAGTTCATCGTCATCCTCGGTGCCATGAAGGTCAACTTCTGGTACGCCTTCCTGGCTGCCACCACCCTGATCCTCGGCGCCGCCTATTCGCTGTGGATGGTCAAGCGCGTGATCTTCGGCGACATCGCCAACGACGATGTGCGCACGCTCGGCGACATCAACAGCCGCGAAATGCTGATCCTCGCCATCCTCGCCACACTGGTGCTGGCCATGGGCATTTACCCCAAGCCGTTCACCGATGTGATGCACACCTCCGTCAATTCGCTCCTCGAGCATGTGCGGCTCGGCAAGCTGAATTAGAGATAACAGACATGACTCCCGCCCAACTCAACGTCGCTTCCTTCAATATCGGCCTGGCCACGCCGGAGATCACGCTGCTCGGCCTGCTGTGCCTGATCATGGTCGCGCATCTGTTCTGGCATCCGCAAAAACTGGAAGGCCGCCTGCTGGTGTCGGCGTTGGCCACGCTGGCCATCACCGTGGTACTGGTGGCGCTGAAAGCGACGCCGGCCACCGTCTCGGTATTTGCCCCCGCCGGCAATCCGGTGCAGTACGGCTTCAGCAATATGTTCGTGGTGGATGGCATGGCCACCCTGCTCAAGGTGGCGATGCTGATCGCGGTTGCCGTGGTCATCGTTTACAGCCGCGGCTATCTAGCCGCGCGCAATCTGTTCAGCGGCGAATACATCTGCCTGATCCTGTTCGCCACCCTTGGCATGATGGTGATGGTGTCGGCCAATCATTTCGTCACCCTGTATCTGGGCCTGGAGTTGTTGGCCCTGCCCAGCTACGCCCTGGTGGCGCTGAACCGCGATTCGGCGCGCTCCACCGAGGCGGCGATGAAGTACTTCATTCTCGGCGCGCTCGCTTCCGGCCTGCTGCTGTACGGCATGTCGATGGTTTACGGCGCCACCGGCTCGCTCGATGTCAGCCGTGTTGCCGCAGTTGTCTCCGGCAGCCGCGCCAATGACCCGCTGCTGACCTTCGGCCTGGTGTTCATCGTCGCCGGCCTGGCCTTCAAGCTCGGCGCGGTGCCCTTCCATATGTGGGTGCCCGATGTTTACGATGGTGCGCCGACCGCCATTACCCTGTTCCTGGCCTCGGCCCCGGAAATCGCCGCCTTCGGCTTCATCATCCGCATCCTGGCCGATGCCCTGGCCGGCGCCACCGCCGACTGGCAGGGCATGCTGATCATCCTCTCGGTGCTGTCGCTGACCATCGGCAATGTGGTGGCGATCGCGCAGACCAGCTTGAAGCGGATGCTGGCCTACTCGACCATCTCGCATATGGGCTTCCTGCTGCTGGGTATCCTGGCCGGCACCAAGAATGGTTATGCCTCGGGCATGTTCTATATCGTCGTCTACGCCTTCACCACCCTCGGCGCTTTCGGCATCATGCTGCTGCTGTCGCGCGCCGGCTTTGAAGCCGACAAGCTCGATGACTTCAAGGGCCTCAACCAGCGCTCGCCGCTGTACGCGGTGCTGATGCTGTTCATCATGTTCTCGATGGCCGGCATTCCGATCTTTGCCGGCTTCTGGGCCAAGCTTTCGGTATTCGAAGCGGTACTCAATGCCGGCTACACCTGGCTGGTGGTGTATGCGGTGCTGATGAGCGTGATCGGCGCGTTCTACTATCTGCGCGTGGTCAAGCTGATGTATTTCGATGCGCCCACCGACACCGCGCCCTTGGTCGCTTCGGCCGATATGCGCGTGCTGCTGGTGGTGAACGGTTTCGCGGTGTTGGTGCTGGGTTTCGTGCCCGGCGGCCTGCTGACGGCATGCGTCAATGCCATCCAGAACTCGCTCTGACACCGGCGAGAATTTCCCAGACTTCACCGAGCACACGCTCGCCAGTGAACGCATTCTCGACGGCAAGCTGATCAAGGTCCAGTCCGACCGCGTGCGCCTGCCCGACGGCAGCGAATCCTGGCGTGAGTATGTGCTGCACCCCGGCGCGGTCGTCATTGCCGCCTTCGTCGATGAAGACACCCTGGTGTTCGAACACCAGTACCGCTATCCGGTGCGCCGCCATTTCATCGAACTGCCCGCCGGCAAGATCGATGCGGGCGAGCCGCATGCCGAAACCGCCATGCGCGAATTACGCGAAGAAACCGGCTACGTCGCCGCTAAATGGCAGCATGCCGCCACCCTGCACGCCGGCATCGGCTACTCGAATGAAATCATCGAGCTCTGGGTCGCCACCGACCTCGAATATCGCGGTCACCAGCTCGACGAGGGCGAGTTCCTCGAAGTGTTCACCATGCCGATGGCGCGCGCAGTGGAGATGGTCGGCCGCGGCGAAATCACCGACACCAAAACCTCGTTCTCGCTGCTGTGGCTGGATCGTTTTGGTCACACCTTAAGCTGAATCTTCCTCCATGCCCCGGCCCGACTACGATCTGGCGATAATCGGCGGCGGCATCAATGGCTGCGGCATCGCCCGCGACGCGGCCGGGCGCGGCTTAAAGGTTCTGCTCATCGAGCAGGACGATCTTGCCTCCGCCACCAGCTCCTGGAGTTCCAAGCTCATCCACGGCGGCCTGCGCTACCTGGAGCAATTTGAATTCCGCCTGGTGCGCGAAGCCCTGCAGGAACGCGAAGTGCTGCTCAAAATCGCGCCGCATATCATCCATCCGCTGGGCTTCATCCTGCCGCACGATGCGCATATGCGGCCCGCGTGGATGGTGCGCTTTGGTCTGTGGATGTACGACCATCTCGGCGGCAAGATTTCCCTGCCCGGTTCGCGCGGGGTCATGTTTCCCAACGCGGTGTTCAGCGCGGCGCTGAAGCCTTCGGTGAAGCGCGGATTTTTCTATTCCGATGCGCGCGTCGATGATGCACGACTCACGGTACTGAACGCGGTATCCGCGCGCGAACATGGCGCCGGGATTCGCGTGCGTACACGCGTGGTTGCCGGCAAGCGGGTGGACGGCGCCTGGCAACTGGAACTGCTGAATGTCGATAGCGGCGAGCGCCATCAGATTCACGCCGGCGGCGTCGTCAATGCCGCCGGTCCCTGGGTCAAACAGGTACTCGACGAAACGCTCGCCATCAACATCAATGCCCAGGTCAAACTCGTCAAGGGCAGCCATATCGTGGTGCCGCGCATCCATGAGCAGGCCCACGCCTACATCCTGCAAAACGACGACAAGCGCGTGGTTTTCATCATTCCCTATGAGGGCCGCTACAGCCTGATCGGCACCACCGATGTCGATGTGTACTCTCTCATCGGCACCAAAGAAATCACTGCGGAGGAAACCGCCTACCTGCTGCACGCCGCCAACCGTTTCCTCGACAAGCCGTTGCAGCAAAGCGATATCGTCTGGAGCTATGCCGGCGTGCGGCCGCTGTTCGACGACGGCGCCGACAATCCTTCCAAGACCACGCGCGATTACATGCTCAAGGTCGATCACGATGGAGGGCGCGCCCCGCTACTGTCCATCTTCGGCGGCAAGATCACCACCTACCGCCGTCTCGCCGAACATGCCTTGCAGGAGCTGGCGCCGTTTTATCCGCAAATGAAAAAGCCATGGACCGCCATGGAAGCCTTGCCCGGCGGCGATATTGATTCATTGGAACAACTGACCTCGCTGTTGACGCAACGCTACGCGGCGCTACCATCGGATTATTTGCATGCCATCGCTGCACGACATGGCAGCCGCGCCATGCAAGTTCTGGATGGCGTGAACACTGTCAGCGATCTCGGCCGGCAATTCGGCACCGGTGCGACGATGCTGTGCGAGCGTGAAATCGATTTCTGCATTTGCCAGGAATGGGCTCGTAGCGCCGAGGATATTTTGTGGCGGCGGACCAAGTGTGGATTGCATATGAGTGAGGCGGAACGGGCTCGGGCCGCATCGTTCATCACGCATCAGGTGAGGGCGCTGGGGGTTTGAATTTCGTTCGTGTAAAAGACCAAACTCTAGTATTGGAGCAGTGTTTGGGGCAAAAAGTGCTGGAGAAGCGCGCCAGTGCTTGAGTTTGAGGTTTGTGTTATGCGTGCATGGCGGGGTGGTGCATTGCTGCGGTAGAATTTTGGAGAAATTTAGATTTCGATATTACGGGGGAGGCGGGGAAGATGGGAAGTAAGCAGTTGGATGGAAAATGGTGTCTGACCCCATTTTTTCCATTTTTTTCTGACCCCATTTTTTTCTTGACTTTGCAATCACATCTAACAATGTGGGAGCGGGATCGGACTGTGTAGGCTGCTTCACAAATAGAAGGAAGTAATATTTATGTCTAACGATTCGGGCGGGATGGGGATCAAACATCCCATCCTTGCTGCGTTGAATATTGAACTCGGGAAATGCGGATTTGCGGCCATCCCCAACGCGATGGAAACGCCAGGCACGTTGGTGGGGGAGTGGGTAAAACCCGCTTTTGCCGATGTTGATATTTGCGTTACTCTCCTTCAGCAACACATATCGAAAACGAAAATTTCGTTTGGCGCAGACATCGCGATGCGATCTCGCCTACTTATGGAAGCGCATAACGCCATAAAGATTTGGGAATGCGGGCATCCCATCGTCTACTTGCTACACGAACCCGAAACTTTGCCGTCAACAATTTTTTCAGTCTCGCTTCACTGGCTTGTCCTGAATGGCACCCCGCCAAAGACAAGAATCGCATGGGGGTGTTCTCCTGGCGGCGAGCGCCTCCTCGCGTTGGAGTTCATGGGAGAGTTTCAACAATATGCGTCCCCTATTCTGGACCAAATTGTCGACTATGAAAGTTTGATCTCCTTCATTCGCGATATTGATAACTTCCCAATGCGAACGCCCGCCGGAGGGTTCAGTATTGGGGACGAAAGTTGGTTACTGGCGTTTTTTCTGCATGCTATCGGCGATATGAGTTCTGCTTTGGCGGAACTTGAAACGGGGCATCGCATAGAAATGGCGAAGATTGAACGTGACTTTCAGGGTAAGGAGTATGCGCAGAAGCGGGCGCGATTAGCCGAAATTGCAAAATGTAAATTGGTCCGGCATCGAAAATTTATAAATGGGCAAATAGAAATATTGAATTCAAATTAAAGTAATTTTAAGGCGCCAGGGTGAATTGTTTTGCGGTGTGAAGCGATTTATTAAGAGAGAAAAATCAAAGATTCACGCTCGAAATAATTTCCGCTGGACTCAAACAAATGAATGGGCTCAGACACTAAGCAAATGCATTCGCCGTAAATTGCGGGAAAGGTAGTGGAAAACCGGAATGCGAAAGTCCAGCACTGGCGCGGTGTTCCGAGCAAAAATGCTCCAAAACCCGCGCCAAATGGCGTTCTACGTTTTTCAGTTTTGCCAAAAAGAAAGGGCACTGGCGAATCGCCAATGCCCTTTCTTATGGTGCCGGAAGCCGGAATCGAACCGGCACGGCATTGCTACCGCGGGATTTTGAGTCCCGTGCGTCTACCAGTTCCGCCATCCCGGCACAGATTGCGAATGCCGCTCAAGCCGACATCCGTCGAGGTGGTAGCCCCGTTAATAAATGAATGGGATATGTCTCCATGCCCCGCCGCCCCCGCGTCCATCTGGATGGAATCCTGCTGCATAACAGAAATAAATGGGGTCAGACACCATTTAACAGAAAGCGCTAAGCTGCCATCTCCTGCCCAACCAAGGAGACCCCCATGGCCCGCCTGCCCCGCTACGTCATCCCCGGCCAGCCGCAGCACATCATCCAGCGCGGCAACAACCGGCAGGCGATCTTCGCCGCCGAAGTGGATTACCAATACTTCCGCGATGCCATCATCGAAGCTGCCGGCCGCTTCGGCCTGGCGATACATGCCTATGTATGGATGACCAACCATATCCATCTGCTGGCCACGCCCACCGATACCGACAGCATCAGCAAGACTTTCCAGTCGGCCGGACGCAAATATGTGCAGTACTTCAATTACACCCACAAGCGCAGCGGCACCCTGTGGGAAGGCCGCTACCGCGC
>DASWEY010000054.1:0-25885 GCA_036394575.1 Usitatibacteraceae bacterium | reverse complement strand
CCACCGCCGGCGGCGTTGCCGGCCGCATCCACAGATACCAGGCGCCGCCCGCCAGGACGAGAACCACGACAGGAAGCAGGATTTTGCGCACCCAGACCGGTAGGCGCTGCCATTGATTGGGGCGAAGATTGGATTGGATTGACATAGTTATTATTGGGACAAGGATGATTCCAGGAGGCCGCTGCTGCAAGCCCGAGGGCGGAATCGCAGGCAGTCTTGCAGTATGACGGAAAACCCGCCGCCCTCGCCAGCAGCCGGCGCGCAAGCGCTATTTTCGCCGGTTTGAGTTTGCTTCCTTCGCTTCATCTGTAAGCGACGAAGATCGACTTGTAACAAATTGAAAGTAGATGAAGCGGCATAGGATCCGCCAACCGCACCAATAGTGCGCCACGGCAATATGACATTCCGGAAACAAAGGCCTCCAGTTCCGAAACAAGCGGTTTACTTGGCATTGCTAGTCTGCTGCCGTTGGGTACTTTGTCATTGCGCCGGACCGGCGCACCCCAAGGTACAAAGCGCCCGCGTTCCACGTCCGACCCTATCGGCAACAATTCCAAGGATTCCCATGCAAAACACCGCCAAGCTGTTTGTTGCCCTGGCCTGCACGGCCGCGGCCCTATTGTCCGCCTGCGGCAAAAATGCCAGTACTGACAATGCCCAGATACGATTTGTACACGTCTCGCCGGACGATGGCGCCATCAACGTCCAGTTGGCTGGCGAGACAAGCAACACCGTCTCGGCGGCAAATTTTGAATCCATTTCCGGCTACCGCACCATTGCCTCCGGCACCCAAGAGGTCAAGGTCAGCACAGTAGCCGGCGCCACCCAGATCGATTCCAGCTATTCATTGACCGCAACCGGCAAATATACCTATGTGATCGCCGGTCGCGTCGGCGCCAACACCGGCTTGCTGCTGCTGGAAAATACCAGCTCCACCTCGTCGAACACCTTCCGCATCCGCGTCGCCGATGTGGCTTTCCCGGCAGGCGCCATTGACCTTTACGCGCTCAGCGGCACCAGCACCCTCCAGAACAGTTCACCGATCTTTACAGGTACCGCGGCCGGCGGCACCACCGCCTTCATCGAGCTGACGCAGGGCGATTACCGGCTGGTCTTCACCCCCACTGGCGTCAAGCAGGCGATCTACGATTCAGGCGTCAAGACATTTGCGAACCAGGCCAGCGTGACCGTGCTGGCCTACACCGCCGGCAGCTCGCAACTGGTCAATGCGGCCCTCATCTACCCGGACGAGTCCAGCACCACCTTCCCGGCGAATCCCTATGCGCGCATCAAGACCATCCAGGCCATACCTGACGTGGCCTTGATGGATCTGCTGGTGGACGGTACCGCGCAGTTTTCGAATGTTCCTTACCAGGGGGCATCCGGCTATTTGAGTCTTGCCTCGGGCAGCCGCAATTTCAAGGTGCAGGCAACGAACGTACCGGGCAGTTATCTGGGCAACAACGATACGATCCTGCTTGGCGGGCGCGATTATTCCGTCGTCAACATCGGCAGCAATGGCGTGGTCCAGTCGATTGCGCTTACCGATGCCAATTTCACGCCGACCAGCGGCAAGGCCCGGGTACGTTTCGTCAACGCCAACCTGGCGGCGATTCCGGTAGACGTACTGGTCAATTTCGTCAGCGAGACCACCAATGTGGCGCCGAACTCGGCTTCGGCGTATTTCGAGCTGGATGCCAGCACCTACGCATTTACCTTTACCGCCTCGGGCAGTTCCACGGCGCTGTTGAGTCTGCCTTCGCAAACTCTCACCGCCGGCTTGCGCTACAGCATTTACATTGTCGGCACGGCAGCCAACCCTTCCTATATCGTGGTCCAGGATATTTGATCAAGCGATGCCGGATGGCGAACGCCTTCCGGCATCGCGGGAACGCTGACAAACAATCATAAAGCGCGGTACGCTTGGCATTCGGCAATATTGGCCGAAACGAAACGCGCCGACTCCAGACAGGAATCCGGATTCATGGACCACCAAGCCAAAATCCTCGTCGTCGACGACGACCGCGAACTGCGTGAACTGCTTGAGGGCTACCTGAGCAGGAGCGGCTACGCGGTGCGCAGCGCACAGGACGGCAAATCGATGTGGGCCGAGCTGGGCGCCACGCCGCCGGACTTGGTCATCCTCGACCTGATGCTGCCCGACGAGGACGGCTTTGTGCTGTGCCGCCAGCTGCGTGCGCGCTCGGATGTACCGATCATCATGCTCACCGCGCGCGGCGAGGAAACCGACCGTATCGTCGGCCTGGAACTGGGCGCGGATGATTACCTGCCCAAGCCGTTCAGCCCGCGTGAGCTGCTGGCGCGAATCCGCGTGGTATTGCGCCGGCTGCACAAATCCGCCGCCAACGGTACCGGCGGATCGCGGCCGGATAATCCGCGCTTGATTCATTTCGCCGGCTGGACCCTGGACACCGGGGCGCGCCATCTGCTGTCGGCCGACAAGGTGGTGGTGTCGCTGAGCGGCGCCGAGTACCGCTTGCTGCACACCTTTCTCAAGCATCCCAACCAGGTGCTGAACCGTGACCAGCTCTCGGACATGACGCGCGGCCGCTTTACCGAGGCTTTCGACCGCAGCCTGGACGTGATCGTGGCGCGCGTGCGCCGCCGCCTGGGCGACGACGGCCGCGACCCGAAGATCATCAAGACCGTGCGCAACGAAGGTTATGTGCTGACCGTGACCCCGGTTCACGAACCATAGTGGCAGCCATCTTCTCGCACCTGCGCCGCTTTGTGCCCGCCTCGCTGTTTGCGCGCATGGTGCTGATCCTGCTCGGCGGACTGGCGCTGAGCCAGCTGCTGAGCGTGGCAATTTTCGTGCGCGAACACGACGACCTGATGCTCTCGGTGCAGATGGAACAGGCCGGCAAGCGCGTGGTCGATCTGACCCGCGTGTTCGAGCGCACCCCTGCCGCCGAGCGCGATACGCTGGCCGAGGCCGTGTCCAGCCGCGGTTTCCGGGTTCACGCCACAGTTCCGCTTTCGGCAACTGACGACGATGATCCGGAAGAAAATCTCGATGGCCTGCGTCGCTCCCTGGAGGCCTCGTTCGAGGGCAGCAAGAATCAATTGCGGTCGGTGACCATGATCGAACCTCCCCCGGAAGAATTCGGCCGCCGTCCACACCCCCCGCAGATGGACCTGGTCATGCCGCGAGGCGGGCCGCCGCGCATGGGGCCACCGCCGCCCCGGGCATTGCGCGTCAGCGTTACGCTGGCCGACGGCAGCCCGCTGTACTTCGATCTGATGGTGCCGCGCTTTGCGCCACGCCCGACCGTGTTCAGGATGGGCGCCGACCTGGCGATACGCATCGCAGTGCTGTTGCTGGTCTGTCTGCTGGCGGTGCGCCTGGCGATGCGCCCGGTGCGCGAGCTTGGCCGCGCCGCGCGCGAACTGGGCGAGAACCTGAATGCGCCACCGATGAAAGAAGAGGGCTCCGAGGAAATACGCGCCGCCGCCAAGGCGTTCAACCAGATGCAGCAGAAGTTGCAGAATTTCGTCAGCGAGCGCACGCGCATGCTGGCGGCCGTGTCGCACGACCTGAAAACGCCGATCACGCGCATGCGCTTGCGCAGCGAGCAGGTTGCCGATGATCATTTGCGTGAAAAATTCCAGCAGGACCTGCTCGAGATGGAGGAACTGGTTTCCGGCACGCTCGCGTTCATGCGCCATCTGGAGGTCGAAAAAACCGAGCGGCGGCAGCTCGATCTCGCCGCCCTGCTGGAAAGCATCGTCGACGACCGTGAGGATACGGGCCTGTCGGTGGCCCTGAGCGGCGCGGCGCCGGTGCCGGTCGCGGCCTATCCGCAATCGATCAAGCGCTGTATCGAGAACCTGGTCGACAACGCGCTCAAATACGGCGGCGAGGTCCGGGTTGCGCTGACGCAAACGCCGACCGACACGCGCGTCATCGTCAGCGACAACGGCCCCGGCATTCCCGACGGTGAGTTGGAAAAGGTGTTTGAGCCGTTTTATCGCCTGGAGGCCTCGCGCAACCGCGACACCGGCGGGTCGGGACTGGGACTCAGCATCTCCCGCAGCATCGCCCGCGCGCACGGCGGCGATGTGCTGCTGCGCAATTTGACGCCGCAGGGTCTCGAGGCAACCCTGGTCCTGCCCCGTCAATAGCCGCTTTTTATTTAGCCGCTGCCTGCCGGCTGTTTTGTTCAGGAATTTATCCAGGAATTCAATATGCGTATCGCCACATTGCCATTGATCATCACCCTGCCTGCGTTATCGCTCGCCGCGCTGCTATTGCCCGCATGCGCCTCGGCGCAGATGCCGCCCGGAGGCGGCGGACGTCCGCATGACGGCCGCGGCAAAGGGGCGGACGCGCCGCGCGCAGAACAGGGTATACCGGCGATGATTCCCCTGGCCGACCAACTGGAGGAACAGCTCGGGCTGGCCCGCGAGGCATTGAAGCTGACGCCCGAACAGTTGCCGCGCTGGCAGGAATTCGAGATCCGCGCGATGCGGTTGGCAAGCGATCTGCAGCGCTGGAAACAGCGTACACGCCTGTCCAGCGACAATATCGCGGCCCCCCAGGCCGTGGAGCGGCAAATCGATGTCAGCCGCAATCATCTTACCGCCCTCGAGGACCTGTCCGCCGCCATGCGCCCCCTTTATGAATCGTTGACGGATGGACAGAAATCCGCAGCCGACAAGCAGCTGCCGCCGATCGTCGGCCTGCTGGTCAATGGCAGCGATATGCCTGCCGCCCTGCGCGGCCCGGGCCCGAAAAACGAGCGCAGCCGCCCGGCAAATTGAGCCGGCAGGTACCTGCACTTCGCAAGGCTTTCTCTTTCGAAATTATATAAAAAGCGGGACGGCTGCCAACCGTCCCGCTTTTTATGTTGCCGCTACCGCCAACTTGCTACATCCGTAAATCAGGCCGGCGGCGCATCGGGCCGGTCATGGCCGCCACCCCAGGGACCGCGTGGCGGACGCATCATGCCGTCATGCAATTTTTTCATCTCTTCCGGCGTCAGCACGGTCGCGAGCTGTGCCTTGGTGCTGTCGTGCAGGGCTTTCATTTTCTGGCGCTGCTCTTCACGGGCGGCATCTGTGGTCGCAGCTTTCATGGCGGTATGAATGGTTTGCGCCTGTTCGCGGGTGGACTTCATGATCGCCTCGACCTGCTGGCTGCGTGCTTCATCGAGGCCCAGCCTCTTGCCGATGCTAATCGGTCGGAGTTCACCCATCGGCCCGGGCAGTTTCTTCATTTCGTCGGGTGTCAGCACAGTGGCCAATTGGGCGCGCGTGCTGTCGTGCAGGGCCTTCATCTGCGCATGCAGCGCTTCGGCTTTTGCGCGGGTCGCTTTCATGATGGCGTCGACCTGGGCGGCGCGCGTCGGGTCGAGATTCAGCTGTTTGGCGATATCGGGAGGCGGACGATGCCCCTCCGGTGGCATTTGTGCGAACGCACCGGCCGCCAGCAGCAGCGATGCCGCGATGAGTGGACGAATCTTGTTCATTTGGGTTCCCCTGGTTTCATATCGGCAAATACCGTAAGCCCATGGTAACGGCCGGCGCGACAACACAAGTGAGATTTGGTTTCCGTCACCAGCCAATTTGTAACAAGACGCGACACGGGTATAACACGCTGCCTGCGTCAGGCGGGTTTAGCCCATGCTCACTTGCGCCGGGTAGCCTGGGCGGCGGCGATGCTTCGTGGCCTGCTCAAAGGCATAGGCCAGGCCAAGCAGTTTTCCTTCCGCCCAGGCGCCGGCGACAAAGGAAATGCCGATCGGCAGGCCCGCGACATAACCGGCCGGCACTGTGATATGCGGATAGCCCGCCACTGCGGCCGGCTGCGCGAAGCCGCCACCGCTGTTGTCACCCTTGATGAAATCGGTCAGCCAGGCCGGCCCATTCGAGGGTGCCACCAGGGCATCGAGTTTTTGCTCCGCCAGAATCCTGTCGATACCTTCTTCGCGCGATAATTTGCGGCACAGCGCCAGCGCCTCCAGATACTCCTTGCTGTCCAGTCCGCCCTTGGCTTCGGCGCGAAGAAAATGTTCCTGGCCGAAATACTTGAGTTCGCGCTCGCGATTCTTATCGTTGAACTCGATCAGGTCCTTGAGCGTGCGTATTGGCGACACATCGGACGCGCCCGGCACGCAATCGGCGAGATAGGCATTGAGGCCGGCCTTCAGTTCATAAGTCAGCACCTCAAGCTCGGCCGCACCATACTTGCCGGCATTGGGCAGTTCCACATCGATCAGAATGGCGCCCTTGGCGGTCAAGGTCTTCAGCGCCTCTTCAACCACGGCGGAGGCCAGATCATTGCGGCCACCAAAATTGGCACGCACCACGCCGATGCGCACGCCGGCGAGACCATCGGCATTGAGAAACGTCGTGTAGTCCTGCACACGGCTGTCGGCATCCCTAGTCGCGTCATCGCGTGGATCGGTACCGGCAAGCGCGGTCAGGAGGGCCGCTGCGTCCGCCACGGTGCGCGCCATCGGTCCGGCCGTGTCCTGGGAGGCCGCGATCGGGATTATGCCGCTGCGGCTGATCAGGCCCAAGGTCGGCTTGAGGCCCACCAAGCCATTGGCCGAGGAAGGCGAGATGATCGAGCCATCGGTCTCGGTGCCGATCGCCACCGCCGCCAGGCTCGCCGCGATCGCGGCGCCCGAACCTGAACTGGAACCGCTGGTATTGCGATCCAGCGCATAGGGATTTCGGGTAAGCCCGCCGCGCCCGCTCCAGCCCGAAGTGGAACGTGTGGAGCGGAAATTGGCCCATTCGCTCAAATTGGTTTTGCCGAGAATGACGGCGCCGGCGGCGCGCAATTTCTCGACGATGAAGGCATCGCGCTGCGGCTTGACGCCGACCAGGGCCAGGGAACCCGCCGTGGTCTGCATCTTGTCCGCGGTGGCGATATTGTCCTTGATCAGCACCGGGATGCCGTGCAAAGGTCCGCGCGGACCTTTCTCTTTGCGTTCCTTGTCGAGTGCGGCGGCAATTGTCAGCGCATCGGGATTGAGCTCGATGATGGAATTGATATGCGGGCCGGATTTGTCGATTTTCCTGATGCGCGCCAGATAGGCCTTCACCAGCGCCTGCGAACTGGTCTTGCCTGATTGCATTGCCGCCTGCAATGCGGCTACGCCCGTTTCTTCAATGCTGAACGCGCTCTTTTTGCCGCTGCCGACCGCCGCCATCGCCTGCCCCCCGCTCAAGGTGCCGGCACCGACCATGCCGATACGCATAAAGTCCCTGCGATTCATCGCCGCGCTCCATTTGGGTTATTTGAAATGTCTGAATACCGTTTGCGAGTATAGCGGACGTCTACAAATCGCCGAAAGAAAACAAGGTGCATTGCCCGGAGAGGCAGGCTGGACGCGGCGTTCCAGAGGGTGCCTTTGTAAAAGCGCGTGGATACTGGCTCGCAGGCCAATGCACATTCCAAATTTACGCTTGCCGCCCACCGGCCCGGGCCCTATCATCGGGACGCCAGCGAGTCGCCAAATAGCCGGCGCTACCCGCTGATCAGAGCAAGGATGTTGTTCATGAACGCAGGCGTGCTGTACGCACTTTCATCCGCCGTTTTGTTCGGCCTCAGCACCCCGCTGGCCAAGCTGCTGCTCGGGCAGATAGCGCCACTGATGCTGGCCGGATTGCTGTATCTCGGCAGCGGCTTCGGCTTGCTGCTGTGGTTCATGCTGCGCCGGACATATGGTGAATCTGAATCGGGCGCGACGCGATTGTTGCGCGCCGATATGCCCTGGCTGGCGGCGGCCGTGCTTGCCGGGGGTGTTGCCGGCCCGGCCTTGCTGATGCTGGGGCTCAGCCTGACCGCCGCCGCCGCCGCATCCTTGTTGCTGAATCTGGAAGGCGTGTTCACCGCGGCGCTGGCCTGGTTTGTGTTCAAGGAGAATTTCGACCGGCGGATTTTTCTCGGCATGCTTTGCATTGTCATTGCCGGCGCACTGCTGTCCTGGCAGCCCGCCACGCATGCCGGTTTGGCGTGGGGTACGCTGGCCATTGTTGGCGCCTGTCTGTGCTGGGCAATCGACAACAATCTGACACGCAAGATTTCGGCCAGCGATGCGGTGCAGATTGCCTGCATCAAGGGCCTCGTCGCCGGCAGCATCAATCTCGCCATCGCGCTGGCCGCAGGCGCCGTGGTGCCGGGACCGGTACAAGTGAGCGCGGCCGGATTGCTTGGTTTTGTCGGCTATGGCCTCAGCCTGGTTTTGTTTGTTCTGGCGCTGCGCCATCTGGGCACCGCGCGCACCGGCGCTTATTTCTCGGCGGCGCCGTTTGTGGGCGCGCTGATCGCCCTGCTATTGCCAGGCGAGGCCCCGGGTCTGCTGTTCTGGATCGCCGCCGCGCTGATGGCGCTGGGCCTGTGGCTGCACTTGAGCGAACATCATTCTCACCCGCATCAGCACCAGCCCATGCAGCATGCGCACAGCCATGTGCATGATGAACATCATCAGCACCGGCACGACTTTGCATGGGACGGACGCGAGCCGCATGTGCACGAGCATGCGCATGGCGCGCTCAGCCACGAGCATCCGCACTTTCCGGATATTCACCACCAGCACGGCAACTGAACACGCGTGGCATCCACGCGTGTCTTGCTGCACTCAGCCGAGGCGCGAACCCACGTTCACCCTGGCCGCATAGCCAGGCGCGCGCCGATGCCTGGTTGCCTGCTCAAACGCATACGCCAGCTTGATCAGGGTGCCTTCGGCCCAGGCGCCGGCCACAAAGGAAACGCCGATCGGCAGCCCGGCAATGAAGCCTGCCGGCACCGTGATATGCGGATAGCCGGCCACGGCCGCCGGCGTGGTGAAGCTGTCGCCGAAGTGATCGGCATTCACATAGTCCGTTATCCAGGCCGGGCCGCCAGTGAGGGCAAACAGGGCATCGAGCCTGTTCTCGCCCATCACCTTGTCGATACCCTCGGCGCGCGAGTATTTATGATTATTGGCCAGCGCCTCCAGGTATTCCTTGCTGTCGAGGCCGCCCTTGGCCTCGGCGCGGATGAACAATTCCTGATCGAAGAACGGCATCTCGCGTTCGCGATTTTTCTCGTTGAAGGCAATCACATCCCTGAGCGTCTGCACCGGCGCGCCCTGGCCGAACTCAGCCAGGTATCTGTTCAGACCGGCCTTCAACTCATACAGCAGTACTTCCAGTTCGGAGTCGCCATACTTGCTGATATTGGGAACGTCCACATCGACGAGGATCGCGCCCTTGTCCTTCAACACGGCGATGGCTGCATCGACAATCGCCTGCACGCGCAGGTTCGAGGCCATGGCATTGCGCACCACGCCGATGCGCGCGCCCTTGAGGCCATCCGCATCGAGAAACTTGCTGTAATCGAGCGCCTTGCCGGCGCCGGCCGCAGTCACCGCATCGCGTGCATCCACACCGGCCATGGCCGTGAGCAGAATCGCGGTATCGGCGACGGTGCGGGTCATCGGCCCCGCGGTGTCCTGCGAATGCGAAATCGGCACGATGCCGTCGCGACTGATCAGGCCCACCGTCGGTTTGATCCCGACCAGGCCGTTGATCGAGGACGGCGAAGTAATCGAGCCATCGGTCTCGGTGCCGACCGCGACCGCGGCGAGGCTGGCGGCCATCGCGGCGCCCGAGCCGGCGCTGGAGCCGCTGGTATTGCGATCCAGCGCATACGGGTTCTTGGTGAGTCCGCCGCGCGCACTCCAGCCCGAGGTCGAACGCGTGGAGCGGATATTGGCCCATTCGCTCAAATTGGTCTTGCCCAGAATCACCGCGCCGGCCTCGCGCAATTTACCCACCAGGAAGGCATCGCGCGGCGCCTTGGCGCCGACCAGCGCCAGCGAGCCGGCGGTGGTCTGCATCTTGTCCGCCGTGGCGATATTGTCCTTGATCAGCACGGGGATGCCGTGCAGCGGACCGCGCGGCCCTTTCAGCTTGCGTTCGCGATCAAGCGCCTCGGCAATCGCCAGCGCATCCGGATTGAGTTCGATCACGGCATTGAGGTAGTAGTCGGATTTGTCGATCTTGCGGATGCGCGCCAGATATTGCGCAGTCAGGGATTTCGCACTGAGCGTGCCGGCCGTCATCGCGGCCTGCAGATCGGCGACCGAGGCTTCAACGATATTGACATATTTGCCCGGCGCGGCGGCCACGTCTGCGGCGGCGCTACCCGCGCTCAAGGCCACGCCCAGTTTGATGAAATCCCTGCGATCCATTGACGAGCTCCATTGGTTGAATTGCGTTGAATTGGTTTTGCTTCGCAGTATATCGAAGCGCCGCCCTGCGGCGATGCGCCTTGCGGTAGTGCATTTCGGTACCGGCGCAAGGCTCGATTGCGCGGCACCGCGCCCTTGTTGAAGATGCGCCCACGGATGAGCACGGCACCAACATTGGTGTTGTATCCGGCCCCTCAACAACCGGAAAGGAACTAAGAGCCGCAGGACGCCAGCCAATCGACACCTGCCCGCTCGAACATATGGGAAACACCCTGGGAGTGATGACTCAAAGCGCCGCCGTGGTGTTGGTCGCCGACTTTGTGACTGGTGCGGTGCACTGGGCGGAAGATGCCTATGCACGCCGCGATACACCCCTTATCGGCAGATTGGTTGCCGAAGCCAATATTGAACACCATCATCGCCCGCGGGCCTTCCTGGCCCACAGCTGGTTTTCGAGTTCATGGGACCTGCTGTTGCTGAGCATGCTGCTGGTCGGCGTGGCCTGGTGGTGTGAGCAATTGAGCTGGCAACTCTGGCTGTTCGCCATCCTCACGGCCAACGCCAACCAGATCCACAAATGGACGCATCAAAATCCGCAGGAGAACGGGCGCATCGTCAGCTGGCTGCAGAAACTGAAGCTGCTGCAAACCCAGCGCCACCACGCCAGGCACCATCATGGCGAAAAGAACTCGCACTACTGCGTGATCACGAATGTGCTCAATCCGGTGCTGGAAGAGCTCGATGTATGGAAGAACGTTGAACGTTTCCTGGAAAAACGACTGGGCTTGAAACGTCGTCCGAATCCGACGGTGAAGCCGGTAGCGGTAGTGATTCAAAAAACGTAGAACGCCATTTGGCGAGGTGTTTGGGGCATTTTTGCTTCGAACGCCGCACCAGTGCTTGACTTTGTTAAAGCGGTCAGGCTAGTTGAATGTACGAGTTCAACGGGAAACCTGGCCAAATTGGAACTGGTTTATCACACTAAAATTTTGATCAATATGGAGATGCAATTAATACAAAGAAAACAGCACCCAACCCGATCTATATCCCCTCGCGAAGGATTTTAGCGGTCTCTTTACTTCTTTTCCTTTGTAGCTGTGCACCCATGTTTGGAAAGTATTACCAGCCTTTCTCCGAAGGGTTGATTGCTCATCCCGAGGATTGCCATGGCGATGTCGGCCCTCCCACGGGAATGGATATCGATGTGGGTAACGGTCAACTCGCCGTGTCAGTCGGGCGCCGTGACATTCGGCAAGGCGTTGTATCACTGAGGCTGGTTTTCAATGTGGCTTACGATTGGGTACCGGATGGCTCATTTTACCGGCGGCCGCAGGAGCGGGCGGGGAAGAGCACTTTAAGTATCCGCCCAGCCGAATTTGCTGCCTATGGCGCAGAACCAACAATGCCACTCAAAATTACACCAAATGAAATTCGCGAGGTTAATCGAGGCACAGGGGTAAACCGCCCGCTGCCGCCGGAGATTCAGCTGAGAGCAGTGAAGTCCATAAATCAAGGTGATAGGTGGTTTGTCTTGTATTTCGAAGTCGAGTTAAAGGGGGCGAAGGAATTTTCAGTCGTTGTGCCACCGTTTACGATTGACGAAATAGCAAGCTCTGGCCGGACCATAAAATTTATCGAAAAAAACGGGTGGTGGATCGAACCAATGAACTGCTAGCAGAATGGATGGCAGGATGGGGTCAAGCTTGGGCTATGTTTTTCCCGACTCACACATGCGATTCACACTGTTCAAGGATTTATTGAACTTGGCCCCGCCCCTGCTGAACAAGCGAACAGCCCCGCATTGGCATACAATCCGCACATGTCCTCGCATCGCTTCATTCGCAAACTCGCTGCAAGTGCCGCCGCACTGGGAATCCTGTTCGCCCAGTTCATGGTCGCGGCCTATGCCTGCCCGGTCGTTGCGCAGGACATTCAGGCGCAGCAAAGCGCCGAGGCGCCGATGCCCTGCCATCAACAAAGCGACAAAGCGGATGGCCTGTGCGAAGCGCATTGCCAGGACAGCCACAAAAATGTGGCCTCGGCCATAAACGCCATCGCCACGGATTTCGTGCCCGCCTTCGTCGCCCGCCTGCCCGAACCGCAACCCGCAACCCAAGTCGCTGCTGCCGCCAGCATCGACGAGACCTCCCCGCATCACTCCCCGCCGATACTTCTGCGCAACGCCTGCTTCCGTATCTGACCGTATTGCCCTGCTGATTGCGTGCCCATTCGCGGCGCGCCGTGTCTGTTCCATCAGGAGGCAATATGATTTTCCGTTCGCTGTTCATTTTCATTTTTCTTTTTTGCGCTGCCGCTGCTGGCGCCGCACCGCTATCGTTGGCCGATGCACAGCGCCTGGCCGCTGCAAATGCCCCGCAACTCGAAGCGCAGGCCGCCGGCGTGCGCGCCGCGCAGCAAGCCAGCATCGGCGCAACCGAGCAGGCCGATCCCAAGCTGATTGCCGGCATCGACAATCTGCCGGCCGATGGCGCCGACCGTTTCAATGTCACGCGCGACTTCATGACCATGCGCAAGATCGGCTTCATGCAGGAATTCACGCGCGATGAAAAATTGAAGCTGCGCGGCGCGCGTGCCGAGGCCGAGGTGCGCAAAGAAGAGGCGGCACTCTCGCTCGCCACGGTCAATCTGCAGCGCGATGTGGCGCTCGCATGGATCGAACGTTACTTTGCCGAACAGCAGCGCGCCCTGCTGGTGGAAATGTCGCGCGAAACCGAATTGCAAATCAGTGCCGCGAATGCGGCGCTGGCCGGCGGCAAGGGCATGGCGTCGGACACCTTCAACGCACGCCTCGCCAACGCGCAGCTCGACGACCGCGTCATTGACAGCGAACGGCTCATCGCCCGCGCGGAAGCCAACCTCGGCCGCTGGATCGGCGCGGCTGCGCGCCAGCCGCTGGATGCGCCACCGGCCTTTGACCAGCTCTCGCATCCGCATCGTGCGCTGACGGCGGACCTCGACAACCATCCGCACCTCGCCATGTATGCGCCGCTGGAAGCGATGGCGCAAAGCGAGATGCGGCTCGCGCAGGCGGCCAGGCATCCGGACTGGAGCCTCGAGGTCGCCTACCAGCAGCGCGGCCCGGCGTTTTCGAACATGGTATCGATCGGCGTGCGCATCGACTTGCCGATTTTCCAGAGTCGCCGCCAGGATCCGGCCATCGCCGCCAAATCGGCCCAGCTCGAGCAAATTCGCGCCCAGGCTGAAGACGCCAAACGCGCTCATGCCGCCGATATCGAAGCCATGCTTGCCGACTGGAACGCGGCCAACAAGCGCATCGATCGTTACGCCAGCGATCTGCTGCCGCTGGCGCATGAGCGCAGCGAAGCCGCGCTGGCCGCCTATCGCGGCGGGCGCGGCGACCTGACACCGGTGCTCGAAGCGCGGCGCCTCGAAATTGAAACCCGAATGAACCAATTGACCGCACAGGCCGAGCAGGCGCGCGCCTGGGCCAATCTGAATTTCCTGCTGCCGGATGCAAAGGATGCCAAATGAAAAACAAGATCATCATCGCCGTTTCCGCCGTTGCAGTGCTACTTACCGCCGGCGGCGGTGGCTACTGGATCGCCATGCAGCGCATGAATGCGTCCATGCAGGCGCCGGCCGTCGCTACCGATACGGGCGCGACAGCCTCAGGCGAGAAAAAACCGCTCTACTACTACGACCCGATGTATCCGCAAACCCGTTTCGACAAGCCCGGCAAATCGCCCTTCATGGACATGATGCTGGTGCCCGTCTTTGCCGATGGCGGTGCGGATAGCGGCTCGGTGAACATCAGTTCGCGGGTGGTGCAGAACCTCGGCATCCGCGTAGCCGAAGTCACATCGGGCAAGGTCGACAAAAAAGTCGAGGCCGTCGGCACCGTCGCTTTCGATGAGCGTGCGGTGGTGCTGGTGCAGGCCAAGGTAGCGGGCTTTATCGAAAAACTGTTCGTGCGCGCGCCCCTCGACCCGGTCGTGAAAGGTCAGCCGCTCGCCGAAATCCTGGCGCCGGAGTGGGTTGCCGCGCAGGAAGAATTCCTCGCGCTGCAACGCAGCCCGCAGGCCAATGAGGCCCTGCGCCAAGCAGCACGCCAGCGCTTGCTGCTGCTGGGCATGAGCGAATCCACCATCGCCGCCGTGGCCGCAGACGGCAAAGCGCGTCCGCGCATTACCCTGCTGGCACCCGCGTCCGGCGTAATCGGCGAGCTCGCCGTTCGCGAAGGCATGAGCGTGGCGCCGGGCGCGATGCTGTTTCGCATCAACGGCCTGAGCACAGTCTGGATCAATGCCGATGTGCCGGAAACGCAAACGGCATGGATCAAGCCGGGCGGCGTCACCACCGCCACCGTACCGGCCTGGCCCGGTGAAACGTTCAAGGCGCGCGTGACCGCCTTGTTGCCCGACATCAATATGGCGACGCGCACGCTCAAGGTGCGCGTGGAGGTGGCCAATCCCGCCGGCAAGTTGAAGCCGGGCATGTATGCCACCGTATCGTTCGCGGCCAGCAAGGGCGGCGAAGTGCTGATGGTGCCGAGCGAGGCGGTGATCGCGACCGGGACGCGCAGCGTGGTGATCGTGGCCGACACCGCGCAGGACGGCAAGCAACAGTTCATGCCGGTCGACATCGAGACCGGCGCCGAGGCCGCGGGCATGACCGAAATCCGCAAGGGCCTCGCGCGCGGCATGAAGGTGGTGCTGTCCGGGCAATTCCTGATCGATTCCGAAGCGAGCCTGAAAGCCACCGGCAATCGCATGTCCGGGACCTCAGCTGAAACTCACCAGGGCGAAGGCCGCGTCGAAAAAATCGGCAAGGACACCCTGACCGTTTCGCATGGACCGATCCCGAGCCTGCAAATGGGCGCGATGACCATGGAGTTCAAGGCACCGGCCGGCGCCATCGCACCCGGCGTCAAGGAAGGCGGCATGGTGACATTCGAGCTGACGCTGAACAGCAAGGGCGAATTTGAAATGAGCAAGGTTATGCCCAAGATCGAGCCCAAGGTCGGGCCCAAAGACGCCATGGAGATGAAACCATGATCGCAGCGCTGATTCGATGGTCGATCGGCAATCGCTTTCTGGTCTTGCTGTCTGCCGCATTCTTGACCGCCTGGGGCGTATGGTCGCTGCAGCGCACGCCGCTGGACGCGATCCCCGATCTGTCCGATGTGCAGGTCATCATTCGCACCACCTTCCCCGGCCAGGCGCCGCAGATTGTCGAAAACCAGATCACCTACCCGCTCACCACCACCATGCTGTCGGTGCCGGGGGTGAAGACGGTGCGCGGCTATTCCTTCTTCGGCGATTCCTTCGTCTACATCCTGTTCGAGGACGGCACCGACCAGTACTGGGCGCGCTCGCGCGTGTTGGAATACCTGAACCAGGTGCAGAGCCGCCTGCCGCAGAACGCCAAGCCCGCGCTCGGCCCCGATGCCACCGGGGTGGGCTGGATTTATGAATATGCGCTCATCGACAAGACCGGCAAGCATGATCTTTCCGAGCTGCGCGCCCTGCAGGACTGGTTCCTCAAGTACGAATTGAAAACCTTGCCGAACGTCGCCGAAGTGGCGACCGTCGGCGGCCTGGTCAAGCAGTACCAGGTGGTGCTCGATCCGGATCGCCTGCGTGCCTACAACATCCCGCACGGCAAGATCGTCGCCGCCATCCAGAACGCCAACAAGGAAACCGGCGGCTCGGTGCTGGAGCTGGGTGAAGCCGAGTACATGGTGCGCGCCAGCGGCTATCTCAAATCAATCGAGGATTTCCAGTCGATTCCGCTGATGACCAGCGAAACCGGCGTGCCGGTGCTGCTGAAGGATGTCGCGCGCATTCAGCTGGGTCCGGAAATGCGCCGCGGCATTTCGGAATTGAACGGCGAAGGCGAAGCAGTCGGCGGCGTGATCGTGATGCGTTCCGGCAAAAATGCGCTCGAGACCATCGACGCCGTCAAGGCCAAGCTGGCGGCCTTGAAACCGGGCCTGCCGGCGGGCGTGGAAATCGTGCCGGTGTATGACCGCTCCGAGCTGATCCATCGCGCCGTGAATAATTTGAGTCACAAGCTGATCGAGGAATTCATCGTCGTCGCGGTGGTGTGTTTTGCCTTCCTGTTCCATCTGCGCTCGGCATTCGTGGCGATCATTTCCCTGCCGCTGGGCATCCTGATGGCGTTCATCGTCATGCACTATCAGGGCGTGAATGCCAACATCATGTCGCTGGGCGGTATCGCCATTGCCATCGGCGCCATGGTCGATGCGGCCGTGGTGATGATCGAGAATGCGCACAAGCATATCGAGGCCTGGCATCACGCCAATCCCAATCGCAACAATGGCAAGCTTGATGGCGAGGCGCAATGGCAGGTGATCGGCGACGCCGCTGCCGAGGTCGGGCCGGCGCTGTTTTTCAGCCTGCTGATCATCACCCTGTCCTTCATTCCCATATTCACGCTCGAAGCGCAGGAGGGCCGGTTATTCTCGCCGCTGGCGTTCACCAAGACCTATGCGATGGCCGCCGCCGCGGGTCTGGCCGTAACCCTGATCCCGATCCTGATGGGCTATCTGATTCGCGGGCGCATTCCTCCCGAGCAGGCCAATCCGCTGAATCGCCTCCTCATCCGCCTGTACCGACCCCTTCTCGACAAGGTGCTGCAGTTTCCGAAAGCCACCCTGGCAGTCGCGCTGGCCATATTGGCGGCGACGGCCTATCCCGTACTGCAACTGGGCGGCGAATTCATGCCGCCGATGGATGAAGGCGACCTGCTGTACATGCCCTCGGCCCTGCCCGGCCTGTCCGCGGGCAAGGCCGCGGAAATTCTGCAGCAGACCGACAAGCTGATCATGCAGGTACCCGAGGTCAAGCAGGTGTTCGGCAAGATCGGCCGCGCCGAAACCGCCACCGATCCGGCGCCGATGGAAATGGTCGAGACCACCATCCAGTTCAAGCCGCAAAGCGAATGGCGCGCCGGCATGACCAGCGAAAAGCTGATCGAGGAACTGGACCGCACCGTCAGGCTGCCGGGCCTCGCCAACCTGTGGATACCGCCGATCCGCAACCGTATCGACATGCTGGCCACCGGCATCAAGAGCCCGGTCGGCGTCAAGGTCGGCGGCACGGACCTCGCGGAAATTGACCGCATCGCACAGGACATCGAGCGCGCGGTGAAAAACGTGCCGGGTGTTACCTCGGCACTGGCCGAACGCCTCAGCGGCGGCCGCTATATCGATATCCAGATCAATCGCCCGGTGGCGGCGCGCTATGGCATGAATGTCAGCGATGTGCAAAGCGTGGTGGCGGCCGCCATCGGCGGCGACAATATCGGTGAGACGGTCGAAGGCCTGCAGCGTTTCCCGATCAATGTGCGCTACCCGCGCGAGATCCGCGATTCGGTCGAGAAGATCCGCAATTTGCCGATCGTCACCGAGCGCGGCGCGCAGATTCCGCTGTCGGCGGTTGCCGAGATCAAGATTACCGACGGCCCGCCAATGCTGAAAAGCGAGAATGCGCGCCTGTCCGGCTGGGTCTATGTGGATATTCGCGGCCGCGATCTGGCCTCGGCCGTCAAAGACATGCAGCAAGCCGTGGCCGGTGCAGTGAAATTGTCACCGGGCTATTCCGTCTCCTGGTCGGGGCAGTTCGAGTATCTGGAGCGCGCCAAGGCCAAGCTGGCCATTGTCGTGCCCTTCACGCTGCTGATCATCTTCGTATTGCTCTATCTCACCTTCAGACGCGTCGATGAAGCCGCGTTGATCATGCTGACCCTGCCATTTGCCGCAGTTGGCGGATTCTGGCTGTTGTATCTGCTCGGTCACGCCATCTCGGTGGCCAGCGCAGTGGGCTTTATCGCGCTGTCCGGGGTGGCAGCCGAATTCGGTGTGATCATGCTGCTCTATCTGCGCCACGCCTGGGAGGCGAAGCTCGCGACCGGCAACCATACCGAGGCCGACCTGCTGGCGGCGATTCGCGAAGGTGCGGTACTGCGTGTGAGGCCCAAGGCGATGACCGTGGCCGTGATCATTGCGGGACTGATACCGATCATGTGGGCCAGCGGTACCGGCTCGGAGGTGATGCAGCGCATCGCGGCACCCATGGTGGGCGGCATGGTCACCGCACCGCTATTGTCGATGTTTGTCATTCCGGCGGCTTACCTGATGCTGCGTCGGCGTCAAATTGCACGCGCACAGATGGCGAACGCACCGGCATCATTCACAACAGCGGCAACAGCGCTTCAAAAATAGGACAGTCGGCGGTCTTACCCGATTTGCAGCGGCGCACCAAGGTATTCAGGTAATTCTGGATTCCGCTCAGGTCGGCAATTTTACGGCCGACATCGGCCAGTTTCGCTTCCGCAATATGGCGTGCGTCGCTGCAACTGCGGGTTTTCTCCAGCTGCAGCAAATCCGCGATTTCCTCAAGGCTGAAACCGAGCTGCTGTGCGCGACGGATGAACGAAAGCCGCTGGATCGAATCTATCGAATATCGCCGAATGCTGCCGCGCACACGCGGCGGTAACGGCAGCAAGCCGATGCGATGGTAATAACGAATGGTTTCGACATTGACGTCGACCGCTCTGGCCGCTTGGCCGATGGTGGCCCCATCCAAAGCACCTTCTTTCAACATGGGCTTGACTCCGTACTTGGGTACAGGAATAGAGTGTGTATCAAATATGGAACAAAATCAAAATTCCGATCGCCATCTAAAATCCGGCGCACTGGCGCTGGGCGGGCTTGCGGCTATCCTGGCTTCGGCCTGCTGCCTGGGTCCGCTCATTTTCGTTTCCATCGGTCTCGGCGGCGCCTGGCTGTCGAATTTGACGGCGCTGGAACCGGCGAGGCCGGTGTTTCTGCTGCTGGCCTTTGCGGCGCTGGGTTATGCCGGCTATCGCATCTACCGGCGTTCGCCGCAAGTGTGTGCACCGGGTGAGATTTGCGCCTTGCCCGAAACGCAACGCATCTACAAATTGTTTTTCTGGGTCGCCATGGTGCTCGTCGCCATAGCCGTCGGCTTTCCCTACTTCGCGCCGTTTTTCTATTAAGGACCCTTCATGAAAACCCTGCTGAATCTTGCCTGTTGCCTCGCTCTCGCGGGCGCCTCCGCAATGGCGCTCGCCGAACCACAAACCGTGACGCTGTCGGTCCCCGGCATGGACTGCGCCGCCTGTCCGATTACGATCAAGAAAGCGCTGAGCAAGGTTGATGGCGTCGCCAGGGTGGAAGTCAGCTTCGAAAAGAAGCAGGCGATCGTCACCTTCGACAATGCCAGAACCACGCTCGCCAAACTGACCCAGGCTACGGCCAACGCCGGCTATCCATCGAGCGAAAAAAAGTCATGAGCGTCGCCGCAGTGATTTATGAATCCACGCTGACCTGCCCGACGTGCGGCGCACCGGAAACGCAAACCATGCCGACGGATGCCTGCCTGTTTTTCTGGGAATGTACGCGATGCAAGACCTTGCATAAGCCCCGATCCGGCGACTGCTGCGTGTTCTGCTCCTATGGCACCGTCAAGTGCCCGCCAATTCAGAGTGAGAAAAGCTGTTGCTGAAAAGTAGCCGCTCTTGGTTCATTAATGGCCTGACCCAAAGAAAAAGCCCGGCACCTTTGGGGTGCCGGGCAAACCGCTCTCGGAGGAGAAATTGACGATGATTGCTCATCGCCAAGCTATATAAGCATTTGCCATGCCAACTTGCATTCCCCAATAAAAATCAATGTTATTAATTACTTGCGGAATCGAAACGATTATTGGCGACGCACCATTAACGCTCAAGCCCAAGGTGCAACCGCGCTAAAACAGGGCCGGGCTACGCCAATAACCGCCGACGAGGTTCAGTCACCTTGCCGGCAGGCGCTGCCAATCCTTGGTGTATTTGCCGCGCACCGGGCGGTAAAAGGCCAGCACCGACTGCATATCGCGCTCGACATCGCCGCTGGGTATCAGCACCGTGCCGAAGCCAATCGTGCGCGTCGGAAAATCGAAATAGGCCAGCAGGACCGGCACCTGCGCGCCCTGCGCCATATGCAGGAATCCGCTTTTGAAGCCCTTGTCGCGCTGACGCGTGCCTTCCGGCGCCAGCGCAAAGAGCATCTTCTCGCTGGCATTGAAGGCATTGACCACTTCGCCGACCACGCCATGCGATTTGCCGCGATCTACCGGGATGCCGCCCAAAGAGCGTAGCCATGCGCCGAACGGCCCCTTGAACAGCGTATGTTTGCCGATGAAGGAAATGCGGATATCCAGAGCCCACAGGGCCATGATGCCGACAATGAAATCCCAGTTGGATGTATGCGGCGCCACCGCAATGATGAGCTTGGGCACATCGGGAAACTCGCCGTCGAAATGCCAGCCCGACACCTGCATCAGCCAGCGCCCAAGCCACCGCGTCAGGCGGGCCTGGCGCCGCGGATACTGGACAGGGACGGTGAACGCGTCCGGTCTATTCAAGTTCGATGGTGCCGTCGATCGTCCTGGTCACGCCCAGGGACTCGATGGTCAACGTCACCTTGGCCGCAAGCTTTTCATGGCCCTTGAGTCTGCCGGCCGTCACGGCCCCTGAAACGGCCTGTTCGATTTCGCGCTGCGACTGTACACCGACCGATTTCAGAAACTTGCGAATCGACATATTGAGCGTTTCTTCATTCATATCATCTCCTCGGGTCCGTTTTTATTCGCGCCGCGCCCAAACGGTACATGCGATCAGCGGCGTTTCACGCTTTGCAGCGCATCCTTCAGCGAATCCTCCGACAGCGCGTTGACGCTGGATGCCAGCGACTCTGCCAGCGGGATCGCCGATACCGGCAATCTTGCGATGTTCACCTTTTCCACAAACTTCGCGGCGGCGCCGGCAACGCGCAGCAAGGCGTCGCGGTCGGACATCATCATCTCGATTTCGCTGCGCAGCATGGCAACGGCCGGGTGTTCTCTTTGCGTGGTCATATCGGTTCCTGTGTGAATATCGTTCAAGTGTAGTCCAATTTCTTGCGGGCCAGATGGCGGCGGCGACCGTTCAGCGCGTCGGCGACAACGGCAAATTCAGCAGCAGATTCTGCGGCTTGAACTTCAGCACGTTCTCGCCGTTGACCGCCATGCCAAGGTACACCGGCTTGCCGGCGACATCGGCGCGCATATCGCGCGCATCGGCGAAGCTTAGTCGAAACAGCGCAATCAGGCGTTGCCGGCGCGCATCATCCACTTCCCGGCCCTCGTACAGATCGTTCAGGATCGCGCTGGCCTCGACATCGAGGCCCAGGTGCCAGCGCCAGGCATCGTCCTCAATATTGGCCAGCGATTCGATGGCGACTTCGACGCCGAGAAAATGCTTCACCCAGCGGCTCATCAGGCGGGACAGGGCCTGTTCCCCTGCACGGCCGCGCGTGAGATCGAGCAGCCAGGCGTAGCGGCTTTCGCGCAACCAGTAGAGCTGTGCATTTTCGTGCGACATCACGTCCATGTTGACGCTGGCCAGGGGCGTGCCCTGCCGGGCAATCAGCCGTCCGACGTTGCCGAACCCGCCGGTTTCGGCAAACATCCGGATCGTCTCGGCATCGGCTGCCAGCACCTGCCCGCCCTCGGTGGAAACGCGCTGCCGGCGGAAGAACATCTCCCCGGCGCGAAGCTCGTAGGGATCCGCGCACCCCTCCAGCAGGCTGCGGCTGATGGCATGCGCCGCCATGTCCAGAAACGCGGGTGGGGTATCGACAATGCCCTTGCGAAACGATTGCAGATAAAAACGCTCCAGCGTCACCGCATCGAGCAGGCTTTTGCGCAGCTTCAGGAAATGAATGTAGTTCTCGCGCGCATCGGCGTCCTCGATGCCTTCCAGATCGGTCGCCGCCATTGCGCGCAAAGGGTCGTCCAGGAGCGTGGCATGCAAGGCACGCTCGCGCGACCCCGATTCGGCGATTGGCGCCAGTTCGGGACGTTGCAGGATAAAACGCAGGTAGTCGGGCGTGACGCGCAACCAGCCATGATCGTTTCTGCTCAGCGTTGCATACCCGCTGGACTGCCAGAAGTCCTGCGCCATGCGTCTCAGCTCCCGACAGCGCCGGGCGCCGCCAACAGTTTCGTCAAGGCAACTGCCGAGACCGGCTTCAGCAGAAAGGCCTCCGCGCCGGCCGCCAGCGCATCGGCGCGCACCGCGCGGTCGTCCACCGCAGAAATCATGATGATGCGGCCGGCCGCGCCGGGCACCATGCGCCTGACGTTGCGGATGAAGCTGATGCCGTTGAGGCGCGGCATGCGCACATCGCAGAGCACGACATCGAAAGGACGCTGTTTGCACAAATCAAGCGCCGCCATGCCGTCTGCGGCAGTCGATACCTCATAGCCCAGGCGCGCCAGGCAAATTCTGAAAAACTCCACGACGACTTCATCGTCGTCTACGACCAGTGCATGCATACGCGATCTGGATGAAGAAACAACCGGGAATGCGGGCGCAGGCAATTACAGCGGCGCATCGGACTGGCGCACGCAATCGACGTAGTAGGCCAGCTTGCCATCCTGCTTTTCTTCCACCAGGCCGTGCACATCGGTCTCGAAACCGGGGAATGCCGAGTTGAACTCGCGCGCAAAGCGCAGATATTGCACGATGGTCTTGTTGAAGCGTTCGCCCGGAATCAGCAGGGGAATGCCGGGCGGATAGGGCGTCAGCATCACGCTGGTGGCGCGGCCTTCCAGTTCATCGATGGGCACGCGGTCGATTTCGCGATGCGCCATCTTGGCGAAGGCATCGGCCGGGCTCATTGCCGGCACCATGTTCGACAAATACATTTCCGTGGTCAGGCGCGCGATGTCATGCGCCTTGTACATATCGTGAATCTGCTGGCAGAGGTCGCGCAGGCCGATCTTCTCGTAGCGCGGCTGGGTGGCGATGAACTCCGGCAGGATCTTCCACATCGGCTGGTTGC
The DNA here is from genome assembly GCA_036394575.1 of Usitatibacteraceae bacterium. Lineage (GTDB taxonomy): Bacteria > Pseudomonadota > Gammaproteobacteria > Burkholderiales > Usitatibacteraceae > UKL13-2. The sequence goes on along the minus strand of DASWEY010000054.1, from coordinate 2,782 downwards.
GATCATAATCGTCCTTGAACTGCTGCAAGGCGGTCAGCAAGGTATTCCAGCGGCCCTTGGTGATGCCGATGGTGAACATGATGAAGAAGGAGTACAGCCCGGTCTTCTCGACGATCACGCCGTGCTCGGCGAGGAACTTGGTGAGGATGGACGCCGGGATGCCGGTCTTGGCAAATTTGCCGGACACGTCGAGGCCCGGGGTGACGATGGTCGACTTGATCGGATCGAGCATATTGAAGCCCGGCGCCAGATTGCCGAAGCCATGCCATTTTTCATTGGCCTTGAGCGTCCAGTCTTCCTGGGTGCCGATGCCTTCTTCGCTCAGCTTGTCCGGGCCCCAGACTTTGAACCACCAGTCCTTGCCGAATTCGGCATCGACCTTGCGCATGGCGCGCCGGAAATCCAGCGCCTCGAGGATCGATTCCTCGACCAGGGCGGTGCCGCCCGGCGGCTCCATCATCGCTGCCGCCACATCGCAGCTGGCGATTATGGCGTATTGCGGCGAGGTCGAGGTGTGCATCAGATAGGCTTCGTTGAAAGCATGGCGGTCGAGCTTGCGCTTCACCGAATCCTGCACGATGATCTGCGAGGCCTGCGAGATCCCGGCCAGCAGCTTGTGCGTGGAGTGCGTCGCATAAATGATCGCATCCTTGGAGCGCGGACGATCCTTGCCGATGGCATGCATGTTCTTGTAGAACTCGTGGAAAGTCGCATGCGGCAGCCAGGCCTCGTCGAAATGCAATGTTTCAACCTGGCCGTTCAGCGTTTCCTTCAGCGTCTCGACGTTGTACAGCACGCCGTCATATGTGGACTGGGTGATGGTGAGGATGCGCGGCTTGGCTTTCTTGTCTTTGATGAAGGGGTTGGCCTCGATTTTCTTGCGGATGTTTTCGAGCTTGAACTCTTCCAGCGGAATCGGCCCGATGATGCCTAGATGATTGCGCGTCGGCATCAGGAACACCGGATTGGCACCGGTCATGATGATGGCGTGCAGGATCGACTTGTGACAGTTGCGGTCGACAATGACGATATCGCCCGGCGCCACATTGGCATGCCACACCATCTTGTTCGAGGTCGAGGTGCCATTGGTGACAAAGAAACAATGATCGGCATTGAAAATGCGCGCCGCATTGCGCTCCGAGGCGCCGACCGGGCCGTCGTGATCGAGCAGCTGGCCGAGCTCCTCGACCGCATTGCAGACGTCGGCGCGCAGCATGTTTTCGCCGAAGAACTGGTGGAACATCTGGCCGATCGGGGATTTCAGGAATGCCACGCCGCCGGAGTGACCCGGGCAATGCCAGGAATAGGAGCCGTCCTGCGCATAGTGCGTCAATGCACGGAAGAACGGCGGCGCGAGGCCGTCAAGATAGGACTTCGCCTCGCGGATGATGTGGCGCGCCACGAACTCCGGCGTGTCTTCGAACATATGGATGAAGCCGTGCAGCTCGCGCAGGATATCGTTGGGGATGTGCCGCGAGGTGCGCGTTTCGCCATACAAGTAAATCGGGATCTCCGAGTTCTTGAAACGGATTTCTTCGATGAACTTGCGCAGGTTCAGCACCGCCGGATCGAGCTCCGGGCCGGGCGTGAATTCCTCGTCGTCGATCGACAGGATGAAAGCCGAGGCCCGCGATTGCTGCTGCGCAAACTGCGACAGATCGCCATAGCTCGTAACCCCCAGCACTTCCATGCCCTCACCCTGGATGGCGTCCGCCAGCGCACGAATGCCGAGACCCGAGGTGTTCTCGGAGCGAAAGTCTTCGTCGATGATGACGATGGGAAAGCGGAATTTCATGGTTTTTCCTCTGGCGGGAAAGGCGTGGGCAAGGCAGGCGAGAGGCCGCGATTATACGGCAGTCTGGCACCCCATATGCCGCCGTTATTGGCCGACTTCAAGCCCGTCATATCCGGCGGAGGGCAGCGAAATTGACCCGCCCCGCTCCGGCGTGCGAAAATCACCCTATTGGGCGGTTAGCTCAGCGGTAGAGCACTGCCTTCACACGGCAGGGGTCACTGGTTCGATCCCAGTACCGCCCACCAGGATTGAAAAGGCCTGCACAGAAATGTGCAGGCCTTTTTACTGTGCTGACGGCGACTTGGCGATTCGGCCTACAGTCGGCTGCGGTTCAGCAACAAACTCGCCGGCAAAAATGAAACCCTAGCACTGGCGCGCCTTTCGAAGCATTTTTGCCCCAAACGCCGCGCCAAATGGCGTTCTACAGAAACTGGCGACCCCATACGTGACAATGGTTAGCGACGAGGCGATGTCTCCCCGGATTTAGTCCGGGGCCCAATTTTCGTCAACGCTTGGCGAAGCCCAATCAGAATAAACGCGTCCCTCAACCCTTACTCCACCACTTTCCGCGGCCGCCCCTTCGCCGCCGGCCCTGCCCGCCGCTCACCGAGCTTCTCAATCATCGCCTTGAAGCGATCATTCCCCAGCGCCCAGCCCTTGTGCACCGAATCGCGGATCGCCGTCAGATCGTCTTCGTCGATTGAGGCCTTGAATAAATCCCGGTAGCCCTGCCGCCGCGCCTCGTCCGTACGCCCAATGTTCTGGTATTGGTCGGGCGCAATCAGCCAGTTCAGGTTCGGCCCGCTCTCGCCATAGGCGTAATGCCGATGGCTGGACCAGGGATAATCGCGGGGATGCGCCACCATCCCGGCACGCACCGGATTGAGCTCGATATAGCGCATCACACTGAGCATGTACTGCTCGCTGTCGACCACGGTGGCGCGGTAGCGGCCTTCCCACAGGGTGCCGCTGCGCTTGTGGGTGTAA
>DASWEY010000053.1:0-27017 GCA_036394575.1 Usitatibacteraceae bacterium | reverse complement strand
GGGGGCGAGGCTGACGGTGGGGCGGCCCAGGTCGTCGTAGCTGTTGTCGGTCCAGCGGATGACGCTGTCGGCGGCGTAGTAGTTCAGCGAGGCGCTGGATACCCGGCCCAGGCTGTCGTACAGCGTTTCGCGGTAGATATCGCGGCCGTCGAAGCCGGTGTGGAGGGTCAGCGCCTCGCGGCCCAGGGTGTCGTACCAGGTGCGCGCGGGCGGCGCGACGTTGGCCCCGGTCGCGACCACGGTGTGAGTGGTGCCGATCGCGTAAGCACTATCGGTGACGCAGCCGATGCATTGGGAATAGCTCACCGTGGTCACGGTGCCATCGGCGCGTGCTTCGGTCAGCTGGCGGCCGAAGCCATCATAGGTCCAGGTCGTGGTCAGGTTGTTCGGGCCGGTGAGGCTCGACGGGGTGCCGAAGCGGAGATCGTAGACGCGGCTTTCCTGCTGGTTCAGCGCGTTCTTCGCGGTGGTGACGAATTGACCGCGGCTGTCGTAGCTCATCGTCGTTTCGGTGCGCGTGGCGATATTGGCGCCGCTGACGGTGCGGGTCAGAAGATTGCCATAAGCGTCGTAAGCAAAGTCGGTGACACGCCGAAGGTTGGTGACACCGGCCAGGCCGCCGTTGTTGGGCTCCACGATGGTTTCCTGCAACAGGCCATTGGCGAAGTAGCTCATGGTCGTGGTGCGGGTCTTGCTGCTACCGCCGGGAAGAGTGTTGGTCTGCGCGACACTGGTGGGCATATCCAGAATCCAGTTGCTGGTGTCGTTGGCATACGCCGTCGTTACCGACTGGCTGTAGCCGTCGGTACTGCCGTTGACATCCTTGAAGACGGTGCTGACGAGCTGCGGGTTGCCAAAGCCGTCGTAGCTGCTCGACGCCGTTTCCGCCCAGTTGAGGAAGGCGCCGTTCAGGTCGTAGGTCTTGATTACATTCAAGGTGGTGAATACGAAGTAGCGATTGCCGCCGTAACCGGTTGAAGCGAACGACGTGACAACATCAGACAGCACATTGCCGCTCACGGTGTGCGTGTTGCGCATATGTGCGGCCATGCCGATAAAGGGATAACTTTGCAGGTAATCGGTTTGCTTGCGCATGTTGCTGGGTGCATTGGCAACAACTGCGGCGAACGCGAGGCTGCCCCAGCCCTGCAGGTGTGCGCGCAGACCGCTGTAGCTGTACGTCGTTTGATTGCTGCCGCCGATGCCGTTCGAGGAACTGACGCTGGCGACAACCGGGGCCGCATCCTGAATATCGGTCGTTGGGTAGATCGACCCGCTGCCCTTGGTATAGACAGTGGTGTCCGAGATCGGCTTGTAGGCCAAGGTGCTGAACGCACCGAGACCATCGGTGACACCGGCAAGTTGATCGACGAAGGTGCCTTGATAGGGCAGGCACTGCGATTGCGTATACGAATATCCAGCCCCAAAACAGACGTCGACGCGCCCATCGCCATTGGCGTCGACAATTTGCGGCACCTGCGTGTTGGCAGGGCCCGTTGGAGATGTCACCGCGCCTGCGAATCCCGTTCCCGCGGAGAGCACACATGTCACATTGGAGGCGCCGCCGCAGAAATCCGCCTTGCCGTCCCCGTTGATATCGACCCACTGATAATTGCTGCCGGGGTTGGACGGGTTTGCCGTGATCGTGTCCCCAAAGCCGGTTCCCGTTGATAGCGTACAAGTAATTGCGAAGGTCGTCCCTTTGTAAATCCGGCAAAAATCCGCTTTGCCGTCGCCGTTGATATCCACCCAGGCACGCGCGTCCTTGGTCCACTGGAAAGTTCCGGCCACTTCGGCGGCCAAGCCATTTGACGTCCATTTCTGGCAGCGCATGGAACCGTTATCGATGCGGCAAAACGAAGGGATACCATCTCCGCTGACGTCGGCCCAATCGAATTGAACAGGAACGCAGCCGCCGGCTTGATTGCAACTCACGTTGGTATTGAACACGTATGTGCCGAGAGGCGTTGGCGTTCCAAATGCCGTACCTGTCGAGAGAGCGCAGTTCAAGGTCCCGCTGGTTCCGGTGCCGTTATAGGAAAGCTCGCAAAGATCGGCACGGCCGTCGCCATTGACGTCCACAAACCAGCTCATGTCCGGCGAGCCATAGCTATTGGCCCAACTCGGTCGAGTTACGTTGCTGGAAATACCAGTGGGGCCCATCAACGCACAGGCATTGGTGGCATCGGCACCGCAGAAGTCGGTGATACCGTCGCCATTGATATCGGCAAACTGAGGCGTCCATGATGAGTAGGCGGCTGTATGACGGCCCATATAGACAGACACGGGCGCATTGCCGGCAGGCTGCGTCAACGCGCAATAGACGTCGTAGTCATAAAAATCCGGGCTAGTGGTAGGGTCGGTAAGTCCGATCGTTGCGCAAAAATCCGGGCGACCATCGCCATTCAAATCGACCCAATCACGGTGTATTGACTTGTAATAACCTGAACCTGGTTGTCCAAACTGAGCAGCATCGGTTGGCCAGGTAATCGCCGTTCCGCTGAAGTTATTGGAATCGTTGTTCCACCCGAAGGTCGTCGGGGGTAAACACGCCGATCCATCCCCGGTACATTCCTTCACGTTATTGACGCGCGAGCGACTGGTCGGGGTGCTGGTCTCGTAAGTAATTTGGTAGTCGCGGACCGGTGTTGCGCCTGCAAAGGTCTTCACATTGATGAGGCGCGCGGTGACGCGTGATTTGGCGCCGACCCGGTAACCGGTTTCGACATCCGTTCGCGTTTGATCGTAGACGAATTGCACGGAGTTATAGGGCGCCGAGGCGGTCCCGCTGCTGACCGGGGTGAAGCCGGTGTAGTCGATGCGGGTCGGGTAGTACTGGCCGTTGGCGGCGTCGTTGGTATAGCTGACGGTGTAGTAATTGCCGCGCGGGTCCCGGACCTTGTTGAGCGCCCAGATGATGACACCGGTCTGGCCTGTGGGAATGATCCGCGAATCGGCGGTGGCGCCGTACTCCATGACAACACCGTTGGCCATCGTGACCTGGAACGAGGTCGGGCCATTGCCGGCTTGGCCGAGCGCCACGATCTTGTTGAAGGACTCCAGTTCGGTCCGGTACTCGCTGTTGGCGGCGCCATAAGTGCCGGCAATGACCGCCAGGCGCAGACCGCCGACGCAGAACTTGTCGTTGGCGGACATGTCGACACCAGTCTTTACCGTGTCCTGAACGACCGTGCGTGCGCAGCGCTCGATGGTGCCGATGCCGTTGATCGCCCAGCCCAGGCCCATCAGGCCATTGCCGCCGCCACTGTTGTAATTAAGACTGATCGCCGGAACCATGCCGGCGGTGCCGGGCGGCGCCTTGATCGGGATACTGTAGGTCGCCCCACCTGCCGAGCTGATCCCTAACTTGCCGTCGAGCTTGCCGGCCGGGGCGCTGCTGGTGGACGTCGGTGGCGGGTTGGCCAAGGCGAGGCACGGCATCAGCGCCAACGCGAGTCCAGCAATGACGGCGCGCGCCGCGCGGATAGCGAGGCTGGCATTAGTCATAAGGTTCGCGTTGATCGATAGTGTGCGCAGGGTGCGCGAGCACAAAATTTTCATATGGTTATCTCTACGAATGCGACGACATCGGCCGGCGTCAATAAGGGCGCGCAGGGAATATGGTGAGGCTGGAGGGGATGGAAATGGACAAACGAAACGGCGCAGCCAATTTTTATTATTTGGATCGGAAGAAACGCGAGCACTCGAATTCAGTGGTCGTGTCTTGTAGCATGCGAAAAGTTTGATGGGCAAGCGCGCGCAACAAAACCTACCCGGTCGGGTGGGTTCGACGGCGACGGCTAATTTTTTTCTTGCCCATCAACACGTATTGATGCTTGGATTGCAGGGTGACTGAAATTGTGGGTGCTCTTCAGTAGCGCCCAGAAGGGCAAGCCTGGGATCGAGCAAGCCAAATGCCGGGCGATGTGCAGAAGGATTCGCTGTCCCCATTGAAATCGGCGAACAGCGCCACCATTTTGTATGCATTGTCCGCAAAGTGGCTCACCCACGTTGCACCAACCACGTACAATGAACCGATCATGGAAACAGGGCCCCAATGTGCCGAGTTTCCGGTTTCACCATCAAGGAAGGAGTACGCATGCGTACCTACGATAAGCTGATTGCCACGATTTGCGCCGGCCAAGGGACCGGGAGCTTGCGCTCGTCCTTTGGCATGGCTTTGGCGCCGCGTATGATGGCTGTGCCGCGTACCGACGCCCCCGCGCAAGAAATCAGCTAACCTCCCGCGATATTTCCCGGGAGGTCGGATCGACCGCCTCCCGGGGACCCACAGAAAACCCTGGCAGGCAGAACCCGCCAGGGTTTTTCTTTTAGGGAATCCATCATGGAAACAAGAAAACTAAGAAACATCGGCATCATCGCCCACGTCGACGCGGGCAAGACCACCACCACCGAACGCATCCTGTTCTACACCGGCGAGAATTATCGCCTGGGCGAGGTGCATGACGGCAACGCCACCATGGACTTCGATCCGCAGGAAAAGGCGCGCGGCATCACCATCAACAGCGCCGCCACCACCGTGTTCTGGAAAGGCCGGCAGATCAACCTGATCGACACCCCCGGCCACATCGATTTCAATATCGAGGTGAACCGTTCGCTGCGCGTGCTCGACGGTGCTGTGGTGGTGTTCGACGGCGTCGCCGGCGTGGAACCGCAGACCGAGACCAACTGGCGTCTGGCCGACCAGTACCATGTGCCGCGTATCGCGTTCGTGAACAAACTGGACCGCACCGGCGCGGACTTTTTGCGCGTGGTCGAAATGATCAGGGAGCGGCTCGGCGTGGTGCCCCTGGTCCTGCAGTTGCCGATCGGACAGGAAGGCGAATTCCGCGGCGTGATCGACCTAGTGGAAATGCAGGCGCTGGTATGGCCCGATGGCGATGTTGCGCAGCCGTTTGCCGTCGAGGCCATTCCTGTCGCGCAAGGCGAACTGGCAGCCGTCTGGCACAAACGCCTGGTCGAAGCCGCCGTCGAGCAAGACGACGGTTTGCTGTCGGCCTATCTCGACGGCAAGGCGCCGGATGCGGACGCGCTGCGCGCCTGTATCCGGCGCGGCACCCTGAACGGCGCCTTTGTGCCGGTGCTGGCGGGCGCGGCGTTCAAGAACAAGGGCGTCGAGCCACTGCTCGATGCGATGACGGCCTATCTGCCGGCGCCCGGCGAAGTGGAGCGCTACGATGTGGCGTCGGATCCGTCGGCGCCGCTGGCGGCGCTGGCCTTCAAGGTGGTGCACGACGACCACGGCACGCTAACCTTTGTGCGCGTCTACCGCGGCCGCCTGGCGGCCGGCGACACGGTGCTCAATGCCAGCAACGGCAAACGCGAGCGCATTTCGCGGCTCTACGAAATGCACGCCGACAAGAAGCAGGAGCGCGAACTGGCGGTGGCCGGCGACATCGTCGCGCTGGCCGGCCTGAAAGCGACCACCACCGGCGAGACGCTGGCTGACCCGGCGCATCCGCTGGTGCTGGAGCGTATCATCGCGCCCGAGCCGGTGATCGATGTGGCCATCGAGCCCAAAACGCAGGCGGACCAGCAGGGCATGCTGAAAGGTTTGCAGATACTGGTGCAGGAAGATCCCAGCCTGAAGCTGCGCCTTGATCCGGATTCGGGTCAGACCCTGCTGTCGGGCATGGGCGAACTGCAGATCGAAGTGACGCTGGAAAAACTGCGCAGCCGCTATCGCGTCAACGTGACAGTAGGCAAGCCGCAGGTGGCTTATCGCGAGACCATCACCCAGGCGGTCGAGATGCGCCATCTGCATCGCAAGCAGAGCGGCGGTCCCGGCCAGTATGCCGAGGTGGTGGTGCGCCTTGAACCGCTGCCGCGCGGCGAAGGCGTGCAGTTCGAAAGCGCCGTCCACGGCGGTGCGGTGCCACGCGAGTTCATCCCCAGCGTGGAAGCCGGCATTCGCCGCGCCGCGGAGACCGGCGTGCTGGCCGGCTATCCCTGCGTGGACTTTCGCGCGACCTTGCTGGATGGCAGTTTCCACGAGCGCGATTCCTCGACCCTGGCCTTCGAGCTGGCCGCGGTCGCGGTATTTCGCGAGGCGGTACGCGTGGCCGCGCCGACCATACTGGAGCCGGTGATGGCGGTCGAAGTGATTACGCCGCAAGATCATGTCGGCGACGTGATCGGCGACATCAGCCGGCGTCGCGGCCTGGTGCGCGGCCAGGCCGCGCGCGGCAACGCCGCGGTCATCAGCGCCCAGGTGCCGCTGAAGGAGATGTTCGGCTACATCGGCAGCCTGCGTTCGCTGACCTCGGGCCGCGCCAGCTTCAGCATGCAATTCGACCACTATGCGGTGGTGCCCGCGCAATTGCTGATCGAGCTGGCCAAGTAGTCTGCGGTAGAAGCAAGATAGAAGATAGCCATGGGGCGAGCGCGCGTTGCGTTCGCCCTTTTTTTGCAAGCCCCGCGGATATCGAAGCGTCGAGGCTAGGCGCTCGCGGGCTCTTCCTTTGCCGCAAACCCGGCACGCAATTGATGCGTTGCCGCCACCATATTGCGCAACGCCGCCTCGGTCTCGGGCCAGCCGCGGGTCTTCAATCCGCAGTCGGGATTCACCCACAGCCGCGCCGGCGCAATCACCTTGCAGGCGCGCTCAAGCAGTCTGGTCATTTCGCCGACATCCGGCACGCGCGGCGAATGGATGTCGTACACCCCCGGACCGATTTCGTTCGGGTATTCGAAGGTCGCGAATCCATCCAGCAATTCCATGTTCGAGCGCGAAGTCTCGATGGTGATGACATCCGCGTCCATGGCCGCGATCGCCGGCAGGATATCGTTGAACTCGGAATAGCACATATGCGTGTGAATCTGCGTCTCGTCCTCTGCCACGCAGGCGGCAAGCTTGAACGCCCGCACCGCCCATTCAAGATAGCCGGCCCAGTCGCGCTGCTTGATCGGCAGGCCCTCGCGAAACGCCGGCTCGTCGATCTGGATGATGCGGATGCCCGCTTTTTGCAAGTCGTCGACTTCGTCGCGGATGGCCCAGGCCAGCTGCATGGCGGTGGTGGCGCGCGGTTGGTCGTCGCGCACAAACGACCACTGCAACATCGTTACCGGGCCGGTCAGCATGCCCTTCATCGGCTTGGCGGTGAGCGACTGCGCGTATTTGCTGGTCTCCACGGTCATCGGCTCCGGGCGATGGACGTCGCCGTAAATGATCGGCGGCTTGACGCAGCGCGAGCCATAGCTCTGCACCCAGCCGTTGTCGGTGAACGCATAGCCCCATAATCTTTCGCCGAAGTATTCGACCATGTCGTTGCGCTCGGCCTCACCGTGAACCAGCACATCCAGGCCCAGCGCCTCCTGCCGTTCGACCGCCACGGCGATCTCGGCGCGCATCGCCTCGAGATAGTTCAGCTCGCTGATCTCGCGCCGTTTGTACGCGGCGCGCACAGCACGGATATGCGCAGTCTGGGGGAACGAGCCGATGGTGGTGGTGGGCAAGGGCGGCAGCTGCAGCTGCGCGCGCTGTCTGGCGATTCTGGTGTCGAAATCGCTGCCGCGGCGCGTAAGCGCAACCTCGGTTCGCGCCAGCCGGCGCTGCACGATATCGTTACGAATGCGCCTGGAGCCGCGCCGCATTGCCAGCGCCTGCCGCGATGCCGCCAGCGCCTCGCCGACCGCCGCGTCGCCCTCGTCAAGCGCGCGGGCCAGGAGGTGCAATTCTTCCAGCTTTTCGGTGGCGAACGCCAGCCAGCTGCGCAGTTCCTCGTCCATGTCCCGTTCCGTTGCCAGCGATACCGGCACATGCAGCAGCGAACAGGAGGGCGCGATCCACAGGCGCTCCCCCAGCCGCCGGTGCAGGGGTTTCAACACCGCGAGCACTTTGTCGAGGTCGCTGCGCCAGATGTTGCGGCCGTCGATCACCCCGGCCGACAGCACCCAGTTGTCCGGCAGCTGTTCGAGCCACGTCTGCAGCTGCTGCGGCGCGCGTACCAGATCAAGATGAATGCCGTCCAGCGGCAGCCCGGCGATGCGACCAGCCAACTCATCGATCGAGGCAAAATAACTCGTCAACAGCAACTTGGGGCGGCGCGCGGAAAATGTCCGGTACGCCGCTTCGAAAGCCGCCAGCCAGGCGGCATCCAGATCCATGCCCAATGCCGGCTCGTCGACTTGCACCCATTCCACACCCGCATCCGCCAGCGTCGCCAGCAATTCGGCATAAGCCGCGGCCAGGGCGGGCATCAGCGCGAGGCGATCGGCGCCCGGCTGATGCACTTTCGACAGCCATAAAAAGGTCAGCGGCCCCACAATCACGGGTTTGACGGCGTGTCCGGCCTGCCGCGCCTCGGCGATTTGCCCGAGCAAGCGCCCGGCATCGACACGGAACGCCTGCCCGATCCGCAGCTCCGGCACCAGGTAGTGGTAGTTGGTGTCGAACCACTTGGTCATCTCCATCGCATGGTTGTCCTGCCGGCCTCTGGCCAGGGCGAAGTAGTCGCCGAAGTTTGTCGCCGGCGCGGCCTCGCCGAAACGCGCCGGCGTCGCGCCCAGCGTCAGCGCCATATCGAGCATATGGTCGTAAAAACTGAAATCGCCGACGCTGACCCAGGCCAGTCCCGCCCGCGCCTGCGCGGTCCAGTGCGTCTCGCGCAATTGCCTGCCGATGCCCTGCAGGTAGCCGGCGTCCGCTTCCGCGCGCCAGCACGATTCGAGCGCGAACTTCAGTTCGCGGCGCGAGCCGATGCGGGGAAACCCCAGGATGTGCGTGGTAGCCATATTGCCTCTCCGGTTGATGTGCGCAGAGTTTGCGGCCGGCCGCGATACGAATCAAATGAAAATTTCTATGCGATACTTGAATATTATTCATATCGGTATTTTTCATGATCGAACTGCGCCATCTGCGCTCTCTGCTCGCCATCGCCGAAACCGGCAAGCTCGCCGCCGCCGCCGAGCGGGTCTACCTGACCCAGTCGGCGCTGTCGCACCAGGTGAAGCTGCTGGAAAAACATTACGCGATCTCCCTGTTCGAGCGCACCAGCACCGGCCTGCGCTTCACGCCGGGCGGAACGCGCCTGCTGCGGCTGGCGCAGGAGGCGATCGCGCTGGTCGCCGATGCGGAGCGCGATCTGCTGCGTCTCAAGGAAGACCATTCCGGCGAACTGCGCATCGTCCTCGAATGCCACACCTGCTTTGACTGGCTGATGCCGGTGCTCGACGAATTCCGCCAGGCATGGCCCGAGGTCGAGGTTGACCTGGTGGCGGGCTTCCACAGCGCGCCGCTGGCGCTGCTGGAAAAGGGCAAGGCGGATCTGGTGATCGGCTCGAAGCTGCCGGGCTCGCGCGCGGTCGTCTCGCAGCCGCTGTTCCGCTTCGAAATCCTGGGCGTGCTGCCGGTCGATCATGCGCTGCGATCACGGCGCAGCCTGGAGGCGGGCGACTTCGCCAACCAGACGCTGATCACCTACCCGGTGCCGGAAGACCGCATCGACATGATCCGCGAAGTACTGAAGCCGGCCGGTGTGCCGTTCAAGCGGCGCACGGCGGAATTGACGATCGCCATACTGCAGCTGGTTGCCAGCAAGCGCGGCTTGGCGGCCCTGCCCAACTGGGGGCTCAAGAATTATATCGAGCAGGATTATGTGCTAGCCAAGCGCATCGGCCGCAGCGGCCTGTGGTCCGATCTGTACGCCACCGGCGCAAAAGCCTTGATGAAGCGGCCTTTTGCCCAGGACCTGATGCGTATCGTTCGCGAGCAGTGCGTCGCCAACCTGGACGGCATCGAACTGCTGTAAGCGGGACGGCCGCCCCCGGCAACAGGGGCTATACCGATACGCTGCGACTCAGCGCAGCTCGGCCGGCAGCTGCGGCGCCATACCGGGCCCGCTGACAAGACTATAGGCCATCCACAGCACGACCAGCCCGTAGACCAGCCGCGGCGCCCAGACCGCAAGCTGCGCATAAAAATCGTTGATCGAATTCGTTTCCAGGGCGACATGACGAAACAACATTTCCGGCAGGGTGCCGCTTTGCTCGCCGGTCTCGACGAAGGAAACCAGATGCGCATCCTCCCCTCGCGGCAGCGCGGCCAGCGCCTGCGCCAGCGTGGCCCCTTTCGCGATCCGCGGCGCGATGCTCGCGAATTCGCGTTTTATCCCGGCGTCGTCGATGATGTCGCGCGCGGCCGGCAGGGCCTCGAGCATGGGGATGCCGGCCTCGAGCATCAGGGCGAGACTCTCGAAAAAGTCGCGGCGATTGCGCCGCGCATTGATTCGATTGAACGGCGGCAAATACGGCAGCAACTGGCGTCCTAACAATATCAATACGCCGGTCAGCAACAGGGGCCGCAGGATTTTCCAGGCATAAGCGCCCATGCCGATGGTGCCCGTGATGAAGCCCGGCAGCGGCCCGATCAACAATGCCGCCAGAAACAGGAACGCGGGCAGCAGCAGCCGCGATTTCACTGTCGCCGACTGTGCCGCGCGCTGGGTGTAAACCTCGGCCAGGCGCCGGTACATGGTGCCGGGACTGCCGGCCAGCAGTGCCGCGCGGATCAGACGCGCATCGAGTTTGGTGAACAGCCCGCTGCTCTCGCCTGCTGCGGCAATATCGCCGCGCCGCGCCAGCAGTTGCTGCGTTTGGGCGATGCGCGACTGCGCCTCGCCCTCGAGTTCCAGCATGGCAAAGGCCCGCGCCGCCGGCAGTCCGGCATTTTCGAGGGCGGCAAGTTGCGTGAACAGCGCCGCGCGGGTGCGCAGCGGCAGTGGTGCGGGCGTTGATGTGGACATGGCGGGGCTTGCGGCGCGCGGGGGATCGAGCGCACACAATAGCAAACCCCGCATTGTTGTTACCGATGCGACGGCAGATTTACCGCCACTGTCGGCAGGTCGTACTCCTCAGGGAAACACCGGCACCGCCGGTTCGAGCCCCCGCTGAGCGGCCTCCGGGTGACGGCGCTCAACCAACCCGCGAATCTTCTCGACCTGGCGGGCCGGAACATCGACCATCATCAGGATGCGGCCCGCCGCGAAATCCGCGTCGAACATGCGCAGCCGCGAATTCGGGGTGGAGGACGCGATCAAGCTGGACGACCAGGCGCCGAACACCGCGCCGCCCAGCGCCATCAAGGGAATCCACCCAGGCGACAAGGCCGTATGGCCGAGCAGCGGAACATAGGCAAACAAGGCGCCCAGCACCACCCCGCCCAAGGCGCCGCAGACCACACCAACCTCAGTACCGTGAACCAGATCGGTCTTTTGCCAAACGCCGGCTTCATGCAAATCGCCCATCGCTGTGCCGCGGCATCCCAGGCAATGGATGTGACGCTCTTCAATGCGCGCCAGCAGCAGATCATTGGTGGTCTGCTCGGCGGTGGCGACGTCGGGGAGAACGAAATACATTCTGCGTCTCATGATCACCTCTCCGTTTCGGTTATGAGGAAATACGAGCTGTGGAAAGCAGCGGCCGGACGATGTTGCGCAAGACGAAAACGACTCTCCACCAATGCAGTTTTCTCCTTTCCCGGTGCAAAGTCAACGCGTCAACAGGCGAAAAAACAACGCTGTCCAGGCAACACCCGGCATGCGGCAAGAATGTGCAGAACGCCATTTGGCGCGCCTTTCCGGCCATTTTTGCCCCAAACGCCGCGCCAGTGCTTGAGTTTTGCTTGCTTAACGGCATTGTCGCCGCAGGGCGACGGCGCGCCGTTACAACTTGTCACCATCCCTTGTTTGCGAACTTGCACGCGACGCGTTGAGCGCTTATCGCTGTATCCAGCGATCTCACATTTCAACATTTCAAATTCAATGAAAAGGCAATGATCATGAAAAAGATCCAGCTTCATTCCGCCGTTTGCGCCGCCCTGCTCTCTGCGGCCACCCTCGGCACTGCCCAGGCCCAGACCACCGGCAGCGAGGTGCAGCGCGATGTCAATCAGCAGCAGCGCATCGAGCAAGGCCTGAAATCGGGCGAGCTTACCACCAAGGAAGCCGCCAAGCTGGAACAGGGCGAGGCGAAGATCGAACGCGAACAGGCGCGCGCCTTGCAGGACGGCAAGCTGACGCCGGCGGAAAAAGCCAAAATCCAGGCCGACCAGAATCGCGAGTCGGCGGCGATTCAAAAACTCAAGACCAATGACCAGACCGGTAATCCGAATTCCGCCTCGTCGCAACGCATGCAGGCCGATGTGCAACGCAATGTCAATCAACAGCAGCGCATCGAAAATGGCGTGAAGAGCGGTTCGCTGAACAAGCGCGAAGTGGCGGGACTAGAACGCGGCCAGGCAAAGGTGGATCGCCGCGAAGCGCGCGCCGGACGCGATGGCCATGTCGGCGCGAAAGAAGAGGCGCGCATCCAGGCCTCGGAAAATCGCCAGAGCAAGCGCATCTTCAAGGAAAAGCACGACGCCGAAGTGCGCAAATAATCGCCGTAAACTGCGCCTGCATCCGCGCAATAAAAAACAGGGGCCGCGCATCCGGCGGCCCCTGTTTTTATTGCGGAACCGTTCCTTCAGGGCAGCGGAATGAACTCCGTCTCGCCCGGCACCCGCCCCATGGTCTGCTGCGTCCAGGCCTGCTTGGCGGCTTCGATGCGCTCCTTGCTGGACGACACGAAGTTCCACCACATATGCCGATGCCCGTCCATGGGCTCGCCGCCGATCGCCACAAAGTGCGCACCAGTCGGCGCGCCGATGCGCGCGGGGGCGCCGGGCTCCAGCACCGCCAGGGTGAAGGGTTCCAGCGCCACACCATCCACCATCAGCGCGTTGTCCACCGAGTAGATGGCGCGCTCGACGGCCACCTCGCCCGGCAGCGCGAAGGTGCTGTCGACCGCGGCGGCGACATCCAGATACAGGGTGGGCGCAAAAGTTCGCACCGGCGACGCCAACCCATGCAGCGCGCCGATCAACACACGCACCGTTACACCATCACCCTCCCACACCGGAATATCGGCTGCGTCGGTATGCGCAAACGAGGCCGGGGTTTCTTCAAAGGCCCTGGGCAGGCCTACCCAGAGTTGCAGGCCATGCGAGCGCCGCACCCGGTCGACGAGATCGGGCGGCGTGCGTTCGGAATGCACCACGCCCGAGCCGGCCGTCATCCAGTTGATCGCGCCGGGCTCGATGCGCTGCACCATGCCGAGACTGTCGCGATGCACCATCGCCCCTTCAAACAGATAAGTGACCGTGGCCAGACCGATATGCGGATGCGGCCGCACATCGTGGTTGTCGCCGGGCTGCGCGGTGATGGGACCGAAATGATCGAAGAACAGGAAGGGACCGACGGACTGGCGAATGGCCGAGGGCAGCGAGCGCCTGACGTCGAATCCCGGCGACAGGCTTTTGCTATGGGGCAATATGGTCTGGGCGATGGGCATGAAGGCTCCCGGGATTGAGTGAATAGCGCAGAAAATAGCACAAGTGCGCGCCGGCGGATTGTCTGTGCTTGCTGTTCAGGAACGCCCGCGCACCATTTTCCCCAGCCATATCCCCGCGCCGATCCAGGCGCCTGAAACGAGCAAGGCGACCGCGCCCACGGGAATCGCCAGCATGGTCAAGAGCGTCGGCGTCCACACGCCGATAAAATCGCCACCGCGATAGATGAAGGTGTCGATGAAGGTCTTGGATTTGTATTTTTCCTCAGGGCCCAGCGGGATGTAGAGGATCTCGCGCGCCGGGCGGTCGACGGCATAGTGTAGGCCGCGACGCAGCACCATCACCATCGCCAGCGCGGCAAATACCGGCCAGATTTCCAGCGCGACAAAGCCGGTCAATGTCAGCAGCGGCAGGATCAGCAGCACGCGCGCCACGCCCATCGCCTGCAGCAGGCGGCCGGTGATCAGGGCCTGCGTGAGCAGGGTGAGCACATTGGTCCACAGATCGATGCGCGCGAATGCGGCGGTGCGCGCGGCGGCACCCGCAAAACTGTCCTCGACAATTTTTCCCTGCGCCAGATACAGCAGGGTCGAGGTGATGGTGAACAGCACGATGTACACGCAGATCATCTGCAGATAGCGCGAACCGGCGATCAGGCGCAGCCCTTCCACGAGACGCGGCCCGGGTTCCCTGGCACCGCCGCCCGTACCGGCCAGGCCGAAGGCATCGGCGACCCTGAGCATGCACAGCACCGCCAATTCCAGCACAAACAGCGAAATCAACAGCAGACCCGATGGCTCGATGCCGAGGCCGAAGCTGCCGCGCGTCAGCGAATCCGTCACCGCGGCGCCGACGATGGCGCCGAGCGTGCCGCCGATGGAGATCACGCCGAACAGGCGCTTGCCCTGCTCCTCGTCGAACACATCGGCCATGAAACCCCAGAACACCGAGACCACGAACAGGTTGAACACGCTGAGCCAGATGTAGAAGACATAGCCGAGGCCCGCGCCGCCGTGATCGGGCAGGAATTTGAATAGCAGAAAAAAGATCAGCAGATGCGAGGCGAAGAAATGGCAGATGCGCGGGATGAAACGCCGCCGCGACATCCTTGAGACGATGGCCGCATGCAGCGGGTAAGCGATGCACATGGCCAGCATGGTGCCGGTCATCAGCCAGGGCAGCTTGTCGGCGCCGCGCGCGATGCCCATTGCCTCGCGCACCGGGCGCAGCAGATAAAAGCTGAACAACAGGAAGAAAAAATACGCGCCGGCAAAGAGCAGGGCACGGCCTTCGCCGCGCCGTACCATCACCAGCCGGGCGATAAGACCGGGGGGCGCTGCGACGCTTGGCGGGATGAGGGGATTCGGCACAATGGATGATGGGGAGCGCGAGCGGTATTGAGCGTGGGGGCGACGGATTTGCGCAAGAGTATAGGCGATAGCGCCAGAACGGGTTACCGAACTTTCCGGCGCCGGTTTTGTCTGTAAGGGGTAACGTCGCAGCCTGCGTAAATTGCAATTGCCACTGCCAGTTGCCACAAACCCATGCGGCTGCACCATTCACCTTTCGATCGGGGTCAGGCATGCGTCGTCGCGCCCTTTTCTTTTTTGCCGTCATTGCCGCGCTGTTTATGCTGGTCCCCGGTTTTGGCTTGCGTGCGGCGCCCGCGGCTCCCGCCAAAGCCGGCGCGGGCGAACTATGGTGGAGTTATCTGGCCAGCTATGATGACGGCCCCGGCTCGATCCGGCTTGACCTGAACCGTTACCGACAAGCGCCACGGGCGGAATACACGCATCTGCTGGTGACCGGCACCCGTTTTGCCAGCAGTCAGCCGGGTGGCCTGCCGGAGCCGGGCGATGTGCAGCGCCTCGAGTTGCTGTCGAACAGGACCTTCGCCGCGATCCGGGCCGTGGCGCCCGCCATCTTTGCCGGCTCGTTCACACACGGCGGCGAGCAGCAAAATTACATCTATGTGAAAAACACGATATCGACCAAGGCCAGGATCGACAAGGCCCTCGCCGTGTTTTATGCCGGGGAGTGCGCGGGCTGCAAGGTCCGCACCAATTACCGCGAGGATGCGTCATGGTCGGCCTACCGCAGCTTCCTGTTCCCGAACCTGCAGACGCGCGAGTTCTACCGCGAGCCGCTCAAGGCCATCGGCTTTGTGATGCCGCTGGCGCCTTGATGTCCTCCCCGGTGTTTTCCGCTAGCGCGCCCGGCGAAAAGTCAGATTGATGCGCTGTGCACCGAGCAGCGGATGATGACCGGGTTTCAGCGGCAGGATGCCGTGATAGCGCAAACGCGCCGGCCCACCCCATACCGCCACGTCGCCGTGCATCAGCGGCACGCGCAAGGTTTTATCGCTGCGCTGCAAGCCGCCGAACTGGAACACGGCCGGCAGGCCGAGCGAGACGGAGACGATGGGTTGATCGTAATTGCGTTCATCCTTGTCCTGGTGCAGGGTCAGACGCGTGCCGGGCTCATAACGATTGATCAGGCAGGCCTCCGGTTGAAAATTGTCGAAGCCGCCGGCGCTGGCGGCGGCGCGCGCCAGGGTCAGGAATGCGTCGGGCATCGGCGGCCAGGGCCGGCCGCTCTGCGGATCGACCGGGTCATAGCGATAACCGCGGCGATCGCTCACCCAGCCCAGCGCGCCGCAGTTGCTCATTGCCACCGACATGCTAAACCCGCCCGGCGTGACCAGATGCCGGAACGGTGCCGCTTGCGTCACTGACTCGATGGCCGCGATCAGGGCGGCCGCATCGGGCAGCGCGAAGCCGCGCAGGATCATGGCGCCCGGGCAGAGTTGCTCTCGTGACGGCGCCACCGCATCGGCAAACAGTTCCAGGTTGGCCGCGGCGCTCATGCCCCGCCCGGCTGCGATTTTCCGGCGATGTTTACCACGGCTTTCATCAATTTTTCCAATTCGACTTTGCGAGAACGATCCTACGATAGCGCAAAAAACGCAACGCGCGGCCCTTCGGTAAACTG
The DNA here is from genome assembly GCA_036394575.1 of Usitatibacteraceae bacterium. Classification (GTDB taxonomy): domain Bacteria; phylum Pseudomonadota; class Gammaproteobacteria; order Burkholderiales; family Usitatibacteraceae; genus UKL13-2. The sequence goes on along the minus strand of DASWEY010000053.1, from coordinate 10,678 downwards.
ACGCATTGCCACGATCATTCCATCGGAGAACACATCATGTCGCAGTCCCGCCGTCGCATGCTCAAGCTGGCCGCCTCGGCTGCCGCACTTTCCGTATTCGGCATCCGCGTCGCTACCGCCAATCCCAACAGCAAACGCATCCTGGTGCTCGGCGGCACCGGCTTTCTGGGCCCGGCCATTGTCGCCGCCGCGCAGGCGCGCGGCCATCAGCTCACCCTGTTCAATCGCGGCCGCACCCGGCCCGGCCTGTTTCCCAATCTGGAAACACGCCTTGGCGATCGCGATCCCAGCAAGGGCGAAGGCCTCAAATCGCTGGAGAGCGGCGAATGGGATGCGGTGATCGACGACTCCGGCTACTACCCGCGCATGGTCGGTGCTTCCGCGCAGCTGTTGTCCAAACGCGTCAAGCAATACATCTATATTTCCAGCATCAGCGCCTATCAGGAACCGGTGCCTGAAAATGGCGATGAAAATACGCCTCTGGCCAAGCTGACCGATCCTGCCGTGGAAACGATGGGCCAGAGTTTCGAAAACTATGGCGGGCTCAAGGCGCTATGCGAACAGGTAGCCGAAAAGGCCCTGCCCGGCCGGACCACCATGGTGCGCCCAGGCTATATCGTCGGCCCGGACGATCCCAGCGGGCGCTTCACCTACTGGCCGGTGCGCTTCGACCGGGGCGGTGAAATCGCGGCGCCCGGTGCGCCGGGCGACCCGCTGCAATTGATCGATGTTCGCGACCTCGCCGAGTGGCTGGTGCTGCTGGTCGAGAACAGCACCATCGGCACCTTCAATGCGCTCGGCCCGGACAAGCGCATGCCCTGGGGCCGTGTCATCGAGGCTTGCCGGGCCGCAACCAGGACCCCCGGCAGCATCACCTGGGTGCCCGGCGAATTTGTTGCCAAGCTGAGCGATCTGGAGTTCCCGATCTGGTCACCGTATCTCGGCGACACCAAGGGCTTTCATACCTGGCAGAATGCGCGCGCCATCAAGGCCGGGTTGCGCTTTCGACCGGTGGAATTGACAGTGAAAGACACACTGTCCTGGTACCAAGGGCAGTTGAAGGAAGAGAAGGGGCGCGTGAAACTCGCCTTCTCGCCGGAGCAGGAAGCGAAGGTACTGGCGGCGTGGAAGGAAAGCCTGAAAGCAAAAGTCGGCTGATGTCGGGGATCGGGCCGATTCAGCAGGCCGCTCTACAGGCAGCGCGCCGGCCATCAGCGGACCGCCGGCGCAATCGTCCAGCGATCAATGGCAATGGTCTTGCCGCCAGCGTCATCAAAGCCGCGTACCAGGATGCTGATGCTGTCATCCTGACGCACGCTGACCTCGGCCCACGCATAAAGCGAGTCGACCGGATCAGCCGACTTGCCCGGCTTCACATTCAATGGCGAGCCCGCCGTGCCGACGATGATCTGCCAGGCCTTGCCCCCCGTCGCCAGTCGCGGCTGCGAGGCATGATAAATATGCTGGTGCCCGCAAAAATAGATGGCGCCATAGGCTTCCATCAAATCCCAGAAACGATCCCGCAGCGCCGGCTTGCTGCCGAACCCGTCTTCCTCGTCCTTGCTGTTTGTACCGATCATTTGCGGGAAATAGGTAAACGCCGGTTTGTGGCCAAACACAAAAAAGTGTTTCGCCCCACGTGCGCGTGCGGCAGCCAAATCACCTTCCAGCCAGGTTACCGGCGCGGATTCGTCGAAGCCCACCGGATCGGTATTGATCATCGCAAAATGCATCGCGCCCGAATCGAATGAATAACTCAGCTGGCGCTGGTCGGTGCTGATGCCATCGACGCCTATTGCCGGGGTATTGTCGAGACGCCAAGCGGACGCGGGAGCGCCGACGATTTTTTGCCACAGCGGTTCATTGAGAATGAGGTCGCCCATATTGGCGCGCCAGGCGTTTTCATGCGCGACCTGGGCTCTTTTGACGGTCCCGCCCTGCGCATTCGGCAGCGGCAATTGTACTTCGTGGTTGCCCGCTACGGGCAATACATAGGTACCGCGTTCCATCAGGCCGGCAACCATGCCGCGCCAGAAAGCATACTGGCGGTCGATGGCACCCACATCGGGCGTATAGCCGTAGATCATGTCGCCGTTGAACATCAGCGCCTGCGGATGTTGTCGCTCGATTTCGAACAGCATGCGACTCCAGACTGCGGTCGCCTGCAACCAGACCCGGTCCTGCGCGGTGGCGTGCTTCGGGTCTCCGCGGCTATCGCCGACCGTAACGAACTTGAACACCACGGGTGACTCGCTGCTGACGGTGGCGACGGCGGCCGGCGACGGCGCGACCGTCTGACAACTGCCGGCAAGCAACAACAGGAAAATAAAACCACTAACGACTCGCGACATATTCGATTCCCTCAATAAAAAACGGCGCCACGCCTGGACGCCGTTGAATGTCGATTGCACAAGTTATCCAGTCCGTCCCGGCTTCAGAAATCCGCCTTGGCCGATACCTGAAAGCTGCGCGGCGCCTGATAGGTGTATTGATCGCCGGCCAGGATCTTGCCCGGGCTGATGGACGTGATTTTCTGCTGATCGAACAGATTGAAGAAATTGATCTGCAGTTTGAGCGCCTTCATGCCGGACAGCGGATTGCCGATCGTGTAGGAGACGCCGAGGTCGGCATTGTTGTAGGCCGCCACCTTGTAATAATCGTAGGTGGCAGGATTGGCTGCGTAATCCTGCTGGTAGGCGGCACCGGTGCGCTTGTAGATAAACGAGGTGGACCAGGGGCCGCTGTAGAACAGCAGCCCGGCTGCCGCCGTCATGTCCGGTGACTTCGCAATGGTCTTGCCGGTATCGGTCGCCGCCGCGCGATTTACCGAGCCATTGGCATACAGCGCAAATCCGTAGCCGAGCAGCCAGGTCGCCTGCGCCTCGATGCCCTTGTAGGTCGCGCCGCCCAGGTTCACAAAGGCCGCGGCCGTGCCTGCCTGGCCGTTCGACACATATTTGTTCTTGAACTCGATGCGATAAACATCGATGTCCCAGGTCAGGTTTTTCGATTTGCCGATGACACCCAGCTGATAGTTGGTGGACGTCTGCGGATCGCTGCTGTTGTTGTTCGGATTCACGATGTAGAACGACTTCAGGTCGGGAATCTGGAAGCCCTTGGCGTACTGGGCATAGGCCGCCAGACCGCCATCCAGCTGCTGGTTGACGGTCAGGAACGGCAGCGTCTTGCGGTAATCCATCGAGGTGTTCTGCGGCAGGCGCGTCGTCTGGTTGACGCTCGCATCCACCGAGCGGGTGATGCTGACGCTCTTCACGCCCGGAGTGACGGTGAGATCCGGAGTAAGCGCCCATTCGAATTCCGCGAACGGTTGGGTGTTGTCGATTTTCGACTGCTGCTGGAACAGCACGCTCGGGAACTGCACCGGTGTCGGCTTGGTCTCGCGCGGATCGGGGATGTTGCCCAGCGTCAGGTCGATATCGTACTGGTGGCGATCGGTATTCGCCTGCTCCGCCCAGACCCCGACACGCAGCAAGCCCGGACTGAACTGTCGGGTAACCTTGAAAATGCCGCCGTACACGCGGTACTTGTTCTGCTTGTCGATACCCGGAATATCCTTGTTGCCCACCGGTCCTGCCTTGGTACCCGGCGCGGTCAGGCCGGTCGGGTCGGTCGAGGAGATGGTCTGGTTGTTGTAGGCATAGGCATAGGCGGTTGCATCCGTGGTCCAGTACTCGCCCCAGCTCGACTGCAGGCGCAGATAGCCGAAGTCGGTGTTCTTGTCGGTATGGTTGAACCCCTTGTAATTGAAGCTGGTCGGATCATCGTTCAGGCTGAAGTTCTTGCCGTACTTGGCAACCTGCGCCAGGGTCGGCCCGGCGTTGTTGTCCGGCTGCACATAATTGATCTTGTTGGCCGAGATGAATGCGGTGAAGGTGGAGCTGGTACCGACCGGCCGCTCGAACTTGACGGTGGCGTTGTCGCTGCGAATCTTGTTGTAGCTCAAATAGCCGTCGGAACTCAGCTCCTGGAAGTTCACTTGCAAAGTTCCATTGCCCAGTTCGGCCTGGCGGCCGCTTTCTGCCGAAATGCCGAGCAGGTAGGTATTCCAGCTGCCGGCCGAGCTGAACACGCTGACGGCGCTGTCCGCACCGGGCTTTTTCGAAAACAGGTTGATCGAACCGCCGAACGTGGCGAAGCCCAGATTGCTGGCATTGCCGGGGCCGCGCTCGACCACGGCGCCGCCGATCACGGATGCCGGAAAGAAGGACGTGGAATGATGCGCCGGGTTATTGGTATCGCCCCAGGGAATGCCATCGAAGGTGACGTTGTACTGGTCGTCGCTGAAGCCGCGCATGGTGGTCTTGGTTTCGCTCAGACCCGGCCCATTGGCGGAATCGCCCGACATGCTGGGCGCCACATTGACCACGCGGCTGTATTCGGCTGTCGGCGCCACCGATTTTTCAATGAACTCGCGGGTGATGATCGACTGCGGCTGGGTCGCATCCAGGCTGGCCTGGGTCGGGGCGACTGCGGTGGCATTGTCCTTGTCGCCCTCGCGGTAGGCGCCGGACTTGGCGGTTACGCTCACGGCGGGGAGCTTTTGCGGTTCTTCCGCGCGAGCAGTTTGCGTCTGGAAAATGGCGGCTAATGCGGCGGCGACGGCCGCCGACATGGCAGAATATTGTCTTGGCATGGCGATATTTTTCTTTTCGACTGGGATGGGCGGGAGTGTTGTAAACACGAAGAAAATGCGCTGAACGGCCCGCCGAACATTACCCATCTTGTATGACAGACCGGTGTCATTCATATTTCAGTTGCGCGCCGGAAAGTTTTTGCAGCACGTCCCTCCGCATGCGGTTTTGCGCGGCGGCTTGAATACGCCATCGCCACCCGCATCTTCACTTTCAGGATGCGCCGCCATGCCGCGTCCACGATGACCAATCCCTTGTGAGGCCCGCCGTGAATGCCCCTATCAAAATCGATTTCGTTTCCGATGTGTCCTGCCCCTGGTGCGTGATCGGCCTTAAATCCCTGCAAGACGCCATCCGGCGCCTCGGCGATACGGCTGCCACCGATATTCATTTCCAGCCATTTGAACTGAATCCGGACATGGTGGCCGAGGGCGAGGACACCACCGAACATCTCGCCAAAAAATATCGTCTGACGCCGGAGCAGGCCGCCAGCAATCGCGAGAACATCCGTGCACGCGGCGCCGCCGTCGGCTTCGAATTCCGCCTCGACAAACGCAACCGCATCTACAACACCTTCGATGCGCATCGCCTGCTGCATTGGGCCGAGCAGGAAGGGCTTCAGCTGGCCTTAAAGGAAGCGCTGTTCCGCGCCTACTTCACCGACGGGGAAAGCCCGGGTTCGCATGCGGTGCTGGTTCGACTGGCGGATGAAGTCGGCCTCGATCCGGTGCGCGCAAAGGAAATTCTTGAATCGGATACCCATGCCACCGAGGTGCGCGAACGCGAGCGTTTCTATCTCGACAACGGCATCCACGCGGTGCCGGCAGTGATCATCAACGAGCGTTACCTCATTTCCGGCGGGCAGCCGCCGGAGGTGTTCGAACAGGCGCTGCGCCAGGCGGCGGCCGGGGGCTGAGACAAGCCGGGCAGACTAGTTGCAAAATTACGCGCCGCCCACCCGGACCCCGTCGGCAAGCGCCGGGCGCGCGCTCCTTATCGCCAGCAATAACAGGCCAATGACTGCCGCGCGAATCGAGTCCTGGCCGATTATGCAGAACGCCATTTGGCGCGGTGTTTGAAGCAAAAGTGCCTCAAACACCGCACCAATGCTTGACTTTGAATACCCGATCGTTCTGGGTGGGGCAGTCCACATGCGTGCGTGGATGCCAGGGGTTGCGAATTCCCGCTGAAAACTTCCGGATCCGGAATTTTATTCGCGTCCCGAGGGCCGTTTCGGCGCCGGTGCCGGCTTCGCCGGTCGGGTGATGTAGCGCACCTGCAGCTGGCCGGCGGACTGGCGCCAGACGTCGACGACATACGATGTCGAACTCGCGATCCTGCCTTTTACCGTCTGTCCGCGGTCGAGGAAAAAACTGACGACAGCAATATCGTCGAATTCGCGCACATTCATGTCGCGCACCCCGGCGCTCTTGATGGTGGCACGCAGTTCGCGTTGCAGCCAGTCGTCGAGGGACGCCGCATTGATTCCCTCGCCACCATGGACTTCGAAATCGGCCGCCAGCAGGCGTTTCACCGTGTCGGCGTTTTTATCGCGAATGGCGTCCTGCAAATCACGCTCGAGTTGCAGATATTTGCTCACGCTGCGTGTCGCCATGGCCGAATCGCCACCGCGCACCCCCGGCGGCAAGCGTTCCTGCGCCACCGCATTAACACCCGCCGTCAATAACAAGCCCATCAGCAGCAGCCGCATGATCGTTCTCCAGGTCGCAACACAAACACCAGCATAAATTAAACGGGCCGTTCGACACCAGGTATCGAACGGCCCGCAACTACAGTCGATCAGGAAGTCTGATCAATGCCCGTCCACGCAGCCCCTCTGGCCGGAGGAGTTGGGATAGCCGGTGCCGGCGGTATAGGCGGCGTTCGACCATTCACCCTGCAGTTTCCAGGCGGTGCCGTTGGAGAAAGTCACGGTCGGCACATTGAACGTCCATGCGCACTTGTCGCCGTTCTCGGCACCGGCAGAGTCATACCAGGCGCCGGGCGAGGCCGGGTCGGAACGCGCTTCCGACAGCTCATGCGCCGTCACATTGGCCAATGCCGCCAGACCCTGGGAATGCAGGCCGGAGGTATCGGCCGGGTCGCAACCGGCATCACCGTCGAGGTTGAAGAAGAACGCGAACTGTACCGGCGTGGTGCCGCAGGTGCCGGCGCTATGCCAGGCGCAGTAGCCCGCGTTGCCGCGCTTCACATCGGTGTAGACCGCGTAATAGCCATTGCCAGAGGGATCCGGATTGGTGATGACCTTGCAGACTTCAGCCAGAATCGCGGAAGTGTTGCTGCCGCCGGTGGCGGTCGAGGTGTCGATGATATGACCGAGGTGGGATGTGGTAGGGCCGACGGTGCCATTGGTGCCGGTGTACTCATCCGAAGTTTTGGCGTAGTTCGAATTGCTGTGCCCCGTGTACCAGCTGTCCAGGCCGGTAATCTTGTCGCCGGCAAAGGTCGAATTGGCCCAACTCGGTCCCCACAAAATGGCCTGGGTAATGGCCGTCGGCATGATCTTGCCGCCGTGGTAGGTCATATTGGGCGATTTGGTGGGTCGCGCCGCTTTTAACTGTCGGCTATTGTAGAACTCACGCGTCCAGTGGGCGCCGAGGATTTCCGGCCCGGAAGTTTGCGTGAGGTCCTCAACGTGCGAGGCAGACGGGGGGAGGACTTCCCGGCCGTTGGCCATGGCAAGGCCGACAAAGGATTGGACGACAAGGGTGGCGAGCAGCAATTTACGCATCATTTAATTCCCTTTTGGTGATATTGAATGATCAAGGCCGGGTACGACGGCCACGATCGTGACACATCGGCCTCCGGCCCTACAGTCGTGCCTACAATCTCTCATGCCACCTTGACTCGGCGGTCTCAGAGTGTGCTGCGCAAACCCGGTCGATACCGCAGCCGGCCATCCGCATCCCCGAACAGAAACCAAAATTGCTGTCCGGATTCTGCGCACAAACGCGACGCAGGTAAATCGGGGATTCACCTAATATTGAAAAATATTTTCATTGCGGTTGCCGTATGTTTCCCGTACCGCCAGGCGGACACAGACCGGCTACCCGCCGTCGGGCCGGCAATTACTTGCCCATGTACCACCACAGGCCAACCCACAGCAGCGCCAGGACCATGAAAAAGGCGCCCAGTATTCTGGGGACCTTGATTTCATTCCTGGTCAGAGGCTCAAGGCCTCTCCCCCTCATATCATCGCTCTCAAGTTCATAAGCCTGTACCGGCAGCTGCAACTCGATCAACTTGAGCACCGCAAACTTGGCGCCGAACAGTCCGCCATAAAACTCGACGGTCTTTGCCCAGATAAAGCAGATCACCATCGCAAATACCGACACAAAAATCAGCAGCAAAAAATTGACCTGATGCAGCGTTTTCCCGGACTCGGCCAGCGCCATGACGCCCAGCAAGGCGGTAACCACCGACAGATAGAAGCCATTCGCGGTCGTATACCGGGCGCCGATATTTCCCAGATCGCCGATCAATGCCTTGTACTGTTCCATGATGTCTGACGAAGCCATATGAACCTCCTGCGTCAAGAAGAAGATGACCGCAGCAGCCGGCGCGGGCCGGCCGCGTCGTGCCGGAACCCATGTCGCACGGCGCGTTGCTGTAACGAGGGGCACCCTGCGTCCGGATAGCCGTTGCTGCAGGGCCATTCTGATGGCAAACCCCGCGGGGGTAAATCGGGGAATCTCCTAGGCGGATCGACCGTGCCGGCCGGTCGGATTCATCCGCCGCAATGCTGTCGCCGCTTGCGTTTTGATAAAAACGTACTAATCAACCCGTTTAGGTCGATCACCTCTTAAGGGTGATTAGCGGCGTAGCTTGATCTGCCTATGCTGCCGGGCGCGCGAACGCGCCAGCGATGGGACGCAGCGGTCAGGAAGGGCTGGGCAGACCGGCTTGCCCGGGCGCGCCGCGCTTGCCGAGCGCCAGTTGCAGTAGCACCGCAGCGGCGATGTTCAGGGCAAGCGCCAGCAAGCCCGTGTAGATGGTATAGCTGTCGCCCGCAAACACCAGCGTGTGGACCGGCTTGATGCCGTCCGCATACGCCAGCCAGCTGCCGGAGACGATCCCGGCCGCCCAGCCGAGGAACAGCGCGCGCGCATCGAACCAGGCGATAAAAAGCCCGAACACGACGGCCGGAAAGGTCTGCAATATCCACACGCCCCCCAGCAATTGCAGGTCGAGCGCGAACTTGGTCGGCAGGAACAGGATGAACACCAGCGCGCCCAGTTTGACGACCAGCGAGATAACCTTCGCCACCTTCGCCTCACCGGCGGGCGTCACCTGCGGATTGACATAAGGCTTCCAGAAATTGCGCGTAAAAAGATTGGCGGCGCCGATCGACATCACCGCCGCCGGCACCAGCGCGCCAATGGCGATGGCGGCGAAGGCAAAGCCGCTGAACCATTCCGGGAACAACGCATTGAAAAGCGCCGGCACCACGTCGTTATTGCTTTGCACGGTGATTTTTGTGGCGTAGGCCATATAGCCCAGCAGCGCAATCAGGCCGAGCAGCACCGTATAGGCAGGCAGGAAGACGGCGTTCTTGCGGATCGTATCGGCACTTTTCGCCGCGAAGATGCCGGTCAGCGTATGCGGATACATGAAGGCAGCCATGGCCGAGCCGAGCGCCAGCGTGGCGAACGGCAGCATCTGCTGGGGTTTAAGCGCCAGGCCGGTTGCGCCGCCCTTGGCGGCGAATGCGTCGCCGGCGGCGGCGAATACCGCGCCGTAACCGCCGACTTTCATCGGCACCAGCACCACCGCCACCAGCACGACGATATAGATCATCAGGTCCTTGACAAAGGCGATCAGGGCCGGCGCGCGCAGTCCCGCCGAGTAGGTGTAAAGGGCGAGAATCACGAAGGCAGCGGCCAGGGGCAGCTCGCCGCGCAGGCCAAGCGATTTGATCACCACCTCCATTCCGATCAACTGCAAGGCGATATAGGGCATGGTGGCGATCACGCCGGTCAGCGCAACGGCAAACTCCAGTGCTCGCGAGCTATAACGTCCGTACACCACATCCGCCGCCGTGACATGGCCGGCGCGCCGCGCCGCCTGCCACAGGCGCGGCATGATGATGAAGACGATCGGGTACACCAGGATCGTGTACGGGAGCGCGAAAAAACCGTAGGCGCCGACCACGTAGACCAGGGCGGGCACCGCGATCACGGTGTAAGCGGTATAGAAATCGCCACCGACCAGGAACCAGGTGATCCAGGTGCCGAAATTGCGGCCGCCCAGCCCCCATTCATCGAGATGGGCGCCCTTGCCGCTCTTGCCGCCCTGCCAGCGCGAGGCCGCAAACCCGAGGACGGTGACAAGTACAAAAAAGAAGGCGAATACGCCCAGTGCGGTCCAGTGGATGCTGCCGTCCATCACTCGCCCCCTTTATCCAGGCCGTGGCGATAGACAATCCAGATCAGCAATGCCGTCAGTGGAACCCAGGCAAACTGGTACCAGTAGAAAAACGGGAAACCGAACAGCGCCGGCAACTCATGATTATAAAAAGGTATCCACAACAAACCCAAAAACGGCAACGCAAGCAGAAATCTCACAACCAGTCTCCTCATTTTTGAAACTGACTGATAATGAGTTCATTTGTTCCGGCTGCTGACATGTTGTTACATTTCATCTCGAATGCACGACGTGGGGCGCGGCGGTATGGATCAAGGTTTTGATACCAGGCGCAGGGTTGTCGGGCAGGATATGAAAACGGCGATTTATAATCCCCCAGTCCCCACCCTCGGCTTCCGCCTTCGATCACCGTGAACACTACTGCACCGCATGTCCCCGAAACGCGTTTCGGGCGCTGGTTTTTGCGTTCCGATACCTGGGCCCAGTTTGTGCTCAAGCCGGCGATCGATGATCTCGAAAGGCTGATGCCGGCACGGCCGGAGAGCCCTCCGGTGATTGTAGACATCGGCTGCGGCTCGGGTCGCGCGCTCAAGATGCTGGCAGACCGCTTTGCGCCGCAGCGCCTGATCGGCGTGGATATC
>DASWEY010000052.1:0-24208 GCA_036394575.1 Usitatibacteraceae bacterium | reverse complement strand
TAGGCCTTGGCCTCGCCACCAAACTTCTTCGACAATACCGTCGTGATCGCCGCCGTCAGCGTCGTCTTGCCGTGATCAACGTGCCCAATCGTCCCCACGTTCACGTGCGGCTTGGTACGCTCAAATTTGCCTTTTGCCATTACTTATTCCTCGTTCTCGTTAATCTCTGAATTTAACAAGCCAGCTAAATCACAACCGTATTGCAAACCTGCCGCATTACGCCTGCAAAGATGGTGCTCTTGACGCGGATTGAACGCGTGGCCTCTCCCTTACCAAGGGAGTGCTCTACCACTGAGCTACAAGAGCTGTGTACCGGATATTGACGACCAACCGGATCGCAAATCCATGCATCCTGGAGCGGGTGAAGGGAATCGAACCCTCGTCGTAAGCTTGGAAGGCTTCTGCTCTACCATTGAGCTACACCCGCGCAAATTCAATACCGATTCGACTGCTTCACCTGCCCGTGAAACCCTGGTGGAGAGGGCTGGATTCGAACCAGCGTACTCGTAAGAGGGCAGATTTACAGTCTGCTGCCATTAACCACTCGGCCACCTCTCCACGGAACCCGGCATTATCCAGATTTTTCGGGAAAACGTCAAATGAAACCGGGGCGTTAGACCTTGGGATGCAAGGTTGCTCCCGCAACGGGACGGTCATTTGTCCGGCCGTGTTTGAAATCGAGATGGGGCGCACCCGCCCAATCAATATGTTGGCGCACACTATTCGTTTCATCCACTTGATTGCTGGCTCTCAAGGCAATACCGGCACATTTTTCACTGACAGACATTCAGGCAGCGTGTGATTTAAGCGACGCATCCGGCAACGCCAGTCGCACCGATTTCACCATCTTGTCATGCACCTGCAGGATTTCGATCGGGTAATCGTCGATCTTCACGGATACGCCAGGCTCCGGAATATCTTCCAGATGCTCGGTCAGCAACCCATTCATGGTCTTGGGGCCGTCGAGCGGAAAGTTGAAACCGAGCTTGCGGTTGAGGACACGCAAAGGGCAAGAGCCCTCCACGATCACGCTGCCGTCGTCCTGTTTGCGATAGAGACCTGCGTTCATCGGCGACTGGCTGGTGAACTCCCCGACAATCTCTTCCAGGATGTCTTGCAGGGTTACCAGGCCCTGGATTTCACCGTATTCGTCGACCACCAGCGCCATGCGCCGTTGCAAGTCCTGGAAGTGCGTAAGCTGCTGCAGCAATGGCGTTCCCTCGGGGATGAAGTAAGGTTCGCGAATGATCTCGCGCAGCGTCTCCTTTTCCAACGGGTCCTTGCGAGAGGCGTTCAGCACCTTGCGCACATGCACGATGCCGACGACATTCGACAAATCCCCCTCGTAAACCACCAGCCGCGTGTGATGCGAGGTCGACAGGACATTGCGGATATCTTCGATACGGTCGTTGATATCAACAGCCTCGATCAGCGCCCGCGGCGTCATCGTGTCGTCAACCGACATGTTTTCCAGATCAAACAGGTTCATCAGGATATTCTGGTGTTTCTTCGGGATGAACTGCCCCCCCTCCAGTACCAGGGTGCGCAATTCCTCCATGGAGAGTTGCTGCACGCCCTCCGCCGCCGGCTTGATGCGCAGGATTTTCAGAATGCCGCGCACAATCACATTGATGATGAACATCACCGGCTTGGTGACCATGATCAGCGGTGTCAGCAGATAACTGGAAGCCAGCGCGATTTTTTCCGAAAAACGCGCGCCAAGGATCTTCGGCAGGATTTCGGCAAAGATCAGGATGCAAAACGACGCCGCGCCTGTGGCGATAGCCAGCACATATTCGCCGCCACCGAACAGTCGCCGACAAATTTCCGCGACCAAGATGGTTGTCGCCGCATTGATCACCGTGTTGCCGGCAAGAATGAAGGAAAGCAACTCATCAACCTTGGCAAGGAGCGCGCCAGCCAGCCGCGCGCCGCGGCTGCCCTGCTTGATCAGAAAACGCAGGCGATAGCGGTTCAAGGCCATCATGCAGGTCTCGGACATCGAGAAGAAGCCGGAGCTGGCCAGCAATACACCAAGCGCCGCAAACAGCCAGCTTAAGGGGATCTCATCCGTCATTTTTTGCCCGCCAAAGCGGTTCAGATGCGCCTGAGCACGATCTCAAGCACGAATTTGCTGCCGACATAGGACAGCAGCAGCAGCACAAAACCGATCAGCGTCCAGCGCACGGCAACCTTGCCGCGCCAGCCTGCACGCCAATGACCAAGCAGCAGACCGGCAAAGATCAGCCATGACAGAAGCGCAAAAACGGTTTTGTGCGTAACCTGGAACGCCTTGCTGAACAACGCCTCGGAAAAAAAAATTCCTGTCACCAGGGTTGCGGAGAGCAGGATGAAGGCGACGCCCAGCAATTTGAACAGTAATTGTTCAACGCGCAGAAGCGGCGGCAGGGACTCGTCGCCAACCTGCAGCGCACCTTCAAGCAGACGTTTTTCCAGAAACAACATCAGCAGGGCATGCAAAGCTGCCACCGTGAACAGGGCATAAGCCAGAATCGCCACCACCAGATGCAGCCGAAACGCCCAGCCGGCATACATCACAACGTGTTCGGCCGGTATCAGCGTCGGCAGCGCGGCAGCTACTACCGCAAACGGGGCCAGATACAGCACGGCCAGGCGCGTCAAGCGCGCGTCGTTGCCCAACAACACATAGCTCAGCGTGCTCAGCCAGATGATGAGGGAGACGGCGTGCGAAAAACCGATATTGAGCCCTGGGCCGCGAAACAGGGCTTCGCCCAATGCAAGCGCGTGGACCAGCATCGCCAGCCACAGCAAAAGCAGCGGCAAAGGCGACGAACTCGTTACCCTCCCCGCCTTGAGGTGGACCGCCCACGCGCTCAGGGCGGCAATGAAGTACAGGAATGCGGTGGTAAGATTAAGGTCGATGTTCGACATGTTTTTTCGCAATTTTTGACGGCTGAGTTTACACCATACCGCTCGGACGGCCCGCTCGATCCGATGCCCGAAACGACCCCCCATGCTAGATAGCCTCACCAACCGCCTTGCCGGTATCGTCAAGCAACTTCGCGGTCAGTCGCGACTGACGGAAGACAATATTTCGGATGCGCTGCGCGAGGTGCGCATGGCCCTGCTGGAAGCCGACGTCGGTTTGCCGGTGGTCAAGGACTTCGTCGCCAAGGTGAAAGAGAAGGCATTGGGAGCCGAGGCTCTGCAGAGCCTGACGCCGGGGCAAGCTCTCATCGGCATCGTTCACGCGGAGCTGATTGTGTTGATGGGTGGCGAATCGGGCGCCGCGCCCCAGCTCAATGCCCTGCCCATCAATCTGGCGACCACGCCGCCGGCGATCGTCCTGATGGCCGGTTTGCAGGGTGCGGGCAAAACCACCAGCGCCGGCAAGCTTGCGAAGCTACTCAAGGACCGTCACAAGAAAAAAGTACTGCTGGTCAGCGCCGACGTCTACCGTCCCGCCGCAATCGAGCAGCTGCGCACCCTTGCCAAGCAGGTTGGCGTCGATTTTTTCGGCAGCGATATCTCGCAAAAGCCTGTCGATATTGCTCTGGCTGCCAAGCAGTGGGCAAAAACGCATTTTCACGATGTGCTGATCGTCGATACCGCGGGCCGCCTTGCCATCGATGCCGCCATGATGGCGGAGATCAAGGCGATTCATGCGGCGATCGAACCGATCGAGACCCTGTTCACAGTCGACGCCATGCAAGGCCAGGACGCGGTAAATGTTGCCAGAGCCTTCAGCGAAGCCCTGCCACTCACCGGCGTGGTATTGACCAAGCTTGACGGCGATTCGCGCGGCGGCGCCGCATTATCGGTCCGCCACATCACCGGCAAACCGATCAAGCTGGTCGGCGTATCGGAAAAAATGGATGGCCTGGAAGCCTTTCATGCCGACCGCATGGCCTCGCGCATCCTCGGCATGGGCGATGTGCTGTCGCTGATTGAGGACGCGCACAAGAACGTCGACATGGACGAGGCGAAAAGACTTGCGGACAAGGTCAAAAAGGGCAAGGACTTCGACTTTGACGATTTCAAGATGCAACTGGCACAGATGCGCAAAATGGGCGGCATGTCTGCGCTGATGGACAAGTTGCCCGCGCAGATGACACAGGCCGCCTCGCTGGCACCCGATGTGCAGGAAAAACAGTTGCGCCGCACCGAAGGCATTATCAATTCAATGACTCCGCTGGAGCGTCGCAAGCCGGACCTGATCAAGGCTTCGCGCAAGCGCCGCATTGCCGCCGGCGCCGGCGTGCAGGTACAGGAAGTCAACCGCCTCATCGCGCAATTCGAGCAGATGCAGAAAATGATGAAGATGATGAAGGGCGGCGGCCTGGCGAAGATGATGAAGGGCATGAAGGGGATGTTGCCGGGAATGCGCTGATGTCCAGCCATCCGCCTTCCCCTTTCCTCCCCTTTCGCATTCCACTATCGAGGCCCGAACCCGGATCGAGCGCGGCACGATGATGCAAAGCTGCTGGCCATCGGCAAATGGGATACCGCAGCCTTGCGACGGCACCGGCCAGGTAACGCCCTCGGCCCCCCGCCGCGAGGCGGCAAACCGCAATGTTGACGGGTTTTCCGATACTGCTTGCCTGCAACGTCTTGTTTTGTATATAATTCACGGCTACCCGCGTTTTAGTTTTGGATGAAACGCACGTTACCGGTTCGCAACCGGCCCGTTATCCGTTCTCAACGGATTGTTAAATGACAAGGAGCAGTAAATGGTCGTTATCAGACTCGCACGCGGCGGTGCCCGCAATCGCCCTTTTTACAATATCGTCGTTGCCGATTCACGCAATCCGCGAGATGGCCGCTTCATCGAGCGCCTCGGTTTTTACAACCCGGTTGCCGCCGAAAGCGAAGAAAGCTTCCGCATGGCGATGGATCGCCTCGAATTCTGGCAGGCCAAGGGCGCGCAGGCTTCCGACGCGGTAATGAAACTGGTCAAACGCAGCAAAAAAGTTGCCAAGTAAGAAAGCCACGCCCGCCGACCCGGTGATCATGGCGCGCATCGCGGCGCCATTCGGCATCAAGGGCTGGGTCAAACTGCAGACTTACACCGAGTTCACCGATAGCCTCGAAGAATTTTCGAGTTGGTTCCTGCAGACGGGCAAAGGCTGGGAAGAAGTTGAAGTCGAAGAATTTTCGGTCAACGCCAAGGGCGTGGTTGCAAAACTCAAGGGCTGTGATACCCGCAACGAGGCCGAACTGCTGAGCAAGCGCGATGTGGCGATACCCCGGGATTGGCTGGGGGAAACCGGTGAAGGCGAATACCTCTGGATCGATCTGATCGGCGCCGAGGTCGTCAACACCCTGGGCGACAAACTGGGGCGTGTCGAGACCCTGCTGGAAACCGGCGCGAATGATGTGCTGGTGGTCAAGTCGGCAGAAGCAGAAGGGGGGCAGCGATTGATCCCCTTCATCGACGAGGTGATTGTGAAGGTGGACCGTGCGGCAAAAATGCTCACAGTCAACTGGGGTAAGGACTACTGATTGAATTCGGGAGCGCGATGACCAAACACTATGACGTCATCACGCTGTTCCCGGAAATGTTCGATGCGATCGCCGATTCGGGCGTCACGCGCCGGGCTCTGGATGACAAGGTGTGGGATTTGCAATGCTGGAATCCCCGCGAGTTTGCGCAGGACAGGTACCGCACCATCGACGACCGCCCTTTCGGCGGCGGGCCGGGAATGGTGATGAAGGCAGAGCCCTTGAATGCTGCGATTGATGCGGCGATTGAGCGGCAGTTGAGTTTGAACAAGAACGCCGGTGTGGACAAGCCAAAAGTGGTTTATCTGACGCCGCAAGCCGCGCCAATCCGGGACGCAGGTATCCGTCGATTGGCCGCGGAGCCGGGTTTGGTGTTTTTGTGCGGACGGTATGAAGGCATCGACGAGCGCCTGATCGAAGCGCGCGTGGATCTGGAAGTTTCGATCGGCGATTATGTGCTGTCGGGCGGCGAACTGGCGGCGATGGTGCTGATTGATGCGATGGTAAGGCTGTTGCCGGGGGTATTGAATACGGCAGAATCGGCGGTGGAGGATTCATTTTCTCCAGCGCGTGCAGGATGGCTGGATCACCCGCATTACACGCGGCCGGAAATCTGGAATGACAAAACAGTACCGGAAGCATTGATGGGCGGCAATCATGCGGAAATCGCCAAATGGCGTCATCAGGTTGCGCTGGAGCGGACCTGGAAGCGCCGGCCGGACCTGTTGGAAGGCAGTACGCTGGACAAGGAAGATTTGAAACTGCTTGAGGCGATAAAACGCGGCAAGCAATAGCGGCAAGCAGCAGATGCAGCAATGCAACGGGCAGTAAAAAGAAAGCGCACATCCCCATCCAAACATGGGGCGCTGTGCGAAGGGTAAACGGCGGCGGGCAAGAGAAGCCTCGGCCAAAGCCGATAGCCATTAATCACCGAAAGGAAAGCAAATGAATCTGATTGAAACGCTGGAAAAAGAAGAAATTGCACGCTTGAACAAGACCATCCCCGTATTCGCCCCTGGCGACACCGTGATCGTCAATGTCAACGTAATCGAAGGCGAGCGCAAGCGTGTGCAGGCTTACGAAGGCGTGGTCATTGCCAAGCGCAACCGCGGCCTCAACTCCTCGTTCATTGTCCGCAAGATTTCCTCGGGCGAAGGCGTGGAGCGTACTTTCCAGACATACGCGCCGACCATCGCCTCGATCGAAGTCAAGCGCAAGGGCGATGTGCGCCGCGCCAAGCTGTACTACCAGCGCAAGCGTTCGGGCAAATCGGCACGTATCAAGGAAAAACTCGATTACGTGTCCACCCAGACCAAGGGCACCGAATAAGCTGCCGTCAAGCCGGCACTGTTTTGCCCCGAATAAAAAAGCCGCGACGAAATCCGTCGCGGCTTTTTTATTTCGAAAGCGTGCTATAGCGGTTGCGCGGCAAAGGTGTCGCAAGTTTTCAGGCTGCCCGCCTCAAACCCGGTCTTGAACCAGCGTACGCGCTGGGCGGACGAGCCGTGCGTAAACGAATCCGGCACTACCACTCCGCGCGACTGCTGCTGCAGCTTATCGTCGCCAATTGCCGTGGCGGCATTCAGGGCCGCATCGATATCGCCCGGGTCCAGAAACGGTTTGGCGCGATTGGCGTGGTAGGCCCAGACGCCGGCAAAACAGTCTGCCTGCAATTCGGCCCGCACCGATACCTTGTTGTATTGCGTTTCGTTCATGTGCGCATGCAAGGCATTGGTCTTGCCGGTGACCCCCAGCAGGTTTTGCACATGATGACCGATTTCATGGGCAATCACATAGGCGCGGGCGAAATCGCCCGAGGCGTGAAAACGCGTCTCGAGCTCATGGAAAAAACCCATGTCAAGATAGACCCGCGCGTCGCCCGGGCAGTAGAACGGGCCCATCGCCGCCTGCCCGGCACCGCAGGCAGTGGCAGTCGCTCGGGTATAGAGCACGAGGGTGGGAGGTCGATAAGCACTGCCCATTTGCCGAAACAACGCGCCCCAGGTGTCCTCGGTCTTGGCGAGAATCTTGCGCACTTCGCGCTTGGTCGCGTCATCCGGATCAGTTGCAGGATCGACCGGGCGATGCTGTTGCGTCGATGGCGTCGAATGCTGCACGTTCTGCACGGATTCGGCAAGGCCGAGCACCACGCGCGGATCAATCCCCAGAAAATAACTTGCGGCCAGAGCGATCACGACGGTGCCGATGCCAATCCCTCCGGTCCGGCCGATGCCGCCACCGCTCTCCCCGCGGCGGTCTTCAATATTGTTGCTTTCGCGTTCATCGTCCAGACGCATAGCAATCTCCGTTTCAATGCATTAGAACAGGTGCGCGTAATTGAGCCAGCGGAATCGCCAGCATGCCGGCGAGGGTGCTGATGGTCACAGCTCGCGCCACCATCGGCCCGTCACCGCCCAGCACATAGGCCGACGTGGCCGTGGGCAGTGCCGCAAACAGGCACCATGCCGAAGAATACGCCGCTAACGCCCAGCGCACGGGCCAGCAGCAGCGCCAGCGATATCTCAGCCCGTCATTCCCTCGGCCTTGCCGAATGTGTTTTCGTATTCGTAATGCGCGGTATTGACGTGACTCATGCGCAGCTCGACCGGGCGATCCCGGTACGTGGTTGCGATACGCTGTACACGCAGCAGCGGAAAACCTGCGTCGACGCCAAGAATTTTGGCCAGATCCGCCGATGCAGTTACAGCGCGCAATCGCTCATCGGTACGCAGGACATTGATGCCGAAGCGGCTCTGGTAAAGATGGTAAATGGTGTTGTCACGTTGCGTGAACACGCGCTCGGTCAGACCGGGAAAAAGCTCAACCGGCAGGGTGATATCGTCGATGATAACCTCCCGCCCCGACAAGCTGAGCAGATTGCGAATGCGAAACACGCGATCGTTTGGCGGAATTTGCAGTAAGGCGGCCGAGGCCGCATTCGCACGCGCGGCGCGAAACTCGAGGGTGGCTACCTCAGGATAATCCTTGCGCCCGTCGGTGCCGACGATGTGAAAAAAATGGAACATCAGGCGGCGCGCATTGTGCAGAGTCACATAAGTCCCGCGCCCCTGATGGCGCAACAGCAGTTGCGAGGCCACCAGCTCATCAACCGCCTTGCGCAGGGTGCCGATGCTGACGCCGAAGTGCGCCGCCAGTTCAGCCTCAGGCGGAATCGCCGTGCCCGGCTGCCAGACGCCCTGGGCGATCGCCTCCATGATCTGGTGGCGAACCTCCTGGTACAGGGGGCCGCCGCCCTTCGCGGCAGTGGCTTGCGCTCGACTGGAGTTCATCAGGGCATTCTAGTCGTGACCCGATAAACATACAACTCATATAGTTGACTTGCCCCCAACGCCGTTTTAAATTGCTGCCAGGACAGTTGTCATGCCAAGGAGAAGCAGATGATTCATTTTGTGGTTCACGACGAGGGGGATTCAGTCGGCGTTGTGGTGGTGGAGGGAGTGAAGGCCGGCGACAAGCTGGTCGGCTGGATCATGGACCAGGACAAGACAATCGAATTTGCCGCCAAACAGGATATTCCGATCGGTCATAAGCTGGCCATTGCGCCCTTGGGCAAGGGCGGCACCGTCATCAAGTACGGCGTTGACATCGGTCGCACGATTGCCCCCATCGGGATCGGCGAGCATCTGCATGTACACAACGTCAAAACCAAGCGGTGGTAAGCCCATGATCTCCAAAGACACTATATTCCTCGGCTATCGCCGTGAAAACGGTCGCGTCGGCGTGCGCAACCACGTCATCATCCTGCCGGTCGACGATTTGTCGAATGCGGCCTGCGAAGCAGTCGCCAATAACATCAAGGGCGCGATGGCGATTCCCCATCCCTATGGCCGTCTGCAATTCGGCGCGGACCTGGACCTGCACTTCCGCACCCTGATCGGCACCGGCTCCAATCCCAATGTGGCGGCGGTCATCGTCATCGGCATCGAGCCGGGCTGGACCGGCAAAATCGTCGATGGCATCGGGAAGACCGGCAAGCCGGTGGAAGGCTTCTGGGTCGAGCGCAACGGCGACCACAAGACCATCATGAATGCTTCGCGCAAAGCCAGGGAATATGTGCAATGGGCCAGCGAAAAGCAGCGCGAGGTCTGCAAGCTTGACGAGTTGTGGGTGTCCACCAAATGCGGCGAATCCGACACCACCTCGGGCTGCGGCGCCAACCCCACGGTAGGCGATGCCTTCGACAAGCTCTACCCGCTGGGCTCCACCCTGGTGTTCGGTGAAACCACCGAGCTCACCGGCGGCGAGCATCTGGTCGCCGCGCGCTGTCGCGACGACCAGGTGCGCGCGCAATTCCAGTTCGTGTTCGACCGTTACCAGAAGGTGATCGACGCTCACAAAACGAGCGATCTCTCCGAGTCGCAGCCGACCAAGGGCAATATCGAGGGCGGGCTCACCACCATTGAAGAAAAGGCGCTGGGCAATATCCAGAAAATCGGCAAGAAATGCATTGTCGACGGCGTGCTGGACAAGGCCGAGACGCCAACCCATTCCGGCCTGTGGTTCATGGACTCCTCATCCGCCGCTGCCGAAATGGTGACCCTGTGCGCCGCCGCGGGTTATGTGGTGCACTTTTTCCCGACCGGACAGGGCAATGTGATCGGCAATCCCATCCTGCCGGTGATCAAGATCTGCGCCAACCCGCGCACCGTGAAAGAAATGCCCGAGCACATCGATGTCGATACCTCCGGCTTGCTGCGGCGCGATATCAATATGAGCCAAGCTGGCGATATGCTGCTCGATTGCATGTTGCGCACCGCGAACGGGCGCTTGACTGCCGCCGAGGCGCTGGGGCACCGCGAGTTCGTGCTGACGCGCCTGTACGAGAGCGCCTGAGGCAATCGCAGACCGGCGCAGAAAGCATCAGGCCGGAATCAATTCCGGCCTGATGCTTTCTGGAGCGGCGCGCTTGCCCAGGTGCAGGCATCCCGTCACACTGCTCACTTTCCATCACCTCAAGCGAGAACCGATCATCAAGCGCATTCAAGAGCTCGTTCCCGGGCTGGTCGCCAGCGGCATTGTTGCAATCGCCGCGATGTTTTTGTCCGAGCACTATGGCGCCTCGGCAATGCTGTTTGCGTTGCTGCTCGGCATGGCCCTCAATTTTCTGGGCACCGAAGGCAAGACCGTGCCCGGCATTCAATTCGCGGCATCCATCGTCCTTCGTCTGGGCGTTGCCCTGCTGGGTCTGCGTATTACTTTCGGCGACATTACCGGACTGGGGCTGCATACCAGCCTGATGATCGTCTTCGCCGTAGTACTGACCATGCTGTTCGGCGCCGTCTGCGTGCGACTGACGCATGCGCACCGCCACTTTGGCGTGCTCACCGGCGGCGCCGTTGCGATCTGCGGCGCCTCCGCCGCCCTGGCGATCGCAGCGGTATTGCCTCGACATCCGCAGCACGAGCGCGACACCAGTTTCGCGGTCATCGGCGTCACCGCGCTGTCGACCATCGCCATGGTGCTGTATCCCCTGGTCGTCAGCGCCCTGGGCTTCGGCGCCCGGGACGCCGGCATTTTTCTGGGCGCCACCATCCACGATGTCGCCCAGGTGGTCGGCGCCGGTTACAGCATCGGCAAGGAGGCCGGCGATATTGCCACCATCGTCAAGCTGCTGCGCGTGGCCATGCTGCTGCCGGTGATCGTGACGCTTACCTTCATCCTGCGCGGGGCGAACCGCGGGACATCGCCGGCGCCGGCAGGCAAGCGTCCGCCGTTATTGCCCTGGTTCGTCGGCCTGTTCGCCCTGTTGGTCGCGCTCAACAGTTTTGTCGCGCTTCCCCACGCCGCGCTCAACGCCGCCGGGGAATTCTCGCGCTGGGCGCTGGTCTGCGCCATTGCTGCCATCGGCATGCGCACCTCATTGAAGGACCTTGCTGCACTGGGCTGGCGACCCGTGGCACTGATGATTGCGGAAACGCTGTTTCTGGCTGGCATAATCGTTGTCATGATGAAGTTTCTCGTTCACTGATAACGATGGCCGCCTGCAGCACCCCCGAATTGCTGACGCTGGCGACCCGCGCGCTCGAACGCGCAGGCGCCGCGCCGGCAGCAGCGCGATCGGCTGCGCTGGCCCTGGTTGCCGCCGATGAACAAGGCATCCCCTCGCATGGCACCTCGCGCGTGCCCTTGTACGCGGCGCATTTGCGCAATGCCCGCGTCAATGGCGACGCTGTGCCCCGCATCGTCAACGACCGGGGTGGCGCCTGCCTGATCGATGCCGCCGGCGGCATGGCTTACCCGGCCTGCGAACTGGCCATCCATGAGCTCAGGCAGCGCGCCGTCAAATTCGGCGTGGCGTATGCGGGCATCACCAATTCGAACCATTTCGGCATGGCCTCCTATCATCTCGAACCACTGGCGGCCGCCGGTTTGATTGGCCTCGCCTTCGGCAATTCACCGGCGGCGATGCCGGCCGCTGGCGGCAAGCGCGCGCTGTTCGGCACCAACCCCATCGCCGCCGCGTTTCCGCGGCGGCGCGACGATCCGCTGCTGATTGATCTGTCGCTGTCGGAGGCCGCGCGCGGCAAATTGATGGTTGCCGCACGCGATGGCAAGCCGATTCCGCTGGGCTGGGCGGTCGATGCCGAGGGCAAGCCCACCACCGATCCCAAGGCCGGGCTGGCCGGCGCCATGTTGCCGATGGGCGGCAACAAGGGCGCCATGTTGGCGCTGATCATTGAACTTCTGAGTGTGGCCCTGACCGGGGCCGCGTTCGGCTACGAGAACGATTCCTTCTTCACCGAGACGGGCCAGCCGATGAAACTCGGCCAAGGTTTTCTGGCGCTGGACCCGGATGCATTCGCGGGGCGCGATGCGTTCATCGCGCGCATTGAAGCGCTGATCGAGGCGATGCTGGTCGACCCTGAAGTGCGACTTCCGGGCGCACGGCGTTTCGCCTTGCAGGCCAAGGCGCGCGCCGAAGGTATCGGCATTCCCGACGCGCTGCATCAGCAATTGCTATCACTGTCCCAGGGAGCATGGCCTTGAAAACCATCCGCTTCGGCGGCGTCGTGCCGATTCTCGCCACCCCCTTCAAAGACGATGAAACCCTGGACCTGGCCTCCTGGACGCGCCTGCTGGAATTCATGGTCGGTCTTGGCGTTGACGGCGTCACCATCATCGGCGTACTGGGTGAATCCAGCCGCCTTGCCGATCATGAACGCGACGCCCTGATCGCGCATGCCGTCAGGGTCGTCGCCGGCCGCACTCCCGTTGTGGTCGGCACCAGCCACAGCGGCACCCAGGCCGGCAAATATCTGGCGGCGCGCGCTGCCGAACTCGGCGCGGACGCGGTGATGATCACCCCCGGCAAGGAGGCGGTGCCCAACGACGAACGCATCGTGGAAACTTACCGGCGCATTGCCGAGAGACTGACGATCCCGATCGTGCTGCAGGACCATCCCGCTTCCAGCGAAGTGCATATGTCGGTGCCGCTGATCCTGCGTTTATTGCGCGAGGTTCCGGCGATTCAGTGCATCAAGGCCGAGGCTGTGCCAACGGCGCCAAAACTGCGCCAGATCATCGAAGGCATGGGCGACAAACAGGTTCCGATCCTGACCGGTCTGGGTGCGCTGTATGCGCCTTTCGATCTCGAAGCCGGTTCGGCGGGTTTCAATACCGGCTTTGCTTTTCCCGAAGTCCTGATGGCGATGGTGACGGCCGCCCAGGCGCAGGATTGGGGACGCGTACATGCCCTGTATGCGCGTTTCGCCGCGCTGATCGTGTTCGAGCAACAACCCGGTGTCGCGGTGCGCAAGGAAATTCTGCGCCGCCGCGGTCTTCTCGACTCGGCGCGTGCCCGCCATCCTGGCGCCTCGATTACGCCGGTGGCGGCAGCCCAGCTCGATCGCTTGCTGGCGCAGACCCTGCCGGGCGTGGACATCCGCAAGCCCATCGCCGTCTGAAGAACATGATTTACCAGCTGCCCATCGATCAATACCAGGCGCGCATCAAGGCGCCGTTTGCCACGCTGGGCGTGATCGCCGACGATTCCCATGTGCAGGCGATCCATTTTCTGCCGACGAGCGTCGCCGCCAAATCGCCGGTCACCAATACCATCGCGCATCTGGCCACGGTGCAACTGATGTCCTATCTCGACAATCCCAAATTCCGCTTCGACCTGCCGTTGCGCCTTAGCGGCAGCAAGCATCAACTCGATGTCTGGCATGCGATGCAAAAAATTCCAGCCGGAAAAGTGAACACCTATGGCGAGCTGGCGGAGACCATCGGCTCCAACCCGCGCGCCGTGGGAACGGCCTGCGGACGCAACCCGGTGCCGATCGTGGTGCCTTGTCACCGCATCACCGCGGCCAATGGCCTCGGCGGCTTCATGGGTGGCAAACTGGCAGACCCCCTGGCAATCAAGCGCTGGCTGTTGACGCACGAAGGTTATCTGCTGCTATGAGCGCTGCCGTGGTTTCCAGCAATCCCCTGGTCGATCAATTCGCCGACAGCCTGTGGCTATCGGATGGCCTGGCACGCAACACCATCGAAAGCTATCGGCGCGATGTATCGCAGCTCGATGCCTGGCTGCTGGCAACACAGCGGGCGACCCTGGCGGAGGCCGGCGCCGGCGATCTGCAGGCCTTCCTCGCCAACCGCATCGAGGTGGCGCGCTCCAGCCCGCGTTCCACCGCGCGCCTCACCTCGGCCATGAAGCGCTTCTACCAATTCCTTCTGCAGGAGCGTCTGATCCGCCAGGATCCCAGCGCCCGGCTGGAGTCGCCCAAGCTGACGCGCGGACTGCCGAAATCGCTGTCCGAAAACGAAGTCGAAAAGCTGCTGGATGCCCCCGATGTCGCGACCCCGCTGGGAATGCGCGACAAGGCCATGCTGGAAACCCTGTATGCCACCGGCCTGCGCGTCACCGAATTAACCACCCTGAAAATCGCGCAGGTGAGTCTCGACATGAACGTGGTGCGGGTAATCGGCAAGGGCGACAAGGAGCGCCTGGTGCCGATGGGCGAAGCGGCGGCGGACTGGATCAAGCGCTATCTGCATGAAGCGCGCCCGCTGATTCTCGGCGGCCAGAAGTCGGGCGATCTGTTCATCACCCAGCGCGGTGCGGCGATGACGCGGCAGATGTTCTGGCACACGATCAAGAACCAGGCGTTCCGCGCCGGCATTCACACACCGATTTCCCCGCATACCCTGCGCCACGCCTTTGCCACCCATCTGATCAACCATGGCGCCGATCTGCGCGTGGTGCAATTGCTGCTGGGGCATGCGGATATCACCACCACGCAGATCTACACCCATGTCGCCCGTGAACGCCTCAAAGCCCTGCATGCGCAGCATCATCCTCGCGGCTAACGGGTGATGATGCCGCCGTTCTTCGACTACCCGGCCACGCTGTTGATCGCAGCTCCCCTGGTCATCGTTTTCGCCTATTTCATCTTCGGCATCGGCGGATTCGGCTCGGCCATCGTGGCGATCCCGCTGCTGGCACACTGGCTGCCGCTGACCTTTCTGGTGCCCCTGTTTGTGTTGCTCGATTTCAGCGCTTCGCTTGCCGTGGGCCGCCGCGCTGCGGCGCATGTCGCGAAGGACGAAATCAAATGGCTGGCGCCCTGCATGCTGATCGGCATTGCGCTCGGCGTCACCCTGCTGGTGAGCCTGCCCCGGGAGCCGCTGCTGATTACCCTGGGCATTTTCGCCTGCCTGGTCGGTGTGCAGAATCTCGCCAGCCCCGGCTTCAAGGGGCATATATCGCAAATCTGGTCGGTGCCGGCGGGCGTGGTGGGCGGCGCCCTGGGCGCGCTGTTCGGCACCGGCGGCCCGGTCTATGTGATCTATCTTTCCAAGCGCCTGGCCGACAAATCGCGGATCCGCGCCACGGTGTCGCTAATGATCACCCTCTCCACGATCCTGCGCATCGCCAGTTATTTGATCGGCGGCTTGCTGCTGTCGGCCAAGCTGTTGCTTGCCGCACTGGTGTTGCTGCCCCTGGCGTTCCTGGGCATTGCGCTGGGCACCCGCCTTCACCTGGGGCTGACGGAAGTGCAAACGCGGCGCATGATCGGGGTATTGTTGCTGCTGTCCGGCGCCTCCCTTTTGTATCGAAATCTGTAAGTCCATGAGCAGACATTCCGAAACGCCGGCCACCAGGCTGCTCAAGCAACATGGCGTCGTCTACACCGAACACATTTACGAATACATTGAACACGGCGGCACGGCCGTGTCCTCGTCGGCGCTGGGCGTCGATGAACACCATGTGGTGAAGACGCTGATTTTCGAGGACGACCGCCGCCAGCCGCTATGCGTGTTGATGCACGGCGATCGCAAGGTCAGCACCAAGGAACTCGCGCGGCAGATCGGCGCCAAGCGTGTGGCGCCGTGCAAACCGGAAGACGCAACCCGCCATTCTGGGTATATGGTCGGCGGTTGCTCGCCGTTCGGTCTGCGCAAGCCGATGCCGGTGTTCATGGAAAAGACCATTCTCGATCTCGACCGCATCCTGATCAATGGCGGCAAGCGCGGGTTCCTGGTCGGCATGCCGCCGGCGGAAGTGGTGCGGCTGATGGCGCCAACCCTGGTCAATGCGGCATTGGTCGAATAGCGCCCGCTAGATGCGGAATACGCGCAGCAGCAGCGTCAGCACCAGCGAAATCAGGATCGTGCTGGTGATCGGCAGGTTGTAATCGCGACCCTTGTGGCGGAACCGCAAATCGCCGGGCAGGCGCCATAGGCCCAGCTTCGACAGCTGCGGCGCGAACACGCCGAGCAGAAAGACGGCCAAGGCCAGCGCCAGCAACCACTTGAACATGGAACGCTAGCCCGACTTCGGCGCCGCCGCGCCCGGCAGCGGCATGCCGTCGCGCTTGCGCAGGATGGTGACCCCGACCATTTTTACGCCGCGCATATGCGCAATCTTGGCCACGCTGATGCGCACCCATTGCGCCTTGAAGTCGTGCAGGATGACGCCGGCAATATGCTCGGCCAGCGCCTCCAGCAGCTTGAAATGCTGGTCTTTCAAATCGTCGCGAATGCGTTCCACCACCTTGCCGTAATCGACGGTGTCGCGGATGTTGTCGGTCTCGCCGGCCTGGTGCGTATCCAGCCCGATCTCGAGCTCGAAATCCAGCGTCTGCGGACGCAATTTCTCCCAATCATAAATGCCGATCCAGGATTCGGCGCGCAGCTCGCGAATAAAGATGGTGTCCATGGATGGCCGATGACTAGAGAGCGAAGGAATACAGCGTTATTCAATCCGTGCAGCGCTATTGTAGAGTACAGCCTATGACAAATTCCCTGACCGCCATCATCCTTGCGTACCTGATCGGTTCGCTGTCGTTCGCCGTGATCGTGAGTAAACTGTTCGGCCTGCCCGATCCGCACACCTACGGCTCCGGCAATCCCGGCGCCACCAATGTACTGCGCAGCGGCAAGAAGCTCGCCGCCCTGCTGACCCTGCTGGGCGATGGGGCCAAGGGCTGGTTCGCGCTGTGGCTGGCGCAATGCTTCGCGGCCGATTTCAATTTGCCGGCGCTCGCTTTGGCGGGCGTGGCCCTGGCTGTATTCATCGGCCACCTGTTCCCGATATTTTTCCGCTTTCAGGGCGGCAAGGGAGTGGCTACCGCTGCCGGCATTCTTCTCGCCATCAATTGCTGGCTGGGCCTTGCCACGCTCGCCACCTGGCTGATCATTGCCGTGTTCTTCCGCTACTCCTCGCTGGCCGCCCTGATATCGGCGGCGTTTGCCCCCTTCTACACCTTCTTCCTGTTCGGCCTCTCCCCCTACCTGCCGGCGGTGATCCTGATGTGCGCCCTGCTGGTATGGCGGCATCGCGAGAACATCACCAAGCTCATCAATGGCACGGAATCGAAGCTGGGGCAGAAGAAGCCCGCAGCAGAATATGAAAATATAAAACCCTAGCATTGGCGCGGCTTTCGGAGCATTTTTGCCCGGAAAGGCGCGCCAAATGGCGTTCTACGAAAAAAAGCGACCTGTCGCCGTGCCCTGCCACACCCGGCTGCCGCATCGCTTATTTCAACAAGGTCTGTTCGATGAACTTGATCTGCGCATAGAACAGGAAATCCTGATTCGATTTCCTGGCGAAGCCATGGCCTTCGTCATTGGCCATCAGGAACCACACCGGCACATTCTGCTTTTTCATTTTCTCCACGATCTGCAGCGCCTCGGTGTAAGGCACCCGCGGATCATTGCGGCCCTGCACCACGAACAGGGGCTTGGTGATTTTTTCCGCATTGTTCAACGGCGAAATCGCTTCCAGGAACTTGCGCATTTCCGGATCGCGCTCGTCGCCGTATTCCACGCGGCGCAAATCGCGGCGATAGCTTTCGGTATTGGTGAGGAAGGTGACCCAGTTGGAAATGCCGACCACGTCGATGCTGCCGGCGATGCGATCGGCATAGTGCGTCGATACCGCCAGGCTCATATAGCCGCCATAGCTGCCGCCGCTGACCAGCACCTTGTCCGCATCGAGTTCGGCCTGGGTCTTGACCCAGTCGAGCAGGACGCCGATGTCCTTGACCGAATCTTCGCGCAGCCTGCCGTTGTCCAGTGCGAGATAGGTCCTGCCGAAACCGCTGGAGCCGCGCACATTGGGGTAGATGATGGCGATGCCGAGTTCATTCACCATGTAGTTGTTGCGGCCGATGAATCCCGGCCGGGCCTGCCCTTCCGGGCCACCGTGAATGTTGATGATGAGCGGTCGCCTGCCGGGAAATTTTTGCGCGTCGGGCTGGTAAAGAAAACCGGAAATCATCAAGCCGTCGAAACTCTTCCAGCGGACCAGTTTCGGCTCGACCAATTCCAGCGCATTCAGCCCGGCGCTGGCGCCATTGGTCCAGCGCATCATTCTGGTCGTGGCCGTATCGAATGAGTAGACTTCGCCGGGCGAGCGCGCGGAAGCCAGATTGAAGGCCAGCTCCGGTGTTCCGGCAGATGCACTGCCGACATCGCCGTCGTCGCTGCCGCGCCAGCGCAAGCCGGAAATTTCCCCGGACAGCAGGGCCGGACGCGGCAGTTCCTTCATCGTAGCCAGGTCAAGGAAACGCAGCACCGAGGCGCCGTTTTCATTGGTGGTGAACGCGATGCGTTTGGCCGCGGTGGAGATCGCGAAATCGTCAACGTCGTGCGCAATATGCGCCGTCAGTGCGGTTTCCTTGCCGCTGGCGAGATCGATATAGACCAGACGCTGGAACTCGCTGTCGCGATCCGAGGTAGCGAACAGGCCGTTCCCGTCGCGCGAAAAACGCGGCGCACCATAGGACACGGTGGGCTCGTTCGCCTTGCGTTCCGGAATGATGCGATGCTGATGGCTGCCGTCCGCGTCCATCATCCACAAATGGGATTCACTGGCGGAAACATATTCGAGCCAGACGAGGCGCTTTTCGTCCGGCGAAAAGCGCAGTCCCGACACACGCCCGCCCGCAAAGGTGGCGATCACTTTCGCGGCTTCCGGTTTCAGCGGGTCGGCAACGTAGACCCGCGTGGTCGCCACTCGCGCCGCGCCTTCGCCGCGATTGCTGCGATCCGTCGTCACGGTGGTAAAGACGATGCGGGTGCCGCGACGATTCCACGCCGGCGAACCGGCGCGTTCGCTCTCGGCGGAAATCGGCGTCACCGCCCTGCCGGGCAGATCCAGGCGATAGATGCGGAACACCTCGTCGCCGCCGTTCGCTTTCTGGAACAGCAGGTAATCGCCTTTCAAGGGCTGAAACGAGGCGCCGCTTACCGTATCGGCGAACGCCGTGAGCGGCTCGGGTTTGGCGCCAGGGGATTTGACCAGGTGCAGTTGCAAGGTGTCGCCCAGCCGGGTGCGAATCAGGATGCTACCGTCGCGCGGATGCCAGGCGACGATGGAGGAGGGCCTGAAATCGGTATATGCCGCCAGCTTCGACGGCAGATCGGCCGCGATCGGCGGGATGTTTTCGATCACCAGGTTCGAGGCCGGGCTGAGATACTGGGCATGCGCCGCCGGCGCCAGCAACATCAGCAAGGCGACGACAGCCATGGTTTTCATTGCGGTGAACCGGACAGAACGCATGTTTTTTATCCCCGTTTGGCAATCAATCGGTTGTTCTGCGCAGCCCGCTTCAGCGCCGCGGACCCTTGGCGATCGCGCGCGCGGGATCACTCACCCATTCGCTCCAGGACCCGGCATACAGCTTTGAGCCCGGCAGGCCGGCATATTCCATGGCGAACAGATTGGCACAGGCGGTGACCCCGGAACCGCATTGGTGCACGGTGCGCGCCGCGTTCAGGTTCGACGCCAGCGCAAGAAACGCTGCGCGCAATTCCTGCGGCGGACGCAGGGTCAGATCGGCGCGCAGATTGTCCTTGAAAAAACGATTGTATGCGCCGGGGATATGGCCGCCAACCGGATCGATCGGCTCGACATCGCCGCGATAGCGTTCGGGCGCGCGCGCATCGATCAGGGTCATGGCGGCATCATCGCGCAGGCGCGATTCGACTTCGGCCGCGGACAGGACCATCAAGGGATCGGCTTGCGCGCGCAGCGCCGCGGGACGCGGCACCGGCGTTTCGCGCGATAGCGGCAGTCCGGCGGCTGTCCAGGCGGGCAGGCCGCCGTCGAGCAGCGCGACATTATCGATGCCGATCCAGCGCGCCAGCCACCACAGCCGCGCCGCATAGGGACCGCCGGCATCGTCGTAGGCGACGATGCGCGAAGTTTGCTGCACGCCGTGACGGGCGAGAAAAGCGCCGAATGCCGCCGGCGCCGGCAGGGGATGGCGCCCGTTCCTGCCGTTTTTCTCGCCGGACAGATCGACTTCCAGATGCGCAAAATGCGCGCCGGGGATATGCCCTTCGCGATACAGGCGCTCCCCCTTGCCCAGGTCCATCAGATCATGGCGGCAATCAAAGACGATCCAGTCGGGATCGTCGAGGTGCGCGGCCAACTCCGCACCGGAAACCAGCATGTCCATAGCCATAGCGTCAACCTGTTCCGATAAATGCAGCGACATTCGAGACGGCACCCATGTTAATCCGCTTCGCCGCCGGGCGTCAGCGCGACCCGGTCGGCGGCTCGCTTGGCGAAAATTCCGCTGACGATGATGATGGCCATGCCGATCCAGGCGATCGGCGGCAGCGCCTCATCGAAAAAAACAATACCGGCCAGCGAGGCGAAGATCACCGTGGAATAGGCAAAAGCCCCGACCACCAGGGTGTTGCCGCTGTGATAGGCGCGCGTCATCGCCAGCTGCGCGCCCGTGGCCGCCAGTCCCAAACCCAGCAATATCGCCGCATTCGGCAAGCTGACAGGGTGGAATTCAAAATCCGTCAGCGCCTGGAAAATGGCCGAGCCGATGGTGCCGGCGACCGCGAAATAAAACACCACGCGCCACTCCGGCTCGCCGGCTTCTCCGAGTTTCTTCACATTTACATACGCACAGGCGGCAAAAAAACCGGAGGCGAGGCCGATGAAGCCGGCCAGCGTGTTTTCGCCCTCGAAGGTGGGGCGCAGCAGCAGCGCGACGCCAATAAATCCCAGCGCGATCGCAAACACCAGGCGCCGGCGGAATTTTTCCCTCAGCAGAATGGTGGACAGAATGGTCAGGAATATCGGCGAGGTGTAGTTGAGCGTGAATGCCGTCGCCAGCGGCAATTTGGTCATCGCATAGAAATAGCCGATCAGGGAAACGGTGCCGGTGGCGCCGCGCCAGACATGCCCCTTCCAGAACGGTGTCGCCAGGCGAACGCGTTTAACCGCCACAAAGGCGCCCAGCAGGATCAACGCAATCAGCGATCGGTACAGCGACAATTCGGCGCCGGTGAAATGCGCGCCGAGAAACTTGGCGAATGTTCCCATGGTGGCGAACAGGGCGCCCGCCACCAGCATCCACGATGAGGTCATGTTTCCACCATCCGCGACCGCCCTGTCGAAAAGCAAATGGGCGGAAGATTCCGCCCATTTGTTGCCGCCCGGTCGGCCGGGCCCGTCAAACGCCCATTTCCCGGCGAATGAACTCGTGGAAATGCACCATGCCATCCTCCATCGGGCTCTGGTAGGGGCCTTGTTCATCGCGGCCCTCTTTCCACAGCAGCTTGCGGCCGTCGTTCATACGCTGGCAGATTTCCTCGTCCTCGACGGCGGTTTCCTCATAGGCTTTCTGGTTGGCCTCGATGAATTCCGGTTCGAACAGGGCGATCTCTTCCGGGTAGTAGAACTCGACGATATTGGTGCAAGCCCCCGGACCGCGCGGGACGATGGTCGAAATCACCAGCACATGCGGATACCACTCGACCATGATGTTCGGGTAATAAGTCAGCCAGATGGCGCCGAACGGCGGCACTTCGCCGCCGCGGAAACTCATCACCGATTCCTGCCATTTGCGGTACACCTCGGAGCCCGGGCGCTGCAGCGATTTGTTGACGCCCACCGTCTGCACGCTGTACCGGCTGCCGAATTCCCAGGCGAGCTGGTCGCAATCGACAAATTGGCCGAGACCGGGATGGAAGGGGCCGACGTGGTAATCCTCCAGATAGACCTCGATGAAGGTTTTCCAGTTGAAGTTGTACTCGGTCACTTCGACCTTGTTGAACACATGGCCCTCGAAATCGAGATTCTTCGCGCAACCAAGTTTGCCGAGGTCGCCGATGATATCGCGCGGCCCCTGGAACAGCAGGCCATTCCACTTTTGCAATGTTTTGCGCGGCAGGTCGAGACAGGGTTGCTGTGCAAAATGCGGTGCACCCAGCAGTTTGCCTTCGCCGTTATAGGTCCAGCGGTGCAGAGGGCACACGATATTGCCGCTGGCCAGATTGCCGGTACCTTTAAGCATCACCGCCTGACGATGGCGGCAAACGTTCGATACCAGATCGACGCTGGCGGCATTACGGACCAGTGACCAGGCGCCATCGGTCATTTCCAGCGCACGATAATCATTGGCATTGGGCACCATCAGCTCATGGCCGACATAGCCGGGCCCGCGCTTGAAGAACACCTCAAGCTCGCGCTGATAAATGACGGGATCAAAATACCAGCTCACAGGGAGCTGGGTCGCGACAGGAGAGAGCTCCCGCTCGCCGAGCAGTTTGGACATAGTCCTTACCTCCAATCAACACGCGCGTAGCTTCGAACTGCCGCGTCTTAACCAAAGTAAAAACAACACCCGGGCGATCGAGAAAACCAGCTTTTAACTCTGCTTGCTCCGTCCCGTACGGAAGTGCCGAAGCTAGAAGCAATCGGCACGCGAAATGGAGGCTGGATTCTGCCCGAGGGGGGGTGAAAAGGCAATACTTTTCGCCGGCTTCAGCGCGCCGCGTCGGCTTGCGTGCTGCGCGCGGCCGCTTTCCCGGGCGCACTGCAGATAGACTGGAAGACCTTGATTCGGTTATGATTTCGGATTGCCGTTTCAATGCCACTTTAACTGCGCAGTTCCGACGAGTACCTCATGCCCAAAGCTGCATCGGTTGAACCGAAAAACTTCGAAGCGGCCATGGCCGAACTCGACGCACTGGTCGAAAAAATGGAAAGCGGTAATTTGGCGCTTGAGGAGTCCCTTTCCGCCTACCAGCGCGGCACCGAGCTGCTCAAATATTGCGAAAAAGTCCTCGGCGACGCGCAGCAGCGCATTCAGGTCCTTGAAGGCGACACCCTAAAAGAACTCAAAGCCTGAGCCCATGGCCGATTTTCAAGACTGGTCCCGCGAGGTTGCGGGCGAGATGGAACGCACCCTTTCTGACCTGCTACCCGCTGCCAACAGCGCACCGCAGCGTCTGCACGACGCCATGCGCTATGCCACGCTGGGTGGCGGCAAGCGCGTGCGACCGATGCTGACCTTTGCCGCCGGCCTCGTCACCGATGCCGAACCGGCGCGTCTCAAGATTGTGGCGGCGGCTGTCGAGATCATTCATGCCTACTCGCTGATCCACGACGACCTGCCCTGCATGGACGACGATGTGCTGCGGCGGGGCCGCCCAACCTGCCATGTGGAATTCGATGAAGCTACGGCTCTGCTTGCTGGAGACGCCCTGCAGGCCTTGGCCTTTGAGTTGGTAAGCGCTCATAAATTGTCCGGCAAGGCAGATACGCAACTGGAGATGATCCAGCTGTTTGCCCATGCCTGCGGCTCACGCGGCATGGCGGGCGGCCAGGCGATCGATCTCGCCAATGTGGGCTGCGCGATTACGCTGCCCGAGCTCGAATTCATGCATATCCTGAAGACTGGCGCTCTGATCCGCGCCGCCGTCATGCTCGGTGCGATGTGCGGCAGCAGCTGTTCAAACGCCGAC
The DNA here is from genome assembly GCA_036394575.1 of Usitatibacteraceae bacterium. Lineage (GTDB taxonomy): Bacteria > Pseudomonadota > Gammaproteobacteria > Burkholderiales > Usitatibacteraceae > UKL13-2. The sequence goes on along the minus strand of DASWEY010000052.1, from coordinate 481 downwards.
CTTGGCAATCTCGATCGCTATGCCAAGTGCGTGGGGCTTGCCTTTCAGGTAGTGGACGATATCCTCGATTGCGAGTCTAATACCGAGAAATTGGGCAAAACCGCCGGCAAAGACCAGGATGCAAACAAGCCGACCTATGTCAGCCTGATGGGCCTCGGTCCTGCCAAGCAGTTTGCGAACGATTTGCTGGCCGACGCGTTCGATGCCCTGAAGACGTTCGACGTCCGGGCCGACCGTCTGCGGCAACTGGCCGAATTTATCGTCAAACGCGAACATTGAACCCGCAATCTGCACCGACGCACCTTTGAATGACGGCACCCCAAGTATGAGCACCTCGAAATTCCCCTTGCTGGACACCATCAACGACCCTGCCGACCTGCGCAAGCTGGAGCGCCGCGATCTGCATGCGCTTGCCGCGGAATTGCGCGAGTTCATCGTCGAGTCGGTATCCGCCACCGGCGGGCACTTCTCCTCCAACCTC
>DASWEY010000051.1:0-24133 GCA_036394575.1 Usitatibacteraceae bacterium | reverse complement strand
CCGCCCACATAGCCGCTGACCAGCCCCAGCGTGATGCCGACGATCATCGACAGCGTCACCGCGGCCACACCCACCAGCAGGGAGATGCGCGAGCCGTACATGATGGTGGACAGCACATCACGCCCCTGGTCATCGGTGCCGAGAAAAAACTGCGCCTTGCCGGATTGCGCCCAGGCAGGTGGCGTGAAGGCATCCAGCAGGTTGAGCGTCTTGAGATCGAAAGGATTATGCGGCGCGACCAGGCCGGCGAAAATGGAGGCCAGGAAACAGACCAGGGCCGCAATGGTGGCCGCAACCACCAGCGGGTTGCGCTTGAAGCTGTACCAGAGGTCGCCGTCGAAAAAGCGTTTCAGGAAATCCGCCAATTCAATGCCCTCCTGCGACAGCGCGGTCGATGCGCAAACGCGGATCGACCACGTAGTACAAGAGATCGACCACCAGATTGATGACTACAAAAATGAGGCCGACCAGACTGAGATAGGCCGCCATCACCGGGATATCGGCAAACTGCACCGCCTGAATGAACAAAAGGCCCATGCCCGGCCACTGGAACACGCTCTCGGTGATGATCGCAAATGCAATCAGAGCACCCAGCTGCAGGCCGGTGATGGTAATCACCGGGATCAGGGTGTTCTTGAGCGCATGACCGAAATACACCGCGTTATCGGACAGGCCGCGGGCGCGCGCGAACTTGATGTAATCGCTGCGCAGCACTTCCAGCATTTCGGCGCGAACCACGCGCATGATCAGGGTCAGCGGATAAAAGCCGAGGGTGATGGCGGGCAGTACCAGCGCCTTCAGGCCGCTCACGGTCAGCAGGCCGGTGGACCAGTAACCCAGCAGGGTGGTGTCGCCACGACCGAAGGAGGGCAGCCAGCCCAGCCAGACTGCGAAGATCAGGATCAGGAAAATGCCGATCAGGAAATTCGGCAACGACACGCCGACCAGCGACGTGGTCAGCAAGGCACGCGAGGTCCAGCTGTCGCGTTTCAGTGCGGTGTAGATGCCCAGCGGAATGCCGACGAACAGTCCGATGAGTGCGGCCGTCATCGCCAGTTCCAGCGTGGCCGGCAAACGCTCGACCAGCAATTGCGACACCGGCCGGCCGAGGCGCAGGGAAATGCCGAAATTGCCTTGCAGGGCATTGCCGACGAACTTGATGAATTGGATATAGGAGGGCTGATCGAGCCCGAGGTTGCGCCGAACTTCTTCGCGATCCGCCTGGGTAGCCTCGGGCGGCAGCATCAGCGATACCGGGTCGCCGACAAAATTGAACAGGGAGAAGGCAATGAAAGCCACCGCCAGCATCACCAGCACGCTCTGCAACAGGCGGCGAACGATGAAGGCCAGCATGGCTCAGTGAGCCTTTTGGCGCGTGGCGCGGCGCATGGTTCCGGGACGGTTGATCATTGATTGACCGTTCTCATCATTATGGGATGCTGCAATAAAGCATGATCGATGCCAGCCCCGCGCTGATATCGAATGCGCCGCAAGAATGTAAAAAGCTAACCGCCCGTCGGCGCCTGCTTCAGGACGGCCCCTCACGACTGGCAGCAAATTGTAATGGAAGCCCGGCAGCTTGTTGAAATTCGTTTCGCCTTGCCGCGCCGGCACGGCATTGCCGGACTGCGGCGCTTATTTGCCCGGTTCGGCGGCGGGCGAGGCCAGGGACTTGTCCTTTTCGACGACATAGACGCCGACCAGTTTGGTTGCCGCCACGCCTTCATTTTTGGCGTTGTGCACCGTCCCGGCGGGCACCACAAAACCTTCTCCGGCGATCACCTTGCGCGGCGCCTGGCCGGCCATCAGCAGGACGACTTCCCCTTCGGCCACATAGCTGATCTCGTCGCCCGGGTGCGTATGCCAGCCGGCAAAGCCGCCCGGCGCAATTTCGACGCGTGCCACCACCGCCTCGCGATTGGGTACCGAGACATCGGCCCTGGTCACAACCGTACGGGTCAATCCGCTGCTTTGCGCGTAAATGATTCCGGCGAAAGCGGTGAGTGCGGCGCCGGCGATCAGGCTTCTGGAATATTTGTGCATGATTTCTCCTCGTCAGGTTTTATGGTCTTGCCCGTTTATTGACCCGCCCGCATCACTTCATCACGACCCATTTCGCCAGCAGCCAGTTATCCGGCCGATGCACCACGGTGACATTCTTGCGCATCGCCCAGGGGATGACCTGATGGTGCAGGGGGATGTGGCCGACGTCTGCCTGATGAATCAATAACGCGTCGCGGGTCAGGGCGGTGCGCCTGGCGGGATCGGTTTCGGTCTTCAGCCTGTCGACAAGAGCATCGAATTTGGGGTTCGAATAGCCGGTGTAATTGGCCTGGCCGTCGGCGCCGCTGCCCTTGCTGTGCAGCACTTCCTGCAGGGTATACAGCGAATCGAAGGTCGGCACCCCCCAGCCGTACAGGAACATGCTGCTGTCCATGCTTTGCACCTTGGGGAAAAACAGGGCGCGCGGCATGGCATTGACCTTCACGCGAATATCGATCTTGGCCAGCATGCCGGCCACCGCCACGCAGATGGCTTCGTCGTTGATGTAGCGGTTATTGGGGCAATCGAAGGTCACGTCAAAGCCTTGGGCGAAGCCGGCCTCGGCCATCAGTTTTTTGGCCTTGGCGATATCGACCGGCGGCCGGTTCTCGAGATCCTTTGAATAGCCGCGCACCTGCGGGGCGATCATCGACATGGTCGGCAGCGAGAGCCCGCGCATCACCTGCTTGTTGATGGCATTGATGTCGATGCTGTACAGCATCGCCTGGCGCACGCGCACGTCCTTGAACGGATTTTTGCCCTTGTTGCCATACAGCAGTTCATCGCGGGCCAGGTCGAAATTCAGGAACACCGTGCGCGTCTCGTTGCCCTCGACCACCTTCAGGTCGGCGTTCTGTTTCAGGCGAGGTACATCCTGCACCGGCGGGTCCAGCACCAGGTCGACCTCGCCCGTCATCAATGCGGAAATGCGCGTGGCACTCGATTTGATCGGTGTGTACACGACTTCGTTGACGTCGCCATCGAGCTTGCCCCACCAGTTCGAATTGGCGACCAGCACCGTCTTGACATCGGGCTCGCGCGATTTCAGCACATAGGGGCCGGTGCCGTTGGCATTGCGCACGCTGTAGGTTTCCTCCTTGTTCTTGAAATCCTGCGGGCGCTGCACATTGAACTTGTTCGCCCACGGCCGGCTCATGATGCGCAACTGCGTCAGCTGGTCGAGCAGGGTCGGCGTCGGGCCGTCGGTGATGATGTCCACGGTCAGCGCATCGACCTTCTTCACTTCCTTGATGCCCTGCACATAGGCTTTGAAATCGGAAGTCTTTTCCATCGCGCGGTTGAGCGAGAACACCACATCGTCGGCGTTGAAGGGCGCACCGTCGTGGAAGGTGACCTTGGCGCGGAGCTTGAAACGCGTGGTGGTCGGGTTCAGTTGCGTCCAGGAGATGGCCAGCGCCGGCTCCACCGCCATTTTCTTGTCGCGCGTCACCAGCGGCTCGTAGATATGGTCCATCCAGGAATTGTTGAGGCCCTCGTTTTGCGCATGCGGGTCCAGGGTGAGGATGTCGCCCTGGCTGGTCCAGCGCAGGGTTTTGGCCTCGCTGATGTTGCAGACTAGAACCAGCATCAGCAGGGCGCAGCCGAGGTGGCGATTGAACGGGGTGTGCATTGTCATGGCAGGCTCCGGAAAGCGGGTTGAGTGCGATGCGCGTAAAGTGGTTACTTACAAGGCCGACGATGAAGTGTGCACAAGGCATGCGCCTTCGTCAACGCCGGGATGCGATGATTGCGAGCGCTCGTGCCGTGAGCACGGGAGTTGTTTTCAGGGATAATTTTGCGCTTGGGCATCATGCCCCGATGTTCAATAATGCGCACTCGGGCGCATTGCAGCAGATTTCAACAAGAGGAAATAATCGTGACAACCATTGTTGTGGTAAAAAAAGACGGCTATGCCGTGATCGCCGGCGATACCCTGACCACCTTCGGCTCGACGCGCCTGGGCAGCGTGCACGATGCCGCGCCGGAAAAATTGCTGAAACATGGCGACACCTATTTCGGCATTGCCGGTTCGGCCGCGCACCAGCTGGTGCTGGAAAGCCTGCTGAAGCGCCATCCGGAATTCACCTTTCACGGGCGCGAGGAAATTTACGAGAGCTTCCGCAAGATTCATCCCCTGCTCAAGGACGAGGCCTTCCTGAACCCGAAGGAAGAGGAAGACGATGCCTACGAGTCCTCGCAGCTGACCGCCCTGGTCGCCAACTCCAGCGGGATTTTCGGCGTCTATTCGATGCGCGAGGTGTTCGAGTTCGAGCGTTTCTGGTCGATCGGCTCGGGCCGCGATTTCGCACTGGGCGCCATGTATGCCGTGTACGACGGGCGCATGACGGCGCAGGAGATCGGCAAGATGGGGGTGCTGGCCGGCGCCGAATACGATACCGGCACCGGCCTGCCGATGAATGTCGCCAAAGTAAAGCTGAATGCCAAAAAACGCTGAGGCGCTTCCTGTCGGCAGCGTGCGCCTCGACAAATGGCTGTGGGCGGCGCGCTTTTTCAAGACGCGGCAGGTCGCCATCGACGCCATCCATGCCGGACGCGTGGATGTAAATGGCGAGCGCGCCAAGCCGGCCAAGGCCGTCAAGGCCGGCGATGCGCTGTCGCTGCGCAAGCCGCCCTATGCCTTTCATTTGCAGGTCCTGGGCGTGGCGGAGAAGCGCGGCCCGGCGTCAGCCGCACGTCAGCTTTATCTGGAGAATGCGCAAAGTGTCGAGGCGCGCGAACGCCTCGCTGTCGAATTGCGCGAAATGCCGCCGCCGATTTTCAAGGGGCGTCCCACCAAGCGCGACCGGCGCGAGATCGAACGCTTCGAACGATCCGCCAACGAGGATGGGAACTGACTTGAGCATGTTTCGGGAATGCAGGACGCTTTTACTTGTTGTAGTAATGACCTTGATCGCCGCTGACGGCCGGGCCGCCCAGCTTCCAGAGCCCGCCCCGGCCCCGCCTGAACTCCAGTTCTATCAACTCGATCCTGCCGAAACGCAATCGCGCTTTGAAGTGAAGTTCATGGGCTTCATCACGGTGCGCGGCAAGTTCACGCGCACCACCGGCATCCTGCTGCGCGATCCGCAGTTGCAACACAGCAGTATCCAGGCCTTCATCGATACCACCACCCTGGACGCGCATGTCGTCAATGCGAACACCACCAACCGCATCCTGCGTGGCCCCGAGTTTTTCCAGGTCGACAAATATCCCTCCATCGAATTCAAATCCGCGCAGTTCGTCTACGAAGGCGAGCGCCTGCTGCGCATCGACGGTGCGCTCACCCTGCTGGGCGTGACGCGTCCGGTAATGCTGGCGGTGGCGAATGCACACTGCGCCCCCGGTGAGGCGCCGCGCCGGGCGCGTTGCGAAGCCAGCGCCTCGGTGACGGTCAAGCGCTCCGACTACGGCATGCTGGGCTGGAGCGAATCGGTGGGCGATGAAGTCAAGATCATCGTCGATCTGGTGGCGGTCGAAGCCTCACGCGAAGCCGCGCCGGTAAAGCCCGAACTCGAGGCAGCCGCCCCGAAACCCTGAGAACGTCGCAAGGCGAACATCAGGCGCCGTTCAGGCGTGGCCATGCATCCATTTTTTCAGCAGCGGCGTGACCAAAATCAACAGCGCCCCGGCCAGTACCGAACTGCCGATCAGGAAGACAAACACCGAGGTGCCGGAGCTGGTCAGCATGCCCTCGAGGCTTCCTGCCAGATAGCTGCCGATGGCGATGGCGCAGTACCATACGCCCATCAGCAGGCCGGTAAAGCGTGCCGGCGACAGCTTGGTGACCATCGACATGCCGACCGGCGAGAGAAACAGCTCACCGATGGTTTGCAGCCAGTAGACGCCGAACAGCCACAGCGGGCTGACAGTGCCGAACTGTTCCGCCAGCGATTGCGCATAAGCCAGCACCACGAAACTGAGGCCGGCGATGACGAGGCCCAGCCCCATTTTTACCGGCGCGCTGATGGCGAAGCGCGAGCGGTCGAGGCTTAGCCACATCATCGCCACCAGGGGCGCCATGGTAAAAATCCACAGCGAGTTGATCGACTGGAAAATCGATGCCGGAATCAGCCAGCCGAACAGGTGCCGGTCGACCTGCTTGTCGGCAAACAGGTTCATGGTGCCGCCGGCCTGCTCGAAGGCCATCCAGAAAGCGATGGCAAAGATGCTGCAAATAATCACCACATAGACCTGCTGCCAGTCGCTTGCGCTGGAGGTGGCGCGCACATTGATCATGAAGCCGATAGTGACCGCCAGCGGCACGCCGATGCGCAGCCACACGGGGATGGCCGACCACAGCGGCGCCACCAGGGGCCATGCCGCGAGAATGCCATACACCAGGGGAATGGCGGCCGCGCTGATCAACAGCACCTGCAGCCAGTCGCCGCGTTCCAGGCGCGTTTTGCCAGGGGGCAGGCCGGCATTGCCCAGCTTGTCCTGCCCCCAGACGAACTGCGCCAATCCCAGGCACATGCCGACGCCGGCTGCGGCGAAACCCCAGTGCCAGCTGACGCCCTCGCCGAGCAGGCCGGTGATAATCGGGCCGATGAAACCGCCGAGATTGATGCCCATGTAGAAAATGGTGAAGCCGCCGTCACGGCGCGGGTCCTTGTCGGTATAGAGCGTGCCGAGCAGGCTGGCGATATTGGCCTTGAAAAAGCCGTTGCCGAAAATGATCAGGCCGAGCCCCAGATAAAGCATGCCCGGAAAGGCCATGGCGAAATGGCCGGCCGCCATGACGATGCCGCCGATCAGGATGGATTTGCGATAGCCGAGATAGCGATCGGCGATGATGCCGCCGAGCAGGGGCGATAGCCACACCAGCGCGGTGTAGACGGCGTAAATCTGCAGGGCGTCCGCACGCTGGATTCCCACCGCATTGACCAGATACAGCACCAGCAGGGCGCGCATGCCGTAGTAGCTGAAGCGTTCCCACATTTCGGTGAAGAACAGCAGTTGCAGACCGGCGGGTTGTTTTGCCGGGGTTGTTTCGCCCGGCAATGATTCGGGGTTGTTTGCGGGGATGGCGCTCATATTATTTTTTTGATTCTAGCGTTTGGTAAACATCGCGATGGCCTGCTCGACGATACTGCCGTCAATCTGGCCATTGGGGGTGAGTTTGTCGATCAAATGCGGCAGTACCGTCGATAACTGACTGGCGGCATCGTCGTGCGAAATGCCCAGCGCATTGGCGATCTCGGCGATCTTGCCCTCGCCCAGCACGCTCTTCAACTGGTCGGCGGAGATCGACGCGTTCTGGCCGGTGCCGACCCAGGAGCCGATCACATCGCCGAGGCCCTTGTCCTTGAATTGCTGGATCAGGCCGTCGATGCCGCCCTCATGATTGGCCAGCATAGCGGCTGCCGATCTGAGCATGGGATTATCGGTCTGGCTGCCCAGATTGCTCAATACGCTGCCGACCAGGGAATCGAATAAGCCCACGATGTTTCTCCGGTGAATGGGATGGAATGAAGCGCCGCTATTTTCGCGTAAATTCGAAACCGAGTCTGTTTATTTCCTGCTGGATCTGGTGCATCGCCAGCGGCACGGCCTGCGGATCGCCGCGGATCGACAGCTCGATCAGGCGTCCGCCCGAAGCGCTGGGCACGAATTGCGGCAGGCTCGACAGCTTGGTGGTGGGATAGTCGCGCACGATGCGGTTCATGGCGTCGATCAGATCGCTTTCGCCGGCGCGCTCGATGACGATGATCTCCTCGGCGAATGCCACCTGGTTGAACAGGGCCGCGTATTTGGTATCGAGCACCCAGGCCATCATCGGCCAGGCCATTTCCGGGAAACCGGGCAGGAAATGATGATCGCCGCAGGAAAACGCCGCGATGCGATTGTAGGGGTTGGGGATGATGGTCGAGCCGAGTGGAAATTCCGCCATCTTCAAGCGGTTTTCGGTCAGCTCGAAATTGGGGCGCGCGGCCATTTCGGCGACCGCCTCGGGATGGCGATGCAATTCCACGCCCAGCGCCGCCGCCGCGCATTGCCGCGTGTAATCGTCCGGAGTCGCGCCGATGCCGCCGAAGGAGAACACGATGTGATCGGTGGCGAGCGTTTGCCTGAGCGTCGCGGTGATGCGTGCCGGCTCGTCGCCGAGGTAATGCGCATAGGCCAGCGACAGGCCGCGCGCCTGGAGGGTCTCGATCACCTTGGCCAGATGCTTGTCCTGGCGTTTGCCGGAAAGAATTTCGTCGCCGATGATCAGGGCGGCAAAGGTGCGGGTGGAGGTCATGACGTCACTTCAGGAAGATATCGTAAGCATAGCGGCAGATCAGGGCGCCGATCACCAGCAGGAAGAATACGCGCAAAAATGCGCTGCCCTTGTTGAGCGCCAGATGCGCGCCCACCCAAGCGCCGGCCACATTGCAGGCCGCCATCGGCAGGGCCAGCTTGTACAGGATATTGCCGCTCCAGGCGAACCAGGCCGTCGCCGCCAGATTGGTGGTGATATTGATCACCTTGGCCGAGGCGGATGCGGTGAGGAAATTGAAGCCCAGCAGGCCGATGAAAGCGAAGATCAGGAAACTGCCGGTACCGGGGCCGAAGAAACCCTCATAAAAACCGAGCGCAGCGCCGATGCCCATCGCCACCCAGCGCTGGGTGGAAGCTGCCCAGCGCGGCGCATGCAGATCGCCGAAATCCTTGCGCAGGAAGGTGTAGACGGCCACGCCGACCAGCAACAGCAGGATGAAGGGCTCGAGCAGCTTCGGATCGATCAGGGTCACTGCCCTGGCGCCCAGGAAGGCGAATACCGCTGCCAGCACCGCCGCCGACAACACTGTGCGCCACGGCACCTGCACCTTGCGCGCGATCTGCGTCAGCGCCACCGAGGTGCCGGCCAGCGAGGCGATTTTATTGGTGCCGAAAATCGTCGCCACCGGTGCGCCCGGCAGCATGATCAGCAGGGCGGGCACCTGGATCAGGCCGCCGCCGCCGATCACCGAATCGACAAAGCCGGCGAAGAAGGCAAGCGCGCACAGGGCGGCGAATGCCCAGGAGAAACCGGCTTCCACGCCGGCTTATTTGCTGGCGGTGCCGGTGATGCCGAACAGTTCGATCTCGAACAGCAGGGGCGCCTTGGGCGGAATCACGCCGCCGGCGCCGGCATCGCCATAGCCCAGCCGCGCCGGGATGATCAGGGTGCGCTTGCCGCCGGTTTTCATGCCATCGAGACCCCGCGTCCAGCCCTCGATGACGCGCGACACGCCGAGCGTGATAGGGAAGCGCTCATTGCGATCCAGGGAGGAATCGAACTTCTTGCCCTTGCCGTCCGGCTTGCGCGCGTCGTACAGCCAGCCGGTGTAATGCACCGACAAAGCCTGGCCGGGCCTGGCGCCTTCGCCGCTGCCCTCGAGATTGTCGAACACGATCAGGTCGGTGACCAGCATCGGCATCATCGACTGCGAAAGCGGTTTTTCGGCGGCTGTAGCGGACGGCGCGGCTGCCGCAGGCGTATCGGCGGCAGCGGCGGAGAAGGCCGCTGCGACAGTCGCAACGGCCAGGAAAAAGCGGGAAGCAAGGCTCATCTGGTTATCTTTCGGTGATTGGGATTGGCGCGTCAGAGGCGTCGAATCAAACGCCGATACATAAATACTTGATCTCGAGGTAGTCCTCGATACCGTATTTGGAGCCTTCGCGGCCCAGACCGGATTGCTTGACGCCGCCGAATGGTGCCACTTCATTTGAAAAGATGCCAGTGTTGATGCCGACCATGCCCGATTCCAGGGCTTCGCCGACGCGGAACAGGCGGCCCGCATCGCGCGAATAAAAATACGCGGCCAGGCCGAACTCGCTGTCATTGGCCAATGCCACGGCCTCGGTCTCGGTGTCGAATTTGATCAGCGGCGCCACCGGACCGAAGGTCTCCTCGCGCGAGACCTTGGCGCTGCGGGGCACATCGCGCAACAGGGTCGGCTCGTAGAACAGGCCGCCGAGCGCGCTGCGCCGTCCACCCACGACTACTTTGGCGCCCTTGGCGAGAGCATCGGCGACGTGGTCTTCGACCTTGGCAAGGCCCTGCGCATCGATCAGCGGGCCGAGGTTGACCCCGGCCTCGGTGCCGGCGCCGACCTTGATCGAGGCCATTTTCGCCTTGAGCTTGTCGGCAAATTTGTCATACACCCCCGCCTGCACATAGACGCGATTGGCGCAGACGCAGGTCTGGCCGGCGTTGCGGTACTTGGAGGCCATCAGGCCGTCGGCGGCGGCATCGAGGTCGGCATCGTCGAACACGATGAAGGGCGCATTGCCGCCCAGCTCCAGCGAGAGTTTCTTGATGGTCGGCGCGCATTGTTTCATCAGGATGCGGCCGACTTCGGTCGAGCCGGTAAACGACAGCTTGCGCACGACGGGACTCGCGCATAATTCGCCGCCGATCGCCGGGGCATCGCCGGTGATGATATTGAACACTCCCTTGGGCACGCCGGCGCGCCCGGCCAGCTCCGCCAGGGCCAGGGCCGACAGCGGTGTCTGCTCGGCCGGCTTCAGCACCATGGTGCAGCCGGCGGCCAGCGCCGGGCCGACCTTGCGGGTGATCATCGCGTTCGGGAAATTCCACGGCGTGATCGCGGCGGTGACGCCGATCGCCTGCTTGATGACAAGGATACGTTTATCGCCCTGCGGCGAGGGGATGGTATCGCCATAGGTGCGCTTGCCTTCCTCGGCGAACCACTCGATGAACGAGGCGCCATAGAGAATCTCGCCCCTGGCTTCGCTCAGGGGCTTGCCCTGTTCGGTGGTGAGAATCAGAGCCAGATCGTCGGCATTGACGAGGATCAGCTCATACCATTTGCGCAGGATGGCCGCGCGCGCCCGGGCGGTCATGGCGCGCCAGGCCGGCAGGGCGGCGTCGGCGGCGGCGATGGCGCGCTGCGTCTCGGCCGCGCCGCAATCGGGCACGCTGGCGATGATGTCGCCGGTGGCTGGGTTATCGACATCGAAGCGTTTGCCGGAATCGGCGTCTATCCAGGCGCCGTCCAGATAACTCCGGGTCTTGAACAGCGACGGGTCTTTGAGGGGCAGGGCTTGCAGATCGTTGGGGGCATTCATGGCTGACTCGCTGGAGTGATGCCGTTGGCGCTGCCGCGAGTGCTCCCGCTTGGACCGACAACGGCTAAAAATCAATGTGATGCCTTGGCCAGATGCAGCCAGGCGTCGCGTCGCGCCTTGGCCTCGGCTGGCGCATTTTGCATGCCGAGTACACAGAAGGTCTTCGCCTGCGCCTGCAGGCTGACGCGAAAACGCATCAGTTCGTCCCGGCGGAAGGCGATAAGTTCAATCGCGCTGCCGACAGGATAACTCCGAATGCGCTTGTCGAAACCGGCGGCATTGATACGCAGGCCGTCGACGGCAACGATGGTATCGCCCGCCGACAGCCCGGCCGCCTGCGCCGCCCCGCCATCGAACACCTGCAACAATTTGGCGTCGCCGTTCGCCTCGCTGCCGAGCTTGACGCCAAGGGTGGCCGGCACCGGCTCACTGGCCTTGGCCTGGCCGGGGGCACGCAAGCTCATCTCGATGCCGTGATGTTTGAACAGAGGCGCGAGATCGGGATCGCCCATGCCGTGCACGGCATGGGCGAAGAAATCGGCAAGATCGAGACCGGTCACCCTGGCCGCGATCCTTTCGATCGCGCCCTCGGCGACGCCGCGGTTGCGCGTGCCGTGCGCCCGCCACAGGGCGCGCATCACATCGTCCAGCGAATGACGGCCGCGGCTCCGCTGACGGATGGTCAGGTCGAGGGCCATGCCGATGATCGCGCCTTTCTGGTAATAGCTGATAAGTGCGTTCGGCGTGTTTTCATCCTGGCGGTAATACTTGATCCAGGCGTCGAAGCTCGCGTCCGCCACGCTCTGCTTGAGGCGCCCGCTCTGCGCCAGCACGCGGCTGATGTTCTCGGCCTCCACATCCAGGTATTCCTGGGCGCCGATCACGCCGCTGCGCGCCAGCATCAGGTCGTCGTAGTAATCGGTAAAGCCTTCGAAAAACCACAGTTGGCGCGTGTAGTTTTCATTGGCGAGATCATAGTCGATGAAGCGTTCCGGCTTGATGCGCTTCACATTCCAGGTGTGGAAGTATTCATGCGAGGCCAGCGACAGCAGGCGCCGGTAGGCCGGATTGAGGCGCTTGTCCTGTTTGCCGTGCGGCGCCTCGTGCTTGAGCGGCAGATCGTCGCGGCTGATGATCAGCGCAGTTGAGGCGCGATGCTCGAGGCCGCCGAAGCCCTCGGCCACCACCGTGACCAGGAACCAGTACTCGCGCATCGGCGCCTGCTGCGTTTCCGGCTCGAACAGCCGGATCTGGGCCTCGCAGATTTTTTGCAGATCGGCGCACAGGCGCGGCAAATCGGTGCCGGTGGCAGGCAGGCGGCCGCTGAGCACGAGATGGTGCGGCACCCCGCAGGCCTCGAAACGGGCATGGGTGAAGCTGCCCATTTCCACCGGGTGATCGATCAGCTCGTCGTAACCGGCGGCGCTGAATTTGCCGAAGGGCATTGGCCCGGAAGCCAATACTGGCGCGGCTTTCGAGGCGGATGCCTTGGAGACGCCCGTGGATACCGGCTTCCGGGCCAGTGCCGTGGCGACTTTCCATTCCGGCTTGCCCGCGGGCGCGATCAGTTCCACCTCGCAGGGGCTGTCGCGCCAGCCCAGCGGCAGCAGGAACACGCTGCTGCCGTTGAAAAAACCATGGGTGTCGTCGAGATGTGCCGCACGCACGCTCAGGTCCCAGGCGTAGATCTCGTAGCGCAGCGTCAGCGGCCCCTTGCAGGGCGCGCAGGCCCAGGTGCATTTGTCGATTTTCGACACCTTCACCGGCCTGCCCCTGGCGCTGGCGCTGAGGGTGACGATATTGCGCGCGAACTCGCGGACCATATAGCTGCCCGGAATCCACACCGGCAGCATGAAGTGCTGGCCGGCGGGGTCGGGCGCGGCCACCGTCACGCTTGCTTCGAACAAATGCGCGGCGGGATTACCGGGCTTGATGGTGTAATGAACCGGGTTTCGCACGGTGGAATTGTCGCTTTTCGTATTTGACCAGCCTGGTCCATTATAGGAGCGGCTTGCCGGTGGTTGCCTGCTGCGCGCGTTGTTGCGCACATGTTTCCCGGCCAGTCTGCCGCAAGAAAAACATGATGGGCAAGCCGCTTGCATGCGATTTTCGCTGTCCACGGCCATTTCCCACTCGGCCGGGTAGGAAATGCATCTCTCACAGGCATCATGCGCGACCGCCGCGACTTCGGCCATCCCGCTATTGTGTAATTGTGCCACTGCCCCTATTGTCACGGTTCAAAAGGCTGCTTCGCACCAATCCCGCGCAAGAATTTCCTGCGGCAATTCACGGAGACCGAATCATGAAGATGAATTTTCGCCTGCTGTTGCTGTGCGCCCTGCTCGGCCTGTCCTCGATGGCCGAGGCGCGGAATTTCCGCTGGGCCACCCAGGGCGACGCCGCCACCCTCGACCCGCACAGCCAGAACGAGACTTTCAACAATTCGATCAACGAGCTGGTCTACGAGGCGCTCGCCACGCGCGGCAAGAACATGGAAATCGTTCCCCTGCTGGCCACTTCCTGGAGCAGCCCGGCGCCGGACAAATGGATTTTCAAGCTGCGCCGTGGCGTCAAATTCCACGACGGCAGCCCGTTCACCGCCGACGATGTGGTGTTCTCTTTCAACCGCGCGCGCGAATCCGCCGTGGCCTTCCGCACCTATTCCAACCAGGCCGGCATCGCCAGGAAAATCGACGATTACACCGTGGAGTTCACTACCCCCGTGCCGAATCCGGTGATGGCCGACACGGTGGCCAGCATCTACATCATGAGCAAGACCTGGTGCGAAAAGAACAAGGTGATGAAGCCGCAGGATTTCACCAACAAGGAAGAAACCTATGCGGTGCGCCATGCCATGGGCACCGGCGCCTACAAGCTTGTAATCTGGGACCAGGGCGTGAAAATCCTGCACGAGAAAAACCCGGATTGGTGGGGCATCAAGGAAGGCTTGTATGAGGGCAATGTCGATACGATCGAATACCGGCCCATCGCCAATGCCGCCACGCGCATGGCCGCACTCAAATCCGGACAGGTCGATTTCGTGCTCGACCCGCCGGTGCAGGATGTGCTGCGCCTGCGCGAGGACCGGGACCTGAAAGTCTGGCAAGGCAGCGAGAACCGCATCATCTTTCTGGGCTTCGACCAGGGACGCAACGAGCTGCTGTATTCGGATGTGAAGGGCAAGAACCCCTTCAAGGATCGCCGTGTGCGCCTGGCGCTTTATCAGGCCATCGATATCAATGCCCTCAAGACCCAGGTGATGCGCGGCCTCTCGGTGCCCACCGCCATCGCCCTGCAGGACCCGAAAAACGCGGCCGTTCCCGACAGCCTCGAGGTGCGCCATCCCTTCGATCCCGCCAAGGCCAAACAGCTGCTTACCGAGGCCGGCTATGCCAATGGTTTCGGCTTCACGCTCACCTGCCCGAACGACCGCTATATCAATGACGAAAAAATCTGCGTGGCCGTTTCCGCGATGTGGGCGCGCATCGGCCTCAATGTCAAAGTCGAAACCATGCCCAAATCGCAATACTTCCCGCGCGCCGAAAAGCAGGATGTCAGCGCCTATATGCTCGGCTGGGGCGGCGGCTCATCCGACCCGATCTTCGTCCTGAAGCCGGTGATGCACAGCCGCGACAACAAGGGCAATGGCGCCGCCAATTACGGCAACGCCAAAAACGAGGAACTCGATGCCTTAATCGACAAGCTTGAAGGCGAGATGAACACCGCCGAGCGGCAGAAAATGATCGCCCAGGCGGTCAGGCTGATGCAGGACGACGTCTATGTGATTCCGCTGCATCGGCAGGTGATTCCCTGGGTATCGCGCAAGGATGTGTTTGTGGTGCATCGTTCAGGGAATACTTTGAATCCCATATGGGTGAAGGTGCCCTAGCGGAATATTTTGATTCGTTTGACAGCAAGCCCTTTACTCCAGCGAATCTGGCTTGAAAACGAATGTAGTCGCGCGCTGGTTCACAGGTTTGGTTAATGCGGAAACCCCACAGCAAACCAAGTCCACCCGCCCGCAATAATCAGATACCGCGCCAGCTTGCCGATCGCCAACAACAAGGCCGAACGCCACGCCGGCAAACGCAGCCAGCCTGCCGCCACGCAGATCGCATCGCCCACCAGCGGCACCCAGCTCAATAGCAACAGGCTGCTGCCGTAACGGCGCAACCAGTTGAGTGCGCGGCTGTCGGCCTTGTCGGGTATCAACCGCCCCAGCCAATAGGAGGTGATGCCGCCGAGGGTGTTGCCGATGGTTGCCACCGCAATCGCCGCCCAGAAGGTTTGCGGATGTTTGGCGAGCACCGCGACCAGCACGATTTCGGAGTTGCCGGGGAGGATGGTGGCCGAGACGAAGGCGGAGATGAACAGGCCCCAGAGGCCGGCCTCGGCGGAGAAATCGAACATGAAATTTTTTGCTTTTGTTCTGCCGGTTTACCACTGAGGAAATCTCGAACTCGAAAAACAGTGTCATCCCGGCTTATTTTAGCCGCCGGTCCGGGATCCAATTTTTTCACCACGCGAGTATTGAGAAAATTGGGCCCAGGACTAAATCCGGGGCGACAGGTTTTCTCAAGTTGGAAACTGACTCAGCGATTGCTGCCGAAACGATGAGAAAAAACGTAGATCGCCATTTGGTGCGGTGTTTGGAGCAAAAATGCTCCAAAATTCGCGCCAGTGCTGGAGTTTGCAAATCTGTTGCTTAACCCGCAACCGACGCCGCCAGCAGGGCATCGCCGGGCAGCAGCGCATTCGCTTCGATATCCGCACGCTTGCGCAACTGCAGGTAATACGGCGTGAAATCCGGCGCGGTGGCATCGAACAATTGCCTGAAGCTGTCGATGACGAAATAGGTTTCCTGAAAGGTGTCGATCTTGTATTTGGATTGCATCACGCGCAGCAGGTCGAACCTGATGCGATGCGGCTTGGGGCTTTCGATGCAGTAGGGCAGCTCACCGCCGGAAGACAAAATGCCTGCGCCATAAGTGCGCACGCCCTTCGGCGTCTGAATCAATCCGAACTCGACGGTGTACCAATAAAGTCGCGCCAGATAATCGAGCGCATCGAGGCCCTTGGCCTTGACGCCGCCCTTGCCATAAGCTTCGAGGTAATCGGCGAACATGCCGTTGAACAGCAAGGGCACATGGCCGAAGAAATCGTGAAAAATATCCGGCTCGACGATGTAGTCGAACTCCTCGGGCTTGCGCAGCCAGACCGTCACCGGAAAACGGCGATTGGCGAGGTGGGTGAAGAACGCGTCGTCGGGCAGCAAGCCGGGTACCGCGACCAGCTGCCAGCCGGTGGCGGCTTTCAGCTGCGGATTGATCGCCGAAAATTTCGGGATGCCGGCGCTGCAATCGAGCGCGCCGAGGATCTCGATGAATTCGTCGCAGGCGTACTTCGGAATCAGCGCCGACTGGCGCGCATACAGCCGCCGCCATAAATCATGCTCGGCCGGCGTATACGCCGCCCAGTCCTGCTCGACAGTGTAGTCGGCACGGATATTGTCGTAATTGCCGCGCAAGACGTGATCGGTTTGTCCGGCCAATTCAGGCTCCGTATTTCTTGATGCGGTTTTCGATCGCGCCGAAAATCGTTTCGCCGTGATGATCGAACATCTCGATCTTGACGCGATCGCCGAAGCGCAGGAAATCTTCCTTGGCCGCGCCCAGCTCGACCTGTTCGACCAGGCGCTTTTCCATGATGCAGGCGTAACCGGTGGTCTTGTCGTGGTTCGACACTGTGCCCGAGCCGATCAGGGTGCCGGCCATCAGCGGGCGGGTTTTGGCGGCGTGCGCGATCAGATCGAGCAGGGAGAACGTCATATCGTCGGCCGCGTTCGGATTGCCGAACCACTTCTCGCGCACATGGCAGACGAGGCGGTAATCGAGCTTGCCGGCGCCCTTGGCGTCGCTCCAGGCGCTGCCCAGTTCATCCGGCGTCACCGCCACCGGCGAGAGCGCATTGAGGCCCTTGCCGTTGACGAAGCCGAAGCCCTTGGCGAGTTCGCCGGGAATCACGCGGCGATAGGAAACATCATTGATCAGCACCACCAGGCGCACCGCATCGGCCGCCTCGGCGGCGGTGGCGCCCATCTTCACGTCGCCGGTGATGACACCGACTTCGCCTTCCAGATCAATGCCCCAATCCTCGGACAGACATTCGATGTCGTCGTGCGGGCCGAGCATGGCGTCGCCGCCGCCCTGGTACATCAGCGGGTCCTTGTAAAAACTTTCCGGCACGGCGTCGTTGCGCGCGCGACGCACGCGTTCGACGTGCGAGAGATAGGCTGAACCATCCAGCCATTGATGGGTGCGCGGCAGCGGCGCCGCCACCTTGCCCGCCGCCAGCGCCTCCTGAAAATTGATCACCGGCCGGCTGGTGCCGCAGTCGATGGCCTCGAACTCATTGAGCAGGGCGCGCTCGACCGTGTGCCAGTTCTCCAGCGCGTATTGCATGGTCGGCGCGATATCGGCGACGGCCACGGCGTGGGTCAGCGACTCATTGACCAGCAACAGGCTGCCGTCGCGGGTCGTGCCTTTCAGGGAGGCGAGTTTCATGTAATAAATCCTTATTTGATGGCGGCCGATTTGAAGTCGCGCCATACCGTATCGTAATTGTCCTGCAATTCCGGGGCGCCGAGCGCGAATGCAGTGGGCGCGAACACATAGCGGCTTTCGAACATGAAGGCCAGGGTGTCGGCGAGGTAATGCGGCTGCAAATCGGCGTTGGAGGCTTTCTCGAAAGTCGGCTGATCCGGGCCGTGCGCGGAGAAGCAGTTGTGCAGCGAGCCGCCGCCGGGCAGGAAGCCTTCGGCCTTGGCGTCGTAGGCACCATGCACCAGGCCCATGTACTCGCTCATGATATTGCGATGGAACCAGGGCGGACGGAAGCTGTGTTCCGCCACCAGCCAGCGCGGCGGGAAGATGACGAAATCCACGTTCGCCGTGCCCGCGGTTGCCGAGGGCGAGGTCAGCACCGTGAAGATCGAGGGGTCGCAATGGTCGAAGGACACCGTGTTGATCGCCTGGAAGCGCGCGGTATCGTATTTGTACGGGTAGTAATTGCCATGCCAGGCGGCCACATTGAGCGGCGACCCCGGGGTTTGACAGGTCCACAAATTGCCGCCGAATTTGGCGATGATGTCGGTGCTGCCGGCAATCTCTTCAAACCAGGCCGTCGGCGCCAGAAAGTCGCGCGCATTGGCGAGCCCATTGGCGCCGATCGGGCCCAGCTCGGGCAGCCGAAACGGCGCGCCATAGTTTTCGCAGACATAGCCGCGCACCGCGCCTTCAAGTTCCACACGGAATTTGATGCCGCGCGGGATCACCCCGATTTCACCGGGCTTCACTTCGAGAATGCCGAACTCGGTCTTGAGCATGAGCGCACCTTGCTCCGGCACCAGCAGCATTTCGCCATCGGCATTGTAGAAACAGCGCTGCATGCTTTTATTCGCCGCGTATATATGTACCGCCACACCCTGCTGCAATCGCGCATCGCCATTGCCGGCGATGGTCATCAGGCCGTCGATGAAATCGCTCGGTTTGGCGGGCAAGGCAAAGGGGTTCCAGCGCAGGCGGTTGGGTGAGGCCACCGCCTCCGCGCAGGGCGCGGTGCGGATCAGGCCGGTGCCGATTTGCCGATACGGCGTATGCTCGGCCGAGGGGCGCAGACGGTATTGCCAGGACCGCAGGTTCTCATGACGCGGTGCGGTGAAGGCGCTGCCGGAGACTTGCTCGGCATAGAGCCCGAAGGCGACGCGTTGCGGCGAATTCTGTCCCTGCGGCAGGGCGCCGGCAAGAGCCTCGCTTTCCTGGTGATTGCCGAAGCCGCTCAAGTAATCGATGCCGGCCATCAGAGCACGCCGCGCGCAATCTGGTCGGCTTCGATAGCCTCGAACAGGGCGCGGAAATTGCCTTCGCCGAAGCCTTCATTGCCCTTGCGCTGGATGATCTCGAAAAAGATCGGGCCGATCACGGTCTCGGTAAAAATCTGCAGCAGCTTGTCCTCGTTCGACTCCTTGTCGAGGCCTTCGCCGTCGATCAGGATTTTATTGGCCTTGAGTCTTGCCAGGTCCTCGCCATGGTTGGGTACGCGCTTGTTGACGGCGGCGTAATAGGCGTCGGGCGTATCGAGGAACTTGACGCCGCGCGCGCGCAGGGCTTCCACGGTTTCGTAGATGTTCGAGCAGGCCAGGGCGATATGCTGGATGCCTTCGCCGTTGTAGGCGTCGAGGTATTCCTGGATCTGCGATTTGGTGTCGGAGGGCTCATTGATCGGGATGCGGATCTTGCCGCAGGGGCTGGTCAGGGCGCGCGAGGTGAGGCCGGTCTTCTTGCCCTTGATGTCGAAATAACGGATCTCGCGGAAGTTGAACAATTTGGCGTAGAACTCGGCCCAGGTATCCATGCGTCCCACGTACACATTGTGGGTGAGGTGATCGACATACTGCAGGCCGACGCCTTTCGGGTCCGGATCCACGCCGGGAATCGGCTGGAAGTCGACGTCGTAAATGGTGCGCGGGCCGTAGCGGTCGATCAGGTACAGCAGCGAGCCGCCGATGCCCTGGATGGCCGGGATGTTCAGCTCCATCGGCCCGACCGGGCCTTCGTAAGCCTTGGCGCCCAGGGAAATTGCGCGCTTGAAGGCGGCGGCGGCGTCCTTGACGCGGATGCCGAATGCGCAGGCGGAGGGCCCGTGCACGCGCGCGAAGGATTGCGCGAAACTGTCTTTTTCGGCGTTGACGATGAACTGGATATCGCCCTGCTTGTACAGCGTCACATCCTTGGAACGATGCTTGGCGACAGCGGTGAAACCCATGCTTTCGAACAGGCGGCCCAGCGCCTTCACATCGGGGGCGGTATATTCGATGAATTCAAAGCCATCAGTGCCCATCGGGTTTTCAAACAGATCCTGAACCATTTTTCTCTCTCCTGCATCCGCAATTGCGCGGGGAACGTAAGGCAAGTGTCAGCGTCAAACCGTAAGGTCTGCGCTCAGGTGGAAACGTTGATGGCATGCAGAATATTGTTACAAGCTGAGCGCGACGCCGGAAAATTGCCGCGCTAGAATGAACTCCAGGCGGCGCTAGAGGCCGGATAAAAGGCTGGTATGCGAGCCGCGGCGCTTGACCACCACCCACAGGGCGGTGCGAAAACGGCAGCGTTGATGATTACTCGATGTTGAACGGAGGTGTTCCATGAATCGTAGTTTACTCACTATTGGTTTCTGCGCAAGTTTGCTCCTGCTGGGAAGCTGTGCCGCCCTCAATCCCGAGCCCGAGCGCGCGCCGATCTCGCTGGAAGAAATCGTCACCATGGCCAAGGAGGGCAAGGATGCGCCCACCATCATCGGTGAAATCCAGGCCTCGCGCACCCGTTATGATGTGACCGCCAGCCAGTACGCCAAGCTGTCGCGCGACGGCGTGCCCGACGCGGTGCTCGACTTCATGCAGCAGGGTCAGATCAAGTTGATCGAGGAACAGGGCCGCCGCCAGGGCATGAACGACGCCTGGTTCTACGGCCGTCCCTGGGGCTGGGGCTATGGCGCGGCCTGGTATCCGCGGCCGTATGTCGCTTATGTGGGCGGGCGGCGCTACGTTCGCAGCTGGTAGCGGTCGGCGCCCGCAAGCGGGCGCCGGTCTAGCTGATCTTGAACTCGCTGAAATTCGGCCCGCCCATTCCCGGCCGTGCGGGCAGGTCGGTGGGCTTGTAGGATTCCATCATGCCGCTGTTGCCGACCAGCAGCGACAGGTTGGTGGGCGAGTCGGCATTGGCCATCGCCTCCTCGATCGAGATCTTGTTGGCCTTGATCATGCGGAACAGGTCCTGCTCGAAGGTCTGCGAGCCGGGCGTCAGCGATTTCTCCATCGCTTCCTTGATCTCGGACACGCGGCCTTCCTCGATCAGGTCGGCGATGTTCTGGGTGTTCATCAGCACTTCCACGGTCGGGCTGCGGGTGCCTTCGAGGTTTTTCACCAGGCGCTGCGACATGATGCATTTCAGCGACACCGACAAATCGCCCAGCAGTACCGCGCGCTGCTCCAGCGGGAAGAAGTTGATGATGCGGTTGAGCGCGTGATAGCTGTTGTTGGCGTGCAGGGTGGCGAGGCAGAGGTGGCCCGACAGCGAGTACATCATCGCCATCTTCATGGTTTCCACATCGCGGATCTCGCCGACCAGGATGCAATCCGGCGCCTGGCGCATGGCGTTGCGCATGGCGTCGTGGAAGGAATGCGAGTCGTGGCCGATCTCGCGCTGGTTCACGATCGATTTTTTCGAGGTGAACATGAATTCGATCGGGTCCTCGAAGGTGAGGATATGGCCGGCCTTCATCTGGTTGCGGAAATCGATCATCGCCGCCAGCGAGGTTGATTTGCCCGAGCCGGTGGCGCCGACCACCAGGATCAGGCCGCGCTTCTCCATGATCACCTGGCGCAGCACATTGGGCAGGCCCAGCGATTCGAACGGCGGCACATTGCTGCTGATATAGCGCACCACCGCCGCCACGCTGCCGCGCTGCATCATCATGTTGACGCGGAAATTGCCCACCCCCTCGATGGGATAGGAAAAATTCAACTCCAGCTCTTTCTCGAACCGCTCGATCTGCGCCGGCTTGAGGATTTCATAGCAGACGCGCCTGCAGTCCTCCGCCGACATGACCTGCGGATTGACCGGCACCGCGGTGCCGTTGATCTTGATACTCATCGGTGCACCGGCGGATACAAAAATATCCGATGCGTTTTTTTCCGCCATCAGGCGAAACAGTTTTTCGAGAATGAACATGGGATCCCCTTTTTGTCCGGCTTGGCGCGCGGTGCTGCGGCTTAACTGCGCAGCAATTCGTTGATACTTGTCTTGGAACGCGTCTGCGCGTCGACCTGCTTGACGATCACGGCGCAGTAAAGACTATATTTGCCGTCGGCGGAAGGCAAGTTTCCCGACACTACCACCGAATAGGGCGGAATCCTGCCGTAACTCACTTCGCCGGTGGCGCGGTTAAAGATTTTGGTGGACTGGCCGATGAAGACGCCCATCGAGATCACCGAGCCCTCGCCGACGATCACGCCTTCGACCACTTCGGAACGCGCGCCGACGAAGCAATTGTCCTCGATGATGGTCGGGTTGGCCTGCAGCGGCTCCAGCACGCCGCCGATGCCGACGCCGCCGGAGAGGTGCACGTTCTTGCCGATTTGCGCGCAGGAGCCGACCGTTGCCCAGGTGTCGACCATGCTGCCTTCATCGACATAGGCGCCGATGTTGACGTAGGAGGGCATCAGCACCACGTTCCGGCCGATGAAGGCGCCGCGCCGCGCCACCGCCGGCGGCACCACGCGCACGCCGGTGGCGCGCATTTCAGCGTCGTCGAGATGCGCGAACTTGGTCTGCACCTTGTCGTAAAACCCCAGTTCGCCGGCCTTGATCGACGCATTGTCCGACAGGCGGAACGACAGCAACACGGCTTTCTTCAGCCATTGATGGGTGACCCAGTTGCCGTCGATTTTCTCGGCTACGCGCCGGCGCCCGGCATTGAGATCGGCGATGGCGTGATTCACGGCATCGCGCACCTCGACGTCGCCCGTCGAAGGGTTGATGTTGGCGCGGTTTTCCCAGGCGTGGTCGATGATGGATTGCAGTTGTTCCGTGGTCATATTGGTTTTCTGAGGGTCGTTGAAGATAATAAGGCGGGTGCGGTTCAAGCGGCGCTGGGGGATTTAAGGGATTCTACGACGTCCTTGATGCGCCCGGCGCCCGCGATTGCGTCAGCCACGGTCGAAACCAGCGCGATCCGCACAAATCCCGCACCCGGGTTGATGCCGTGAGTCTCGCGCGAAAGATAGGAGCCGGGCAACACGGTGACATGAGCGCGCTTGAACAGTTGTCCGGCGAATGTTTCATCATCGCCGCCTTTATCGGCACCTTGGGGCGTGCGCGCCCAGTAGTAGAAGGCGGCCTCGGGCTTGCTCAGCGGTAGCACCGGGTTGACGATGTCGTAAAAGGCGGCGAATTTTTCGCGGTACAGGCGGCGGTTCTCGATCACATGCGCCTCGTCGTTCCATGCGGCGATGCTGGCGGCCTGGATGGTGCCGCTCATGGCGCAGCCGTGATAGGTGCGGTACAGCAGAAAGGCCTTGATCAGGGCGGCGTCGCCGGCGGTCATGCCGGAGCGCATGCCCGGCACATTGGAACGCTTCGACAGGGAGCCCATCACGATCAGGTTCCGGTAGTCGTGGCGCCCCAGTTGCTCGGCCGCATCCAGTGCGCCCAGGGGCGGATGGGCCTCGTCGAAATAGATTTCGCTGTAGCACTCGTCGGACACGATCACGAAACCGAATTCATCCGACAGCGCGAACAGTTCGCGCCACTCGGCCAGGGTCATGATGCGCCCGGTCGGATTGCCGGGCGAACAGGCGAACACCACCGCGGTTTTTTTCAGCACATCCCTGGGCACGTCGCCGATCGTCATGCGCAGGCCATTGGCGGCCGTCATGTTCAGGAAATACGGCGTGGCCCCGGCCAGCAGGGCCGCGCCTTCGTAGATCTGGTAAAACGGATTCGGGATCAGGGCGAAGCTGCTGGCGCCGGGATCGACCACGGTCTGGGTGATCGCGAACAGCGCTTCGCGGCTGCCCTGGGTCGGCAACACATGATCGCGGCCGAGGTGTTTGAGGTGATGGCGGCGGCTGAGCCAGCCGGCGATGGCGTCGCGCAGGGCATCGCTGCCGGCCGTGACCGGGTAGCGCGACAGGCCGCTCATATTGGCCTTGAGCGCCTCGATGATGAAGCCGGGCGTGGGATGCTGCGGCTCGCCGATCGACAGGTTCACCGGCGACAGCGCGGGCGGCGGGCTCAGATTGGCCAGCAGTTTGCGCAGACGCTCGAAGGGATAGGGATGCAGCTGTTGCAGATGTGGATTCATGACGCGGCAGTAAGGTGGAATCGGCGGACTATGAGACGGCGCAGCAAGGAAACGATTCGGCGGGGCGGCGGCCAGGCGGCGTTTTGCTAGAATCGCATTCCGCAAATGTCCC
>DASWEY010000050.1:0-67982 GCA_036394575.1 Usitatibacteraceae bacterium | reverse complement strand
GGAGCCTCATAGCCCATCAGCCCAACTCCTTCAACAACTGCGGCAGAGCCTCGAACAGATCCGCCACCAGTCCGTAGTCGGCCACCTGGAAAATCGGCGCCTCGGAGTCCTTGTTGATCGCGACGATCACCTTCGATTCCTTCATGCCGGCCAGATGCTGGATCGCGCCGGAAATGCCGACGGCGATATACAACTCGGGCGCGACGATCTTGCCGGTCTGGCCGACCTGATAATCATTGGGCACAAAACCCGCATCGACCGCCGCGCGCGATGCGCCGAGGGCGGCGCCCAGCTTGTCGGCCAGCGGTTCCAGTACGGCGCGATATTTGTCGCCGTCACCCATGCCGCGCCCTCCGGAGACGATGCGTTTGGCGGCCGCTAGTTCCGGGCGATCCGATTTGGTGAGCTCCTGTTTGATCACGCGCGATACGCCGGCATCGGCGCCGGGGGCGATATTTTCAATGGGGGCGCTTCCGCCGGTCGCCGCCGCCGCATCGAAGCCGGTGGAGCGCACCGTGATGATCTTGATCGCATCCGACGATTGCACCGTCGCGAAGGCATTGCCGGCATAAATCGGACGCACAAAGGTATCGGCGGATTCGACCGCGACTATATCGGAAATCTGCATCACGTCGAGCAGCGCCGCCACACGCGGCATCACATTCTTGCCGAAGGCGGTGGCGCCGGCCAGCAGATGCGAATAATTTTTGGCGAGGCCGACGATCAGGGGCGCCAGATTCTCGGCGACGCCGCCGGCATGATGCGCCGCATCCGCCACCAGCACCTTGCCGACGCCGGCGATGGCCGCCGCCGCGCTCGCTGCGGCCGCGCAGCCCTGACCAGCCACCAGCACATGGATTTCGCCGCCCAATTTTTGAGCGGCGGCGACGGTATTGGCCACACCGGATTTCAGCGCGTGGTTATCGTGTTCCGCAATGACGAGAATGGCCATCTAGATTACCTTTGCTTCGTTCTTCAGCTTGTCGATCAGCGCCGCCACATCGGCCACCATCACTCCGCCCTTGCGCTTGGGCGGCTCCACCACTTTGAGGGTTTTAAGACGCGGCGCAATATCCACGCCCAGCGCTTCTGTGGAGGTGATGTCCAGTGGTTTTTTCTTGGCCTTCATGATGTTCGGCAGGGTCGCATAGCGCGGCGTGTTCAGACGCAAATCGGTGGTGACGATGGCCGGCAATCTGATCGCCACGGTTTCCATGCCGCCGTCGATTTCGCGCATTACTTCGGCTTCGCCGTTGGCGATGGTCACTTTTGAGGCGAAGGTCGCCTGCGGCCAATTCAACAGTGCCGCCAGCATCTGCCCGGTCTGGTTGGAATCGTCGTCGATCGCCTGCTTGCCCAGAATCACCAGTTGCGGCGCCTCTTTGTCGCAGATCGCCTTGAGCAATTTGGCCACGCCCAGGGGCTGGACTTCGGCGCTGGTTTCGACCAGGATCGCGCGATCCGCACCCATGGCGAGCGCGGTGCGCAGGGTTTCCTGGCTTTGCGCCACGCCGATCGAAACAGCGATAATTTCGGTGGCGATGCCCGCTTCCTTGAGCTTGACCGCCTCTTCGATGGAAATTTCATCGAAGGGATTCATGGACATTTTGACGTTGGCGATATCGACGCCGGTCTGATCGGCCCTGACCCGGACCTTGACGTTGTAATCGACAACCCGCTTCACGGGAACGAGAATTTTCATGGCGGAAACAGCCTGCAGTGGAGGGGAACAGGGAACAGCGACGAATTAAAACGAGCGTTTGAATTATAGACGAGAACCGACACCGTGCCGGTCGGCAGAACCGGTTTTTATGGTTTTGGGGGTGATTGACAGTGTCCGGTCGCCCGGCTTCTGGCGAACCCGGTTATTTGCCGAGACGGTGCTCGATCTCGCCGACAATGCCGCGGCGGAAGGCCAGCACGCAAACCACGAAGGTCACGCCCATGATGATGGTCACCTTGGAACCGTAGCCGGAAAGGTAATTCTGCATGGTGACGATAGTGCTGGCACCCAATACCGGGCCGAGGATGGTGCCCATCCCGCCCAGCAGGGTCATCAGCACGACCTCCCCAGACATCTGCCAGGTCACATCGGTCAGGCTGGCCAGCCCCAGCGCCAGCGATTTGACGGCGCCCGCCAGTCCCGCCAGCGCGGCGGAGATCACGAAGGCCATCAACTTGTATTTGTCGACGTCATAGCCGAGCGACAACGCGCGCTGCTCGTTTTCGCGGATCGATTTCAGCACCTGGCCGAAGGGCGAATGTATGGTGCGATAGATCAGCCAGAAACCGAACACGAAGAAGGCCAGCACCACGAAATACATGGCGATATCATTGCCCAGATCGATCAGGCCGAACAACTTGCCGCGTGGAATGCTCTGCATGCCGTCCTCGGCGCCGGTAAACGGCACCTGCACGCAGATGAAGTAAACCAGCTGCGACAAGGCCAGGGTCACCATCGCGAAGTAAATCCCCTGGCGGCGCACCGCCAGCCAGCCGACCACCCAACCCAGCAAAGCGGCACCGAGGGTACCCAGCAGAATGGAAAGTTCCGGGGTCAGTCCCCAGAACTTGGCGGCATAACCGCATACATAGGCGGCCGAGCCGAAGAACATGGCATGCCCGAAGGACAGCAAGCCGGTAAAGCCGATCAGCAAATTGAAGGCGCAGGCGAACAGGGCGAAGCACAGGCAGGTCATCAAGAAGATGGGATAGCCCACGAACGGCGCCACACACAGGCCGGCGAACAGGATGGCATAGAGGATCTTGCTGCGTTTTTGCCGGTCGGCAGCGGCGGGGACCGTGATTGCAGTATTCATTGTCTTGTCCATGATCATCAAGCCTCGCGACCAAACAGGCCTGCGGGCCGGATCAGCAGCACGATCGCCATGATGATGAACACCACGGTGGCCGAAGCCTCGGGATAAAACACCTTGGTCAGGCCCTCGACGAGGCCCAGCGCAAGACCGGTAAGAACGGCGCCCATGATCGACCCCATGCCGCCGATCACCACCACCGCAAACACGACGATGATGATATTCGAGCCCATCAGCGGATTGACCTGGTAAACCGGTGCGGCCAGCACACCGGCAAGCCCGGCAAGCCCGACGCCGAAAGCATAAGTCAGCGTCACCATCAGCGGCACATTGATGCCGAAGGCCTGCACCAGTTTCGGATTCTCGGTACCGGCGCGCAGGTAGGAACCGAGCCGGGTACGCTCGATGGTGTACCAGGTACCGAGGCATACCACCAGCGAGGCCAGCACCACCCAGGCGCGGTATTTGGGCAGCAGCATGAAGCCCAGGTTGAAGGCGCCCCTGAAGATATCCGGCAGCTCATAGGGCTGCCCGGATACGCCATATTTGTCGCGGAACAGGCCTTCAAAAATCAGCGCCAATCCGAAGGTCAGCAACAGACCGTAGAGATGATCGAGCTGGTACAGCCAGCGCAGCATGGTCTTTTCGATGACCACGCCGATGAGGCCCACGCCGATCGGCGCGAGCAGCAGCGACCACCAGTAGTTGATGCCAAGTTGATCCAGCAGCAACCAGGAAAAGAAGGCGCCCACCATGTACATTGCGCCGTGCGCAAAGTTGACGATGTTGAGCATGCCGAAAATCACCGCCAGTCCCAGCGACAGGATTGCATAGAACGAGCCGTTGACCAGGCCGATCATCAGCTGGCCCATCAGGGCCTGGACAGGTACGCCAAAAATTTCAGTCATTTATTGTTCTGCGGGTTCGGATGGATTGGTCGGTGCAAAGGCCAAAAACTTGCCGGCAAGAGGCCGGCATCAACGCAAAACCGGGCGAGCCGCCGCGGGCGACCCACCCGTTGGATCAATGCCTACTTCTTGAATGCCGGGCACAGCGATGCCGACATCGGCCGGAACGCATCCTCGCCCTTAACCGTGGCTTTCAAGGTGTAGTAGTCCCAGGGCTGCTTGGAATCGGAGGGCTTTTTCACCTGGAATAAATACATATCGTGCACCATGCGACCGTCTTCGCGAATCTTGCCGCCCTTGGCGAACATATCGTTGATCGGCGTTTCCTTCATCTTCTTCAGCACCGTGGCAGTGTCGTCGGTACCGGTCGCCTTGACCGCGTTCAGATAATGCATCACCGCGGAATAGACCGACGCATGATTCGAATTCGGTTTTCTCTTCATGCGCTCTTCATAACGAGCAGCCCAGGCGCGCGATTCCGGGTTCAGGTCCCAGTACCAGGCTTCGGTCAGGTATAGGCCCTGCGCGGTCTTCAGGCCCACCGCGTGCACATCCGTAATCAGCATCAGCAATGCCGCCAGATTCTGGTTTTGGGTCAGGCCGAATTCCGAGGCGGCCTTGATGCTGTTGACGGTATCCCCGCCGGCATTGGCCAGGCCGATGATCTTTGCCTTGGAAGCCTGCGCCTGCAACAGGAACGAGGAAAAATCTCCGGTATTGAGCGGATGACGCACCGCGCCCAGCACCTTGCCGCCGGCCGCTTTCACCACTTCGCCGGTGTCTTTTTCCAGCGAATGGCCGAAAGCGTAATCGGCGGTCAGGAAGAACCAGGTGTCGCCGCCATCCTTGACGATCGCTTTGCCGACCACATTGCCCAGCGCCACGGTATCCATCAGGTAATGGATGCCGGTGCCGGGGGAGCAGTCTTCATTGGTCAATCGCGCCGATGCCGCGCCGGTGACCACGGTAATGCGGTTCTTCTCCTTGCCCAGCGCCTGCACCGCCAGCGCGACGCCGGAGTTCAGGTTTTCGAAGGTCGCATCGACCTGGTCGCGATCGAACCACTGCTGGGTGACGTTCTTGGCGACGTCGGGTTTGTTCTGGTGATCGGCGCTGACCACTTCGATGGTCTTGCCGAACATCTTGCCGCCGAAGTCTTCCACCGCCATCTTGGCTGCGGTAACCGCACCCTGGCCGCCGTAGTCGGCATACACGCCCGACATATCGGTCAATACACCGATCTTGACGATGCCGTCGGACAGCTTGCCCTGCTGAGCCCAAGCGCTGCCTGCACCTGCTGCAAACGCGGCGGCAACCAGCGCCGCAATCAAGTTACGTTTCATGTTGAATCCTCCTTTGTTTTATTGGACTACCAAGACGCCTTATTACACTCTTGCGGGATGTCCTGCATCGGACGCCGGCCCCGGCCGGGTCCGCGAAGCCGCCTACACCCCTAAAAACTCGTGAAGCATGGCGGTCTTTGCCGCCAGCTCGTGCTTCTCGACGATCGCGGCAATTTTGCCGTGTTCCATCACGTAGTGCCGATCGGCCAGCGGGGCGGCGAAGCGGAAATTCTGTTCGACCATGACGATGGTAAATCCCTTGGCCTTGAGTTCCCGGATCACGCGACCCAGCGCCTGCACGATCACCGGGGCCAGGCCCTCGGTAATTTCATCGAGCAGCAGGATATCGGCGCCGGTGCGCAGGATGCGCGCCATCGCCAGCATTTGCTGCTCGCCACCGGAGAGGC
Source organism: Usitatibacteraceae bacterium (assembly GCA_036394575.1). Classification (GTDB taxonomy): domain Bacteria; phylum Pseudomonadota; class Gammaproteobacteria; order Burkholderiales; family Usitatibacteraceae; genus UKL13-2. The sequence continues at coordinate 62,508 of DASWEY010000050.1, read as the reverse complement.
GCGTGCCCTGGCTGCTGCGGCGCTCCTTGAGGTTGGGGAACATGGCGTAAATTTCGTCGATGCCCATGCCGCCCTTGCCGACCTTGGGCAGCAGCAGGAGATTTTCCTCGCAGGACAGGCTGGAAAAAATGCCGCGCTCTTCCGGGCAGTAGCCCAGCCCCAGGCGCGCAATCTTGTGCGAGGCCAGGCCGATGGTCTCGGTGCCGTTTACTTTCACCGAGCCGGCGCGCTTGCCGGTCAGGCCCAGGATCGCCTTCAGCGTGGTGGTGCGCCCGGCGCCGTTGCGGCCCAGCAGGGTCACCAGCTCCCCGCGTTTTACATCGATCGAGACGCCATGCAGGATATGCGACTCGCCATAGTAGGCATGCAGATCCGAGATGCTCAGTGCGGACTGGACGGCGGTTTGCGGCAAGGCGCTCATGCGGCCTCCGCTTCGCTGGAACCGACATAGGCCTCGAGCACCAGCGGGTTCTTCGATACCTCGGCGTAGGGCCCTTCCGCCAGCACCGTGCCGCGCGCCAGCACCGTAATCATGTCCGACAGGTTGGAGATCACATTCATATTGTGTTCAACCATCAGCACCGTGCGATTGGCGGCGACCTTGCGGATCAGCTCAACCACGCGGCCTACGTCTTCGTGTCCCATGCCCTGGGTGGGCTCATCGAGCAGCATCAACTCGGGATCGACCGCGAGCGTGGTGGCAATCTCCAGTGCGCGTTTGCGGCCATAGGGCAATTCAACCGTCTTGGTATCGGCGAAACCGGCGAGATCGACTTCGGTGAGCAATTGCATGGCGCGCTCGTTCAAGTGCGAAAGCGTCGCCTCGGATTTCCAGAAGTGAAAGCTGGTGCCAAGCTTGCGCTGCAGGGCCACGCGCACATTTTCCAGCACCGTCAGATGCGGGAATACCGCCGAAATCTGGAAGGAACGGATGACACCGCGGCGCGCGGTCTGCGCGGGCTTCTCGTGGGTGATGTCGATGCCGTTGTAGAGAATGGAGCCGCGGGTCGGCGGGAGAAACTTGGTGAGCAGATTGAAGAAGGTGGTCTTGCCGGCGCCGTTGGGGCCGATCAAGGCATGAATGCTGCCGCGCCGGACCTTGATATTCACCTTGTCGACGGCGATGAAGCCGCGGAATTCCTTGGTGAGATCGCGCGTTTCGAGAATGAAATCGTTGCTCATCGGCTCAGTCAAAAAAACAATTCCCAAATCTTAACATCGGCAACAGCGACGCACACGACCAGATGCGACACCATTGACCTACCGCGGCACCATTTCGGTGCCTGGCAGTTTGTGACGAGCCTCAGCAGCGCGGGCTAGCGGTTTCTGGCCTTTTGCCTGAACAAGGTCCAGGCACGCGCGGTGAACGCCGTTGTGGGCAATACCATCCAGCCGCCCTGCCGGGTTTCCAACAGCCAGAAATCGCGGCGCGCGACGATGCGCCGAAACCCTTCCCAGGGTATCTGAAACCGTTCACCGCGCGCCTCGCCGCCGATGCCGGCTTCGTCAACGATCAACCAGGCATCGCCCTGGTGCCGTGCCACGAACTTGTCCAGCGCATCCTTGGCCGCCCACACCACGCCAGCAAAGAACACCAGGCAAAGCACTGCGAATCCATAGAGCAAGGCGCAAGGAATCGACGAGCAGCCCTTCCACCACAGGTAGCCGACCATGAAGCCGATCATGGCGGCAATGCGCAGGCCGCGCAGGCCGAACTTTTCGGTCATCACCGCCATGACGGCACGCGTCGAAAACCCATCCGGAAAACGCAGTGGAATCCGTTCGGGGCCGATGGTCGGTACATCGGCCCCGGACAACGCTTCAGTCATTATTGGCGATCTCCGCCGTTCACGCCGTACCGCCCACGGTCAGTCCCTCGATACGCAAGGTGGGCTGGCCCACGCCGACCGGCACGCTCTGGCCTTCCTTGCCGCATACCCCGAGGCCGCCGTCGAGCTGCATATCGTTACCGATCATGGTGATCTGTTTCAGCGATTCGATGCCGTTGCCGATCAGGGTGGCGCCGACCACCGGGTAGAGAATTTTTCCGTCTTCGACCATATACGCTTCCGAGGCGGAAAACACGAACTTGCCGCTGGTGGTATCCACCTGTCCGCCGCCGAAATTGACGGCGTAAAGCCCGCGCTTCATCGAGGCGACGATTTCATCCCGGCTCTTGTCGCCGCCCAGCATATAGGTGTTGGTCATGCGCGGCATCGGAATATGCGCATACGACTCGCGGCGCGCATTGCCGGTGACGGACACTTTCATCAGCCTGGCGTTGAGCGAATCCTGCATATAGCCCCTGAGAATGCCATCCTCGATCAGCACATTGCGCTGCGTGAGGTTGCCCTCGTCGTCAACATTGAGCGAGCCGCGCCGGTCCGTCATGGTGCCGTCATCGACGACCGTCACGCCGGGGGCCGCAATCCGCTCGCCCATGCGGTTGGCGAATACGGAGCTGCCCTTGCGGTTGAAATCGCCCTCGAGGCTGTGACCGACAGCCTCGTGCAGCAGGATTCCAGGCCAGCCGGGGCCCAACACCACCGACATCTGCCCGGCCGGCGCAGGGCGCGCATCGAGGTTGATCAGCGCCTCGCGCACCGCCGCCTGCGCATAGCCTTTCAGCACCTCGTCGGTAAAGTAGTGATAGTCATAGCGACCGCCGCCGCCGGTGTGGCCCTGCTCGCGCCGGCCGTTTTGCTCCGCGATCACGGTCAGGCCAATATGCACCAGCGGGCGCACATCCGCCGCCATCACGCCGTCGTGCCGCGCCACCATCACCACTTCGTATTCGCCCGACAGGCGTCCCATCACTTCCTTGACGCGCGGATCGATGCTGCGCGCGAATTGCTCGAGGCGCTCGAGGATCTTCACTTTTTCGCCATCGGCAAAACTCGACACCGGGTCGGTGGGCATATACAGCGCGTGGCTGGCTTTCTGCGTCGACGCCGTCGCCCCACCGTTGCCGCCGACACGCGCGATGCTGCGCGTGGCGCGTGCCGCGTCCTGCAAGGCGGGCAGGCTGATGTCGTCCGAATACGCGAAGGCGGTCTTTTCGCCCGACACCACGCGCACGCCGACCCCCTGGTCGATATTGAAGCTGCCTGATTTCACCCGCCCTTCCTCGAGGCTCCAGCCCTCGGAGCGCGAGTACTGGAAGTAAAGGTCGGCGTAGTCGGCGTCATGCAGCATGATGTCGCCGAACACTGATTCGAGCGAGGACTCGGTGAGCGCGTAGGGAGCCAGCAGGGTTTGCCGGGCAATACTGAGGTGCGAAGTGTTCATGACATTCCAGATGCGGCGCGAATGGCCGGAGACAAGGGTAACTTGGGGGATATTGCGGTAAATTCCAGGCTAGCCGTCGGCGCTGTCGCCGCGGCCAAGGCCCAGGGTGCGATGCTTCAATGCCGGCAGGCTCTGGCGGATTTTTTTCAGATATTGCGGGTAAACGCCGGCGACCACCACACCCGAGCCGCGCGGCAGACGGTCCAGCACCACCCCCCAGGGATCGACGATCATCGAATCGCCATGCGTCTCGCGGCCGTTGACGTGATAGCCGCCCTGCGCCGGAGCGATCACATAGGCCATGTTTTCGATGGCGCGCGCGCGAATCAGCGGTTCCCAGTGCGCCTTGCCGGTGGTGGCGGTAAACGCGGAGGGAATCAGGATGATATCGACATCGCCCATCGCCCGATACAACTCGGGGAACCGCAGATCGTAGCAAATCGACAGGCCGATGCGTCCGAACGGCGAATCCAGCACCGCCACGCGGCTACCCGGCTCGATGGTGCGTTCTTCCGAGAAATTCTCGGTGCCGAGGGAGAGATTGAACAGGTGGATCTTGTCGTAGCGCGCGACCTGGCGGCCTTCCTTGTCGTATACCAGGCAGGAATTGCGCACCTTGCCCGGCATGCCGGATTCCATCGGGATCGAGCCGCCGATCAGCCATATACGATGTTTCGCCGCCGTTTCGGCCAGCCAGTTCTGAATCGGACCATCCCCCTCGCGCTCACGCACCGCCACCTTGTCCGTGTCTTTCATCCCCATGATCGCAAAGTATTCCGGCAGGGCGACAATGCGCGCGCCGGTCGATGCCGCCAGCTCGACCAAACGGGTTGCCTCCTGGAGATTGGCCTGGATGTTCGGACCGCTGGCCATCTGAATGGCAGCGACGCGAAAAAACGATTGCGTGGACTGCTGGACTTTGGCAAGGTCGTCAGGCAGGGGCGAGGAGTTGCGGGTCAGGATCACGGTGTCGCCTTGACAGCAGGTTCGGATTTGGCAGGGTCGGCGCCCGGGGCAGGCGCGACTGGAGGAACCGGGGAAATGGCACCCGGCGGCAGTACCACCGGCGCCCCCCCTTTGGCAAGGCGTTCCACTTGGGGATTATCCCATGTCCCCGAAACAGCCAGTTGAAACGAGAAAATCTTTTCGACCGGGCCTTGCAGCACCTTTTGCCCGAACAAGGCAGCCAGCGCTATCGCTGGATTGAGCGTGGCCACACCAATACTCAGAGCAACCCCTTCACTGAGCTTGGGCACCACCGTCACCAGCAAATTCTGACGCTCCGCAGGCAACGAAATATCGCCGGTCATGCGCACGCCGGCAGCCGGGCCGGCCAGCTGGAAATTATCGGTAAACATGATGCCGTCCTTGATGCTGAAGTCGCCCTCGATGGAGTCGAAGGCGAATCCCTCCGAGAATAAATCGCGAAAATCCAGCGTCAGACGGCGCGGCAGGGACTGCAAGCTCATCAGGCCAAGCAATTTGCCGGCACCGGGTTCGATCTTGGCGAATTGTCCTTTGTTGGCTTCAATGGCGAAGTTCCCCGACAAATTGACCAGCTTCATCTGGTAGACATGGCCCGGCCAGGAAAGTTTTCCCCTCAGTTTGCCGGTCCCGCCGCGGATTTGATCACCATAGCCAAACTGGCCCAGCAGGGCATTCAGGTTCGATGAATCGAGGCTGATATTCATCGTGGTGCGCGATGTCGGCGTCCCATCCACCGAGGACGCCGGCTCGACGGCACGCTGCCAGATGCCATCCATTTGCAGGGTGACATGGCCATTGGAGATATTCAGCTGGTCGATTTTCCAATCGCGGCCCTGCGGCCTGGCGCGCAATTCAAGCTTGCCCAGCCAGCGATCCTTTTGCGTAAAACTGTCGGCGACGATATCGAGCGCCGGGAAGTCCGCCTCGCGCACCGCCTCAACGATCGGCTGCGGCGCGGTCAGCGGCGAACTTTCGTCATTGAGCACAAATTTAACGAGACGCGCGCGCACCTCCCCGCGATCATCGAAAGCGGCAGGCCGCCAATTGAATTCGCCGACGGCCTCGGCGCTGTCCACATTAAATTGCCATTCGTTACTGGTCTGGCGGCCCTTCAGGCTCATGGCGCCAAACGGACGGCCGTAGGCCAGCAGACTGTCCAATTTGACATCGAAGCCGGCGATCTGAACTGCGCCGCTGCCTGTCGGCGTCGGCGCATCGGCGCCTGCGGGCTGCGCAGGCGGATAAAAATCCTTGAAGGCCTTGAGCCAAGCATCAAAATCGAATTGCCTGAGGGTGCCACCCAACCATAAGCCCGCCGGAATCGTCTCGTCCTTCGCCGGCATGCCGACCATCGCCATGCCGCCGAACAGTCCCTGCGGCACGCCATTGCTGTCAAAGCGCCGCTGAAAGCGTGCTTCAATCCGCGTCTCGAGCGCTTCGGCCTGCCCGCCGGCAGCCGCATTGCCCGCAACCGCGACCAGGATGCGCTCCGTGGCCTGCGCCGTATCGACAATCTGCACCCGTAGCGCGCGCGCCTCATCCACGCGTTTGGCGAGCGGGTACGGCAGTGCCGATGCGATGCCGGTGAGCGGAGAATCAATAATGACCTCGGTGCCGCCGGATCGGGACAGAATGCGCCCATCGAAATTCGCGGTGCCCGCGACTTGCTGCGGCATTTTGAACGGCAGCACATCGGCCAATTGCGCCAGGTCCGCGCGGGCGCTGAATTCCGTGGTCACCCCGGCGCTACCGCCGCCATTGATGCTGATCGAGAAGGGGTTGCCGAACGCGGTGCCGCTCAGGGCATTGGCGGTCCCGGTCGGCGCAAAGCTTTTCACGCCGTTTTCCGTAAAGGTGACGCCGCCGGAAAGACTGCTGATCACCGGACCGAAAATGGTTTTCGCTGTCGCGCGATTGACACTGTACTTGCCGTCCACCTTGACCTGTCCTTTGCTGCCCAGCGGTATCTTCAGCGCCAGTTCAAGGCTGCCGGGTCCTTCAAGACTCACAACCCGCGTGAACGCCCCGACGCTGGAGGCCAGCGGACTTTCGCGCAGGAAGCGCGAAACGTCCTCGGCGCGTGCATCTGCACTGGAACTTATTTCAAGTGTTTGCGGCTGCTCGGCAAGATCATTGATCAGCACCGAGGTAACGCCGAGCCTGGTTTTGAAAATTTGCGCGCGATCCGAGCGGACGCTGAATTTGGTGTTCTCGAACACCATTTCGGCGCCGATATCATTGATGATCGGCCAGCCTTCGGCATAGCGAAAATCCACCTTGGCAAGGTGGGCGACACTCTTGAACTCGCCGCCTTTACCGTGGCGAAACGGGAACTGGTAAATATCGCCCTTCAGCTGAAAGGTTGCCGAGGTCATTTCGCCGCCGCGGATCGCCCAATCCAGATAGTCGCGGGTCTGGGCGATGCCATTGGGCAGATAATTGCCCACGCTGGTGGCTTTCACATGCGCGAATGTTCCCTTGATATCCAGCGAGCCGGGTTGTTTTTCCACGGAGATCGCCGTACCGGCATGGTCGGATGCGCTGCGCAGCCGCGAATAACGCCCGGCAATTTCGCCCGTGAGATCGGCATTGGTGAAACTGAGACGGGCCAGCTCGACCACGACCGCTTCCGGCGTCACCTGCCAGGCGCCATCGCCATCGAAAGTATCGAATCCCAGCGGCGCGCGAAACAGATTGGGCACGTCCAGCGACACATTCCTGGCGGCCACGGTGAATTTACCGCCTTTGTCGTCGCCTTCGACGGTGCCGGAGAATTTGCTGACCCCCGGAATCCGGCCGACCGCGTTGACACCGAAATCGCTGAGGGCGCCCTTGATGCGGTAACTGGAAGGTTTTTCAAGGGGCCCGGTCCAGGTGAACACCGACTCCCTGACCACGCCGCGCGGACCGAAGCCGGCAACGCCTTCACGCACCTCCTTGCCGACCGGAAAATACTGCAGCAATGCCGCGATCACCTTGAGATCGACCCCATTGCCGCTAATCTCGCCCCTGGCCCTGGCCGCATCGCCGAGGTTCTGCAGGGTCAACGAGAAATCGGCGGCCGGCAACACCACGCCGTCGCGGGTGCGTATCTCAAGCCCCTTGCTGCTGATACTGAAGCCGCCCTCGCGGGCCTGATATTCGATACGCCCGGCCAGCCTGGAAAGATTCAGCGGGGCCAGGTCGGCCTGCAGTTGCGCACGCGCATTGACCAGATTGAGATCGGCGGTGATGAGGCGGATCGGATTAAAGAGGGCCAAGGTATCGTTGGCGGCGCCGGACGGCCGGGCATCCGGCGCCGTATTTGCGGTGGCCGCACCATTAGACACGACGGTCGCCGGCGCCACACTCGCCGCCGCCGGGGCAATCACTGCCATGGCCGAATTATCGATGTCCACCCAGACCCGCACATTGCCCACCCCGGACTGCAAGGCATCGGGAACCGCAATATGCTCGCGCAAGGCGCTCAGGTCGGCGCCGCTCACTGTGGCAAACAGCCGGCCATTGACGCGCCACTGGCCATCGCTATTGTCCAGCCGCAGATCGCCGGCAGCCTCGATTGCACGCGCCAGCTGTCGCGGCGGAGTGGCGACAAAGCCCAAATGATGGAAGGCGCCGGCCTTTTCGATCCGCAGCCCGACATCGGTGAAGCGCAATTCGTCGTGCGCCGTCAGATCGTCGCGCCAGGTCAGGCTGGCCCGCTGTACACGCAGCCCGGGTTGCTCGAGCAGGAAATTGAGCAGACGACTGTCGTCCTCGCCGTTTTTTGGCTGGTTGAGGGCGCGGCCCGCGAAATAGATCAGCCCATCCTTGCCGCGCGTCAGGGTCAGTTCAGGGGCCTGCAGGCTCACTTCGGCAAAACGTATCTGTCCCAGCAGCAGCGACCACCAGGACAGCGAAGCGTCCACATGCGGCAGTTTCAGGGCAACCGCGCCCGCCGGGCGCAGGGTCGAGGTGCTTGAGGCCGGCTCCAGAAAAACCAGATTCTCGATCTCGATATAGGGATGAAAGCCGACCCAGCCGCCGCGGATCGCGCCGACCGACACATCCATGCCCGATGAGGTGGCGGCGCGGCTGATGATATCCGTCTGATAGCGTTCCACATTCGGCAGCACGGCAAAGCGCAGTACCAGTGCAGCCAGGGAAACCAGGATGGCGACGACAATTGCCGCCCAGAACAGGGTTCGGGCGCAAAAAAGTCCGATATGGACATGAAAGCGAAACTTGCTGATGATCCGGCTCCGGCGGCGCAATCTGGTTATTGTTGATCTACATGCTATTTTAACGGTCGCGCCGCCATTCTGGACGACAGACGCATTTTTGCCGCAGGTAAGACCCATTTCCGCCCTTTTCGACTCCCGGCTCGCCAAAACGTTTCGCTGCTCGCGTTATGCGGAGCGGCTTTGCGCCGCCGATCCGGGACAACGCGAAGCCCTCCTGGTCGGGAGCGACACGGTGTATACGGCAGAAGCGATGCGCGCGGAGTTGGTGACCACGGGCGAATCGGAAACCGCGCTGCACCGTGTCCTGCGCAAATTGCGGCAACGCGTCATGCTCCGATTGATCTTCCGCGACATCAATGGGCTTGCCGATCTGGCCGAAGCCGTCACCACGATTTCCGCGCTTGCCGACATCACCCTGATCGCGGCGCTCGATTTTCATCGCCGGATGGTGGGCGCCGCCTTTGGCCTCGACAATGCAATGCTGGCCGGGGCCGGTGCGCAGACGCTCATCGTCGGCATGGGCAAGCTTGGCGCGCATGAGCTGAATGTGTCTTCGGACATCGACCTCATTTTTGTCTACGCCGAAGACGGCGAGGCGACTGCCGAACGCTCTTGGCATGAGTTCCACGCCGAGGTCGGCAAGCGCGTGATCCGCGCGCTCGACGCGGTGGACGAGGACGGATTCGTGTTTCGCGTCGATATGCGCCTGCGCCCCTTTGGCGACAGCGGTCCCCTCGTCTCCAGCCTGCGCGCGATGGAACACTATTTCCTGACACAGGCGCGCCCCTGGGAGCGCTATGCCTGGCTGAAGGCGCGCGCCATCACCGGCGCGGTCCCGACCGTGGCGGCCCTGATGAATCTGGTGACGCCCTTTGTCTACCGCCGCTATCACGACTATGGCGCCATCGGCGAAATGCGCGAGTTGCACGCGCAGATCCGTGCCGAGGCCGGCAAGCGCAACCGGCTCAACGATATCAAGGTCGGCGCCGGGGGCATCCGCGAAATCGAATTCATCGTGCAGCTTCACCAGTTGATTCGCGGCGGGCGCGAGCATCGCCTGCAACTGACCTCGACGCGTGAAGCGCTCGCTGAAATCGGCCGGCTGGGCCTGCTGGATGCGCAACGTGTCGAACAATTGGGCAATGCTTATACTTTCCTGCGCAACCTCGAACACCGGCTGCAATATGCCGATGACCAGCAGACCCAGGCCCTGCCGCTCGACGAGGGCGAGCGGCAACGCATCGCCGCAGCCATGAACGCCGCCGATTGGCCGGCATTCGAGGCGCAGCTGGCGACGCATCGCGGCGTGGTCACGCGCGAGTTCGACGCCCTGTTTGCCGCTGCCGAAACCCGGCGCGGGATCGATCCGGCCGCCGGGTTTGATGCCGACACACGCACCGAACCCGCCGGGGCAACTGCCCTGGAAGCCAGTATCCATGCGGTTCTCGACACTATTGATGCGGACGGCGCGGCGGCAAAAATACGCCCGGCCGTCATTGAACGCGTGCTCGCCTGGCAAAATGCCACGCGCACCAAAACCCTGTCGGAACGCACGCGCAAGCGCATCGCCGCGCTGATTCCCGCCGCCCTGACGCTGGCGCTGGCCGAGCTCGCGCCGCAGCAGACTTTTTTCCGCGTGCTGGATCTGCTCGACGCCATCGACAAGCGCGAGACCTATGTCGCCCTGCTCGCCGAATATCCCGAGGTGCTGGCGCGCGTGACGCATATCGCCGCGCGCAGTGCCTGGGCGGCGGAACTGCTACGCCGCCATCCGGTGCTGCTCGATGAATTGCGCGCGCGGCGCCCCAGCCAGGCCACCATCGACTGGGTGGCGGAACGTGCGCGCCTGAATGCCGAATGCGCACGCGCGGCCGGGGACGTCGAGCGGCTTTACGAAATTCTGCGCCACTGCAAGCAGGTGATCACCCTCAGGCTCAACATCGCCGATATCGAGGGCCGGCTGGGCGTGATGGCGCTGTCCGACGAGCTCTCGGCGCTCGCCGATATGTTGCTTGCGACCGCGCTGGCGCAAGCCTGGAAAGCCATCATGCCGGGCAGCGACGCCTCCGCGCCGCCCGGCTTTGCCGTGATCGGCTACGGCAAACTCGGCAGCAAGGAGCTCGGCTATGCCTCGGATCTCGATTTGGTGTTTTTATACGACGGCGCTTCCGGCATTGCCGCGGAAACCTACGGCAAGCTGGCGCAGCGCCTCAGCAGCTGGTTGAATACCATGACCGCCGGCGGCGTGCTCTATGAAACCGATCTGCGCCTGCGCCCCGACGGCGCCGCCGGCCTGCTGGTATCGAGCATGGACGCGTTCCGCGATTACCAGCAGCAGCGCGCCTGGACCTGGGAGCATCAGGCGCTGACCCGGGCGCGCTGGTGCGCCGGCGACGAGACGCTGGCGGTGCCCTTCGAGGCGATCCGCAGCGCGGTGTTGTGCAAACCGCGCGACCGGCAAAAACTGCGCGCGGAAATTGTCGAGATGCGCGACAAGATGCGCGCCGAAAAAAAAGATCGCGCCGATCAGCTCGATCTGAAGCACACCCGCGGCGGCATTGTCGACGTGGAGTTCATCGTCCAATACCTGATCCTCGCCTATGCGCACGAGCACCCGGAGTTTTTGCGCAACCTCGGCAATTTCGCACTGCTGACGCGGGCCGGCGCCCTGGGCATTCTCGACGAGGACATCGCCGCGCGCGTCGCCAAGGCCTACCTGGCCTATCGCGACCGGCAGCACCGGGCGCGAACCAATAACGAGCAGAAGACCTGGATCGGAACGGAAGAACTGAGCGATGAACGCCACGCGGTCATCGCGGCCTGGACCAGCTTGCTGCACTGAACGATCTTGCCCGCGCGGCGCGGGCCGGGAAACCTAGCGCAGCACCCGATCGGCATTCTCCAGCATTTCCGCCGCCGCCTTGCGCGTGGCCGCGGTGATGGTGATGCCGCCCAGCATGCGCGCGATCTCGTCCACGCGCTGTTCCGCCGCCAGCGCCGTGATCGACGTGGTGACGACACCGTCGCGCGCCATCTTCGCCACCTGGAACTGATGCACCGCGCAGGCCGCGACCTGGGGCAAATGCGTCACCGCCAACACCTGATGATTCATCCCCAGCGCGCGCAGCAGGCGGCCGACCACTTCCGCCACGCGCCCGCCGATGCCGGCGTCGACCTCGTCGAAGATCATGGTGGCCACGCCGCCCCGGGCACTGGCCATCATCTGGATCGCCAGCGACACGCGCGACAACTCGCCGCCCGAGGCGATCCTGGCCAGCGGGCCCAACGGCTGGCCCTCGTGCGCGGCGACCTGGAATTCGCAGGTTTCAAGTCCGGCGGCCGAGGGTTCGCGCGGCGAAAATTCGACGGCAAAGCGGCCGCCGGCCATTGCCAGCAGCTGCAGCGATTTGGTGACTTCGGTGGCAAATTTCTTCGCCGCCGTCTGGCGGGATCTGGTCAGCTTTTTCGCCAATTCCATGTATGCGGCCTCGGCGGCGCGTTCCTGCTCGATCAGGGCGTCCAGCGACTGGCCGCCGCCGAGCGCACTCAAACGATCGCGCTTTTGCTGCAGCATTTCGGGAATACGCTTGGGCTCGATGCGGAATTTGCGGGCGATTTCCTGCACATCCGATATTTCGCGATCCAGTTCGGTGAGCCGCGCCGGATCGACCTCGAGCTTGCGCAGATAGTGGCGCAGGGACGAAACCGCCTCGCGCAATTCCACGCCGGCCGATTCGATCAGGCTCACCGCCTCTTTCAGGGCCGGGTCGGTATCGGCCGCATGGCCGAGGTCGGCCGCGATGCCGTCGATTTGCGACAGCGCCGCCGACTCGGATTCCGACAATCCGTTGATGGCGGCATCGGTGCTGGCGATCAGGCTGGCGGCGTTCGCCAGGCGGCGCTGGTCGGCCTGCGTGTCTTCCCAGCGCGCGGCGGAGAAATTGAGCTTTTCGAATTCGGCGATCTGGTAGCTGAGCTCCTCGAACTCGCGCACGATGGCGGCCTCATTGGCCTCGCGCGCGGCGCGGGTGGCGGCAAGTTGCGACCATGCCGCGTGTTTCACCGCCAGCGTTTCCAGCACGCTCGCGTTATCGGCGAAATCGTCCAGCAGGGTCAGCTGGGCGTCGCGCCGGAGCAGGGATTGATGTTCATGCTGGCCGTGGATATCGATCAGCCGCTCGGCCAGATCGCGCGCCTGGCTGAGCGTGACCGAGGTGCCGTTGATGAAGGATTTGGAGCGCCCGCCGGCGTCGAGCACGCGGCGGAAGATGCAGATATTGGCGTCGTCGTCCGCGAGTTCGTTGTCCACCAGCCATTGCCTGGCGTCGGCGGCGCCGGACAGCTCGAATTCGGCGGTGATTTCCGCCCGCGCCTGGCCGACGCGCACCACATTGCCGTCGGCGCGCATGCCCAGGGCCAGGGACAGGGCATCGATCATGATCGACTTGCCGGCGCCGGTTTCGCCGGTGAGCGCGGTGAAGCCCGAGTCGAAATCAAGCTCGAGGGAATCGACGATGACAAAGTCGCGAATGGCCAGGGCGCGGAGCATGGTTCTTCCTATGACGTTCTTTCGTTCCAGTGCAGCTTGGTGCGCAGCATGCCGAAATAGGAATAGCCCATCGGATGCAGTAGGCGCAGCGGGTTCGGGTGGGCACGGATGATGACCTCATCGTCCGTGCGCGGATCGAAGAAGGCCTGTACATCGAAGTTGACGCGCGCATTGGCGCCGCTGATCAGCTTTACGCGCACTTCGGAATTGCTGCGAATGGCGATCGGCCGGTTCGACAGGGTATGCGGCGAAATCGGCACCAGGGCCATCGCCGCCAGGCCGGGCTGCAGGATCGGCCCGCCGCTGGACAGCGCATAGGCGGTCGAGCCGGTGGGCGTGGCGATGATCAAACCATCGGCGCGCAGGGAATAAATGAACTCGCCGTCGACCTCGACCGCGAACTCGATCATGGTGCCCATCGCGCCGCGGCTGACCACCACGTCGTTGAAGGCCACGCTCTTGAAAATCGTCTCGGCTCCGCGCCGCACTTCGCCGTCCAGCATCAGACGCGCCTCTTCGGTGTAGCGGCCATCCAGCAGGGCGGAAACCAGGGTCTCCATCTCATCCTTGGGGATGTCGGTGAGGAAGCCCAGGGTGCCGAGGTTGACGCCGACAATCGGCACCTTGGCGGCGGCGGCGATGCGCGCCACCCCCAGCAGGGTGCCGTCGCCGCCCACCGCAATCGCCAGATCGGCGCTGGCGATCAGGGCTTCCATCGGCAGCACCTGGTCGGGCGTGCGCTCCAGCAGCTCGGCGACGCGCGGGTCGGTATGCACGCGCACGCCGCGCGCGAGCAGCAGGCGATGCAGCGCCCGGACCGGTTCGGCCAGCGCCACCCCATTGGGCCGCCCGATGATTGCGACAATCTGGAATTTATTATTCATTTCGGCGATTAAAGCATAACAATCGGCCCAGGGCGACAGCCGCGACCGAGAAAACACCGAATCGCGCCGAATCGCGCCGAATCGGCGGACACCGGAATCGTTTTGCACCGCGGGGCAAGTTTTACATACAATGGGATCATGCTCTCCGAACGCGCACGCACACTGCTCAAATTCCTGGTCGAACGTCATATCGCCGACGGTCAGCCGGTGGGCTCGCGCGCCTTGTCGAAATTCTCGGGGATGGAACTGTCCCCGGCGTCGATCCGCAATGTGATGGCCGACCTCGAGGAAATGGGTTATATCGCCAGTCCGCATACCTCGGCCGGCCGGGTGCCGACGCCCAAGGGCTATCGCCTGTTCGTCGATACATTGCTGACGATCCAGCCGCTGGAACATATGGAGCATGAGCAGATCCGCGAACAGCTGCGTCCGGCCGATCCGCGCCAGATGGTGACGGTAGCCTCGCAGATGCTTTCCGATCTGACGCATTTCGCCGGCATCGTCATGACCCCGCGCCGCCAGGGCGTGGGACTCAAGCATGTCGAGTTCATGCAGCTCTCGGAAAAACGCGTGCTGCTAATCATCGTCGCCACCGACGGCGATGTGCAGAACCGCATCATCATCACCGACAAACCCTATTCCCCCGCGCAACTGGTCGAGGCCGCCAACTATATCAACCAGCATTACGGCGGCTACGAGTTCGACCGCATCCGCGAGAAGGTCAAGTTCGAGCTCTCGCAGTTGCACCACGATATTTCCACCCTGATGTCGGCCGTGGTCGATGCCCGCGCCAATGCCGGCGAGAACAAGGGCGTGGTCATGTCCGGCGAGCGCAATCTGCTCAATGTCGACGATATCTCCTCGAACATGGCCTCGATCCGCCGCCTGTTCGATGTGTTCGACCAGAAGACGCAATTGATGGAACTGCTCGATATCTCGCAGCAGGCCGAAGGCGTGAAGATTTTCATCGGCGGCGAATCGGCGCTGGTGCCGCTGGACGAATTCTCGGTGGTCACTGCGCCCTATGAAGTCGATGGCCAGGTGGTGGGCACGGTCGGTGTGATCGGCCCGACGCGCATGGCCTACGAGCGCGTGATCCCGATTGTCGATGTCACTTCCAAGCTGTTGTCGGCGGCGCTTAGTCAACACTAAGTCGGCACCGATTCTCCAGATAAAATAACAAAACTCAAGCATTGGCGCGGCGTTCCAGCCATTTTTGCCCCAAACGCCGCGCCAATGCTTGAGTTTCATTTTGCATAAGCGACATGGCTTACCAACCCGAACCCCCCTTCCCCCACGGCACCCAGCGCAAAACCGGCATCCTGCTGGTGAACCTGGGCACGCCGGACGAGCCGACCAAGGCCTCGGTCAAAACCTATCTCAAGGAATTCCTCTCCGATCCGCGCATCGTCGAAATCCCGCGGTGGATCTGGTGGCTCATTCTCAACGGCATCATCCTCAATGTGCGCCCGGCCAAATCCGCCGCCAAATATCAAACCATCTGGATGAAGGAAGGCTCGCCCTTGCGCGTCTACACCGAGCGCCAGGCGATAATGCTGCGCGGCTATCTCGGCGAAATCATCAAGAGCCCGCTGGTGGTGGTGCCGGCCATGCGCTACGGCAAGCCCAGCATCGAAGCCGGCATCGACAAACTCAAGGCGCAGCATTGCGACAATATCCTGGTGCTGCCGCTGTACCCGCAATACGCCGCCAGCACCACCGCCTCCACCTTCGACAAGGTCGCGCAGGTGCTGATGAAACGGCGCAATGTGCCGGGCATTCGCCTGGTGCGCAGCTTTCACGATCATCCCGCTTACATCCAGGCGATCGTGCGCAATGTCGAAGCGCACTGGATGAAACTCGGCCGCCCCGATTTCGCCAAAGATAAATTGCTCATGACCTTCCACGGCGTGCCCAAGTTCCACCTCGACAAGGGCGACCCCTACCACTGCGAAAGCCACAAGTCCGCGCGCCTCATCGCCGAAGGCCTCGGCCTGAAAAAAGGCGATTACATCGTCACTTTCCAGTCACGCTTCGGCAAGGCGGAATGGCTGCAGCCGTATACCGACAAGACGCTGGAGGCGCTGGGCAAGGACGGTACGCGTCGGGTCGATGTGATCTGTCCCGGCTTCGCCGCGGATTGCCTGGAGACGCTGGAAGAGATTGCCGATGAGGGCAAGGAAACTTTTCTGCATGCTGGCGGGAAGGAATTCAATTACCTGCCGGTAGCCAATGACACTGACGCCTATGTCGGCGCTCTGACCGATATTGCGCGGGAGCATTTGCAGGGTTGGGTCAGCGAGAGTTGGGATCGGGATGCGGCGGGGCGGGAGAATGAGTTGTCTTCGCAGCGGGCTAAGGCGATGAGTGGGAGTAGTTAAAATTTCGACCCATTCATCCAATCCATAAATAGACGAAAAAATGAACAAAGATTCTTCGCTTGAAAACTCGAGCAGCGTCACCATTCAATTAACTTCTGATGAGGCGCTCGTTCTCTTCGAGCTCCTCGAAAGATTCAGCAACACTGAAGCCCTTTCAATCGAGGACCAAGCGGAGAAGCGCGCTCTTTGGAGTCTATGCAACAGACTTGAAAAACTTTTATCGGAGCCATTCGCAGCAAACTATCAGGCGCTTTTAGAACAGGCCCGCGCGCGACTTTGTGATGATCAAGGATAATGGCGGGCGTATATAAATAGGGTCTACCCTACAAATTGCGCCGTCTCATCTCTAGGAAAAAAACATGTAGAACGCCATTTGGCGCGCCTTTTCAGACAAAAATGCCCAGAAATGCGCGCCAGTGCTGGACTTTTAAAATCCGGCCTGTTGAATTCCACTGTGCACGGTAACTCGCACCGCGACTACTTCTTCACCCCAAAGCAATGCTCCAGCGCGGGAAATTTTCCTGTCCTGACATCACTGGCATAAGCCGCCGCCGCCTCGCTGACCGCCGTCCCCATCTCCACATAACGCCTGGCAAACTTGGGCGTGAAGTCGGGGAACAGGCCGAGGATGTCTTCGGTCACCAGCACCTGACCATCGCAGGCGGGCGAGGCGCCGATGCCGATCAGCGGCACCTTGAGCGCTTCGGCCACCGCGCGGGCGACGGGTTCGACGGTGCCTTCGATCAACAAACCAAACGCGCCGGCAGCTTCAAATTGCTTGGCGATGGTGGTCCACTTTTTCGCGGCATCGTCTTCGCGGCCTTGCGCCTTGAAGCCGCCCATTTCATTCACGCGCTGCGGCATCAGGCCGATATGCGGCATGACCGGGATGCCACGCGCGACCAGGAACTCCACGGTCTCGACCAGCTCGGCGCCGCCTTCGAGTTTCAAGCCCTGCGCGCCGGATTCGGCCATGGCGCGGGCGCAGTTGCGATAGGCCTGTTCCTTCGATTCCTGATAGCTGCCGAAGGGCATATCGAGCAGCACGCAGGCATGGCTGGAGCCGCGCATCACGGCCTGGGTGTGGGCGATCATGGTGTCGAGCGAAACGCCCAAGGTACTGTCGAGGCCGTAGACCACCATGCCCAGCGAATCGCCGACCAGCAGCACATCGCAGTGCGCGTCGAGCAGCTGCGCCATCGGCTTGGTGTAGGCGGTCAGCATGACGATCTTTCCCGGACCCTTCATGGCGCGAAGATCGGGAATGGAAATGCGCTTTGCAGCCTTGTGGACGCTCATGATCGACAGAATATAAGGTGAGGGGCGGTATTATGCCGCTTTAGCCCAGGAGGGGGAAACATGACACTGCTGCTCAGACTATTGTTGAACGGCCTGGCCCTGATGTTGGTGGCCTATCTGTATTCCGGCGTGCAAGTCGACGGCATTTTCCCGGCGCTGATGGCCGCATTGTTGCTGGGGTTGGTGAATGCGGTCATCCGCCCGGTGCTGGTGATCCTGACCCTGCCGGTGACCTTGCTGACCCTGGGCCTGTTCATTTTCGTGATCAACGCCCTGCTGTTCTGGTTCGTGGCCGAGATCATCAAGGGATTCAACGTCAACGGCTTCATGGCGGCCCTGGTCGGCTCGCTGATGTACAGCGTGATTTCGCTGGTGATTTCCTGGCTGGTATTCAGCGACAAAAAGGCCAACCAGGAGAAAAACCTGCCGAATTAAGAAAATTTCCAACAAAGCCCTTGAAATTAATAGGGGCATCCCCATATTTTCCAAGACTTTGTTTTTATTGGAGATTTAAGGGATGAGCACAACAACAAACGATGCGCCGACGACTTCCGGCGGCAGCGTCGATGATTCCGCTGCGACCGGTGCTGCTGCCAATGTAGCTGCTGAAACTGCGGCAGCGAACGATCCGATGGCCGCCATTGAGGCCAAACTGTCCGAGGCCATCGCGCTAGCCGAAAAACACAAGGACGAGTGGTTGCGCGCCAAGGCCGATACAGAAAACATCCGCCGCCGCGCCGCCGAGGATGTACTGAAGGCACAGAAATTCGGCGTGGAGAAAATCGCCGACGCCCTGCTCGCCGTCAAGGACAGCCTGGACGCGGCCCTTGTGGTGGAAAACACCTCGATCGAATCGTTCAAGCAGGGCGTGGAACTGACCGCGCGCCAATTGACGACCGTGTTCGAGAAATTCTCGATCGCGGAGGTGAATCCGCTGGGCGCGAAGTTCGACCCGACCAGGCACCAGGCCATCGCCGCGGTCGAGTCGGACCAGGAAGCCAACACGGTGGTGAGCGTGATGCAGAAGGGCTATGCCCTGCACGATCGCATCCTGCGCCCGGCACTGGTTACCGTCGCCAAGGCCAAGCAATAAGACCGCGGCTGCTTGAAAAGCCTGTGGATAACCCTATCTGCTGTACAGGTTAATTAATTCGCAACACACAAAATCAAGAGGGAATACATCATGGGAAAAATCATTGGTATTGACTTGGGCACCACCAATAGCTGCGTGGCGATCATGGAAGCCGGCCAGCCGAAGGTGATCGAGAACGCCGAGGGCGCGCGCACCACGCCGTCGATCGTCGCTTATCAGGACGATGGCGAGATCCTGGTCGGCGCTTCGGCGAAGCGCCAGGCGGTGACCAACCCCAAGAACACGCTGTTCGCGGTCAAGCGCCTGATCGGCCGCCGCTTTGAAGAAAAAGAAGTGCAGAAAGACATCAACATGATGCCTTACGCCATCGTCAAGGCCGACAATGGCGACGCATGGGTGCAGGTGCGCGACAAGAAAATGGCGCCGCCGCAAGTCTCCAGCGAAGTGCTGCGCAAGATGAAAAAGACCGCCGAAGATTATCTCGGCGAAGAAGTCACCGAGGCCGTGATCACGGTGCCGGCGTACTTCAACGACTCGCAACGCCAGGCGACCAAGGACGCCGGCCGCATCGCTGGCCTGGACGTGAAACGCATCATCAACGAGCCCACCGCGGCTGCGTTGGCTTTCGGTATGGACAAGAAGGAAGGCGACCGCAAGATTGCGGTGTATGACCTCGGCGGCGGCACCTTCGACATTTCCATCATTGAAATTGCCGAAATCGATGGCGAACACCAGTTCGAAGTGCTGTCCACCAATGGCGACACCTTCCTCGGCGGCGAAGACTTCGACCAGCGCCTGATGGACTATCTCTGCGATGAATTCAAGAAAGACCAGGGCATCGACCTGAAAAAGGACGTGCTGGCCCTGCAGCGCCTGAAGGAAGCCGCCGAGAAAGCCAAGATCGAATTGTCTTCGGCGCAGCAAACCGAGGTGAACCTGCCTTACATCACGGCAGATGCCAATGGCCCAAAGCATCTGGCCATCAAGCTGACGCGCGCCAAATTCGAATCGCTGGTGGACGAGCTCATTGAGCGCACCATCAAGCCTTGCGAAGTGGCGATCAAGGATTCGGGCATCAAGATTTCCGATATCTCGGACGTGATCCTGGTCGGCGGCCAGACCCGCATGCCCAAGGTGCAGGAAAAGGTCAAAGAGATTTTCGGCCGCGAGCCGCGCAAGGACGTGAATCCGGACGAAGCTGTGGCCGTTGGCGCCGCGATTCAAGGCGGCGTGCTCAAAGGCGACGTCAAGGATGTGCTGTTGCTCGACGTGACCCCGCTGTCGCTCGGCATTGAAACGCTCGGTGGCGTGATGACCAAGCTGATCAAGAAAAATACCACCGTGCCGACCAAGGCCAGCCAGGTGTTCTCGACTGCCGACGACAATCAATCGGCCGTGACCATCCATGTGCTGCAGGGCGAGCGCGAAATGGCTTCGGGTAATAAATCGCTGGGCCAGTTCAACCTCGAGGGCATTCCGCCTTCTGCACGCGGCATGCCGCAGATCGAAGTCACCTTCGACATCGACGCCAACGGCATCATGCATGTGCAGGCCAAGGACAAAGCTACCGGCAAGGAAAACAAGATCACCATCAAGGCCAACTCCGGCTTGAGCGAGGAAGAAATCCAGCGCATGGTGAAGGATGCCGAAGCCAATGCCGAGGACGACAAGAAAATGCTGGAACTGGTGACGGCACGCAATACCGGTGACGCCCTGGTGCATTCGACCAAAAAATCGCTGACCGAGTACGGCGACAAGCTCGACGCGGGCGAAAAATCCGCTATCGAAGCCGCCATCAAGGAACTGGAAGAGACCTTGAAAGACGGCTCCGTCACCAAGGACGGCATCGAAGGCAAGACCAAGGCCCTGGAAACCGTGGCGCAGAAACTGGGCGAAAAGATGTACGCCGATATGCAGGCCAAGGCGCAGGCGGCTGGTGGCGCGGGCGGCCCCGGTGCGGCAGGTCCAGGCCAGAGCGGCGCCGAGCCGGCCAAGGAAAAAGACATGGGCAATGTGGTGGACGCCGAGTTCACGGAAGTCAAAGACAAAAAAGCGTAATTCTGCGACTATCCTGGCGGGTTATTGGCCGGGTTCGAATGTCCTGTTGCAGGCATTCGACTCGGCCATCGGTTTTATGCATACGGAATATTGAGCAATGGCGAAAAAACGCGACTACTACGAAGTCCTCGGCCTGAACCGCGACGCTTCGGACGAAGAAATCAAAAAGTCCTATCGCAAGCTGGCGATGAAACATCATCCGGACCGCAATCCGGAAGACAAAAGCGCCGAGGAGAAATTCAAGGAAGCCAAGGAGGCTTACGAGGTTTTATCCGAGCCCGAGAAACGCCGCGCCTATGATGCCTATGGCCATGCCGGGGTAAACCCGCAGATGGGCGGCGGCGATGGCCAGGGCTTCGGCGGGTTTTCGGAAGCCTTCGGCGATATTTTCGGGGAGATTTTTGGCGGCCAGCGCGGCGGACGCGGCGGCGGCCCGCAGGTGTATCGCGGCGCCGATTTGCGCTACAACCTGGAAATTTCGCTGGAGCAGGCGGCGCGCGGAACCGAAACCAAGATCCGCATCCCGACGTTGGAAGAATGCGAAACCTGCGGCGGCAGCGGCGCCAAGAAAGGCACCAGCGCCAAGACCTGCCATACCTGTGGCGGCGTCGGTCAGGTGCGCATGCAACAGGGTTTCTTTTCCATTCAGCAAACCTGCCCGACCTGCCACGGCACCGGCAAGGTGATCCCAGAGCCCTGCCCGACCTGTCACGGCGCCGGCCGCACCAAGAAGCACAAGACGCTGTCGGTCAAGATTCCCGTCGGTGTCGATGACGGCGATCGCATCCGCCTGGCCGGTGAAGGCGAGGCCGGCGTCAACGGCGGCCCCCCGGGTGACCTTTATGTGGTGGTGCAATTGAAGGAACATTCGGTGTTCCAGCGTGATGGCGCCGATTTGCATTGCGAAATGCCGGTCAGTTTCACGGTCGCGGCCTTGGGCGGTGAAATCCATATCCCCACGCTGGACGGCGAAGCCAAGATCAAAATCCCGGCTGAAACCCAGAGCGGGCAGGTGTTTCGCCTGCGCGGCAAGGGCATCAAGCCGGTGCGGCAGACTTCCGCCGGCGATCTGATGTGCCATGTGGTGGTGGAAACGCCGGTGCGTCTCACCGATCGCCAGCGCGAACTGCTGCGCGAGCTGGAGGAAATCAATATCGCCGACGGCGACAAGCACAATCCCCGTGCCAAAAGCTTCATGGACAAGGTGAAGAGCTTTTTCGCCGGTTAGACTGGTGCACCCATCAGGTGCGCTTAAGCTCAATTAAGCCAAAAAACGGGCCGCGAATGCGGCCCGTTTTCATTTGGGCGCTCGACCGACAAGCGGTGCACGAAATTACCGACAGGCGGTTTACAATCATTTCGTTGCATCGGTAATCATAAAAATAATTTTTAAATCTCACAGCCGGTCACAAGCCGGCACACCCAGGGAGATAGCGTGCGCACAATCACAATTTTTCCGCGTCGGGCAATCGCAGTCGTAGGACTTGTTTTTTCCGGTTTCCTCGTTTTGTCGGCAGCCGCCCAAGGCAGCCCGCAAGCCGTCAAGCCGGGTGGCAATACGGACCTCATCGTGCTCGGACAGTCGGCGCCACTCGACGATCCCGGCGACGATCAGGGCCGGGACTTCAAGCTCGGCGCCGAGGCTTATTTCGATGCCATCAATCAGTCGGGCGGTGTGAACGGCCGCAAAATCAAATTGGTGTCGATTGACGATGGCGGCGCGATCGATCGCGCCAAGGCGAACACGCAGAAGTTGATCGGCGAGGAGAATGTTCTGGCCCTGTTCGGTTACGTCGGCGTACCGACAGTAAACGCGATCCTGCCGATTGTCGAAAAACAAAAGGTGCCCCTGATCGGTGCAGCCAGCGGCGACCAAGCCTTGCGCGATCCGGGCAGCCGTTATGTATTCAATATCCGCGCCAGTTACAACGACGAGGCCGATCGCATGATTACCCAGCTGACCAATAGCGGGGTGAACAAGATCGCGCTGTTCTACCAGAACGATGCCTATGGCCGCGCCGGACTGGCTGCCGTCGATCGCGCCATGCGTGAGCGCAAACTCGGCATCGTCATTTTCGGCAGCGTGGACCGTAACTCGACCAAGGTAGGTTCGGCCGCGCAAACCAT
This sequence comes from Usitatibacteraceae bacterium, assembly GCA_036394575.1. Classification (GTDB taxonomy): domain Bacteria; phylum Pseudomonadota; class Gammaproteobacteria; order Burkholderiales; family Usitatibacteraceae; genus UKL13-2. The sequence goes on along the minus strand of DASWEY010000050.1, from coordinate 39,619 downwards.
CGCCAAATCGGGCGCCCAGGCCGTGATCATCGCCGCCAGTGCCACCACCAGCGCAGCCTTCATCAAGGAAATGAAAAAACTGGGGGCACCGGTCCGGTTCTGTACGCTAAGCTCCGTCGGCTCGCGCAGCCTGGCCACGCTACTGGGCGATGAAGGGCGCGGCGTTGAAATCACGCAAGTTGTGCCCTTTCCCTTTTCCGGCAACGATCCACTGCTGCGCGAGTACCTGGGTCGTATCGGTGGTCAGGGCAAGGCGGGTTTCAGCTCCCTTGAAGGCTACATTGCCGCCAAAGTGTTCACCGAAGCGCTCAAGAAAGCGGGCAAGGCCCCCAGTCGAGAGTCGCTGATCGATGCACTGGACAAGCTGGGCAGCTTCGATCTCGGCGGGTATCGCATGACTTACAACACCGGCAATCACGCGGGCTCCAGCATGGTCGACTCGACCGTCATCAGCAGCGGCGGAAGCTTCAAACAGTAGGCGTCGTGCTTGCGGGCGGTCCCGCCGCCCGCAACGCAAACCTCACACCAGCTCTTCAGCAGGAAAAACTGCTTTTCCTCGCGGTCCTATAAAGACCCGGGCAAAACATCCGATAATGAGAAAGGCGCTTAGGCGCCTTTTTTGTTTTGTGCCGGCGCCGCCGGCGGTTTTTCCGAGAGGCCTGTGTGAATCTGAAGTTTCTGCGTCGTGTCGCAAGCTGTGTTGCTCCCGTATTTCTTGTTTTGCTGTCGGTCGGCGCGCGAGCGCAGGGGGTTACCGGTGATGCCATTTTGATCGGTCAATCGGCGCCGCTGTCCGGTCCGGCCGAGTTGCTGGGCAAGGAGATGAAGGCTGGTGCCGAGGCCTATTTCAATTTCGTCAACCAGAATGGCGGCGTGTACGGCCGCAAGATCAAACTGGTTTCCCTGGACGACGGCTACGAACCCGATCGCGCCAAAGCCAATACGCAAAAACTCATTGCCGAAAACCAGATTCTGGCTCTGTTCGGTTATGTGGGCACCCCCACTTCAAACGCAGCCCTGCCCTTGTTCACCGAGGCCAAGGTGCCCTTCATCGGCGCCTTCACCGGTGCGGAAAGCCTGCGCGATCCGCATAACCGCTATATTTTCAATGTGCGTGCCAGCTACTTCGATGAAACCGAACAGATCGTCGACTCGCTGGTAAACCAGGGGGTCAAGAAAATCGCCGTTTTTTACCAGAACGATGCCTATGGCAAGGCAGGATTGGCCGGCGTTGAAAAGGCAATGAACAAGCGCGGTCTGCCGATCATCGCCTCTGCCACGGTCGAACGTAACACCAGCGATGTCGCGGCGGCCGTGCAACAGTTATCCAAGGCCGATCCGGCAGCGGTGATCATGATCAGCGCCTACAAGAGTTGCAGCGCATTCATCACCGCAATGAAGCGCGCCAACGCCTATCCACGATTCTGGAACATGAGCTTTGTCGGTTCAAAGGCGCTGGTCAGTGAGCTGGGCGACGAAAACGCGCGCGGCGCCGGAATTTCGCAAGTGGTGCCCCTGCCTTGGTCGACCGCGATTCCAATCGTGGCCGAATACCAGAAAAAAATCGGCGCCGAGAAAAATTATTCGTTCACGTCGCTGGAGGGCTATATCGCGGCCAAGGTGCTGGTCGAAGGACTAAAAAAGGCCGGCCGCAACCTCACCCGCGAATCCCTGGTCGATGCCATGGGCAGCCTGGGCACGATCGACCTGGGTGGATTCAAGGTTTCCTATTCCCCCGCCAATCACAATGGATCCTCATACGTGGAATTGACCATCGTCAGTCGCGGCGGAACCTTCATGAACTAGGCACGCGACCGCGCAACCGGAACCTCTTCGCCAGTTGCCGCAAAACAGAGGGCCCGATTTTCGGGCCCTTTGCGTTTTTGCTCCGGTGTTTTTTGCTTGCTACTTTCGGCGCCATTCGGTCATTCCGCCCGCTTTGTCCTCAAGCACAATGCCGCTCTCATCAAGTTTGCGGCGGATCGCGTCGGCCCTGGCAAAATCCTTCGCCTTCTTGGCAGCGTTACGCTCGGCGATCAGCGCGTCGATATCAAGCGTTCCGGTATTGGCGGCGCCGCGCACAAATTGTTCCGGATTGGCCTGAAACAGGCCCACGCTGCGCCCCAGCGCCTTGAGGAGGCCGGCCAATTGCGGCGATTGGCTACGATTGATTTCACCGCGTAATTCATGCAGCACCGAAAAGGCGATTGGCGTGTTCAGATCGTCTTCCATCGCCTCGCGGAAGCGGGCGGCAAATCCGTTCGACCAGTCGGGTGCGGTATCGACCGCCGCGACATCCTTGAGCGTGACGTAAAAACCCAGCAGGGTCTGTCGCGCATCCTCGAGCGTATCCCATGAATAATTGATCTCGCTGCGATAGTGCCCGCGCATCAGGAAATAGCGAACCGTCTCGCCGCCTTGCAGCGGGTCGAGTTTGTTGAGAACTTCGCGCAAGGTAAAAAAATTACCCAGCGATTTCGACATTTTCTCCTGGTCCATATTGAGAAATGCCGCATGCATCCAGAGATTCGCGAACGGTTTTCCGGAAGCGGCTTCGCTCTGGGCGATCTCGTTTTCGTGGTGCGGAAACTGCAAATCCCAGCCCCCGCCGTGAATATCGATGGTCTCGCCCAATACCGCCTTGCACATCGCCGAACACTCGATATGCCAGCCGGGCCGGCCACCGCCGAAAATGGACGGCCATTGCGGCTCGCCGGGCTTGGCGGCCTTCCACAATACAAAATCGAGCGGGTCGCGTTTGTTGGCGTCAACCGCCACCCGCTCGCCCGCATGCAGATCATCCAGGTTTTTGCGTGAAAGCCTTCCGTAAGGCGCAAATTTGCGCACCGCATAATAGACGTCGCCATTGGCGGCCCGGTAGGCAAACCCCTTGTCCTCCAGCGTCTTGATGATCGCCAGCATGTGTTCAATATGCTGTGTGGCGCGCGGGCTGGCGGCGGGACGCAGCAAATTGAGCCGGTCGGCATCCTCAAACATGGCCGCTGTCATGCGTTCGGTCAATGCGCCGATCGGCTCGCCGTTGGCGTTGGCGCGCTCGATGATTTTGTCGTCTATATCGGTGATGTTTCGCACATAGCTGACTTCGAAGCCGATCGCCGTCAGCCAGCGGGAAAGCATATCGAACACGGTGAAAGTGCGCGCATTGCCGATATGGAAATAATCGTAAACCGTGGGTCCGCAGGCGTACAAGCGTATCTTGCCCGGTTCGATAGGCTTGAGAGTTTCCTTGGTGTGGGTAAGGGTGTTGTACAGAATCTGCATGGATGTCGACTTATGGGAAAGAGTGAATTCGTCGCGAGCCCGCCAGTCACAAGCGGGGGCAGGCAATTTGCAAAGTGGAACCGGCCGGACCACGACACCGCTCGATCTTTATCCGGGTGGTGCGGTGCGGGCCAGGCAGCTACGGCGCTAACAACATCGCCCAATCAGCGCATACCGCCGGCAAGGCACGGTGTTTCTCCGTGCAGGCAGCGGGTCTGCGACCAGACTGGCACAGGAATTACAAACGCTTGTGAAGGAGGTAAGCATTCTTGGTAGAATGTGTGGCGTCAATATCGCGCTGTTTTTTATTAAATTCAATGAATTATAACGCAATGCTCAGTGAAAACTTCCTCCGCCGGGCCGGTTCCGCCCTGCCCTTTTGCATTGCTGCGCTGGCAACGCTGGGAATCACCTCCGCCTGGGCAGGGCCCGCCGAGGATGTAAAGGAGGCGTCGCAACTCTATCAACAGGGCAAGCTCGATAATGCGCTGACCAAGGTTAACGCGGCACTCGCCCAGCAGCCCAAGGACGCGCAGGGCCGATTTGTCAAAGGCCTGATTCTCACCGAGCAGAAAAAATCGGCCGATGCGATCCAGGTTTTTACCGGCCTGACCGAGGACTATCCGGAACTGCCGGAGCCTTACAACAACCTGGCCGTGCTGTATGCGAGCCAGGGTAACTACGACAAGGCCAAAGCCGCCCTGGAACTGGCGATTCACACCCACCCCGCCTATGCCACGGCTTACGAGAACCTGGGTGATATCTATGCCCAGCTGGCGCGTCGTTCCTACGACAAGGCGCTGCAGCTCGATAAATCGAACACCACCGCACAATCCAAGCTGGCCATGGTCAAGGACCTTTTCGTACCGCCGAAGGCAGCTGTCGCCGAGACCGTCGTCAAGCCGGCAGCAACGCAGGTTGCCAAAGCTGAACCCGCACAGCCCTTATCAGCGACGCCGGAGATTGTCCCGGCGAACGCCGATGCGCAGGTGCGCGCCGTGATTGCAGCCTGGGCAAAGGCCTGGGCCGACAAGAATGTCGCGGCCTATCTGGCAGCCTATGCGCCCGACTTTGAAACGCCTGGTGGCATTCCGCGTGCAAGCTGGGAAGCGCAGCGCATTGAGCGCATCAACGCGCCCAAAAGTATCAGCGTGACAGCCAAAATTTCGAAGGTGACGATCAGCGGTAACGAAGCAACCGCGGTTTTTCGCCAGACCTACAGATCCGACAAGACCACCAGCAACAACACTAAAACAATGCGGCTGATAAAGTCCGGGGACAACTGGCTCATTCGCACGGAACGCGCCGGCGGCTGATCGCCGCTGCTGTGATGTGAATACGACGACGATCGGCAAATTGCGGATGCGCCCTTTCCTGATACCGCTTCGTGTCCTGCTGGCGGCAGCGCTGCTGTCGATGGCAGTTCATTCATCGTGGGCGCAAACCGCGCCGGCCACCTCGGTGGTCTTCAGCAATGAAGTGGAAGCATCCTTGGTGCGCACCCTGGAGACGCTCAAGGAGGGCAGCATTCAGGCAGCGCTCCACGAGATCGATCTGGCGCTGGAAAAAAACCCGAATTTCCGCCTCGGCCACTTGATCAAGGGCGATCTGCTGATGGCGCAATCGGGCGCGCCGGTAGCATTCTTTTCGGGCAATTATGCCGGCCGCACACCCCAGCCGGAAATGGTGGCCAGCCTGCGTCTGGAAGCCAAGGCCCGTCTGACCCGTTATTTCGACGGGCCACCGCTCGGACACCTGCCCACCGCTCTCCTGCAGCTCGCCCCTCAGCAGGAATATGCCCTGCTGATGGACAGCGAGAAATCGCGCCTCTATATCTTCCGCAATGTGGATGGCGCGCCGCAGCTCGTCACCGACTTCTATATTTCGGCAGGCAAGAACGGGGTGGACAAGGAACGCGAAGGCGATCAGCGCACCCCACTTGGGGTCTACACCATCAATCCCGCCGTGGCGAAAGAACGGCTTAGCGATTTCTACGGCCCCGGCGCATTTCCGCTCAACTTTCCCAATGAGTGGGACAAGCGACTCGGCAAGACCGGGTCCGGAATCTGGCTGCATGGCACGCCGTCGACCACCTACAGCCGGCCGCCACGTGCCAGCGACGGTTGCGTGGTGCTGACCAATGACGACTTCGAATCGATCAAGAAATATGTGGATCCGGGCGTCACCCCGATCGTCATTACGCCAAGCGTCGAATGGAGATCGCCGGATCAGTGGCTCGACATGCGCGCCGCGTTCGATGGCGCTCTGGAAGGATGGCAGCACGATTGGGAGAGCCTGGACACGGACAAATACCTGAATCATTATTCCCCGCACTTCAGCGCCGACGGCAAAGGGTTCGCGGATTGGTCGGCACTCAAGCGCCGTATCAACGCCGCCAAGAGCTTCGTCAAGGTCGGCATCAGCAATCTGTCGATTTTCGAGTATCCGCTTTCGCCAACCACGCCACCGATGATGATCGTCACTTTCGATCAGGATTATCGCAGCAGCAACAACAGCAGCAAGATGAAAAAACGCCAGTACTGGCAGCGCGAGAAAGGCCAGTGGAAAATCGTCTATGAGGCTGCCGCGTCATGAATACCGTTCAGTTGTTCGCATGATTTTTTCCAAGGATATTGAGACATGAACCGTTCCCGCCTTCATCTGGTCGCCGGCATTTTGTTCGGCGCCATCATTCTTGACCCCGTCGCCGCACTGGCTGCCGCGGACAGTGCCAAAACCGCTAAACCGGCTGCCGCCGCCAAGGCCGCCTCCTGCAAACTAAATGACAAAGGAATCACTGCCGTGAAAGTAAAACTGACCACCAATATGGGCGACATCACGCTGGCGCTCGACAACGAAAAGGCGCCGCTGTCCACCGCGAATTTTGTGAAATATGTCGAAAGCGGGCACTACAACGGCACCATCTTCCACCGGGTCATCGGCAACTTCATGATCCAGGGCGGCGGTTTCGACAAAAACCTCAAGCAGAAGCCGACCAATCCGCCAATCAAGAACGAGGCCACCAATGGCCTCCGCAATGAAGTCTATACGGTGGCCATGGCGCGCACCGGCGTGGTTGACTCCGCCACATCGCAATTCTTCATCAATGTCGCCGACAATGGCTTCCTGAACCATGCGGGCCCGTCGAACTATGGCTATGCCGTGTTCGGCAAGGTGATTGAGGGTACCGATGTGGTCGACAAGATCAAGGCCGTGAAAACCGGGCCCAAGGGCATGTTCGATTCGGATGTACCGCAGGAAACCGTGGTAATCGAAAAAGCGGAATGTCTCTAGGCAGCATGTACGGGCGCCTGCGCAACCGGAGGGCCACCGCCCCCCCTTACTGTTTGTGCCGGTGAATGCATAACACCCTGTTTATCTCCGACCTGCACCTGGGCGATGCAAGGCCGTCCACCAGCGCGCTTTTTTTTCGTTTTCTCGAAACGACAGCGCGCGGGGCGGCCACCCTTTACATTCTCGGCGATCTGTTCGATTACTGGGTCGGCGATGACCAGCTGGAACACGATGCGCTGGGCCGCGATGTCGCCGCGGGACTGCGGCGTGTTGCCGAGTCGGGGACGGATATTTTTCTGATGCACGGCAATCGCGATTTCATGCTCGGCGACCGCTTTGCCACCGCTGCCGGCCTGACGATTCTGCCCGATCCCACGCTGATTGATCTGCATGGCAAACCGACCCTGCTGATGCATGGCGACACGCTTTGTACCGACGATATCGCGTATCAGAAATTCCGTGTACAGGCGCGCAATCCCGCCTGGCAACGCGAGATGCTGACCAAGCCTTTTTCCGTCCGGCTGGCGCTGGCCAGGTCAATCCGCATGCAAAGCGACAGTGAAAAATCGGGCAAGGCGGAAGAAATCATGGATGTGGCACCGGCCAGCGTCGATGCCGCCTTTCGCGCGCATGACTATCCAACAATCATTCATGGTCATACACACCGCCCGGCCACCCATCGGCATGTCGTCGACGGTCATGACTGCCGGCGCTGGGTACTGGCCGACTGGCATGAGCGCGGCGAGTACCTCGGCGAGATCGATGGCAACTTGACGCGGATCAGCGTGGACGGCTGAACGAATGATCTGAAGGCATCATTGCAAGGCGCTTAAATCGCCTGCAAGCCCGTACCCATATCTGCCCGCAGGTCCGCGATATCTTCCAGTCCCACGGCGATGCGCAGCAGATTGTCGCTGATATGCGCAGCGTCGCGTTCGGCCTGCGAAATGCGCGCATGCGTGGTTGTGGCGGGGTGCGTGATGGTGGTTTTGGTATCGCCCAGGTTGGCGGTGATGGAGAGCACCTGTAGCGCATCGATGAAGCGCCACGCTGCATCGCGCCCGCCGTCCACTTCAAACGCCAGCACGGCGCCCTGCCGGGGCGCCTGGCGCATTGCCAGGTCATGCTGCGGATGCGATTCCAGGCCCGCGTAATAGACCCGCCTCACCTTCGGCTGCGTTTCAAGCCAGCGCGCGATCTCGAGCGCCGACTGCGACTGCGCCTGCATGCGCAATTTGAGGGTTTCCATACCCTTCAGGCAAATCCAGGCGTTGAACGGGGACAGTGCCGGGCCCGCGGTGCGCACAAAGCCGTATACCGGATCGATCAATTCCTTGCGGCCGCAGACTGCGCCTGCCAACACCCGGCCCTGTCCATCGAGATACTTGGTGGCGGAATGGATGACCAGGTCCGCCCCCAGTTCCAGGGGGCGCTGCAGAGCCGGCGTCAGCAGGCAGTTGTCCACCGCCAGCAGCGCCTTGGCCGGCTTGGCGATGGTGGCCAGGCCGGCAATGTCGCATATCTCTGCCAGCGGATTGGACGGCGTCTCGCAGAACAGCATGCGCGTATTGGGGCGCATCGCCGCCCGCCACTCGTCGAGGCTGGATGGCGATACCCAGCTTGTCTCAATGCCGAAGCGTTTGCATATCTGGTCGAACAGCGGCACCACGGTGCCGAATACGCTACGCGAGGAAATGAGGTGATCGCCCTGCTTCAGGGAACCCATCACCGCACTGGCAATGGCCGCCATACCCGTGGCGGTTGCCGTGCACGCCTCGGCGCCTTCCAGCGCGGCGAGACGGTCCTGAAACATCGTCACCGTCGGATTGGTGAAGCGGCTATAGAGGTATCCCGGCTCTTCGTTGGCAAAGCGCCTGGCGGCCTCAGCCGCGTTTTTGTACACAAAGCTCGACGTCAGGAACAGGGCTTCGGAATGCTCCTGAAAATTGCTGCGCAACTGCCCGGCGCGGACCGCCATGGTATCGAAGCCCGGGCGTTTTCCCTTGTGATCATCGTTCATGAATTTATCGCCGACAGCCCCAGGTCGAGCTGGTACGCGGCGGCGCCGCTGTCGGCGCTGCTCTCGGCGAGCTCGCTGCCGCGTGTTTTACCGTCCTTGCGCGAGGCTTCGATGGCCGCCAGGTATTCGGGCGTCACGTCGCCGGCAATGTACTTGCCGTCGAAGCAGGAAGCATCGAAGCTCCGGATATTCGGATTGCAGGCGCGAATGTCGTCGATCAGCGCATCCAGTTCCTGGTAGAACACCGCATCGGCGCCGATTGCTTCCGCAATCTGTTTTGCGTCGCGGCCGGTCGCGATCAGTTCGGCGCGGGTCGGCATATCGATACCGTAAACATTGGGAAACCGTACCGGCGGCGCAGCCGACGCGAAATAGACTTTGTTGGCGCCGCAGTCGCGCGCCATCTGCACGATCTCTTTGGAGGTTGTGCCGCGCACGATGGAGTCATCGACCAGCAGCACATTCTTGCCCTTGAATTCAACCGCCATGGCATTCAGTTTCTGACGGACGGATTTCTTGCGCTCGTCCTGCCCCGGCATGATGAAGGTGCGGCCGATATAGCGGTTCTTGATAAATCCTTCGCGATATTTGACGCCCAGCACTTGGGCAACCTCGACTGCCGACGGACGGCTGGTGTCGGGAATGGGAATCACCACATCGATTTCGATGTCCGGATATTCGCGTTTGATTTTTTCGCCCAGCGACGCCCCCATGCGCGAGCGGGTCTCATAGACGGATACGCCATCGATCACCGAGTCCGGACGCGCCAGATAGACGAATTCGAAAATGCACGGGTGCAGGCTGGGATTCTGCGCACACTGCCGGCTGAAAAAATTGCCCGAGGTGTCGATCAGGATGGCTTCGCCGGGTGCGACATCGCGCATGACCTGAAAACCCATCACATCGATGGCGACGCTTTCCGAGGCGACCATGAACTCCACACCGCCTTCGGCGCTTTCATGCTTGCCGATAATCAACGGCCGGATGCCATTGGGGTCGCGAAATGCGAGCAGGCCGTAACCCGCGATCATGGCGACAATCGCGTACGCCCCCTTGGCGCGGCGATGCACGCCGGCGACCGCATTGAAGATGGCGTCCGGATCAAGGCGCATGCCGCGCGCCGCGATCTGCAACTCGTGCGCCAGCACATTGAGCAGCACCTCGGAATCCGAACTGGTATTGACATGGCGCAGATCGTCCTGAAACAGCTCGCGCTGCAATTCCGCCGTGTTGACCAGATTGCCGTTGTGGCCGAGCACCACGCCGAACGGGGAATTGACGTAGAAAGGCTGGGACTCCGCCGCGCTCGAAGCCGAGCCTGCGGTGGGATAACGGCAATGCGCAATTCCCATATTGCCGGTCAAATTGCGCATATCTCGGGTGCGGAATACATCGCGCACCAGGCCTTTGTTCTTGTGCATATGGAAGGTGCGGCCTTCCGCAGTAACAATGCCGGCGGCATCCTGGCCGCGATGCTGCAGCACCGTCAGCCCGTCATACAGCAGTTGATTGACCGGGCTTTTCGAGACTATTCCGACGATACCGCACATAAATTAACCCCTGTTGGACCTGTCCTGCCACTGCCGATCTGCGGCCGTGCGCGCCGGCGGAGAACGGTATTTGATACGCGCTGCAACCGTATCTGGTAGCAAGCCGCGCGAATACAAGGCCGCCACTTCGAGCCATGGCGTCAGCGCTGCTTGCCGCCATAAAACCGACTGCGGCATTTTGGTCAGCCCGGCACCCAGCGCCAGCACAATCAGCAATACCAGCCCGCGTGCCAGCCCCGCCAGCGCCCCCAGACTGCGATTGAGACCGCCCAGGCCCAATTTTCTCATGAGTTCAGACGCCAGACTAGCAATGAGCGCAACAATGATCAGCACCAACAGGAATATCGCCGCCCAGGCCATCACCATGCGTAACACGGGATCGCCAGCCCAATCTGCCAACCAGCTCGCCAGATCGTCGGCAAAGGCATGCGCCAGCAGGAAGGCCAGCACCCAGCCGCCCATATTCAGCAATTCGCGAACTGCGCCGCGAAGAATACCGACCAGGATTGAGATCAGCAGTACCGCGATGATTGCGTAATCAAGCGCATTCATCCCCGGCCAGCCTAGGGCAGCGGGACAATTTTGCCATCGGCCCCGGCCAGTTTGACTTGCGCCAGCGCGACGTCCGCCTGTTCCTTATGGCTGAACGGGCCAACGCGCACACGTGTCACCGTGCCGCTCTTGGTCGCAACACTGTCTGTATATACGGGCAGCTTTGCGTCTTTCATGCGGGCGGCGGTCTGCTGCGCATTGTCGGCATCCTTGAACGCGCCGATCTGCACGACAAATCCATGCTTGAGGTCGGCTGACTTGGCTGGCTTTGGTTCCGGCTTGGGCGCGGCAGCCACGGGTTTGGCGGCATCCTTGATCGGCGGCGCCACATTTTCAGCCGTTTTTTTGGCCGGTTCAGCCGTGGAACCGGCTTTATCCCTCAAAGGCGACGACTCCGCAGGTTTCACCGCGGCAGCTGGCCCGACGGGCGGCGATGACGGCATGGCCATCGGCGCCGGCAGGGGTGCGAGGCTGTCCTTGGACGGCAGTTGAATGGAAATTTCCTGGGACATCGCCTTGTCCCGTTTGGGTTCTGCGTCGAACAGCATCGGCAAAAAAACGACGATCAACAGCCCCAGCGTGATCGCGCCGATCAGTCGCCGCCGACCGCGGCGCTTCAACTCCAATTCAGTAGCAGAAAGTTCGGTGGATTTAGGCGATGCCATGGATGGAATTCAGGAGATGATGGGGAAATTCCCATCGGCGGTCCAAAATTTAGTGGGGCTTAACGGCTTGCATCACGTCGGCAACCGTGAGAAACGACCCAAACACCAAAATTCTATCATTCTGGCCGGCCTGCTCCCGCGCACCGTCAAACGCACGCACGATTGTGGTGTAAACCGAAATCCGGTCGCCGGGAACGTGGGCACGCAGTTTTGCGGCCAGCAGGTCTGCCGATGCGCCGCGCTCGCCGGGGAGCCCGGCAATATGCCAATGGTCGATTCGATCGCGAATGATGTCGATAACCGCGTCAATATCCTTGTCTTTGAGCATGCCGAACACGGCATGGGTATTCTCATGAAACCCCATTGTTCCCAGTGCATCTGCAAGCGCACGGGCCGCGTGCGGATTATGCGCAACGTCGAGCACGACCAGGGGACGCCCCGGCAGTACCTGCAGGCGGCCCGGCCACTCGACTTCCAGCAGGCCGCGTTTGATATGCCCAAGCGACACCGGGAGTTTGTCGTGCAGCGCCGCCAGCGCGGCAATTGCCGCAGATGCATTCTTCAGCTGGTAGGCGCCGCGCAGGGCCGGGACCGGCAGCGCATGACGACTGAATTCGCGCCCCCCGATCATGCCGGTAAATTGCCACTGGTTGTCCATGCGCTGGTAGCGATAGTCGCGGTTCAACAGCAGCAAATGTGCGCCGATCTTGCCGGCATGCTCCATTACCGACCGGGGTGGATCAAGATCCGCAAAGATGGCCGGCCGACCGGGCCGGTAGATATGCGCTTTCTCGAAGCCGATTTTTTCGCGCGTATCGCCCAGAAACTGCTGGTGATCCAGGTCCACGCTGGTGAGAATGCTGACATCGGCGTCTATCATGTTCACCGCATCAAGCCGCCCGCCTAATCCGACTTCGAGGATGGCAACGTCGACCTCCTGTTGCGCGAAAATCCACAGCGCGGACAAGGTGCTGAACTCAAAATAGGTCAGCGGTATCGCCACCGGATCCATGCGCGCGGCTTCCACCGCGGCAAATGAGGCCATCAACAGCTCGTCGCCCGCCTCCTGCCGATCGATACGGACCCGTTCATTGTAACGAACCAGGTGCGGCGAAGTGAACAACCCCGTCTTGAACCCGGCAATATGCAGCATTGCCTCCAACATCGCACAAGTAGAGCCCTTGCCATTGGTACCGCCGACGACAATGTTGACCGGTGCACGCGGCAACACCCCGCCGGCGCGCATGCGTTCCCATACGGAATGAACGCGGTCGAGGCCCATGACGATCTCGGCGCTGTGCTGCCTCGAGATGTAATCAAGCCATGCATCCAGCGTGGCCGGTTGCCGGGGCATCAGTTCGCGGCAGCTGCAACAGATGCCGGCGGCGCGGGTTCTTTCTGCAACAGGGTAACCAAGGTGGCCACTTTGTCGCGCATCTGTCGTCTGTCGACGATCATGTCGATCGCGCCCTTTTCCAGCAAAAATTCCGCGCGCTGGAATCCTTCCGGCAACGTTTCGCGCACCGTCTGCTCGATCACGCGCGGACCGGCAAACCCGATCAGCGCACCGGGTTCGGCGATGACAACGTCGCCGAGCATGGCAAAACTCGCGGACACGCCGCCCATGGTGGGGTCGGTCAGCACCGAGATAAAGGGCAGACGCGCGCGCGACAACTGGTGCAGGGCGGCCGTCGTTTTCGCCATTTGCATCAGCGACAGCAAACCTTCCTGCATGCGCGCGCCGCCAGTGGCGGTAAAACACACGAACGGAAGTTTCTCATCGGAACAGGCCTCGACTGCACGCGCAAAGCGTTCGCCCACCACCGAACCCATCGAACCGCCCAGAAAATTGAATTCAAAGGCGGCCGCGATCAGGGGCACTTCCCTTACCTTGCCCTGTATCACCACCAGCGCATCGGTCTCGCCCGTTGCCTTTTCGGCGTCTTCCAGGCGGTCAATATATTTCTTGCTGTCCTTGAATTTCAGGCTGTCGACCGGCAGCACCTCGGAGCCGATCTCGGCACGGTTGTCCGCATCAAAAAACAGATCAAGGCGCTGGCGCGCGGAAATCCGATTGTGATAGCTGCACTTGGGGCAGACGTGCTGATTGTTTTCAAGATCGGTAAAGTAAAGGGTAGCCTGGCAACTTGGGCATTTGCTCCACAAGCCTTCAGGCACGGCCTTTTTTGTACCGGTGCCTTCCCGTTTGATCTTGGGTGGCAGCAGTTTTCTGAACCATGACATATTGCCTCCTCAGGCGTCCATTGCGTGGCGGATTCCGCTCACGAGCATCCGCACCTGCTCCAGCGCGGCCCCGGCTGTTGCGGCTTCAAGTTCCTGGATGATGCGCGAGCCGATCACGATCGCATCGGCGAATTCGGCGATCTTTTTCGCCGTCTCGCCGTCGCGTATGCCGAAACCGACACCCACCGGCAAGCTGGTCTGCCGCTTGATGGCGGCAATCATCGCCCGCACCTCGGTGGTATCGATATTCGCGGCACCGGTGACGCCCTTGAGCGACACGTAGTAAATATAGCCGCGCGCGCTGTCCGCAACCATGCGTATACGTTCCGGCGTGGATGTCGGCGACAACAGGTAGATGGAGTCGATACCCGCTTCATCAAGCACCTGCAGGACTTCGGCGCTTTCTTCCGGCGGATAATCGACGATTAACACGCCATCCACGCCCGCCAACTTGGCGCGTTCGGAAAAGACGCGCAGGCCCATATGCTCGATCGGGTTGGCATAGCCCATCAGCACCACCGGCGTCGCCTGGTTGGCGGTTCGGAACTGGCGCACATAGTCGATGACGCCATTCAGGCCCACCCCGTTTTTCAGGGCACGTTCGGAAGAGCGCTGGATAACCGGCCCGTCGGCCATCGGGTCCGAGAACGGTACGCCGAGTTCGATGATGTCCGCACCGGCATCGACCAAGGCGTGCATCAGCGGCACGGTAATTTCCGCGGTGGGATCGCCGGCGGTTATGAACGGGATAAGCGCCTTGCGCTTCTCGCGCGCAAGGCGCGCAAATGTGGCGGCAATACGGGAAACTGTTTGCGCCATCACGTACCTTTGACGGCGGCATTGACCGTCTGGTTCGCCTGGCAGCCCGGGCGGCAGAAAAATTGCAGCCCCGATCGCTCGGCCACGGTCGCCATGTCCTTGTCCCCACGGCCGGACAAGTTGACCAGCAATATCTTGTCCTTGTCCATGCCGGGGGCGATCTGGATGGCGTGCGCCAGCGCATGGCTCGACTCCAGCGCCGGGATAATCCCCTCGGTCCGGCACAGGCGGTGGAAGGCGGCCAATGCAGCATCGTCATTGACGGCGACATATTCCGCGCGTCCCGAGTCCTTCAGCCAGGCGTGCTCTGGGCCAACTCCGGGGTAGTCCAATCCTGCCGAAACCGAATGCGTATCGGTAATTTGTCCATCCGCATTCTGGATGAGATAAGTGCGATTGCCGTGCAGAATGCCCGGCGAACCTGCCGACAGTGAGGCCGCATGTCTGCCGCTGGCAATCCCCTCGCCACCGGCTTCACAGCCGATCAGGCGTACGCCTTCATGCACAATGTAGTCATAAAAAATACCCATCGCATTCGACCCGCCGCCAACGCAGGCCAGCACGGCATCCGGCTGGCGACCGATCATTTCCGGCATCTGCCACAGGCATTCCTTGCCGACCACCGAGTTGAAATCGCGCACCATCATCGGATACGGGTGCGGGCCGGCGACCGTGCCGATGATATAGAAGGTAGTCTCTACATTGGTAACCCAATCGCGCATGGCTTCGTTGAGAGCGTCTTTCAGCGTCTTCGAGCCGCTCTCAACCGGCACCACGGTTGCTCCGAGCAACTTCATCCGATACACATTTTGCGCCTGGCGCCTGATGTCCTCCGACCCCATGTAGACCACGCACTCAAGTCCATAGCGGGCGGCAACCGTTGCACTGGCAACGCCGTGCTGCCCTGCTCCGGTCTCGGCAATGACGCGCGGTTTGCCCATGCGACGCGCCAGCAGCACCTGGCCGATCGTATTGTTGATCTTGTGCGCCCCGGTATGGTTGAGGTCCTCACGCTTCAGATAGATCTGCGCACCACCCAGCTCTCCGGACAGACGCCTGGCGTGATAAATGGGGCTGGGACGACCCACATAATGCTTCAGTTCGCTCTGAAATTCCGCGATAAAGGCTGGATCGGACTTGGCCTTGGCATATTCAAGATTTAACTCATGCAATGCGGCCTGCAGCGTCTCGGCAACAAACACGCCGCCATAGGACCCGAAGTGTCCCTTGGCATCCGGTAAGTCGTACATTTGCATCGCTATGATCCTTGGTCTGCCCGTCTGACTTCGTTGATGAATGCCGCGATTCTTGCGTGATCCTTAATGCCCTTGGTCGCGCCATTGCCCGCCTCGACGCCGCTGGAAACATCGACAGCCCAAGGGCGTATTGCACGAACCGCGCCGCCCACATTTTGCGGCGTCAAACCGCCCGACAACACGATCTGGGGCCGCATTGCTTCCGGGATCAGATTCCAGTCAAACGACTCGCCGGTGCCGCCATACTTGGAGGCATGCAGGGCATCCAGCAGCAAGCCGCTGGCGGAGGCAAAACGAGTCTTGGATTGTAGCAAATCATTCGCGCCCGTCCCCGGCCCCACGCGAACGGCCTTCAAGTACCGCACTTGGAACGAGGCGCAGTAAGCTTCGTCTTCCTCGCCGTGGAACTGCAGCAATTCGGGCCTGACATCGGCAAGCACGGATGCGACCTGCGCACGAGAAGCGTTCACAAACAGGGCTACGGTCGAAACAAAAGGCGGCAATGCCGAACGTATCGCCAGCGCCTGGTCGATGCTGACAACACGCGGGGACTGCTCGTAAAAAATCAGGCCGATGGCGTCCGCGCCGGCGGCAGCCGCTGCCAAAGCGTCGTCAACGCTGCGCATTCCGCAAATTTTTACACGGGTTCGGTGCATGCTTCAGTCAATCAAGGGAAAACGGGCCGGGAAGGAAGGCAGCGCGAAAACATCATCGTATTCGATTGCACTCAGGTACAGGCCGTCGGCTGCAAAGGTAGGTGCTGCGCGTTTGCGGTCGCGGCTGGCAAAAATGTCGCGGAATTCTTCCGGCGCCTGACGCCCCGCGCCGACATAAACCAGGCTGCCGACGATATTACGCACCATATGATGCAAAAAAGCATTGCCGCGAAAGGTGAACATCAAATGTTCGCGTTGGCGGAAAACCGAGGCTTCATAAAGAGTCTTTACCGGTGTCTTTGCCTGGCATTCTGCAGCACGAAATGACGAAAAATCATGCTCGCCGATCAGCATATCGGCCGCCTGTTGCATCAACTTCGCGTCAAGTGGCGCGTGAAACCAGCCGGCCAGGCCCTGCAGCAGGGCATTGTCGACAGGCGTATTGAGCAACAGATACCGGTAAGTGCGCGAACGTGCGGAAAACCGGGCGTGAAAAGCATCATCGACAGGCTTTGCCCAGATAATCCGCACGGCGGCAGGCAAGCCGGCATTGGTTCCGCGCACCCAGGACACTTCGTCACGCATGATGCCGGTATCCAGATGCAGCACTTGCGCCAGAGCATGCACACCGGTGTCGGTGCGCCCGGCACAAACCACAGCGGCAGGCTCGCCAAGAAAAGCGGTCAGCGCAGCCTCTACATAGTCCTGCACACCACAACCGGATGCCTGCGACTGCCAGCCGCAGAATCCGGAACCCTTGTATTCAATACCCAACGCGATGCGCATGATGCAAGTTATGTTTTGAAAAGAAAGGGGCGCGGTGTGCCGCGCCCCAAAATTTGACCATCGAAATCCGGTCTGGCGTGAAGCGGGGGGCTAGAGCCCTGCCAGTATTTTCTTCGCTTCGTCTTGCTGCGCCGTCGATCCCTCGCGCGCAACTTCGGTCAGAATTTCCTTGGCGCCATCACTATCGCCGATTTCGATGTAAGCCTTGGCAAGCTCCAGCTTGGTTGCCACCGCGCTGGCCCCACTGGAGCCGGCGTCGGCAGGCGCATCAAGGTCAAGGCTCAAGTCGCCGAGACTCATGGCTGCAGCGGGTACTGCCACCGTCGCTTCGGCCTTTGGTGTCGCAGCCGGCGCATCGAGGGAAAGCGCGGAAAGATCAAAATCAAACCCGGAGGACTCGGCAGCAACCGCTGCAGCCGGCGCCGGGTTGCCGACAGGCGCGCTGGCGCTGAGCGCCAGATCAAAATCCAGTCCGCCGGCCTTGGCCGCGACCGGTGCGACTTCAGGCGTCGAAGAATTCAAATCCAGGTCGAAATCCATCGAACCGGCCGCAGGCTGATCAGTATTCGCCGAGGTAATGTCAATCGGTTTCGAAGCGGCCGTCGGGGAAGCGGCGGAATCCGTAAAGCCAAGATCGAAATCGAGATCGGGCGGGGCTGCGGCCCGATCATCGCTGGCAGCGGCGGCAACCATGCCCGCACCGCCGGCGGCAAAGACGCCGGTAGCGGCATAAGCCTGACCGCCATAAAGACTATTGGCCGGGTCGATCGAGGCCCCCATTGCGGCCGCCTTGGCCCAGATCGGATGGTCGGGACCTATCGAATCTTTCAATTGACGCGCCACCGTTTCAAACGCCTGGGTACTCTTGCGTGCATGATAAATTTCCAGCAGCTTCAAGGCGATTTCATGGCGACTCTTGTCGCGCGTCATCGCCTCCTTGAGGATCTCCTCTGCCTGGGCATCGCGTCCGTAGGCGATGTAAACCTCGGCTTCGGCCACCGGGTCAACTTCATCCGTGTCGATAGTGCCAGGACCGGTTTTATCGAAGTCCGTCAGAAATGAACTGTTGCCCGTATCGACCAGACCGCCAGCGCGATTACCCGTAACCGTATTCGGCTTCAGGTCGCTGGGCATGATCGACGAGGTATTCATCAACTGGCTAGTCGGCCCCCCATTTGAGGATTTTTTTTTCCGGCGCATGAAAGCAAACAGGCCGCCAAAACACAGCACGCTGATGGCGCCGCCAATCAGGATGGCGTTGTCCTGGATCATGTCGAGGATCGAGGGCTCCGGGGGCGGCGGCGCTTTGACTGCGGCCTTGGCTGGGGGGGCGGGCTTGGTATCAGCCGGCTTTACCTCTGCGGGCTTGGTATCGGCCGGTTTGACTGCTCCTGCCGACTTGGAATCTGCGGGTAATACATTGGGGGTCTTGGCATCGACTGGCTTGGCAGGTTCACCCGGTTTGACTGGCGTGGGCGCAACGCCCTTCGTTTCCGCCGCAGGTTTGGGCGGCTCAGCGGCCTTGGGCGGCACAACAGCCGGGGCCGGGACTTTTGCATCCGGCGCTTTTGATGAGGGCGCAGCCCCCTTCAACTCCATCAGCTTGCGCATGTCCTTGATCTGCTTTTCCAGATCGGTAACCCGCGAATTTGCCTCCTTGAGCTGATTTTCCCTGGCGATCGCCTCTTCCTTGAGCGCATTCAGCTGATCCTGGGTACCGCCCTTCGCGCCCGCGCTTCCGGGTTTACCGGCGGCGCTGTCCATTTTCGCGATCTTCAGTTGGTCAGCAGAGGCTGCTGCGGGCGCCGGCTTGTCCGGTTTCGCAACCGCAATTTTGCCGCTCGCCTCGTTGCTGCTGGCGCCAGGTTTTGCCGGCGCCGAGGCAGCCGCGCCCGCCAGTTGTTCCCGGTAGGCTTTCCAATCGGCAACCTGCACGCTGATTTCCTTGCGCGCTTCGCCCTGGGAAATCTTGCCCGTATCGTCAGCTGAAGGTACCCGCAAAATCTGCCCGGTCTTCAGCTGGTTCATATTGTTGTTGATGAAGGCGGTCCGATTTTCGCGATACAGAGCGACCAGCATTTGCTCAAGCGATACCGAGTCCGGCTTCACTTCCGATGCAATCTTGTTGAGCGTGTCGCCACGCTTCACTGGTCCGTAGCTATCCGCAGGCGCCTCAGCTTTGGCGGAAGGACCGGGACCCGTCTCCGCGGCAGGTTTCACCGTTTCCGTTGGCGCTGGCGCGGCAGTTTCCGCTGGCGCTGGTGTCGCGGCAGTCTCGCCGCTCGGCGTCGTGCCCGGCTCCGCACCCGGCGCAGTGGCGGGTTCGGTACCTGGCGCGGTGGCGGGTTCGGCGCTGGCCTGAGGTACAGCGGGTGGGGGTTCTGCCACCGGCGCGGCCACAGGCGCCACTACGGGTGCAGCGGGCACAGCCGGCGCCAGACGGGCCTCGGCAAAGCCGGGCGGGTCGAGCAGGATCGGATATTCGCGCAGCAAGCGACCGGAGGGCCAAGTGACCTCAACCAGCATATCCAGGAAAGGCTCGTTGATCGGCGCGCTGCTGCTTACTCTCAATACCGGCCTGCCGTCCGCGCGGCGGGCCGTGACGAATTTGACTTGGCGCAGCAAGGGGGAATAATCGATTTTCGCTTCGCCATAAGACTCGGGACTGGCGACGCGCGCCGCAATAGCTTCGAATTCTCCCGGCTGCAATGAAACCAGCTCAATTTCAGCCGAAAGCGGCTGACCCAGAGCAGAGTTGATTGAAAGCTTACCGAGACCAGCCGCATGCGATAACGATGCGGATGCGGCCAGTAAAGCCCCCCCCAATGCCACGATCAATTTTGTTTTTGGTGGACGGTTCATGCGTGATCCCCAGCCCTTCGATTTCGAGACAAATTAAAATAACATCAACGAGTTATTGTTGCAACTTTATTCGCTTTCTCACATTAGAAGCGAATCCCGGCGAATTTTCAACCGGAAAAATGGACCAACGACGAGAGCGGCCGCCCCGCAGCGCCCAAGTCCCGCGTCACCCAAGCGGGATCGACCGCTATTTATTCAATAAAATCCGCAACATACGGCGAAGTGGCTCCGCGGCGCCCCACAACAGCTGGTCGCCTACCGTAAATGCGCTCAGATAGCTGGGCCCCATCGCCAGCTTGCGCAGGCGACCGACAGGGATATGCATATTGCCGGTCACGGCGGCCGGTGTCAGTTCACGAATCGAGCGCTCTCGTTCATTCGGTATCAGGCGCACCCATTCATTATCGCTGGCGATAATCGCCTCGATTTCGTCCAGCGGCAGGTCTTTTTTGAGCTTGATGGTCAGCGCCTGGCTATGGCAGCGCATCGCCCCCACGCGGATGCACAGGCTGTCGATCGGTGTCGCCGGGGTTGCGAAGCCGTCGCCGCGGCCGAGTATCTTGTTGGTCTCCGCCATCCCTTTCCATTCTTCGAGCGACATGCCGTTGTTCATGTCTTTGTCGATCCACGGGATCAAATTGCCCGCCAGCGGGACACCGAAGTGCTGCGTCTCCCCGGCCGACAAGGCATGCTGCCTGGCGAGAATTTTTCGATCGATTTCGAGAATCGCTGACGCGGGATCATCCAGCAATGCCTTCACTTCCGCATTGAGGCTGCCGAATTGCGTAAGCAACTCGCGCATATGCGTGGCGCCCCCGCCCGAGGCGGCCTGATAGGTCATGCACGTCATCCACTCGATCAGGTCGGCCTTGAACAAGCCGCCGAGCCCCATCAGCATGCAGCTCACCGTGCAATTGCCGCCGATATAATCCTTGACCCCCTTGGCCAGGGCATTCTTGATCACCGGCATATTCACCGGGTCGAGGATGATGACGGCATTGTCTTTCATGCGCAGCGTTTTCGCCGCATCAATCCAGTAGCCATTCCAGCCGGCGCTACGCAGCTGGGGATATACCTCGGTAGTGTAATCGCCACCCTGGCAGGTGATGATCACATCCATCTGCTTGAGCGCCGCGATATCCTTCGCATCCTTCAACGGCGTACCGCCCGCTTCCTTCGGCGCTTGACCACCGATGTTGGAGGTGGTGAAAAACACCGGCTCGATCAGCGAAAAGTCCTTTTCCGCGCGCATGCGATCCATCAGCACCGAGCCCACCATACCGCGCCAACCCACCATTCCGACTTTCAACATGCTCATTCCCTGCTCATTGGTTCAACGGATATCAATCAACGAAAATTACAGCGCGGCGATGACGGCATCGCCCATTTGCCGGGTGCCGATCTTCGCCTCACGGGGCTTGGCGATATCGCCGGTGCGCAAGCCATTGGCCAGAGCCTTGCGCACCGCGCTTTCCACGCGATTGGCAGCCTCCGGCAGATTGAAGGTGTAACGCAGCATCATTGCCACCGACAGAATTTGCGCCAGCGGATTGGCCACGCCCTTGCCGGCAATATCCGGCGCCGAACCGTGAATCGGTTCGTAGAGCCCCTTGCCGTTGGCATCCAGCGAGGCCGAGGGCAGCATGCCGATCGAACCGGTCAGCATCGAGGCTTCATCCGACAGGATATCGCCGAACATATTGCCGGCAACCATCACGTCGAACTGCTTGGGGTTGCGGATCAGCTGCATGGCGGCATTGTCGACCAGCATATGCGTGAGTTCCACATCCGGGTACTCGGGTGCGATCTCGATGGCGATATCGCGCCACAGCTGCATCGCCTCCAGCACATTCATCTTGTCGATCGAACACAGTTTTTTGCCGCGCTGCCGGGCGGTACGAAAACCGACGTGCAGAATGCGCCGGATCTGTGCCTCGGTGTAATGCATGGTGTTGATGCCGACGCGATTCCCCTTGGCGCCGGAAATACTGCGCGGCTCGCCGAAATAGATATCGCCGGTCAGCTCGCGGATGATCATGATGTCGAGGCCGGCCACCACTTCCGGCTTCAGGGTCGAGGCATCGGCCAGCTCGGGAAACACATTGGCCGGGCGCAGATTGGCGAAAAAATCGCATTCCTTGCGCAGCCCCAGAATCGCTTTCTCCGGACGATGTTCGCGCGGCAGGGCATCGTATTGCGGGCCGCCCACCGAACCGAACAAAACCGCATCCGCTTCTTTGGCCAGCTTCAGGGTGGCAGCGGGCAAGGGATGCCCATGCGCATCGTAGGCGGCGCCCCCGACCAGGGCCGTTTCCCATTCCAGCTTGAGGCCATCCTTGCGCAGCACTTCAAGTACGCGCAAGGCCTCGGTCATGATTTCGGGGCCGATACCATCGCCGGCCATGACTGCAATTTTCATGTTCTGCTTTGTTTTATGTTGTTAAGTACGATGAGTGCGCGCTTCAATCCTGCATTCGGGCCCCAACCAATGCGCCGACACTCAGGAAAAAATCCACGGCTCCCGCGTTGCCCGCGCCGCTTCGTAGGCGCGAATCTTGTCGACATGGCGCAGGGTCAGGCCGATTTCATCCCAGCCGTTGAGCAGGCTCTGCTTGCGGTGGGCTTCAACCTCGAATTTGTATGTCTCGGCGCCGGGCACTTCCACCACCTGGCGCTCCAGATCGATATTCAACTTCATGCCGGGGGTGGCCAGCGCGGCATTGAACAGATGGTCAACTTCGGCCTCGCCCAACACGATCGGCAACAGCCCGTTCTTCCAGCAATTGTTGAAAAAAATGTCTGCGAACGATGGCGCCACAATGGCCTTGAAGCCGTATTGCTGCAATGCCCAGGGCGCATGCTCGCGCGAGGAGCCGCAGCCGAAGTTCTTGCGCGCCAGCAATACCGTGGCACCGCGATAGCGTTCCTGGTTGAGGACAAAATTGGGATTGAGCGGACGCCGTGAATTGTCCATGCCCGGCTCGCCATGGTCCATATAGCGCCATTCGTCGAACAGATTCGGGCCGAAGCCGGAGCGCTTGATCGATTTCAGGAATTGCTTGGGAATGATGGCATCGGTATCGACATTCGCCCGGTCGAGCGGCGCCACCAGTCCGGCATGTTGACGGAAAGCTTCCATTATTTTCTGGCTTTATCCGCGGCCTGCTCGATGGCTTCGCCGCCCTTCTTGATGTCCTTGCCGAGTCCTTCCATGGTGTTGCAGCCGGCCAGGACGACCATTGCCAGCAATGAAGCGATTACTACGTAAACAATCTTGCGCATCTTTTTTCCCATAATGATTGATGGATTCACGACTTACAGAATCTGCCGCACATCGGCGAAGCGCCCCGCAATCGCCGCCGCCGCCGCCATTTCCGGACTGAGCAGATGGGTACGGCCGCCGGCGCCCTGGCGCCCCTCGAAATTGCGATTCGAGGTCGAGGCGCAGCGCTCGCCCGGCGACAGGCGGTCGTCGTTCATGCCCAGGCACATCGAGCAACCCGGCTCGCGCCACTCGAAGCCGGCGGCAAGAAAAATTTTGTCCAGCCCCTCGTCCTCCGCCTGGCGCTTGACCAGACCGGAACCCGGCACCACCAGGGCCAGTTTGACGTTATCGGCGATATGCCGGCCGCGCAACACGCCGGCGGCGGCGCGCAAATCTTCAATGCGCGAATTGGTGCAGCTGCCGATGAACACCTTGTCGATCTTGATCTGGTCGATCGGCGTACCCGGGTTCAGGCCCATGTACTGCAAAGCGCGTTCGATGCCTTCACGGCGGGTCGGGTCGCTTTCCTTGACCGGGTCGGGCACCTTGCCGTCGATGCCCACAACCATTTCCGGCGAGGTGCCCCAGGTGACTTGCGGCTGGATGGCGGCGGCATCAAGCTCCACGACACGGTCGAATGCCGCGCCCGCATCGCTGACCAGGGTGCGCCAATAGGCGGTGGCCTGGTCGAACATCTCGCCCTCCGGCGCCTGCGGGCGTCCGCGCAGATAGGCGATGGTCTTGTCGTCAACGCCGATCATGCCGGCGCGCGCGCCGGCCTCGATCGCCATATTGCACACCGTCATGCGTCCTTCCATCGACAGGGCGCGGATCGCGCTGCCGGCAAATTCGATGGCGTGACCATTGCCGCCGGCAGTGCCGATCCTGCCGATGATGGCCAGCACGATGTCCTTGGCGGTAATGCCGCGCCCGACCTTCCCCTCGACGCGGATCAGCAGGGATTTCGATTTCTTCGCCACCAGGCATTGCGTGGCCATCACATGTTCGACTTCCGAGGTGCCGATGCCGAAGGCCAGGGCCGCGAAGGCGCCGTGCGTGGAGGTATGCGAATCGCCGCACACCACGGTCATGCCCGGCAGGGTAGCGCCCTGCTCCGGTCCGATCACATGCACGATGCCCTGACGCATGTCATTCATGCCGAAGTACACCGGCACATGGAATTTTTCGATGTTCTGGTCGAGGGTCTCGACCTGCAGGCGCGAGATCGGGTCGGCAATGCCTTCCTTGCGCCCCGTGGTCGGCACATTATGATCGGCAGTCGCGACGATCGACTTGATCCGCCAGGGCTTGCGGCCGTTGATTTCCAGGCCCTCGAAGGCCTGTGGACTGGTCACTTCATGCACCAGATGGCGATCGATGTAAATCAGCGCCCCGCCATCCGGTTCTTCATTGACCAGATGGGATTGCCAGAGTTTGTCGTACAGCGTTTGCGGCATGAGCGCGGCCATCGATGAAAAATGACCTTTAATTATACAGAGAGAGCGCCCCCTTATGGTGCGCCGCAATAAAGGCTGTGCAGGGCGCTTTTTTTCGACCCGGCCTCAGCTCTCGGCTGCTGCTTCGCTTTTCTTGAAAGGATTGCGCGCCGGCGCCTCGTCATGGTCGATATTGCCGAGCAGATTCTTGATGAACGCGTTCAGCACCGGCTGGCGATGCCGCACCCAGACAGACATCGGTTCGGGCACGCAGCCCAGACGCGCTTTCGGCTCCAGCGCGGTGCGGCCGAAAGAAATGCGCTTGCAGCCGAGGCCAATTGATTCCTCGATGGACGCATGCAGCAAACGCAGGTACACCGGCAGGTCCTTGGCCAACTTCCGGTCGAAGCCGATGTGATAGCCAATGCATTCATCGCGGTCCCTGAGCGTGATGATGAAGCCGGCGAGATGTTCATCATTGCGCACCACGCTGCAGCGCAGGCGCTCGCCGGCCATCGCCGCCAGCGCGGGAAAATAGCTGGTCGGCAGGGTGACCGGGCGCAGCGAAGCATTGCCGTGCACGGCCATATACAGCTGATGCAAGCGCGCGCCTTCCGCGGCGACGTCGAGCAGACGCTCAACCCGGTAGCCGGCCGCCTCGATCGGCTTGAAAATCTGGTTGCGCACCGCGCTCTTGTATTTCGAGGCCAGGCTGCCGAGGTAATCGTCATAGCGTTTCCAGCCAGCCGGCACCGCCAGCACCATATTCGGCTCGGTATCGATGCGTCGATAGCTCAAACCAACCATGACTTCGTCTACGTGCAGCTCACTCTCGGTCAGGTCCTTCACCAGAACAAAACCGGCCTGCCCCGATAATTTCTCCGCGCGGCGGATGCGGTAAAACACTTCGGCCACTGCATGCCAGACGCGATCCAGGTCAACATCGGGCGCAAAGGCCGCTGCATGAAACCCATAGGACAAAAGATTGCCCCCGACCAGCACGCGGCTGGTCAAGGCATCGTTCAGGACATCGCCCACCTTGGCACCTGCCTTGCCGCTCAATTTGCTGAGCAGGGCCAGGGCTTTTTTTCGCTTGCCGGCCTTGCCCTCTGCCTCCGGCGGCTTGCGCAGGCGATCCGGCGTCAGCTCAACCATCTGCATGTACAGCGCCGCCACCGGCCGGCCCTCATCAAAGATGAGTGCATAGCGTGGCTCAAGATTGTCCGGGGCGACGGCCTCGAGCATGCGCAAATAGTCGCGCTGCAGGAAAAAGGTGGCGGATTGTGTGACCGCGTCCCAGGCGGGGGCGCTGAGAAAATCGATGCGATCGGCAATCGCAAACTGGAAAAGAGCCGCCTTGCGCAAAGCTTTCTTGCGCGCGCGATCAACCTTGATCGGCGCCGTTTTTTTGCTCATGAATCAGGCCTCGCTGGGATCCGGGTCATCAGCCTTGCGGCTGGGCGCACGGCGCGCGGACAGCGGCGCCTGCGCCGGTACGCGCGGCGTTGCCACGGCAACGTCGGCGTTTTGCGCGCGATGCACCAGGGCGCGGTCCATCAGCACCAAAGCCAGCAGGGCTTCGGCAATCGGCGTGGCGCGAATGCCGACGCAGGGATCGTGGCGACCGTGGGTATTGATCACCACCGAATTGCCGCCGGTATCGACGGTCTGCCGATCGAGACGAATGGAGGACGTCGGCTTGATCGCAATCGATACCGTCACATCCTGGCCGGTGGAAATGCCGCCGAGCACGCCGCCGGCGTTATTGGAAAGAAAACCGTCGGGCAGCATTTCGTCGGAATGCTCGGTGCCGAACTGCTCGACACTGGCAAAGCCCGCGCCGATTTCCACGCCCTTGACGGCATTGATGCCCATCATCGCATGGGCGATCGCCGCATCAAGCCGATCGTAGACCGGATCGCCCCAGCCCACCGGCACACCGCTGGCCACCACATTGATGCGCGCGCCGCAGCTGTCGCCGGATTTGCGCAGCTTGTCCATATACGCTTCAAGGCCGGCAACGGCGCCGGCATTGGGCACGAAGAAGGGATTGTCGTTGACCACATCCCAGGTATCGAAGGCAATCTTGTTGATGCCGATCTGCGCCAGATAACCGCGCACCAGGACGCCATAGCGCTCATGCAGCCACTTCTTGGCGACGGCGCCCGCCGCGACGGTCGGCGCGGTCAGCCGTGCCGAGGAACGTCCGCCGCCGCGATAATCGCGCACGCCGTACTTCTGCAGATAGGTGTAATCGGCATGACCCGGGCGAAAGCTGGCGGCGATGTTCGAGTAATCCTTGCTGCGCTGGTCCTCATTGCGGATCAGCAGCGCGATCGGCGTGCCGGTGGTCTTGCCCTCGAACACACCGGACAGGATTTCCACGCGATCCTCCTCGCGCCGCTGGGTGACATGGCGCGAAGTCCCCGGTTTGCGCCGGTCGAGATCAAGCTGGATGTCTTCCTCACTCAGTGCCAGCCCCGGCGGGCAGCCGTCGATGACGCAGCCGATGGCGGGGCCGTGTGATTCGCCGAAGTTGGTGACGGTGAAGAGTTTGCCGAGGGTGCTGCCGGACATAGGATGGTTTCGAAATTAAAGGCAGAGAATGAAGGGCGGGGAGAAAATCGCGCCGAAGCGAATTGCTTTCGAGTTTAGCATGCGCACGCGGCGCGGCCGGGGTGCCAAACGCGGCGCCATGCGCGAGAAACGCCGGTGAAAATGTCGCTGGTTCCGCGCTGGATCGCGGCTAATTCAGAATTGCAAACTCAAGCACTGGCGCGGCGTTCAGAGCATTTTTGCCCCGAAAGCCGCGCCAAATGGCGTTCTACAATTTCCTGGCATGGCGTTTATGACTCGCTTTTTATTTCCAGTCGCCGCGCAGCTGCGCCACCTTCACCTGCAGTCCCTCGGGCGTCACCATTGCCGGCGGCCAGGCCGGATCGATCACCAGGGCGATATTGGAAAACACGCCGCGCGGATAGCGCATGGCCACGCCGCCCCAGCGCGAAAAGAAGCTGCCCCACAGTCCGCGCAGCGCCATCGGGATCACCGGCACCGGGGTGCGCCCGATGATGCGCATCACGCCCTTCTTGAAAGGATAGAGATCGCCGTTATCGGTGATGCGGCCCTCCGGGAAAATGCACACAACCTCGCCATTCTTGAGGTATTCATCGATGCGGTCATAGGCTTTTTCCAGCATCGCCGGGTCTTCCTTGGCCGAGGCGATCGGCACCGCACCGGCGGTGCGGAACACGAAATTGAGCAGCGGCACCTTGAAGATGCGGTAGTCCATCACGAAGCGCACCGGACGCAAGATGCAGCCGGCGATGACCAGCGCGTCGACGAAGCTGACGTGATTGCACACCAGTACGCAGGCGCCTTCGTCGGGGATGTTTTGCAGGCCGTCCTTCCTGACGCGGTAAAAGGTGTGAATCAGCATCCACACCAGGAAGCGCATCAGGAATTCCGGCACCAGCAGGAAAATGTACACCGCCACCGCCAGGTTCATGATGCCGACCACCAGGAACAATTGCGGCAGGCTCAGTCCCAGAGACAGCAGGACCGCAGCCATGATCGAGGCGATCACCATGAAAATGGCGTTGAGAATATTGTTGGCGGCGATGATCCGCGCCCGATAGACTTTCGCGGCGCGCGCCTGCATCAATGCATACAGCGGTACCGAGTAGAAGCCGGCAAACATGGCGAGCAAAAATAGGTCCGCCATCACCCGCCAGTTGCGCGCGATATGCAGAAACGATGCGACTCCTTCGATCGTAGTCGGCTTCATGCCATTGCTGGCGAAGAACAGGTCGACGGCAAATATCGTCATGCCGATCGAGCCGAACGGCACCAGTCCGATCTCCACCTTGTGGCCGGACATTTTTTCGCACAGCACGCAGCCGAGGCCAATGCCGATCGAGAACAGCGCCAGCAACAAGGTCACCACCTGCTCGTTGCCGCCCAAAACTTCCTTGGCGAAGCCGGTGAACGAGGTAAGGAAGATCGAGCCGAAAAACCACAGCCAGGAGTTGCCGATCAGGGAATGAAACACGGTGCGGTCGCGCGCGGCAATTTTCAGGTTGTGCCAGGTTTCGGTAAACGGATTCCAGTTGATTTTCAGCCGGGGATCCGGCGCCGGCGACACCGGCCACATACCCGCCGCGATGCGACCGACGATGGCGATCAGCAGCGAGGAAGCAGCCACATAAGCCGGCCCGGCTTCGGGAATCGCGATCAGCGCGCCGCCAAGCATGGTGCCCAGCAGGATCGCCACGAAGGTGCCCATTTCCACCAGGCCATTGCCGCCGGTCAATTCACTTTCGGCCAGGTGCTGCGGCAGGTAGGCAAACTTGACCGGGCCGAACAGGGTGGAATGGCAGCCCATCAGGAACACGCCGGTGAACAGGAATGCGGGCATCCTGAAAATGAAGCCCGCGCCGATCACCAGCATGAACACGATCTCGAGATTCTTGACCAGACGCGCCAATTGCGCCTTGTCGTATTTGTCGGCCAGCTGCCCGGCCGTCGCCGAGAACAGCATGAAGGGCAGGATGAACAGGCCGCCGATGATCGGCCCGGCGACCTTGGCATCGAGCCCGCCCCAGGCCGCCGCCTGATAAGTCGCCAGTACGCTGAACGCAAATTTGAATATATTGTCGTTACCGGCGCCCAGGAACTGCGTCCAGAAAAACGGCGCGAAACGCCGCTGCGTCAGCAGCTGAAACTGGCTCCGCGTTGGCACGGGTGCCGGCGCATGCGTACCGGTGTTCGCCGCGGTCTGTGCGTCCGTCATATTGCTGTCCTCATGTTTTCGCAAAGAATGCGCCCGTCTCGAAAATCGAATCGCTCAACCGCCGCCCCGCCACCCGCAGGCTGCGCTTGAGCACGAAATCGAACATCAGCGGATTGTATTCGCGAATCTGTTTGAGCACGCCGCCTTCGGTTTTTTTCAGCCAGCCTTTTTCGACCAGGGCGTCAACGGAAAAGAGCGGGATGACTCCGGGCAGGGGATAGTCGGAACCATTCAGCAAGCGTCCATGCCACTCCGGTCGGGTGATGATTTTTTCCAGATGGGCAGCGCGATTGAGCTGTGGCATGGCTGAAATATCGGCAAACAAACGGCCCTCGTAACGCGCCTCGCCCATCATGCGTTCGAACAGCGAAAAGCTTTCCACCTCGCCACCATGGCGACCACGGTCAAGATCCCGATCGCGGCCCATGCTCGCGCAATGCGCCATCACCACCCGCACGCCGTGATCGAGGGGGCGGCGCAGGCGCAAGGGATTGCCGAACTGCTGCTGGTGCGCGCCCTTGACGGCGCGTTCCTGGCCGGCGTGCGTGATCAGCGGCAGATCATAGTTGGCAAGGGCCGCATAAAAATCGTCGCAGCGCGCCGAAGCCGGATCGATTGCCATCGCCGATGGCAGCCATTTGATCGCCGCCGCGCCACCCTCTACGGCTTTGTCCAAAGCCTCAAGTGCATCGGGGCGGTAGGGATGAATCGACGCTACCCAGCGGAAGCGCTGCGGAAAGCGCGCAGCAATTTCGGCCGCATGGCGGTCAGGCACATGGAAGGCGGCGCGCGGCGCATCCACCGTGCCGTCTTCCCTGTACGTGTGGTCGAAAGCGAACAGCAACATGCCGGCCCCCGCCGGAAACTCGGCGATCAGTTGCGCCAGCCGGGCTATATAGTCCTCGTCCAGGCTGGAAGCGCCGTCGTCGACACAGGCGCCATTGACGATGAACTTGCGCTGCAAATATTGCTCCGGATAAAAAATCGACTGCATATGCGGATTGATCCAGCAGCCGCTGCCGGATTTGCCGTCGCCGAGCAGATGCGCATGCACATCCCATACCCTGTCCGGCGACAGCCCGGTCCAGGCAGCCTGTACCAGTTCGTGCGCACGCAATGCCTCGGGCATGCCGGCATGGCAGCTATTCATGATCTGCGTGCCCTCGTCGACCCTGAACGGAGCCGCTTTCAGCGCGCCGCCGAAGCAGCACAGGCACAGCCCGGCAAGAAATTCGCGCCTATCCATCGTCGACCTTTCTTTCATATCGATATAACCAATCATTTCGACATATTGCGCAAAAAAACTCACTGCGACTTGAGGTAGTCCAGTACCGCCTGCAGGGACTCCTTGATGGGTTTTTTGTTAAGCCAGAAGTAGACTTCCTTGCCGATTTTTTCGCTATCCAGCACGCCCGCCTCGCGCAAGATTTTCAGGTGATGCGAGACCGCCGAACGCGACAAGGTCGATACCTCGACGATCTGCCCGACATTCAGGCGTTCTCCCGGCTCGAAGGTCAGCAGGATGCGCTGGCGATGTTCGTCGCCCAGGGCGGTAAACACCTTGGAGAAATTTTTCCAGGCACTGGGGACGGCCTTGGTGTAATCGCGATTCATAATCACATTCTTGGTTATATGGTTGCGTTTGTCAAGCGCCGACGCGGCGTGCTGTTCGTCGCCGGCCCGGGCAAACATTGTTCCGGCACATGAGACGATGAAAAGCCGCTTTTCCGCCCGTGCTAAACTTCAGGCCGATTATTTACCTATATCCCATGCAAGGCAGGAACTTCATGCACGACGATCTCAAACACAACGCGCTTGAGTATCACCGCAAGCCAACCCCGGGCAAAATCGAGATTTGCGCCACCAAACCGCTGGCCACACAGCGCGACCTCGCCCTGGCCTACACGCCCGGCGTTGCCGCAGTCTGCGAAGCGATCGTCGACAACCCTGCCGAAGCGCGCAACCTGACCTCGCGCGGCAACCTGGTCGCGGTGATTACCAATGGCACGGCCGTGCTGGGGCTCGGCAATATCGGCCCGCTGGCCTCCAAGCCGGTGATGGAAGGCAAGGCGGTGCTGTTCAAGAAATTCGCCGGCATCGATGTGTTCGATCTGGAAGTCAGCGAGCGCGACCCGGACAAGCTGGTCGATATCATCGCCTCGCTGGAACCGACCTTCGGCGGCATCAATCTCGAGGACATCAAGGCGCCGGAATGTTTCTATGTGGAGCGCAAGCTGCGCGAGCGGATGAAGATTCCGGTTTTCCATGACGATCAGCACGGCACTGCGATCATCGTCGGCGCCGCTATCGTCAACGGCCTCAAGGTGGTTGGCAAGGACATCGGCAATGTGAAGCTGGTCGCCTCGGGCGCGGGCGCGGCGGCTCTCGCCTGCCTCGACATGCTGGTCGCGCTGGGCATGAAGATGTCCAACATCTGGGTGACCGATATCGCCGGCGTGGTCTACCAGGGCCGCAAGGAAGAGATGGACCCGAACAAGGAACGCTACGCCAAGAAAACCGAGGCGCGCACCTTGGGAGATGTGATTGCCGACGCCGATGTATTCCTCGGCCTGTCGGCCGGCGGCGTGCTCAAGCAGGACATGGTCAAGCGTATGGCCCCCAACCCGCTGATTCTGGCGCTGGCCAACCCGACGCCGGAAATTTTGCCGGAACAGATTCGCGAAGTGCGCGACGACGCCGTGATCGCCACCGGCCGCTCGGACTATCCGAACCAGGTCAACAATGTGCTGTGCTTCCCCTTCATTTTCCGCGGCGCGCTCGATGTCGGCGCCACCACCATCAATGAGGCGATGAAGCTGGCGGCGGTCAATGCCATCGCCGAACTGGCCCAGGCCGAGCAGTCGGATATCGTCGCCATGGCTTATGGTGAAAATGCGGCCGGCTTCGGCAAGGATTACCTGATTCCGAAACCCTTCGACCCGCGCCTGATCCTGAAAATCTCGCCGGCGGTGGCGCGCGCCGCCATGGAAAGCGGCGTCGCCACCAGCCCGATCACCGACTGGGACGCCTATCACCAGCGCCTCGACCAGTTTGTCTACCAATCCGGCCTGATCATGAAACCGGTGTTCGCCAAGGCCAAGCTGGCGCCCAAACGCATCGTCTACGCCGAGGGCGAGGACGAACGCGTGATGCGCGCGGTGCAGGTGGTGCTCGATGAAAAACTGGCCCGTCCGATCCTGATCGGGCGCCCCGCCATCATCGAAAAACGCATCGAGAAATTCGGCCTGCGCATGAAGGCCGGCGTGGATTTTGAAATCATCAATCCGGAATGGGATGAGCGTTACCGGGAGTTCTGGCAGGAATACCACAAGCTCACCGCCCGCCGCGGCGTCTCGGAGCAGTACGCCAAGATAGAGATGCGCCGTCGCCTGACCCTGATCGGCGCGATGATGATGCACAAGGGCTACGCAGACGGCATGATCTGCGGCACCTTCGGTACGCACCAGCTGCATCTGCCCTACGTGGAGCGCGTCATCGGCCGCCGCGTCGGCGTCAAGCATATGTACGCCATGAACCTGCTGATGCTGCCCAAGCGCATCGTCTTCATCTGCGACACCTATGTCAACCACGACCCGACCGCCGAACAGATCGCCGAGATGACCATCCTCGCCGCCGAGGAGATCCGCCGCTTCGGCGTGGTGCCCAAGGTCGCCCTGCTGTCGCATTCCAGCTTCGGCACCTCGGATGAACCTTCCGCCGTCAAGATGCGCGAAGCGCTGGCGCTGATCAATGTGCGCGCGCCGGAACTCGAAGTCGACGGCGAAATGCACGGCGACGCCGCGCTATCGGAGGAAGTGCGCAACAGCACCCTGCCGGGTTCGCGATTGAAGGGCGAAGCCAATCTGCTTATCATGCCGACCATGGACGCCGCGAACATCTCGTTCAATTTGCTGAAGACCGCGGCAGGCGGCGGCATTACCATCGGGCCGATCCTGCTTGGCGCCGCCAAGCCGGTGCATATCGTCACACCGACCGCGACCGTCAGGCGCCTCATCAATATGACGGCGCTGGCAGTCGTCGATGCACAGGCCTTTAGAAAGTAAACGCAGAAATAAACGCAGGCAACAAGAACAAATGAACCGACCCGGCAAGCACCGCAAATAAGGCGCGACTCCCATGGCTGACCGTTTCGATTATCTGGTGTTCACCCCCAGCGATTTCCAGAAATCGCTGCGGTTTTATCGGGATATTCTCGGCTGGCAGCTGCTCGATTCGCTGGAAGGCCGCAGTGCCGCGCACTACGCCATTCTCAGCGGCGGCGGCGTGCGCATCATGCTGCGCCAGGCGGCGGGGGGCACCCGCGCGGCGCCGTCCGCGCCTTCGCCGACCCTGCACCTCGATATCCACGATGTGCACAAGCGCTTTGCCCATGTGCCTGCCGGCGAGCATGTGGTGACCCCGCCCAGCGAAGACGAATTCGGCCGCCTGCATTTCGTGCTTTGCGATCCCGACGGCAATCTGTTCGTGTTCAACGAACTGCGCCAGCGCTGACGCGGCGGCAACCGCCCGTCCCCCCGTTTGCATTCCGCCCGTTTCAATCTGCCCGAGCCGCTGCCGGCCAATGCCTGCATCGGCGTGTTTGCGCCTTCCGGCGTGGTCAATATGGCGCGCCTGGGCGCCGCGATCGCTGCCCTTGAAGGGCTCGGCCACCGCATGATTGTGGCCCCGGAAACCGGCGCGCAATGGCGCTACTTCGCCGGCACCGACGAGGAGCGTCTCGCCGGCTTTCACAGCATGCTGGCCGATCCGGGCATCGATATGATGATGATGGCGCGCGGCGGTTATGGCTGGTCGCGCCTGCTGCATCGCATCGACTGGCCGGCGGTGGCCGCTTCGCGCAAGGCTTTTTGCGGCTTCAGCGATTTCACCGCTTTCAGCCTGGCCGCGCTCGCCCGGGCCAATCTGGTCAGCTTCGCCGGGCCCGGCGCCGCGATCGACTTCGGCGGCGAAGACGACGCTGAAGATACCCAGGTTCTGCACCGCTACACCCAGTCCCACTGCTGGCCGGCATTGCGCGGCGAGCCGGTCCTCACGGAGGCCTTTGCCTGCGAGCATAACTACCGCGCGCAGACCATCGAAGGACCGCTCTGGGGCAGCAATCTGTCGATACTGAGCCATCTGGTCGGCACGCCGTATATGCCGGACATCGAAGGCGGCATCCTGTTTGTCGAGGAAATCGCCGAACAGCCCTATGCCATCGAACGCATGCTGCTGCAGCTGTTCCATGCCGGCATCCTGCAAAAACAGCGGGCGCTGCTGCTCGCCGATTTCACCGACTGCGAGCCGGCCGCGGGAAGATTCCCCTATTCCATGGCTCATGTGATCGACACCCTGCGCACCCTGCTGCCCTACCCGGTGCTCAGCAGGCTGCCGTTCGGGCATGTCGCCAAGAAGCTGACCCTGCCGTTCGGCGCCGATGCCACTCTCGCCATCGGCGACGGGGCTTATACGCTCTCTTACTGACCCTCTTGATCGGGGGCGCCCCCCGGGCGGTCCAGTCAACCGCCGTCGGCACGGCCTCGTTGGAGGTTTTGGCGGCTGCCTGTTCATTGGCGTTCTCCGGCCGCCATACGCATAATCCATCCACCCCTTCGAGGAGCTTTACATGAATAAACTGATCGCAGCCCTGATGCTCGCCCTGCCCCTGGCGGCTACTACCGCATTCGCGGCGGACGAAGCCAAACCCGCGCAGCAAAACAAGATGACCAGCTGCAACAAGGACGCCGGCGACAAAAAGGGCGATGAGCGCAAGGCATTCATGAAGGAATGCCTGAAGAAAGACGGCGACAAGAAAACCGCGCAGCAGGAAAAAATGAAGGCCTGCAACAAGGATGCCAGCGACAAGAAAGGCGATGAGCGCAAAGCGTTCATGAAGGATTGCCTCAGCAAGTAAGCGCTTAACGCATTACCCAGGCAGCATCCGGGCAACAAACAAAAGGGCGTACCGGGTACGCCCTTTTGTTTGCCGTATTTGGGACTTCTAAAAGCGTGCCGATCACCCCCCCAGATACGTCCCACCATTCAGATGAATCACCTGCCCGGTGACGAATCTTCCGCCCGGCCCGGTCAGCCATAGCACAGCTTCGCCGATTTCATTGGGCAAGCCGCGGCGCCCCACCAGGGTCGCGTGCGTGGCGTGATGATGCGGAGCACCGGCGGCGGATTTGCGTTGCGTATCCATCATGCCCGGCGCAATGCAGTTGACGGTGATGCCGCCGGGCGAGAGTTCATGCGCCAGCGCGCGGGTCATGCCGACCAGGCCGGCCTTGGCGGTGACCACATGCACGCGATGGCTGGCGCCGGTATGCGCGGTGAGGCCGCCGATATTGATCACGCTGGCGTTCCGGCCGGCTTTCAACATCGGCAGCGCGGCCTGCGTGCAGTGGAAGGCGCCATCCAGGCATACGCTGATGGCTCTTTGCCAGGCGGCGAAATCGAGACGCTCGAATTCGGCTTCGTCACGCACCGCCGCGTTGTTGACCAGAATATCGAGGCGCCCGTAAACCGTTCGCACGGTTTCGATCATGGCATCGACCTGATCGCGCCGGGTGACATCGGCCAAGCACAGCAAGGCTGCGCCGCCGCCGGCGACGATTTCATCGACGACCGCCTGGCCCTCGTCGCGGCTGCTGCGCACATTGACCACCACGGTGGCCCCGGCGCCGGCGAGCGATAAGGCAATGGCGCGGCCGATATTGCGGCCGGCGCCGGTGACGAGTGCGACTTGTTTGTCCAGAGTCTTCATGAATTACTTTCGTCAGGCGCCACGCAGTGGATGCAAATCTATTTTTGCGGCGTTCAACAGATTCGAGAGATGCCGCAGCATGCCATCGCCCTGCGCCGCCGTCATGCCGCCATAGTGGCAATTGGCGCGGAATTTTTTGACCAGATCGTCGAACGACAGAGGCTCATCGACGCCGCCGCGGAAATGGCCCTGGCGCGCTTCGCGCACCTCGCCGTTTTTTAGGGTCACGCGCAAATGCCCGGTGAACTGGCGCGGATAGGGATTATCCGGATCGACCACATAGCGCACCCTGGCGGCCAGCGCGCGCACCTGCGGGTCGTGCACGACCGCTTCCTGGTATTCACCGAGCCCGGCATCGTCGCGCAACATGCCGACGGCGATGGCGTAGGGAATGCTGAATTTGGCGGCATAGCCGTTCGGCGGGTGCTGCTTGTTGGCCAGCGGCTCCCACAGGCGGTGCACAACGCCCTCGGCGGTTTCGCATTCGATGCCGGCGATATCCGCCGGCTTCAATCCCTGCGCGACCAGCTTGCGCGCGCAATCGATGTAGGGATGCGCCATGGTGCCGCAGGCATAAGGCTTGAAGGCGATGCCGGCGGCCAGCCAATGCGCGCCGAAGCCTTCGAGCATGTCCTTGAAATTGCCTTCATGGGTGCGTGCGAAGGCATGAAAAAATCCATGCTCGCCCTCGAATACGGTGCGCGGCCCGATGAACCCGGCCTGCGCCATGCGCGCCGCGCGATAACCGGCCTGCGCGGCCCAGCCCGGATGCATGCGCTTGGTCCAGGCGCCCTCGGCCAGGTATTCGATGATGCCCGAGGACATACTGGCGGCGATGCCCATCGCATCGACCAGCTGTTTGGCATTCAGATGCAAGGCGGCACCCACACCCGCCGCCGCGCCGATGGCGCCAAACACCGCCGTGGGATGAAAGCCCGCCTTGTGCACCAGTTTCGGCGCCACCAGGCACATACGGCAAATCACTTCGCAGCCGACCGCGATACCGAGGCCGAGATCGGCGCCGCTGAGGCCATGCTGCTCGGCGGTGGCGAGCATCGCCGGCACGATCACCGCACCCGCATGCGCCGGCCCGCCCTCATAGGTGTCGTCGAAATCATCGCCATGCGCGGCGGTGCCATTGCATAGCGCCGCCATGCCGAGACTGCGTCCGGCCACCTGGCCGATCACGGTGCAGGCGCCGGCCTCGTCGGTGGCGGCGAGCGTGGACTGCATGAAGTCGCTATGCCGCGCCGAGATGCAGATGCCGGCGATATCGATCAGCAGGGACCGGCAAATGGTTTCCACCGCGACCGGGGTGGCGCGCGGCAGGCCAGCGATGATGGCGACAAGTTGTTCCGATACGGTTGGCGACTGGGTTTGCGCACTCATAGTGTGTCCCGGTTTTTGTTCTGGATGCGGAGAGGCGGTATTTCGCCTGTTCAACAGCGACCTGTTCAGCGCCCCCATTTTGCCTGAAGCGCGCTGCTGGCGAGGCAATTACGCCTGCGTCCCGGGCCGCGGAACAGGGCGGGCACCAAGGGATGAAGTGGACCTGTTCGCGTTCAGGCCTTCATCTTCAATTTTTTCGCGTTAAGCAACAGCAGCACTGCCGCCACAACATCGACGAGGTTCCATATCTCGGTCGGGAAATGCACCTTGATGAAGGGGTTGAACGCCACCGCCAGGATTGCGAATGCCAAGGCCGGCGGTCGGTGCTTGCGGCGGAAGGAAATAAAGGCAGCGAAGGCGAACACGCTGCAGCCGACGATGCGCAGCAGGGTGTAGTAGTCGTACCAGGAGATCGGCAAGGCGCCGACGAAGAGCATGAAGGCACAGATATAGATGAGAGCCAGGGGCATTGTCGTTTAAATGGTGCCTAAGTTGTCCCGATTTTTCCTTCACTTCATAATTTCAGATTTTTCCAAATCACCATTCGAATTAAACCATCGCCATTCTCCAGTAGGCTTACCCTGAGCGTTCTCCCCAATGAGCAGAATTTTCCCATTTTCGGCAGCAGCAAATGGACCGTGATCAACCTTACATATAGCCATGAGACCCGATTTACCCCAAGGGACATATTCCAATCGAGCAGGCAATGGACAGACTATTTTTTGTTTCTCTAAAGCCTGGGTATTTGGCGACGTGGCGGCGCCGCATCCTACTAAAGTAATGAAACCGAGCGCCAATAGGCACAATAATAATTTCATCTGATTTACACTACCGATTTTTTGGGGAAATGTTTTCAAGTTCTCAACTGAGATGGCCCACTAAATTACGTCTTGAAGTTAGAACGAACAGAGTTAGACCAATTAATGGAACTAATAGCCAAATAATGCTCGCGACAAATGCATGTCGCGCAAACGCATTTGTGTCATCAATTTTTTGAACTACCGATTGTCGCGCCTTTTGATCTTCATCACTAGGAGTAAGTGGCACCAATACCCCTTTGTCATCAAGATAAGAAACTACCCTTCCACTATTGATATAAATACTCTGGGCCAGCGCCTTAGTAAGCCTAGTTCGTTCGTCTCCGCGTAAATCATTTCGCCAATCTGCCGCAATATTCGTCGCTGTTGTAGGGCTTAACATCGCATCCGCATTTAGGGCTAACTTGTGAGCCACAAAGCCGCTACCAACTGCCATTCCACAACAAAAAAAATATAATGCGATGCTCGTTATGTAAGCGCCGCTGTGCACAGTAAAACTGGGTTGTAATTTTTTCGCAACCCACGCGAAAGCAATAATTGCTGCGGCCCCAAGCAAACCCATCCATATCCAAAACTCTAGCTGTGACATATTTAAATTCCCCAAATAGCGATAAGAATTATTTGACTGGAGTTAGAGCCTGCTTGATTGGATCCACAGCAAGCTTACCCATATCTACAACAGTTGCTTCACTTCCTGCGCCCGCCGGAAAATTGCTAATGTTGCCGCCTTGCCGCACGTTTTCTCTCAAAGAAGCATTATTTTCAACCGCGCCCTTCGCCAACAGTTCACACGCACCAGTTATTCCGTGCGCACAAGCGTTCTCCAAAATGTCCATCTCTTTCCTTCTTTGCTCTGAATTAAGAAGATCACTTACTAGACAATACCCATCGTAGACTTTCTGAGTGATGACAGAACCCGCCTTATAGCCGCCATAAATTAATACGCCCCCTCCAATTACTATTACAACGCCCGGTGGTGCTAGGCCCGTGGAATCAACCAATTTCAATGGCTGAGCATTTACATAAGCGTAGGTGTTAATGCCCCCTGCAAGTCCAATCGGATCACTCTGCTCATATCGTCCAGTCGCGGGGTTGTAGGTGCGTAACCCGTTGTGGCTGGTGCCCGTCTCCTGATCGTAATATTGCCCTTGGAACCGGTTGTGGTAC
>DASWEY010000049.1:0-24413 GCA_036394575.1 Usitatibacteraceae bacterium | reverse complement strand
GCGGTTCACGCCGCGCGCATCGGCAACCAGCTCCTCCACCGCCGCTGTCCGGCCGCTCAGCAGAATCTCGGTATCCGCAATCTCGATGCGTGCGGCGTGCTCGCCGCTATACATATCGGCCGGCGTTTTTCCAATCCAGTTTTCGCGACGCACACCGAAAAATTCTTCCCAGGCGCGGTTGAAGCCGATATAGCGGCCGTCCGCGCCGCGATAGAAAATCGGATTGGGAATCACTTCCAGCAACTCGCGCATGAAGTGCAGCTGCACGTCCAGCGCCTGCGAAGTGGCCCGGATATCGGTGATATCGGTGCAGGTGACGAGAATGCCGACAATCTCGTCGTCGCTGCCGCGCAGCGGCGCCGCAGACAGGCTGATCTCGCGCGGCGCGCGACCGGGTCCTTTCCAGGCCACCTGGATATCGTGAATGGTGTTGCCCGCCAGTATTTTTTCGCGCAGGCGCAGGATGATGTCGCCGCCGGCACCGGTTGCCCAGGGCGACGGTAAACCGATGACCTCGCCGGCCTTGATGCCGAATACGCGCTCCGCTGCCGGGTTCCACAACGTCACGATGCCTGCCGGGTTGATGGCGTAAATCGCCAGCGGCGAAGTTTCAACGACCGCACGCAGCGATTCGTTCAGGGTTTTCAGCGTTTCCTGCGAAGTATGGTACTGGGAAACATCCTCGATGGAACACAGCGCGTACACCGGCTGATCGTCCGCGCCGCCCATTGCCACGCTTGAACACTGCGCCCAAAGCAATGATCCATCGTGCCGGATATAGCGTCGCTCGTGATTAGCCGCGGGCTTCGCCGTTTTTTCATCCTTTGCCTGCAGCGGGGTTTCCGCGCCGCGATCATCCGGATGCAGGAAATCGCCGAACGGGCGGCCCAGCAATTCCTCCCGTGCGTAACCCAGCATCTCGCAGAAACGGCGATTGGCGATCACCAGGCGACCCTCGCCATCGACCTGCACAAGGCCGATGCCCACCATATCGAATGCTTCGCGAAACTTGCGTTCGCTGTCGGCCAATTCGGCTTCGCGTTTACCTGCTGTCGCCGCGATGAGAGCGCCCGCCAGTGCCGCAACGACAACGCTGCCCAGGCTCCATAGCAGCAAATATTGCCTGACACCTTCCAGCAGCGGGGTCGGCAAGATGCCGTCGGCAAACAACCGACTGAGACCCCAGACCAGCGCCAGCACCGCGGCCAGCATCAGCAGGCCGGCGCCAGCGCCGATGATCAGGGTCAGGCTGCGCGCGCGCCGGCGCGAATCATGCGCCAGCCCCGCTGGCAGCGCGGCGGAAACATCCAGAGACGGCGACTCAGGCGGTTGGATCATGACGTGTTCATCTCGAGCCGGAAACATCCGCATGGGCCGCTGGGTTTTGCATTCCCGGCTAGCGAACCGCGGCGCGATTGAGCGCGCTACTGGAGAACATCCCGTTGAAGAACGATTCCGCAGCCGTGGTGCCGAAGCGGCGCGCGAGTTGCTCGGAGAACGATTCCTCGGCGGTGAAATCGACAATCTGTTCGGCTTTCACCACATCGCGCGCCACCGAATCCAGGCTGCCAAGACCGTCCGCCAATCCCAGTTCAATGCTTTTTTCGCCCGACCACACCAAGCCTGAGAACATGTCGGGGGTTTCCTTCAGGCGCTTGCCGCGTCCCTGTTTGACGACGCCGATGAACTGCCGATGAATCTCGCCCACCATCTGCTGCGCATATTTCTGCTGTTCGGGATTGACCGGCGAGAATGGATCCAGGAAACCCTTGTTGGCGCCCGCGGTGATCAGGCGGCGTTCGACACCCAGTTTGTCCATAGTGCCGGTGAAACCGAAACCATCCATCAGCACGCCGATCGAGCCGACGATGGAGGCCTTGTCGACATAGATCTTGTCTGCCGCCACCGCGATGTAATAACCGCCGGAGGCGCAGATATCCTGCACCACCACGTAAAGCGGGATGTCCTTGTATTTGGCCCGCAGACGCTTGATCTCGTCATTGATGTAGCCGGCCTGCACCGGGCTGCCGCCGGGACTGTTGATGCGCAGCACCACGCCCACGGTATTCTTGTCCTTGAAGGCTGCCTGCAGCGCGCTGATGACCTTGTCGCCGGAGGCCTTGGAGTCGGCCGAAATCACGCCTTTCAATTCCACCAGCGCCGTGTGTTTTTCCGTCGATGAAGCCTCGCGCTTGCCGCTCAATCCGCCGGCAACGGTGATAAAGACAAAGGCCAGAAACAGCAGCCAAAGCACACTCAGCACGGTGCGCGTGCGGCGCGCGCGCTTCTGCTCGCCGAGCGCCTCGGTGGCCAGTTTTTCCAGAACGGTACGTTCCCAGTTAGCGGGATTCGGTGTGTTTTCCATTGCTTTTCTGCCTGACTCTGGTGGAGTTTTTTATGGGGGCGGGCAATTGTGTCACTCGCCCCTGCTTTCCGCACTTGCCGGCGGTTGGGGAGCGACAAGGACATCCGTTTGCAACACCACGAGATGATTCTCGACACTGATTGGAATTCGGCTGAGGCTTGCGCCATGACACGGTCCGCCGACGCATACGCCCCCGGCGGGTTCGAACACCGCGCCATGGGTCGCACAGACCAAGTATAAACCGGTTTCGTCAAACACCTCACCCGGCTGCCAGTCGAGTTCCGTCCCCCGATGCGGGCAGCTGTTCCGGTATGCATGCACTTGTCCCTCATAGGCAATGACAAAGCAAGGAATGCGCCGCCCCCCCCGCTCGATCTCGAAACGCTGTGCCAGGCCGCCGTCAAGCAGGACCGCGCGTTCGCATACCTGACGGGACGATTTGCCGGACTCAGACATGAATATCAGCCATTTGCCGCCAGCCACGCCGCCAAGGCAGTCACGCTGTCCACGCGAGCGCG
This sequence comes from Usitatibacteraceae bacterium, assembly GCA_036394575.1. Lineage (GTDB taxonomy): Bacteria > Pseudomonadota > Gammaproteobacteria > Burkholderiales > Usitatibacteraceae > UKL13-2. Next base: position 21,530 of record DASWEY010000049.1, on the reverse strand, counting down.
GGCGCGATGGCCGGCCAGTACCTCGGCGGGGTGCGCGCCGTAAGTCACCGCCACGGCGGCAACCCCGGCGTTTTGCGCCAACTGCAGGTCATGGCTGGTATCGCCGATCATCAACGTGCGCTGCGGCGACGCACCTGTGAAGTCCATCAGCTTGAGCAACATATCGGGATGCGGCTTGGCAAAGCCCTCGTCCGCGCAGCGGCTGTAATGGAAGTGCGCTTTCAGCCCGGTATGGGCGAAAGCCCGCTCGAGACCGGCACGGGGCTTGCCGGTCGCCACCGCCAGGAAACGTTCGGGCGCGGCCAGACTTTCGAGCAATTCCACGATGCCGGGATACAGCGGCGCCTCATGATCGCGCGGCACATAATGCTCGCGAAAGCGGACGGCAAAACGCGCGCGGTCGGCGGGCGACAGCTCCGGGAACAGGGTTCCGGTCGATTGCAGCAGGCCCAGGCCGATGATGTACTTGGCCTCGGCCACCGTCGGCACGCGCAGTTGCAAATCCCGCGCGGCATGCTGAATGCAGTCGGCGATCAGGCCGGTGGAATCGATGATGGTGCCATCCCAGTCGAACACGATCAGGTCGTAATTTCTCACTGCACTCCTCACCCCTGCGCACCGCGCAAAAACGTCAGGTAGCGCGTGAGGTCCGGCGGCGGCGGCGATTCGATGGTCAGGCTTGCACCAGTCAGGGGGTGGACAAAGCGGATCAGCCGGGCATGCAGGAACATGCGCTTCAGCCCACCATTCTTCACGGCCTGCGCGATCTTGTTGAGGGCAAAATCGCCGTATTTATCGTCGCCGACGATCGGAAAACCCAAGTGCGCCAGATGCACGCGAATCTGGTGGGTGCGGCCGGTGCGGATATCGCAATCAAGCAGGGTGGCCATGCCGAGGCGCTCGACCCGGGTCACGATGGTGTGCGCCTCCTGACCTTCATCCTCGTCCACCGAGACGCGTTTTTCGCCGGCCAGGTTGGTGAATTTGGCGAGTTTCATCCGGATGTGCCGTTTTTCGTCAGGCCAATCGCCTTTTACCAGGGCATAATAATGCTTCTGCATGCGCGCCCCCCCGCCATTATCGCCGCGCAGCATGGCGTGCATCGCAGTCAGGGCGCTACGCCTCTTGGCGACCAGCAGCACGCCCGAGGTTTCGCGGTCGAGGCGATGCACCAGCTCGAGGAATTTGGCCTCAGGCCGTTGCGCGCGCAAGGCTTCAATCACGCCAAAGCTGACGCCGCTGCCGCCATGCACGGCCAGCCCGGCCGGCTTGTCGATGGCGATCAGGGCATCGTCTTCAAACAGTATTCCCAAGGACTGGCGCGCCTTTTCAGCCATTTTTGCCTCAAACGCCGCGCCAGTGCTGGGGTTTGATGTCGCGATCCGCACCGGGGGAATGCGCACCACATCGCCCTCCGCCAACCGGTAATCGACACCGGCGCGGCCCTTGTTCACCCGCACTTCGCCGGATCGCACGATCCGGTAAATATGACTTTTAGGCACGCCCTTCAATTTGGCGGCCAAAAAATTGTCGAGGCGCTGGCCGCCATTGGCCTCATCGATCGTGACCAGGGCTGCGGCATCGGCCGAGACTGCGCCCGGTTTGCCCGCCATCGCCATACCCGCGGGCGGCAACGGCGGCATGATCGTGGCCGGCCTGGCCCTCGGTTTGGCAGCGGACGGCCGGCCTTGCCGTGGCGCGGCGGACCGCGGCGCAGGTTTTTTTCCCCTCGCAGCCATGTTAGGTTATACTTTTATCTCGTTGATTTTGAAGCGAGTCCGGCAAACGTCGCGGTGCAAGGCCAGTCCTACCGCGTAACCAGGATTCCAATCGGATCACCTTGCCAGTGCAGTTATCTGCCTTCCCGCGCGATTTCTAAACCCATCGCCAGTGTTTGCAAATGCTGTTTTCGGCACGGAAAACGGGCGGTCGTTTTCGCTCACCGCGGCATCTGCCAAAACACAAGTAGCGATACTAAACGATTTACGCGCGCCCTCCGGGGTCGCAAGCACAAGGCTTGCGGCACGGAACCAGCAAAACCAGGCGGCGCCGTGAAGACAGAACGATTTGCCAGCCGGGCTAATGAAATGCCGGCTGACTTGGGAACGATAATTTCCGGTTTCGGCCGGGACAACGTGCAAGAGCAAGTTTTGAAATCCACCAATCAACAATCAACATCCTGGATTTTCCGCGCGCGCATTGATTGCGCCGCCGGGGATATCGCCGGTACTTCGCGTACCGGGCCGATCCGCCTGCTCGACTAAGCTTCACCCGCACGGTCGCGCCGACGTGCGCGACAGTTGATTTATCGCCCCGCCGTTTTTCTTCCGGCCTCGTCCATGCTTTGCTTTGCACAAAGCGCGCGAGAAAGAAGATTTCATGAAACGCATGCTATTCAATGCCACGCAAGCCGAAGAGCTTCGCGTCGCCATCGTCGACGGCCAGAAACTGGTCGATCTCGATATCGAACACGCCGGCCAGGAACAACGTAAAAGCAATATCTACAAGGCCAAGGTCACCCGCGTCGAACCCTCGCTGGAAGCGGTATTCGTCGATTACGGCGCCGAACGCCACGGTTTCCTGCCGTTCAAGGAACTGACCCGCGAATATGTGCAGGGCGAAGACGGCGAAGGCACACGTGCCAAGATCGCGCAGAACCTCAAGGTCGGCACCGAGATCCTGGTGCAGGTCGAAAAAGACGAGCGCGGCAACAAGGGCGCCGCTCTCACCACTTATATTTCGCTGGCCGGCCGCTACCTGGTGCTGATGCCCAATAACCCGCGCGGCGGCGGCGTCTCGCGTCGCGTCGAAGGCGAAGACCGCGCCGAGTTGCGCGAAACCATGGATTCCCTCGACCTGCCCGAAGGCATGAGCGTGATTGCGCGTACCGCCGGCATCGGCCGCAGCGCCGAAGAACTCAAATGGGATCTGAATTACCTGATGCAACTGTGGGAAGCCATCGAAGGCGCCGGCAAGGAAGTACGCGCGCCCGAACTGATTTACCTGGAATCGAGCCTGGTGGTGCGCGCCATCCGCGATTTGTTCCACCCGGAAATCGGCGAGATCCTAATCGACACCCCGGAAATTTTCGAGCAGGCGCAGTCGTTCATGTCGACGGTGATGCCGGCGAACGTGAACAAGGTCAAGCTGTACAAAGACGATGTGCCGCTGTTCTCGCGTTTCCAGATCGAGCACCAGATCGAGACCGCGTATCGCCGCGATGTGCAGCTGCCGTCCGGCGGCGCCATCGTCATCGACCATACCGAGGCCCTGGTCTCGATCGACGTCAACTCGGCGCGCGCCACCAAGGGTCACGACATCGAGGACACCGCCTTCCGCACCAACTGCGAGGCGGCCGATGAAATCGCCCGCCAATTGCGCCTGCGCGATCTGGGTGGCCTGGTCGTCATCGACTTCATCGACATGGAGTCGGCCAAGAACCAGCGCGAAGTCGAAAACCGTCTGCGCGATGCGCTGCACGCCGATCGTGCCCGCGTGCAAACCGGCAAGATTTCGCGCTTCGGCCTGCTGGAACTGTCGCGCCAGCGCCTGCAGCCGGCGCTATCCGAATCGAGCTACATCCCCTGCCCGCGCTGCCATGGCATCGGCCATATCCGCGGCACCTCGTCCTCGGCCCTGCACATCCTGCGCATCATCCAGGAAGAGGCGATGAAGGAAAACACCGCCGCCATCCACGCCCAGGTGCCGGTCGATGTCGCCACTTTCCTGCTCAATGAAAAGCGCCAGGATATTCACATCATTGAAACCCGCTTCAAGGTGAACGTGCTGCTGATCCCGAACATTCACCTGGAAACGCCCAACTACGAACTCGAGCGCCTGCGCCACGATTCCGACAAGCTGGAAAATGTCACGCCCAGCTATCAACTGGTCAAGCAGCCGGCCGAAGAGGCCGCCGCCAAACCGGCCGCTGTCGCGGACGCCAAGCCGTCGCGCCCGGAACCGATCGTCAAAGGAATCACCCCGGACCAGCCGGCGCCGAATGCGCCCGAACCTACACCACGCGCCGCACGCGCGGCCGCCCCGGCGGCACGCACGCCAGCGCCCTCGCTGTGGCAGCGCTTCAAGCGCTTGTTCGGCGACGATACGCCGCCCACCCCCATCGCCCCACAAAAAACGGCACGCGATGGCAAGGACGGCAACCGCGAACGTGGTGATCGCGGCAATCGCGGCGGACGCGACGGCCAGCGCGGCGATCGCGAAGGACGCGACAGCAAGCAAGGCGGCCGCGGCCAGGGCGGTGAACGCGGTCGTCAGGGACAAGGACAGGGTCAGCAAGGCCAGGGGCGCAGTCCGCGCAAGGAAGGCGATGCCAACCGCGAGCCACGCGGCGATAAAGCCGTAGACAGCAAGGCGCAGGAACCGCGCGACAGCAAAGGTCCCGAGGCACGCGAAGGCCAGCCGCAGCAACAGAAACAGCGTCAGCCGCAGCAGAACAAGCCGGCGCTGGAAGCCAAGCCGGTTGAAGGCGGCGAAGAAGGCGAAGGCCGCAGCCGTCGCCGTCGCGGCCGCGGCGGACGCGATCGTGGCGAGCGCGGTGAAAATCGCAATGCGCCGCAGAACGAGGGCAGCAACGGCGCCGCAGCCAACACGCCCCTCAATGATGCTGCACTTGCCGAGCAGGTGCTTCAGGCGCCGGTCGCAACGATGCAGCCGGTACAGCAGGCGCTGGAATTTGTAGCGCCGGTGCCGGCCGCTGTCGTGGTCCCGGTCGCCGAGCGCCCCGCGATTGCGGAAGCTGCCGCCCCTGCTCCCATGCCCGCGCCAGTACATGCGCCGGTCCCGGTCGAGATGGTTGCTCCGGCGGCCGCGCCGCAATTTACACCCGCGCCGGTGCCGGCCCCTTCGTTCAGCCCGATCGACCAGATTCCGGATATCGCGCCGGAGCGCAGCGGCTCACGCCGTCGCGAACGTTCGGGCAATGCCAACCAGACAGCCGAGCCGCTGGTCTTTATCGAAACCGCCGCCGACAAGGTGCAGAATGTTGTCGCGGTTGAGGATGAGGCCTCGCATCGTCGCGTACCGCGCCCGCGCAAGCCGCGCGAAACGTTCAACGAGCCGCTGGTCGTGGTCGAAACCAAGACGGACGCAAGTAACCCGCCAGCCTGACCGGCTTGCAATCATCGCCATGAAAAAGCCGCCCGGAAATGGGCGGCTTTTTTACGCCCGCCACAAAGCATACTAAGATGCCGCAGCACCCCACCGGAGAAACCGCACCATGGCCGCCCCCATCGATTTCTACTTCGATTTTTCCTCGCCCTATGGCTACCTGGCGGCGATGCGCATCGACGCACTGGCGGCCCCGCATCAGCGCGAGGTCAATTGGCGGCCGATCCTGCTCGGACCGGCGTTCAAGGTCAGCGGCAACGCACCGTTGACCCTGCAACCATTGAAAGGCGACTATGCCAGGCGCGATTTTTCGCGCACCGCGAGATTCCTGGGGATCCCCTTCAATATGCCGGCCCAGTTTCCGATCAGCACCCATAATGCGGCGCGCGCCTTCTACTGGCTGCGCGACCGCGATCCGGCCAAGGCCAAACAAATGGCGCTGGCGGTTTACCGAACCTATTTCGTCGAGGCGCGCGATATTACCGCCGCCGAAGTCGTCGTCGACATCGCCGCGCAGCAAGGCGTGAATCGCGAGGAACTCGGCGCCGCACTGGCCGGCCCCGCCGTCAAGGAGCGCCTGAAAAACGAAGTGGAATCCTCGCTGGCCAAAGGCGTGTTCGGCTCACCCTATATCGTGGTCGATGGCGAGGCGTTCTGGGGCAGCGATCGATTTGAACAAATCGACGCCTGGCTGAAGACGGGTGGCTGGTAAGGAATACATCACCCCGACTAGCGCAATACCGGAACGACTAGTGGAGACGGAATCGGCTATTCACAGCTGTGCTGTTTGTGCCTGCCGAGGTCCGAAGTGTGATTGAAACTGTTGGCCCCCTTGCAGGCGGCATAGTAAATCTGCCGTCGTTGCTTGCTGGTGCCCTGGATGGGCCACTGCCGCCCAGCGCCCAGAGTCCAGGTATTGGAGTAGCCAGGGTTACAATCGACGCCCTCCACACACCAGGTCAATTCCACCGCAAAGTTGCAGCTGTTATAGAAGTTCGCCCCATTGCGGGCGTCCTGAATCTGCACGCAGCGCGTTGCATCGTGCGCGGGATTGTGCTGGTTGCCGACCGCAATCAATCTACCGCCACTGACTCCCGAATTGAGTGCCGCCGTGGTCCCGGCGCTCACGGCGACGCAGGTGCCCAGTAACAAAGACGAGACAAGCAAAGTGCGCAATTTCATTTTTTCTCCCTGAATAAAAGTGAAAACACCGCGAGCATCAACCCCCATCCGGCATTCAGCATGGCGGACAGTCCTCATTTCATATTGTTGATCATGTCCATCAGGCCGGCGTTGCCGTTCTTGAGTTTCTGCGTATCGTTCGCCGCATTGTCCGCGGCCTTCCTGCTTTCCTGTATCGACGCGTTCAAGTCCGCCTGCGCCTTCTGCTGAGCTTGGAGCCGCTTTTGCTGTTCGGCCTGGATTTGCAGCGCCTTCTGCTGTTGCAAAACTTGCTGTTGCTGCATTTGCTGACTGGCTGCCTGGCTGGCGCGTCGCACATCGCAGGCATCGCTGGCGGCCTTGGTCTCGCGAAAGAATTTTTGCTGCGCCTCGTAGTTCAGGGCATCGATGCGCTTGATGTCGGCCTGATACTGCGCGTTATTGGTGTTTACCGTCGGGTAGGGAATGCGGTTCGGCAAGCCCGCCGCGTAGGCGCAATTGTTTGCCGCCATGTCGCGCCTGGCTTTTTCCACGCCTTCCGCCGAAGCGCGCTCCATATCGGCGGCCGCCCTGGCCTCAATGTCCCGCTGCTGCTGCGCGCGCCTGGCCTCGGCATCGCTGCGGATTTTCTCCTCACGTTCGCGCGCTTTCCACCTTTCGCAATTCGCGATGTCTGCCTGGTCGTTGATGATGCAGCGCGAGTTTTCCGGACTGGCATTGCGGTACGCCGCCAACTGGTCGCTGCGGGCTTTCGCCTGCAGTCTCTTCATGTCTTCCTGCTGCTGCAGCGACTGGCGCTTGCGCTCCGCCTGCTCGGCATGCCGGCGTTCAATTTCGTCGCGCTTTGCCTGTTCCTTGCGCTTCAAATCGTCCTGGTAGTCGCGCTGTCCCTGGCTGATATTGGTCTGGCTGGCGATGAATTGGTAGGCCCAGGCATAGTTGCAAACCAGCCCCATCGAATTTGCCGGCGACCTTGCGAGCATTCCGCCATAGGTGAGATTGCCGACAGAAATATTGATAATCCCGGTTTTGGACCCTTTTCCCAGATAGGGGTTGGAGTTCGTGCCGGCGTTGAAGGTACCGTTGTAGGTATAGTCGATCTTGACGAAATGCTGGTCCGCATCCGAAACGGAAATCAGGAAATCCACGCCGCAGGGATCGGTCGCGCTGGCCGTCGAGGTTATGGAAACGCCTTGCAGCTGGATTGTCTTTTCGACGAAAGCATGGCCAAATAGCGGCAAGCAGCAGAGCAGGAAAAAAACAGTCTTTGTACGCATATTGATCTCCCCATTTTCAAGGCGACAATCAGGTGCAGCCCTTTTTGCCGCGAATCATCGAGATCATGTTCCTGCGATTCTCGAACTCGGCAGCCTGCTTGGTATGTTCATCGGCCATGGTGGCCGAATTCATCGCGGCGGAGTTGTTGGTGTTCATCGGTGTTTTCGAAGCCGACGCGGCAACCCCCTCAAGTACCGCCAGGAATACGGCGCCCACCGTGCCGATGGTCGACCCTTCCCGCGCGCTTTGCGCATTGTTTGCGGCTTTTTGCTCCTCGACCGCAAGCTGCTTGCAGTCCGCGGCGATCAGCTGCTCATTGCTCATGAGGTTTTCATGCCAAGGAGTGCTGGAGCAGCCGGACAGCAGACCGGCAAGCAGCAAGACGACTGATACCGCGTACTTGTTACTGGTAATCATGGTTGGTCCCTTTCAAATTTTATTTTTGGAGGAATGCGCCTTGCGTAAAACTTGCTGCACTTGCAAAGGGGACGCGCTGTTGCGATGAATGCGCAGCAGGCTCAGTCGCCATCGGTGTCGATTACGCCGGCGAGCCTTGAAGAATTTCCTCGATCGGGAATGGTTCGTACGCAGCGCACCAGCGCCAATCGATCAGGGGAATGAGGAATTGCGCATGCAATTCCAATTCCTTCGCGCAACTCGCTGTCCAGGGAAATCCGGATGTCGCTCGCTGGCTCCCGGCGCTGCGGCCGTGGCCAGTGCGCGGGAAAATATTCTTCTTGTTGTTCGCCACTCATGCTTGTTCAGGCCTCCCTTAAGCAGATGGCGGCGGTCTTTGCCGACGCGCGTCCTGCTTAAGCCCGATTATTTATTGGTGCGATTCTGACTAGCATGACATGTTCCGGGGGAAAATAAAAAACTGCAAAGTCAGGAAAATCCGTCAAACATTTTTTCAGTCTCGACACAGTCCATCGACAAATGGCGCCACGTATGGCCGTCGATCAATACCGGAACACATCCGGCTTGCCCAGCGCCGGAATCAGCTCGACAATCCCGCCGGCAAAAATCTCCACCGCCAGCGCCGCCAGCAGCAGGCCCATGATGCGGGTGGCGACGTTGATGGTGGTTTTGCTCAGGCGCGCACCCACCTTGGCGGCGACGCGCAGGGCCAGCCAGGTGACGACGGCGACGCCGATCGACAACAGGCAAACGATGGCGAGATGCGCGAAGGATTTTTTCTCGCTGGCGTAAATGATGATGGTCGACATGGCGCCCGGCCCGGCCAGCAAGGGAATGGCCAGCGGCACCACGGCGATGCTGGCCTTGTCTTCGGCCTCCTTGGCTTCTTCCGGCGTCTGCTTGTCGCGTCCCGGTGTCGCCTGCATCATCGACAGCGCGGCCATCATCACCAGGATCGCGCCGCCCACCTTGAAACTGGGAATGCTGATGCCGAACATATCCAGCACGCGCTCCCCCAGCGTCGCGGACACCAGCAGCACGACCATCACGCTGACCGCCGCGATGCGCGCGATTTTCTTGCGCTCGTCGTCGCTGGTATAGGTGGTCATGGCCACGAACACCGGCATGATGCCCAGCGGATTGACGATCACGATCATCGCCACGAAAATCTTGATGTACGCCACCGCCGATAACAGGCCGTCCATGCGCGCCCCGGCTAACGCGGCAAAGTGCCGCGCATGCGCAGCTGGTCGCCGAGATATTCGAGCAGACCCTGGCAGCCCTCCTCGATCAGGTCCAGCGCCAGTTCAAAATCCCTGGCCTCGCCCTGGTAGGGATCGGGCACCTCGAACGCATCCTCATCGCCGCCGTAATCGAGCAGGTATTCGATCTTGTGCACCAGGCGCGTCGGACACATGGCCTTCAGGTGCTTCACATTCATCGCATCGGCGGCGAGGATGTAATCGAAGCGCTCGAAATCGGTGGCATTGACCTGCCGGCAGCGCAGCGGGGAAAGATCGTAGCCGCGTTTGGCCGCATGTTCGACGGCGCGGGCATCGGGCGGCGAGCCGACGTGATAGCCGTGGGTGCCGGCGGAATCGATGTCGATCTTGCCGGCCAGCGGGCTGTCCGCGACCATTTTGCGGAACACGCCCTCGGCGGTGGGCGAGCGGCAGATATTGCCCATGCAGACGAACAGCACGCTGATGTTCATGCGGCGTCTCCCAGCGGCGTGTCCTTGCCGCCGAGGGTGAGCATATTGGTGCGTAGCATACGCAACTCATCGCGCAGCTTGGCGGCCTTTTCGAATTCGAGGTTGCGCGCGGCGTCCATCATTTCGCGCTCCACCCGTTTGATTGCCGATTCCATCTGCTTTTCATTCATGACCTCGTATTTCTTGCGGTCCTGCGCGGCCTTGCGATTGCTGCTGCGCTCCTCGCGTTTGTCCTCGATATCGTAGGCATCGTCGATCATGCCCTTGATCTGCTTGCTCACCGAGCGCGGGGTGATGCCGTTCGCCTCGTTGAACGCCATCTGTTTGGCGCGGCGGCGATTGGTTTCCGAAATCGCGAACTTCATGGAGTCCGTTTCACGATCGCCGTACAGGATCGCGGTGCCGTTCAGGTTGCGCGCGGCGCGGCCGATGGTCTGCACCAGGGAGCGCGCGCCGCGCAAAAAACCTTCCTTGTCGGCATCGAGAATCGCCACCAGGGATACTTCCGGGATATCCAGCCCCTCGCGCAGCAGGTTGATGCCGACCAGCACATCGAACAGGCCGGTGCGCAGATCGCGGATGATCTCGACGCGTTCCACGGTGTCGATATCCGAGTGCAGATAGCGCACCTTGATGCCATGCTCGGACAGGTAGTCGGTCAGATCCTCGGACATGCGCTTGGTGAGCGTGGTCACCAGCACCCGCTCGCCGACGGCGACGCGCTTGTTGATCTCGGACAGCACATCGTCCACCTGGGTCGACGCCGGGCGCACGATGATCTGCGGATCGACCAGGCCGGTGGGACGCACCACCTGCTCGACAATCTGCGCGGCATGTTGCGCTTCGTAGTCCGCCGGGGTAGCCGACACAAATACACTTTGCCGCATCAGTTTCTCGAACTCGTCGAAACGCAGCGGACGATTGTCCATCGCCGAGGGCAGGCGGAAACCATAGTTGACCAGGTTTTCCTTGCGCGCCCGATCGCCCTTATACATGCCGCCGACCTGCGGAATGGTGACATGGCTTTCGTCGAGAATCATCAGCGCGTTTTTCGGCAGGTAATCGATCAGGGTCGGCGGCGGCTCGCCCGGGGCGCGGCCGCTCAGGTGGCGCGAATAGTTTTCGATGCCCTTGCAAAAGCCGATCTCGTTGAGCATTTCCAGGTCGAAGGTGGTGCGCTGCTGGATGCGCTGCGCCTCCAGCAATTTGCCTTCTCTGGTGTAGTAGTCGATGCGCTCGCGCAGCTCGGCCTTGATGCCCTCGATGGCATCGAGGGTGGTGGCGCGCGTGCTGACGTACTGGCTCTTGGCGTACACCGTATAGCGCGGCACTTTCTGCACGGTATGACCGGTGAGCGGATCGAACAGGGTGAGGCCATCGATCTCGTCGTCGAACATGGAAATGCGCAGGGCCACATCGGCGTTCTCGGCCGGGAACACATCGAGCGAATCGCCGCGTACGCGGAAGGTGCCGCGGCGGAAATCGAGTTCGGCGCGCGCGTACTGCATCGCCGTCAGCTGGCGAATCATGTCCTGCTGCGCGACCTTGTCGCCGGGCCGCACCATCATGCGCATCGCGTAGTAATCGGTCGGATCGCCGACACCGTAAATACAGGACACCGTGGCGACGATGATCGAATCCGGGCGCTCCAGCAAGGACTTGGTGGCGGACAGACGCATCTGCTCGATATGCTCGTTGATCGAGGAATCCTTCTCGATGAAAAGATCGCGCGCAGGCACATAGGCCTCCGGCTGGTAGTAGTCGTAATACGAGACGAAATACTCGACCGCATTCTCGGGAAAGAACTCGCGCATCTCGGCATACAACTGCGCCGCCAGGGTCTTGTTCGGCGCCATCACCAGGGCCGGGCGGCCGATGCGCGCGATCACATTGGCCATGGTGTAGGTCTTGCCGGAGCCGGTCACACCCAGCAGGGTTTGATAGGCGAGGCCGTCATTGATGCCCTCGACCAGTTTGTCGATGGCGACCGGTTGGTCGCCGGCGGGCGGGAACGGCTGGTTGAGCAGGAATGGCGAATTGGGGAAGGTAACGGTAGGCATCCCGCGATTTTAACAGTTGACGCTACGGCGACCTATCGTTTCCTGCGCTTGTCCCAGCGACATGCCGTCAAATCAAAAAAACAAACTCCAGCATTGGCGCGGCTTCACAGCCATTTTCGCCTTGAAAACCGCGCCAATGCTGGAGTTTTGCCAAAATAATTTATGGAAAGCCTGGAAATGTAATGCCCCGATCGATGTCGACATCATTCGAGCCGCAGACCAGGCCAAGCCAACAGCGCTTAAAAGATCATGCGATTGAAAGACCCGAAAATTGTTGAAAAGCTTTTCGGGTCCGACAGCAGTGCGCGATCAGAAGCTCGTGGAGATCCCCACATACAGGCTTCGGCGCAAACCATACTGTGGGGCGCCCACCCCGACGCCGGTACCGTCGCGCAGCAGATAGGTCTTGTCGAATACGTTGAGGACGGCGAGGCGCGTCTCGATGTCGCCGGCGCGCGTTTTGTTCCAGTTGTGGGTGATGCCCAAATTCGCCACGGTGTAGTGCGACAGGCTGGCCCCATTCGGCGTGCCGCCGTCGAGCGTGCGGCGCACGCCGCTGCCATAGAGCACATCTCCGCTGACCTTGCTATCGCCGAATTTGTAGCCCAGGCCACCGGATGCCGTATAGGTCTGGTCGTGGTCCAGGGGAATATAGTGGTTGGCGATATAGACCAGCTCATCCGGAGCGAACAGTGCCTGGCCCGAGACGATGTTTTGCCCCTGGGCCTTCTGGTAAGCGGCGTTGAAATAGCCAGACCACGGGCCATTGTTGTAGATCGCGGCGAACTCAAGGCCCTTCGCGTAACCCTTGGCGTAGTTGAAGGGCGAGAGAATAATCGCAGCGCCAAACTGACCTTCGTCGATCAGGTTCGTAATCTTTTTGTAGTACGCGTCCAGCGACAGGGTCAGGTTCGAACTGGCCTTCTGCGTGATGCCGATATCGTAGTAATGCGTCCTTTCGGCTTTCACATTGTCCGATACCGGCACGGCGGGCTGGTTGCTTGTCCCGGTGTAGAGGTTGATGCTCTGCTGCGTGGCCAGCTCCTGCGGCGGCGGCGTGAAATAGCGCGAATAGCCGGCGTGAACGGCGGTCGCGTCGGACAGCTTGTACAGCATGTTGATGCGCGGACTGAATTGCTGCTCATTGATGAAGGCGGACACGTGATCGAAGCGGCCGCCGTAATTGAGGGTCAGCGCCGGTGAAATGCGCCACTCATCCTGCAGGTAGTAGCTGGCGAGTTGCCCTCGCTTCATCGAGTTGTCGACGATCTGCATGGGATCCGTACCGATCTGCGCGCCGCTGCTGTCGACCGGAAACACCGCCACCGTGTTGTCGCTATGCGTGGTCTGGCGGGTATAGGCGGTGCCGAACCGCACCGTGTGTTGATCGTTCAGCTTGTAGGACGCATCGAGTTGCAGGCCGTTCGCGGAATTGGTACGAACGGTATCCGAGGCCACGCCGTTGTAAATCAGGTCGCCAAGCGGATCCGGGGTGAAATGGAGATCCGAGTATTGATGAAAGGCGGATAGCTGATAATCAAGCTTGCCCAGGCTCTTCTGCAACGAGAGCACGAAAAAGCGATTGACCTCGCGCTGCTGCTCGTCGACCTGGGACGAGGGCAGTGCATTAAAACCCGTGGCGGTGTCGCTCACGCCCGTAAGCGAGAACGCGGGCGTCTGCCCCGGGTTCGTCGGAATCTGGAACTTTCCGTTATACGTGCCGAAGATCAGCCCGACTCGCGTGGAATCATCGACGTAGTAGGACAGATCGCCAAAGGTCTTGGCCTGCCTGGTCTTGTCATGCATCGGGTTCCGCGTCGGCTGCGGATTCTCGATACCCGCGCTGTTCGACAAATAACTGCCGGACAGGTAGTAGTTCAGCGATCCGCTCGTGCCAAACAGTTCAAGGCTCGGTTGCACGGTGTGTTGGCTGCCGAACTCGATGCCAACGCGACCGCCGGGCTTGACGGCGCCCTCCTTGGTCTGGATCTCAACCACGCCGGCGGAACGCAGACCATACTGCGCCGGCAGCGCACCGGTCAGGAAGTCAATCTGATCGATAAATCTGGTGTCGATCGACTGGCCGAAGCCGGAGATATTTTCGGGCAGCTGCACGCCGTCGATGCGGTACTGGATATTGCCGTGATCGTCGCGCACATGAAGCGACCCCGAGGCCTTGGAGTCCTTGGCCACGCCGGGAAGGCGCAGCAAGACCTCGTCAAACGGCGTCGCGTCCCCCCGGCCCAGGGCGTCGATTTGCTTGCGGTCGATGGTATAAACGGTGGTGCCGACTTTGGGCGATAGATCGATCCGCGCGTCACGAAGACGCGCCGAGGTGACGGTGATCGGATCAAGCGTCGACGCAGAACTGTCGGCAGGGGTTGCCGGGGCCGCCACCGCCGGCACGTCCGCATCGGCGGCACGCGCGTTGTTGGCTACAAAATAGATCGACGCGAGCGCTGCGGCAAGCACCGATAAACGAAATTGCTGATTCATGTTTTCTCCAGAACGCCATATAACGAAAGCCACGCCGCCCGAAGGATTTACCCTGGGGCGCGTGGAAAAATGCGTGCTTCGTTATGCGCCCGGCGGAGCGCGGGCGAGGGAGAGACCGGCAGGGAAAGAGGCAGGAGCGGGTGAGGAGAAACCGATGGGTATAACATGCTCGTCCAGCGACGCGACCACTGCCAGCGTGGGATGCGCGGGATTAAGGTCCAGCCCAAGGGCCGCATCAAAATCATCGCAGGCCGTGCCCGCCGCATGACCGAACAGCTTGTCCAGCAACGAGGCGCCGGCGGCGACCACACGCGCATCGGACGTGCAATCGCTCCGGCACAGCAGCGATGGCGATGGCGATGGCGATGACAGCGCCGCCGCGCGCGGATTGGCATTCGGGTGCGCGCTGCGGTGCATGTAAGCGAGCGACTGCGCCAACAGCACCAGAATGGCGAGCAGCGGCGGCAGTACACGGCGCAGCAGGAGAGATCGCATGAAGAAAACCGGAATCGGACAGTGCAGCGGGTAGCGAAAATCGCCAGATGCAACATTGTAGCATCGGACAGGCGCGAATGTGTGTTCCGGCGGGCAGCACGGACCGAAATCTTGATGCCGGAATCATTGACTTGATGCGCGAAAATCCCGTAGCCTCTGCGGCAGAACAAGGTTCGTTTTCGCAATGAGAACGTCACCACATTTACAGCAATCGCTCCGGGATTTCGGCATTCATGATCAATAAAATTACCGCGTCAGTGGCCGAAGCCCTGGCGGATATCAAGGACGGCTCCACGGTCATGATTGGCGGTTTCGGCGGCGCGGGTCAGCCGGCGGAGCTGATTGACGGCCTGATCGCGCAAGGCGCGCGCGACCTCACCGTGGTCAACAACAATGCCGGCAATGGCGAAACCGGCCTGGCCGCACTGCTGAAGGCCGGGCAGGTGCGCAAGATCATCTGCTCGTTTCCGCGCCAGGCCGATTCGCAGGTGTTCGACGGCCTGTATCGCGCCGGCAAGCTCGAGCTCGAACTGGTGCCGCAGGGCAATCTGGCCGAGCGCATTCGCGCCGCCGGGGCCGGCATCGGCGCGTTCTTCACGCCCACCGGCTACGGCACTGAACTTGCCAAGGGCAAGGAAACCCGCGAGATCGATGGCCGCATGTATGTGCTGGAAATGCCGATCCATGCCGACGTCGCGCTGATCAAGGCCGAGGCCGGCGACCGCTGGGGCAATCTGGTGTATCGCAAGGCGGCGCGCAATTTCGGCCCGATCATGGCCAGCGCCGCCAAACTCACCATCGCCTCGGTGCATGAGGTTGTTGAACTCGGCGCCCTCGATCCCGAGGCCGTGGTCACGCCTGGCATCTTCGTGCAACGCATCGTCAAGGTGGCGCGCAGCGCCACCGGGCCGGCCGGGTTCAAAAAGGAAACATCGAAGGAAGCCGCATGAACAAATGGAACCGCGACCAGATGGCCGCGCGCGTCGCCAAGGATATTCCCGAAGGCGCCTATGTCAATCTCGGCATCGGGCTGCCGACCATGGTGGCCAATCATTTGCCGAAGGACCGCGAGGTTTTCCTGCATAGCGAAAACGGCATCCTCGGCATGGGCCCGGCGCCTGCGCCCGGCGCGGAAGATTACGATCTGATCAATGCCGGCAAGCAGCCGGTCACCTTGCTGCCGGGCGGCGCGTTTTTTCATCATGCGGATTCCTTCGGCATGATGCGCGGCGGCCATCTGGACATCTGCGTGCTCGGCGCCTTCCAGGTATCGGTGACGGGCGACCTGGCCAACTGGCACACCGGCGCGGCGGATGCCATTCCCGCCGTCGGCGGTGCCATGGATCTGGCGATCGGCGCCAAGAAAACCTATGTGATGATGGAGCACCTGACCAAGAGCGGCGAGAGCAAGATCGTACCGGTGTGCACCTACCCGCTGACCGGCATCGGCTGCGTCAGCCGGGTGTATTCGGACCTGGCCGTGATCGACATCACGTCCCAAGGTTTGCAAGTCGTCGATATGGTCGATGGCCTGACTTTCGATGAATTGCAAAAGCTGAGCGGCGTGCCGCTCAAGCGCAAACCAATGAATCCGAAAATCGGAACCTTATGATTGATGCGTTTATGACTGATGCGTTTATCTGCGACGCCGTTCGCACCCCCTTCGGCCGCTACGGCGGCGCCCTCTCCAGCGTGCGCACCGACGATCTTGCCGCCCTGTCGATCAAGGCATTGATGGACCGCAACCCGAAGGTTGATTGGGCGGCCATCGATGACGTCACCATGGGCTGCGCCAATCAGGCCGGCGAAGACAACCGCAATGTGGCGCGCATGGCCCTGCTGCTGGCCGGCCTGCCCAAGGAAGTGCCGGGTAGCACTGTCAATCGCCTCTGCGGCTCCGGCATGGACGCGGTCGGTTCGGCGGCGCGTGCCATCAAGTCCGGCGAAGTATCACTGATGATCGCCGGCGGCGTGGAGAGCATGAGCCGCGCGCCCTTCGTGATGCCCAAGGCCGATGCGGCCTTCTCGCGCAGCAATGCGGTCTATGACACCACCATCGGTTGGCGTTTCATCAATGCCAAGATGAAGGCGCTGTACGGCGTTGACGCGATGCCGGAAACCGCCGAGAACGTCGCCGAGGATTACAAGGTCTCGCGTGCCGATCAGGATGCCTTTGCCCTGCGCAGCCAGCAGCGCGCGGTCGCCGCGCAGGCGGCCGGCCGCTTCGATCATGAGATCGTGCCGGTGACCCTGGCGCAGAAAAAAGGCGACCCTGTCGTCGTGTCGAAAGACGAACACCCGCGCGATACTTCGCTGGAAGCGCTGGCGAAACTGAAGCCGATCGTCAAGGACAGCGGCTCGGTGACCGCCGGCAATGCCTCGGGTGTGAACGACGGTTCCTGCGCCCTGCTGATCGCCAACGCCGAGAGCGCAAAACGCTTCGGCCTGGCGCCGAAGGCGCGCATCGTCGCCATGGCCACCACCGGCGTCGCGCCGCGCATCATGGGCATGGGCCCGGCGCCGGCCACGCGCAAGGTGCTGGCACTGGCCGGCCTCACGCTCGCACAGATGGACGTGATCGAATTGAACGAGGCCTTCGCCTCGCAGGGCCTTGCCGTGTTGCGCGATCTCGGGCTGCCCGACGACGATGCTCGCGTCAACCCCAATGGCGGCGCCATCGCCCTGGGCCATCCGCTGGGCGCCTCCGGCGCGCGGCTGATCACCACCGCGATGTTCGAGCTGCATCGCCGCCAGGGCCGCTATGCGCTGTGCACCATGTGCATCGGCGTCGGCCAGGGCATCGCCGTGATCATCGAGCGGGCTTAGCGCATGCAGACGGCGCTACTCGCTCTGAATATGGTCCTGACCGCCGTGTTATTGGCGGTCGTGGTTCGCGAATACCGGATGACGCGCCAGTCACGGCGCAAGTTGCAGGCGCAAGCGGAAACCGACTTCCGCCAGTCGGAGTTGCTGATGGCGCTTTATGCCGAGCTGAAGCCGGCCCATGCGCTACCCAGGACGCGCGGCTGGGCGGCCTCTCCCGACTTTCTGCTGAATCTCGTGCGGCATGTATTTGCCAGTCAGCCCCGCAATATTGTCGAGTGCGGCAGCGGCAGCAGCACCGTGGTTCTCGCGGAATGCATGCAAAAACGGGCCAGGGGCCATGTCTACAGCCTCGAACACGATGCCGTGCACGCCAGCCTGACCCGGCAAATGCTGCGCGATCGCGGCTTGCAGGATTTCGCGACCGTGATCGATGCGCCATTGACTCCCTTCAGCGCCGGCGACTGGCAGGGCATGTGGTATCGGTTGAGCGGGCTGAACATCGAGGGCGGCATCGATATGCTGGTCGTCGACGGTCCGCCGAACCTGGATCCGTCCACGCCATTGGCGCGCTATCCGGCCGTGCCGGCGCTGCGCGATCAGCTCAATGCCGGTGCCGCCATTTTTGCCGACGATGCGGACCGTCCCGGCGAACGCGCCATGGTCGCGCGCTGGTTGCAGGAAAATCCCGCCATGCGTCGGCGCGATGTCAGCGCCTGCGAGAAAGGTTGTGCCTTGCTGGTGTTGTAACGCCGGCGGTTGGCGACATGCTGCAGATTGAAGGCCATAAAAATCAAACCCACACGAGGAGGAATCATGCGTACCGGAATTTTCCTGCTGGCAGTCTCGACATCAATGGCATTTACCGCATCGACCCAGGCCGCCGAACCCGGCAATGCGCCCTCGGCCGAACGCGGCCAGGCGCTGTACCAAAAGAATATGTGCTTCACCTGCCACGGCACCGTCGGCAACGGCGGCGAGCGCACCAGCGGGCCGCGGCTCGCGCCCAATGTGTGGCCGGTGGAGGCGATGAAAGTCCAGCTGCGTAGCCCGCGCCAGGATATGCCGCGCTACGGCGAGAAATTCGTCAGCGATGCCGACCTCGCCGATATCCACGCCTATCTGTCGAGCATCAAGGCCGGGCCGAAAGCGAAAGACATTCCGTTGCTAGCGAATATGTAGGGTTCACCCGGCTGGTTTGACGCTTGTGGGATGAAGCCGGCTGCATCTGCGGCTTGCCGAAAAAGGGAACTTCTAAAAAACTCGTCGTCCCAGCGAAGGCGTGAAAGCATGCTTTCACCCCAAGTCCATCCAAGTATTTGATTCAACGAAGGACTGGATTCCAGCCTTCGCTGGAATGACGATTATTTGAAGTTTCGAGAAGTGCCCAAAATTCAAAGTCAAGCACTGGCGCGGCTTACAGGCCAAAAATGCCTAAAAAACCGCGCCAAATGGCGATCCGCAAAATTTGGTGGCAAAAAAACCAGCCGCCAAGGCAATCGCGCTATCCACGCTCAGGCCCGCTCCACCCGCGCCGCATAGCATCCGCGCCCGGCGTTATGTACTTGCAGATAGCGGACCAGCGGATTGCCCAGCAGCCGCTCGAACACAGCCGCCGCGCCGCTGCCCTCGCGCACTTCGGCGTCGATCATCATGTCGTCCGCATCAAAAGCCCGCACCGACAACAGGCGCGAGACCAGCACTTCGGGCACGGTATCCACGGCGTCATAGGCGCGATCGGCCACCTTGCGCACATAGATGGCGTGGGTTGAACGGTACGGTGTGTTGGCGGGCTGATGCTCGAAGTTGAGCAGCAGCACCTCCTCGCCCAATTCCGCATGCGCCATGCTCACGCGGCAGGGCATGCGTGGATCGTCCGCGATCACACGCAAGGCGCCGCGCCGCTGGAGTTCATCGTCGGACAGTGAAAACAATGGGCGGAAGGGTTCGGGGGACAGGCCGAGAACGCGAAATGACATGATGGGTCTCCTTGAATCAGAAGACCGGATATTAGGCGTTTGCTGTTTTGGCTGCGACCGGAAATCGGGCAGTGAATTTGAAATCGTTCAATCCGATGCAGCGAAATCGAGAAAATAATCAGCCCTGATCCTGCAGGCTTTTTCGAGCGGAAACCTATTGCAAATACGCTCCCTGCGTCGCGCCATGCCGGGTCTGGGTATCGTAATCGCGCTCGATGCGGCGATAGTCTTCCAGCAGCGCATCGAAGCGCCGGCGCGATTCGCCTTCCAGCTCACCGCAGCTGGCCGCACGCATTTTCATCAGCGAATTCTTCACCGCGATTTCGAACTTTCGGCCGATCTGCATATGCCCCATTTCGTGCGTGCGCAAGGCAGAGATATAGCGCGACCAACGGGCCTGCGCCCCGCTCGGCGCGCTGCCAGCCCCGGCCCAGTTGGGCAGGGTCATGGTTCCTTCAAGCTTGGTGGTCACCGAATCGATAACGCAGGCACTGCTCTCCGTACGGGCCGTATAACGATAGCTGACGGACCAGGTCGTCGAGCCGTGCGAACCGCCGGGCAGCGCGGGAAAATCCTTGCCCTCCACCTCATAGTATTTGACCTGCGCGCCGGGAACCGTGTCGTCGTCGCCGATGCTTTTCGACTTGGACTCGGCCGGGCAGAGCTGATCGCTGTAGGTGACGGTGCCGTTGGCGGAGACGCACTTTTGCGTCGCGAGTGCATTGCCGGAAGCGAAGATGATCAGCGCAGTGAGCGTGATATAAATCGGATCAACCCGGCTTGAGGCGCAAGGCGTGCGTTTTGGATTTGACATGACAGCACTCCCCAATTCGTGGTTGCGCGTGAAAATAATCGACACTGAAGATTTCGATCCCGAAGATTTCGTCATTCCGGCGAAGGCCGGAATCCAGTCCGCCGTATTGTTCAAATCCCGGACGGGGCTGGGTCCCCGCTGGGACGACGGGGGTTTCCGAGTGACATGGGACACCGGCCCCTTTTAAGAAGGTACCAGATTCAACTATCGGGCCGATGATCTGTTCAGGGCTGCAGCGGCGCGTATCAGCGTCTTGAAGGCATCCTCATCTATTTCATCCCCCTCATGGAAATCAATGGCGCGCCTGGTGTTGCCTTCAAGACTGGCATTGAATAGTCCTGAAGGATCCTTCAGCGAAGCGCCCTTGGCGAAAGTCAGCTTCACGGCGCTCTTGTACGCCTCGCCGGTGCAGATCAGTCCATCGTGAGACCAAACCGGAACGCTCCACTTCCACTCCTCGACCACCCCGGGGTCGGCCTGTTTGATGAGAACGCGGACATGGGCGAGCGTTCTGCCCCGCCAGTCGTCCAGTTCCTTGATCCTCGCATCGATCAACAGCGACGGGGATTCGTTATTGGTCGTTGCGCTCTTTTTCATATCGCTTGCACCTCATGCGGCTGTTTTTCCAGCTTGCAAAGGTACCATTCACCAATCATCCGCGCCAGCCCGCTTGAGGTCGGCATCCGTCCCCACAGGACTTTCAGGGTTAGGGCTTGCAATGTGGTATTGCTACATTGCAAGACTGGTCCCGATTACGCGTACGCGTGAAAGTGTTCGGAGCATTTTTTGCGCGGCTCCGCAACAAGCCTGTCTCCGCATGGCGACGAAATATCACTAAATAAATTGAGGGTATTTGCGAGGCAAGAAATTTTTTTGCACAACACCTTGAAATCAAAAAACCGCGAACTCATTTGCAAAATCAGGTGTCACAAACACCGCATTCAAATTTCCGAATGTCATTGGCAGTACGGCGCCCGCGACTTTCGCGATTGCCTTGATGCTTTTTTGTGCAACGCGAATATGCGGGCTTCAAATTTTGATCGTTATAAGGATGTAAACATGAAAAAAATTGCTCTCGCAGGTATTCTCCTGTCCGCTCTGGCAGCTCCGGCTTTCGCCTCGGATTTTTACGCTGTCGGCTCGATAGGCGGCTCACATTTCGATGT
>DASWEY010000048.1:0-26021 GCA_036394575.1 Usitatibacteraceae bacterium | reverse complement strand
GTTGGCTGGGGCTCGGCATTCTCTCTGCAGGCTGGAAAATTGGCAGCAAAGTCGGGAAACCTGCGCAACGTCAGCCGCGTGCTTGCCTTCAAAGTCGGCGGTACGGCAAAGCTCCCGCCGCTGGCCCCTGCGGAAAAGCTCGTGCTTAACCCGCCGCCCTCGACTGCAGATACGAAAACGATCGCTCATGGCGATGAAGTGTTCGGCCGCTATTGTTCGGCGTGTCACGGCGAGGCTGCAGTAGGCGGCGGCACGGTGCCAGATCTGCGTGCATCAAGCTTTCTCGGCAATGACTTTTGGTTCGAGATCGTGCTTAATGGTGCGATGAAGGACGCAGGCATGGCCCCGTTCAAGTCCGTATTGAGTCACGACGATGTGGAAGCAATCCGCGCATATGTGATCAAACGTTCAAACGACGATAAGGCGGCTGGCGACTGACGATGGCGGGGCAATGAGAATAGCGGGCTTGGTCTTCTCATTGCCCCGACCTTAAGGCGATGGCACACTAAGCTCAGATACGGCTTGTTCTTTTTTCGTTCAATCATCTGGCTCGGTAAGTGGCTCCCCCTGCTGGACGTTCACTCTGGAGTAGGCGCCGTATGGTTGTTTGCTTAACCACAATTTTCGACGCGAAGTCAGCGGTAATCATTTCGTCGAATATGATGCGCGAACTCGGAATTCCCTGCCCGCGATACTGAGGATTACTTAGTGAATCATGGCTAGCACCATTCCTAAAGTCACCGGAAAATTGCGCGAGCGGACGCTGGAATTTGCCAATGATTCGTCGCAGATGATCGATCGCATCTACGCCGTATTGGTGGCATCCGAAGAAAGCTACGCTCGCCTCACCCCAGCCGTGCAGCAAGATGTACTCGGGTCGATCAAGCTGTCGGCAAAGCTCTGGTTCGATTCGATTCTCACCGGAGCGCCCCCGCCGCCCGACGAGATGGAGGTGTTTTCGTCGTCGGGTCGACGTCGGGTGCACCAGGGAGTGCCACTTTCTTCATTGTTGCGCGCATTCCGCTTGGGCTCACTAGAGCTTTGGCGCGATTACCTCGATGTTGCGAGCGCTGATACGGATCTGCGCGACGAGATGCTCTTCGTCGTATCGCCGTACCTGCTTGACCACTTTGATGTGGTGGCGCAGGCCGTCGCTCAAGACTATCTGGATGAGCAGTATCAGAGGACTCGCTGGAGAGATGCCCTGCGCTACGAACTGTGCAGCATCGTGTTCGGCTTTCCGGATGACGCCTCAGGGTTCAGGAAGACCGCAGAGGCGTTGGGTCTGGATTCAACCGCGCCGCGCGTCGCCATCGCCATCGATCTGGAACTGCAGGGTGTCATGCCTTCAAACCTGGAGGGTGAGCTCGATCGCCTTGCGCTCGCAATCGCCAATCACCTCAAGACTACGAATGACGAGCTGGTGCGCTTCATGCACCGAGGGCGATTGGTGGTCTGGACGCCGTGCGCAAGGGGTGAATCGATACTGGATTGCGATCTGCGCATGACGAAAAGCGTCGCCTCGCTGGTCATGGCTGTACCGGCACTTAAAGCAGTCGGAGTCGGTCTGATGAACCAGGGGGCGTCTGGCTGGTCGGCGTCTGTCGAAGAAGCGTTCAAGGCGCTCGATTCAGGTCTTCGCATCGACAAGACCATGCGGACGCGCCACTACTCGGATATCGCTGTCGATGAGAGCGTTCGTCGAACGGATAACGTCCTGCGCTATCTCGACTCCATGGTGCAACGGCTGTTGCACGAGCCCGAGTTGCTGCTGACGCTACAGGTATATTTCGAGCAAATGCAAAAGCGGAAGGTGACCGCTGGCGTGCTCGGCATCCATCCCAACACTCTGAACTACCGGCTCGAGCGCATCGAGACGCTCTTGGGTGCCAAGCTGGATGAACCGGCGTGGATAGCAAAACTTCATACCGCCTTGAAGCTCCGACAAGTCAGCGTCTTCGATGGGGAACGAAACGCAGATGCTGCAGGAACGACATAGCGATGCACGTCTGCCTATGAAGGTGTCGGCGAGTCAAGTTGCGCGCGGCGATTCTCTTGAAAGATCGGTTGCAGGGCGCAAGTCTACCGCTCCGGGGGCTTCGCTTGTGTGCCTTTGTGAAATCGCTTCGAAATTTGACCATTGGTAGATCAAAAATGGATGTAATTTGACATAATAAGAAAAAAGTTAAATGCAATCACTTTGTTTAATAAGTTTTCAGATATCCAGACAGCGAATCGCGCAATGGCGAGGGTATTCAGCCAGGATTGCCAGCTCTGTGGCGCCGCCGCGCAGGCGGTGATTTGCGCGGATTGTGCACGCGAGCTACCATTTCGCGCGGAGCCCGGCTGCCCCAGTTGCGATGAATCCGCCGGCGCAGGCCAACTCTGCGGCGCCTGCCTGGCCGACCCGCCGCTTTTCGATGCCACGGTGAGCGCGTTTCGCTACGAATTCCCCTTGGACAGGCTGGTGCAGGACTATAAATTTCGCGCCAATCTGGCGCTGACTACCTTGCTTGTCGATGCTCTGGCGGCGGCCGTCGAGCGCCATCTGGTCGAACGCGGCGGCGGGCTTCCCGATCTGATCGTGCCGATGCCCTTGGCGCCCCGGCGTCTCGCCGAACGCGGTTTCAACCAGGCCGCCTTGCTGGGCCGCGCGCTGGCCGAACGTTTTCAATTGCGCTTTGCGGCCGAGGCGGTCTCAAGGGTGCGCGATACGCGGCCGCAGGCGGGGCTGAAGCGCGCCGAGCGACGGCAAAATGTAAAGAACGCCTTTGCCTGCAATACCGGACAAGTGAATGTGCGCGGGCTGCGTATCGCCTTGGTCGATGATGTGATGACGACGGGCGCCACCATGTCCGAGGCGGCGCGGGCCCTCAAGAAAGCCGGTGCCCGTAGCGTCGATGCCTGGGCGCTGGCACGCGCCCTGCAAAATCGCTGAATCGCCGCGACACTTCATCAGGCCGGAAAGGAAAAACCAAATCCGATGTTTCATGTAGTCCTCTATCAACCGGAAATCCCGCCCAATACCGGCAATGTCATCCGCCTTTGCGCCAATATCGGCGCTCGCCTGCACCTGGTGCATCCGCTGGGTTTCCAGTGGGATGATGCCCGGGTAAGGCGTGCGGGCCTCGATTATCATGAGCTCACCAATGTCGAGCATCACGACGATTGGACGGCCTGTCGGCGGGCGCTGACCGGCAAGCGTATTTTCGCCGTCGAGAATCCGGCGTCCACGCGTTATGACCAGCCGCGGTTTCGCCGCGACGATGTGTTCCTGTTCGGTCAGGAGACGCGCGGCTTGCCGGTGTCCATCCTTGAAGAGTTGCCGCTCGCGCAGCGCCTGCAATTGCCGATGCTGCCAAGCAACCGCAGCCTCAACTTGTCCAATGCCGTCGCCGTCATGATGTTCGAAGCCTGGCGACAGTGCGATTTCGAAGGTGCCGCGCCACTCTGATGTGTGCCCGCGCGTCACCGGCAAGAGGACACTGGTGCCCGCTGATGCCGGCGCAGCAATTCACGGGGTCGCGGCCAGTAGCGGCCATGGCGCGATAGGCCGTATATTACCCAAGGCGGCTGGCCGTGTTTTCTTCAAACGCGAGGTCATGGGAGCCGAAACCGACGAAATTTGTAAGGAGGAAGGTATTACCTCGTCCAATTGCTGGGTAATGCTGCATCGAGCCCGTGTCGCGCTGCGCGAATGCTTGGAATGGAACTGGTTTATGGGTGCGGCGAAATGAAT
Organism: Usitatibacteraceae bacterium; assembly: GCA_036394575.1. Taxonomy (GTDB): domain Bacteria; phylum Pseudomonadota; class Gammaproteobacteria; order Burkholderiales; family Usitatibacteraceae; genus UKL13-2. Next base: position 22,282 of record DASWEY010000048.1, on the reverse strand, counting down.
GGAACCAAGGTGAAGTTGTCGTGCAAGGAGGCCGCGAGGTTGATGAGCCAGCGTCAGGACAGGACTCTGTCTGGGGCCGAGAAAGTTGCGCTCAAGGAGCATCTGTTCGTGTGCCTGAACTGCCGGCGTTTCGACCAGCAGCTCGATTTCCTGCGCCGTCTGGCCAAGCGCTATGCCGAGGGGCCGTCCGCCGGGAAGCCGGATGATGTCGCCTGAATCCGGCAGCGCAGTCGGGCCGTAATACGCGAGTCAGCGATATTTGATAGATTGCCGGAACCGCAATTGTCAGCCGATGCCTGTAGGCGTAATCCGTGTTCGGCCGTTAGTGCTGGATACTGATGGGTAATGTAGCACCGCAGTAAGCAGGCGGTCCCCGCCATGGCCGGCAGCAAGGTCGAGGCAGAAACCGCCGACAATTTGTTTCAAGCCCGTTTTTAGCGTCAATCCGATTCAACACAACCTGAAAGTGACCATCATGAAAACCAAACTGATCGTATCTTCTGCAATCGCCGGCCTGATGGCCATGGGCATTTCCGGTGCCTCGTTCGCCCAGGACAAACCCGCCGCGGGCGCCAAGGAAAAATGCTACGGCATCGCCAAGAAGGCGAAAAATGATTGCGGCACGGCCAAGCATTCCTGTGCGGGCCAGTCGACCGTCGACAATGGACCTGATGAATGGATCTATGTCGCCAAGGGTACCTGCGAGAAAATGAAGGGTAGCCTGAAAAAGCCGGCGGCCTGAGGTATTTTCCGCGCTGAACCCGGCGGAACGACCGATCGATAAAGGATGCCCTCGACATCGAGGGCATCGTTTTTTATGACCCACGAAAATCCCCCTTCCCCCGGCCTGCATGGCGCAGGCATCGGTCTGCGCACGCCGCATTACCAGGCTCTGCTGGCGCAGTCGCCGCACGTCGGTTTTCTGGAAGTGCACAGCGAGAATTTTTTTTGCGACGGCGGCCAGCCGTTGCGCTACCTGGAGCGCTTCCGCCGGGATTATGCGATCAGCACCCATGGTGTCGGTTTGTCGCTGGGGTCCGTCGACCCGCTGGATACCGGGCATCTGAAAAAACTGAAACGGCTGGTGGATTGGCTGGACCCGGTGCTGGTTTCCGAGCATCTGTGCTGGGTCGGTGTCAACGGTCGTTTTCTCAATGATTTGCTGCCCCTGCCCTATACGCAGGAATCGTTGGACCATGTCGTGACCCGCGTGCAGCAGGTGCAGGAATACCTGGGTCGGCAGATCCTGGTCGAAAATGTGTCGAGCTACCTCGAATTCGCCGACTCCACCATTCCCGAGTGGGAATTCGTTCGCGAAGTTGCGCAGCGCGCCGGTTGTCGCATTCTGCTCGACGTCAACAATATTCATGTGAACGCCGTGAACCACGGCTTCGATGCCCTGGCCTATATCGATGCCATTGTGCCCGGCAGCGTCGGCGAAATTCATCTTGCCGGCTTTCAGGATGCCGGCGACATCCTGATCGATACGCATGGCAGCGCGGTTTCGGACGCGGTCTGGAAGCTCTATGCCCATGCGGTTCGCCGCCTTGGTCCGGTGCCGACGCTGATCGAGTGGGATACCGATATTCCAGCGCTGGACGTATTGCTTGGAGAGGCCGACAAGGCAAACCGGCTGCTCGCCACGGAGGCTGCGCTTGCTGCATGATCTGCAATCCGCGTTTGCCGGTGCGCTCCTCGGCGCGGACGGATCGGCGGCGGGCCCCGCAATCCGCGCCGGCGCGTTGACCGCCGCGCGCCGATTGGAGATTTACCGATATAACGTCCTGGCGAATTTGCGCGGGGCGCTCGCCGACATCTATCCCGTCGTGCAGGCGATTGTGGGCGAGGCTTTTTTTCGGCATGCGGCCGAGCAGTTCATCCGCGTCTGCCCTTCGCGCTCGGGAGATTTGAACCAGTTCGGCCAGGACTGGGCGGCATTCCTGGCGACCTACCCGCATGCGCGGGATTTGCCCTATCTCGCTGATGTTGCGAAGCTGGAATGGGCATGGCATGAATCTTTCCATGCCGCCGACCATGCCGCCTTCGATCTGGCGCGATTGTCCTCGGTCGCGCCGGAGCAACATGGCCGGCTCCGGTTCCAGTTGCACAGTTCCGTGCGCTTGCTGTCATCCGGGTTCCCCCTGTTTCACATCTGGGAGGTGAACCAGCCCGGCTATGGTGGCGCCATGGAACTCGACTGGACGACAGGAGGCGATCATCTGCTGATTCATCGCCAGGGGGTCGAGGTATCAATCCACCGGCTTGAGCCGGCGGCCTGGAAGTTTCTGCGGGCGCTCTCGGCCGGGGCCGAGCTTGAACAGGCGGCGGAACAAGCCCTGGAGGCCGATGCCGAATTTGATCTGCAAGGTTTCCTGCTCCAATCCGTCCAATGCGACGTCATCGTCAATTTTACCGGGAGCAGCAATGAATAATCGACTAACGAAACTGCTGGGAAGCTATGCTGTTGGCGCCGCCCATGCACTGGACCTGCTTTCCTCGCTGTTTCAACTCGGCTTGCGCCTCTATGTCGCCAGTGTGTTTTTCAATTCCGGCCTGACCAAGATTCGCGATTTTTCCTCGACCGTCGCCCTGTTCGAGAATGAATACATGGTACCGTTCCTGCCGCCGGCCGTGGCCGCCGCCATGGGCACGGCCGCCGAACTGACGCTGCCGGTGCTGCTGGTGCTGGGACTGGCCTCGCGCCCGACCGCGATCGCCATGTTCGTGTTCAATATTGTCGCGGTGGTGTCCTATCCCGACATCAGCGAATCCGGCCTCAAGGACCATGTGCTATGGGGCATGATGCTGTTGGTCACGGTGTTCTACGGCCCCGGTCGCGCTTCCATCGATCATTTCCTGAAGATGCGCTTTGCCCGCCAGAATTGACCGCCGGGAACATCCGCAACGCGGTTCCGCCCGTATCTGAGGTCGCTACAAAAAAAGTTGTATTTAAAAACAGGATTTATCCTCGGAGAACGGTATTGATCATGCACAGTCAACAATTCAGCGTCCCGCGTCGACGTCTCCTGGGCGGCCTGGTCGTAGCGCTGTTGTCGGCGGCCCTGCCTGTTGTCGCCCAGCCGAAGGCGACGCCGAAATTTGATGGCCCGTCGGCACTCAATAAGGCATTTCGCCAGCCGATGCTGGCCGAGCGGATTACGAAATCATTCACCTTGGTCGGCCAGAACGTCCTGGGAACCCGTTCCAGGCGAAACCTGGAAGATGCGATCAAGGAATTCGAGGCGGCATTGCAGGAACTGCAGGCGACTGCGCCGACCGCGGAAATTCGCGACAATTATCAGTTACTGGAGCAGCTGTTCGGCGAATACCGGGAAATTACCGGCAAGGCCATCAACCTCGAGAACGCCAAGTTGCTCGCCGAGCAAAATGAGGAACTGGTATGGATCTCCACCAAGGGCGCCAGCCTGATCCAGGCCTACACAAAGTCCGAGCGCAGCGACCTGATCGCCACCGCCAGCGATATTCGCACCCTGACGCAGCGCATCGCCAAACTGTACCTGTTCCGCAGCTGGGGCATCCGCTCGGAGGTGATCGCCAATGACCTGAAAAAGGCCGAGGCGGACTACCGTGCTGACATCAAGAAATTGCTGGCGGCGACGCAGAATACCGAGCAAATCAAAAGCGAGCTGGCACTCGCTGAAACGCAGTACTTATTCCTCAAGCAGGCCATCGACCGTCTCAACGCCAGCAAGACCTCAAGCATCGAGCTCGAATATGTTTCCAAGGCCTGCGACAATATTCTTGACGTGATGGAACGCGTGACCAAGCTCTATGAAGGATTGAAGGCCTAGCGAAATCGGTTGCGGGTAGGATAACAAACTCCAGCATTGGCGCGCCTTTCCGGGCATTTTTGCCCCCAAAGGCGCACCAATGCTGGAGTTTCATTTTTCGGCTTGTGCCTTCGCTGCGAGCGCCGGATTCAGTGCCGGATCCAGGGCGATGCGTTCGTCGAACACATAGCAGTTGCCGACAAAATGCGCCGTACCGCACTCCTCGAAATATTTGAGGATGCCGCCGTCGAGCTGATACACCCTGGAGAAGCCGTTCTTGATCATCAGCGGCGCCGCTTTTTCGCAGCGAATCCCGCCGGTGCAGAAGGTCACGATGGTCTTGTCCTTTAGCGCCGGATCCAGGTCGTTGACGCGCTCGGCAAAGCTGCGGAAATTGTCCAGCCCCATGCTGACGGCGCCCTTGAAGGTGCCGTGCTCCACTTCGAAGTCGTTGCGCGTGTCGAGCAGGACCACCTCGCGGCCCTCGCCCAGCCAGGCGGCAAGCTCGCGCGCCGGCAGGCGCGGCGCCGGTGCGCGCGCGGGGTCGATATCGGGACGGCCCAGGGAAATGATTTCTTTTTTCAATTTGACCAGCAGTTTGCCGAAGGGCTGTCGCGCCGACAGGCTTTCCTTGACGGCGAGGGAGGTGAATTCGGGCATGGCCTGCAATTGCCCAAGAAAATCGTCGATCTGTGCGCGCGTGCCCGCCAGAAACAGATTGATGCCTTCGGGCGCCAGCAGGATGGTGCCCTTGAGGTGCAGGGCGGCGGCATGTTCCCGAAGCTGGACCCGCAATTCGCTCAGCGCATCCAGCGGCACGAATTGATAGGCGGCGATGTTGACGATCTTGCCCACGGTTCAAATATGGCTTAAAGCACGTAACGGGCGAGATCTTCACTGCGGGCGAGTTCGCCCAGCGTCTTGTCGACATAGCTGTCGGTCACGGTGAATTCCCGGCCGTGCGCAGAGGTGTCGAAGGAAATTTCTTCCAGCAGTTTTTCCATCACGGTGTAGAGACGACGCGCGCCGATATTTTCGGTTTTCTCGTTGACCGCAAAGGCGATTTCGGCAATACGCCGCACCGTGGCCGCCGGGAAATGCAGCGTCACGTCCTCGGTTTGGAGCAGGGCCTGATACTGGCGCGTCAGGCAGGCATCGGTATTGGTCAGGATGGCCTCGAAATCCTCGACCGACAGCGAGGACAGTTCGACCCGGATCGGCAGGCGCCCCTGCAACTCCGGGATCAGATCGGATGGGCGTGCCAGGTGAAAGGCGCCGCTGGCGATAAACAGGATATGGTCGGTCTTCACCATGCCGTATTTGGTGGAAATGGTGGTGCCTTCGACCAGGGGCAGCAAGTCGCGCTGCACCCCCTGGCGTGAGACATCGGCGCCCTGCGCCTCGGCGCGGCTGGCGATCTTGTCGATCTCGTCCAGAAACACGATGCCGTTCTGTTCGACATTCTGGATGGCGCTGATCTTGGTTTCTTCGTCGTTGACCAGTTTCATCGCCTCCTCGTCGGTCAACAGCTTCATCGCCTCCTTCACCGACAGTTTGCGGGTGCGTCGCCGCGTCTGGCCCATGTTCTGGAACATGCCCTGGATTTGCTGGGTCAGGTCCTCCATTCCGGGCGGACCGAAAATTTCCATGCTGCCCGGCGATGCGGCGACATCGACCTCGATTTCGCGATCGTCCAGCTTGCCTTCGCGCAGCATCTTGCGGAATTTCTGGCGGGTGCCGTCCTCGCTGTTTTCCTTGTCCGGTTCCGCCGATTTGCCATAGAAATCGAAACTGCGCGCCTGCGGCAGCAGGGCGTCAAGTACCCGCTCCTCGGCGTTGTCGCCGGCGAGATGGCGCACCTTGCCGGCTTCGACTTCGCGCGCTTCCTTCACCGCAATCTCGGCCAGATCTCGGATGATCGAATCGACGTCGCGACCGACATAGCCGACTTCGGTGAACTTGGTGGCCTCGACCTTGATGAAGGGCGCATTGGCAAGCTTTGCCAGACGGCGCGCGATCTCGGTCTTGCCGACTCCGGTGGGACCGATCATCAGGATGTTTTTCGGCGTGATTTCCTGGCGCAGCGGATCCGGCACCTGCGCGCGCCGCCAGCGATTGCGCAGCGCGATGGCGACCGCGCGCTTGGCGGCGGACTGACCGACGATATGTTTGTCCAGCTCGGAAACGATTTCCTTGGGCGTCATCATTGGCAGCGGGTTTCGGTTGGGTCTGAACCTGCGGGGATCATCCCAGCGATTCGATGACGTGATTCTGGTTGGTGTAGATGCAGAGGTCGGCCGCGATGGTCAGCGATTTCTTGATGATGTCGACAGGCGCGAGTTCGGTACTTTGCAGTAATGCGATCGCCGCCGCTTGCGCATAGGCGCCTCCGGAACCGATCGCCGCCACACCGTGCTCGGGCTCGAGCACATCGCCATTGCCGGTCACCACATAGGTATTGCCGCCGTCCGCCACGATCAGCATCGCCTCCAGGCGGCGCAGCATGCGATCGGTGCGCCAGTCCTTGGCGAGCTCCACCGCCGAACGCTGGAGATTGCCCTGGTGCTTTTCCAGTTTTGCCTCGAAGCGGTCGAGAAGTGAAAATGCATCGGCTGTGCTGCCGGCGAAACCGGTGAGAATTTTGTCCTGATACAGCTTGCGCACCTTGGTCGCCGTGGCCTTGACGACGATATTGCCGAGCGTGACCTGGCCGTCTCCACCCATCGCGACCTGATTGCCGCGGCGAACCGAGAGTATGGTGGTGCCGTGAAATTGTTCTGTTGACATGGCGGAGGGGTTCGATGAAAAACGCGGATAAAACGGATTCGGCAGTATGGCGCAAACCCGGGTATGCCCGAAACGGCATACCCGGCGTGGACCGGCATCGCCGAACGGCAGTGCGGGCGACAGCGAAGCGAGCCTGACGCCGCTTCAAAAGCCGGGCTTCTCTTACGCCGCTTTCTTGCGCATCAGCATCGCATGCTTGGTCATGCCGAATATTTCCAGCAGCGCCGCCACCATCTCGTTCAGGTTGGAGAGGATGACGCGCTTTTGCGCCAGGTGAATGGCGCGGATCGCATCGAAAAACAGGCCGACGGCGTTGAAGTCGATGCGCAGCAGGCCGCTCATGTCGACAACGACTTCATGTTTCGAGGCGGCATACACGGCAAGCTGCTGCAACATATCCTTGCTGTTCGCGCTGACCACCCCTTTGAGCGGGAAGCCAACTTGCGCCTTATCAGGCGGCAATGCGGCCGCAATCGGCACCGCCTCGTCCCCGGCGGCGGTGGGGCGCACCACGGTTTCCCAGGCCGGCGGCGACATCTCGAAGGCAACCGCGTATTCCAGCCCCAGATCTTCATACTCGTTCAGCTTGGCATCGAGGATGTACAGTTCGAACAGCAGTGACCAGTACCCCTGGCTGGCGTTCAGGGGCAGGCCGGTGGCATCGTTGATCGACTTTTTCAGCAGCGCGGCGAAATCATTGAAGTTGTTGAACCATAGCGGCAGCTTGGCACGGCGCAGGCGCTGCAGGACGATGGAGAACAGTTCGGCCTCTTCGGACAGGATCACTTTGACCTTGCTGAAGTCGATGCGACTGCTGCCCATTCCCTTGGCGAAGGCCTCGAATTTGTCGATCTGCTCCAGCAGGGCGCCATCGGCAGTGGGCGTAATGACGAACAGGTCCTTGCGTTCGCGTTTTTCCTTGCGTCGTGGATCGGCATTGTCGCCACCTTCGATCCATAGCGGCGGCGAGCGCTCGAACTTGACGGTAAACAGCATCGACAAGGCGTCGAACTCCTTGCGGTCGTGCGTCAATTGGTAAAAATCGAACAGCATCAGCCAGGTGCGAATGCCGTTCTTGCCGTCCGCCGTTTTCATGTAATCCTTCAGCGTCTCCTGCGCAGCCTCGTAACAATCGGCGGCATACAGGATTGCCGCTTCGTAGATCGGCGGAAAGTTGTTGGAGTCGGGTGAAATCTGGTCCGCTGAGAATGCGGCGGCGGATGCCGGCGTCGCCGGTGGCGGCACTTTTGCCGTGGCCGAGCGATCGGAGGTGCCAGATTTTCCGGAAAGGGGAGAGGCCATGTGCGCGTGGGTTAAAACGGGTCGGCGACGGCGCTTGCGCCGCCGTCATTATTGTCTCCAAGTATAACCCCGCTTCCGGCCGTCGCGAAATGACCGCCCGGAGTACGGTCCTCAGCGTGCTTCGACAACGTCTGCCGCGGCGTCGGTCACGCAATACGCCAGGCCTTCAACAAAGATGCGCTTGGGCAGGTTGCGCCCGATGAAGACCATTTTGGACTCGCGTTTTTCGCCGGGCAGCCAGGGTTTGCCGGGGCTGCCGCCCATCAGCATATGCACGCCCTGGAAAATCATGCGATTGTCCTGGCCCCTGATGTTCAGGACCCCCTTGTAGCGCAACATGTCGACGCCGTAGGTCTGGATCAGCAGGGACAGGAAGGCCTCGATCTTTTCCATGTCCAGCGCGCGCTCGTCTTTCCACACAAAGGATTGCACATCGTCGGAATGGCTGTGCTGGTCCTCGCTCAGGAAATCGGGCTCGATATCGAGGATCGAGTTCAGGTTGAAGCCGCGGATATCGAGGATTTCCTTCAGCGGCGTTTCGCCGAAGTGCACGCGCTGGAAGGTGGCGCGGGGGTTCATTTGGCGCAGGCGGGCCATCAGTTGCTGTGTCTCCTGTTCGGCGACCAGATCGGTTTTGGACAGGAGCAGGCGGTCGGCGAAGCCGATTTGCGCGCGCGCTTCCGAGTTGTCGGTCAATTGCTGCGGCGCATGTTTGGCATCGACCACGGTGATGACCGCGTCGAGCACATATTGCTCGTGGATGGCCTCGTCCATGAAAAAGGTCTGCGCCACCGGGCCCGGTTCGGCCAGGCCGGTGGTCTCGATGATGACGCGGTCGAACTTGAGTTTGCCGGACTTTCTTTTGGCGGCAAGCTCGCCCAGGATCCGCACCAGATCGCCGCGCACCGTGCAGCAGATGCAGCCGTTGTTCATCTCCAGGATTTGTTCGTCCTTGTCCTGGACCAGGATTTCATTGTCGATCCCGGCTTCGCCGAACTCATTCTCGATCACGGCGATTTTCTCGCCGTGGCGCTCATGGAGTATGCGATTCAGCAGAGTGGTTTTGCCGCTGCCGAGGAAGCCGGTCAGGATGGTGGCGGGGATCAGGTCGTTTTTTGCCATTTGGGGTCTTCGCGGATTCGGATGAAAAAACAGATGGGGTGAAAAATACCGGCATCAAGTCAGCACCGGCATCGGCCGGATGTCGGGCATGGGCGCACCGCCCACAAGGGAATGCAGGGTTTCGCGCACGAAGGCCTCGTCGAGGTCACGGACGATAAACACCAGTCTCGTGCGCCGGTCACCATCGGGCCAGGCGGGCAGGCGCGCCATCGGGTACAGGGTGTGCTGCACGGCATGAATGGCGCGGGGCGCCGCCTCGCCGGCAACATTGACGATGCCCTTGATGCGCAGCAACTCGTCACCGCGCAGGCTGACAAGCGTCTCCAGGGCATCGACCAGGTTCTGCCAGACAATGGGCGTATCGAAGGCGATGGCAAAGGCATGGATGCGTTCGTCATGACGCGCAACCGGCCGCTGCGGCGCCAGCGCTGGGCCTTGCGGCGGCCGCTGCCGATAGGCCTCGGCGCGCAGCCAGTTTTGCACGTCCGGCATCTTGCTGCCGGCCTGGTAAAGGCCGGTGTCGAACAGCAGGGCGGGGTCAATTTCGCCGGCTATCGTTTCAAGCGGACGCGCCCCCGGGTTGAGGCCGGCAAGCCGCGCTTTCAGCGCATCGATCTTCGCGCGCGGCACCAGGTCGGTCTTGGTAATGACGATACGGTCGGCGACCGCCGCCTGCTTTACCGACTCGAAGTGGCTATCGAGCTGGGCTCCGCCGTACGCCGCATCCACGGTAGTGACGACGCCCGCCAGCGAATAGCGCGCCGCGACCAGGGGCATTTCGATCAGGGTATGCATGATCGGCGCCGGGTCAGCGAGGCCGGTGGTCTCGATCACCACCCGGCGGAAGTCCGGTACCTCGCCGTTGGCGCGCTTGAAATAAAGATCGCGCAGAGCCGTCACCATATCGCCCGCCACCGAGCAGCAGATGCAGCCGTTCGACATCACCATCACATTGCCGCTGGCTTCGCGCACCAGCAGGTGATCGATCGATACCGCGCCGAATTCATTGACCAGCACCGCGGTATCGAACATCGAAGGATGCCCGAGCAGGCGATTCAGCAGGGTGGTCTTGCCGCTGCCCAGGAAGCCGGTAAGCAGGGTGACCGGCGTGACGGTGGAGGCGGTCATGCGCAATGCGCGCAGCGGCCGCGCACCTTCAAATCGATTTCCGAGCTGCGGAATCCCCTGGGCAGTCTGAGTTCGACCTTGGGTGCCACTTTGTCCAGACAGAAGGTCTGTCCGCAGGCCTCGCAGGTGAAATGGGCATGATGGCCATGTCGGGTTGTCATGCCCGGTTTCGCCGCACTGTGTTGCGGAGTGACCATGAAGCGCCATACGCGGTCGTCGCCGGCAATACGGTGCGCGATGTTCTTGTTGACCAGCCATTCCAGCACGCGATACACCGTCACCCGGTCGACCGCGTGATGGTCGGCCAGCGCGTGGGCAACATCGAGGTGCGAAGCCGCGCGGTCGCTGGCCAGCAAGCAGGCCAGCACTGCCGTGCGCGGCTGGGTTAGGCGCTCCCCGGTGGCGCGAATGCCGGCCTCGGCTGCGGGCAGATGATCCAGATAGGCAGCTTTCATGCCCCCATTTTAGACCGCCCCCTTTCTTTATGCAACTCAGTTACATTAAGGCGGGCCGCATGATGTCGATCGGAATTCCCGATCGCGGCGTTGCGGCGGCTGCGGATCATTCATGGGCAAGGCCGAGCGTGCCGGTCAAGCCCAGGTCGGCAGCCACCAGTTGCGCGTATTCCTGGAAAGCAAGCTGACGATATGCTTCGCGCATGCAGGCTGCCATCTCCATTGGCGCGCACTCATTCGAGGTTTTGTCGTCTGTCTTTTCCGTCTTGCCCTCATCGGGCTTGACGGTGCCGGCGTCGGCAATGGGCGCAGTGGACAGGTAGGCATCGACTCTGCGCCGCGAGTCGATGCTATCGAAGTCTTCAAACCAGGCGCGCAGCACGGCCAGTTCGCCAGAACTGAGGTTGCGGATTTCTTCGGTCAGTCGCTGAAGTTTATTCATCATGGGTTCCGTGGGTGATTGAACATTGCCGCCCGCGCCGATCTGTGTCGGCTCGGGCGGCGCCGGGATCAATGGCTCATCAGCAGCGGGCGGCGGCCGAGTTGCAGGAAGCAGCTGCGTGTCGCAATGTCGTGCAATACCTGTGCGCGGCGCGCCAGATCGTTGAAAAAATGGTGGGTCGCCGGTACCACGGGGTCGGCGACATCAAAATCGCCGCCGGCACCATCACCCTTCAGAAAGCCGGATAGGCTCGCCTCGCTGCCGAATGCCGTCGGGTTGACATGCGTGAAGCTGGTATTGGTTTCGCGGCCATGGCAGGCATTGCAGGTGTTCACCGAAAAATGAAAGCGCGCATCGGCATCGCCAATTCCAGGTGCATTCCAGAAATCAAAACTGTTTGGCGAAGCGCCACCGAGGAAGGGCAGCAGATCAGGAAACGGCAGATCTGCAGGGACCGTGTGCTTGTCCAGCTTGATGGCCGCGGCATTGTTGTTGATCCAGTTGGCCAGCTTGGCCTGCTGCGGGCTGCCGGCATTGTAGGTGGCGCGATCCGGGGCCTGCTTGACCGTGACCATGCGCAGTTGGCCGGCGTCCGAATCCGTCGAGAAAATCTGGAATTCCCGCAATTCCCAGGGGCCGGCGAGGGCGATTTCATCGGTGCGTACCTGGTTGATGGCGCTGCCATTGGGCTTGGCCGGATCGGCATTGGCGTGGGCAAAGGTTTCGGTGATCGTCTCCAGCGCAGTGCGGTAGGCCGCCGAGTTGATGGGATTGGCGTCCAGATCGAGCCATTGCTGCGCCCAGCTCTTGATCTCGCTGCAGCTGTGCTTGGGCACACCGTACTCGAGGATGATGGTGAATGGTCGTGCCGAGCAGGCGTTGACGGGGTCGACCACGGCGAACACGAAGCGACCTTCGCCGCCGCTGCCGTGACCATAGGAAGTATTGGTCGACAGATCGACACGATTGACGATCGCCAGCAGCTTGACCGGTGCCTTGGAAATATCGAGTCGGCCGTCACCGAGCTTCGGCCAGTTGTTGAGGATGGTCTGCATCTGCGGGCGCGCCGGCACCGTGAAGCTGTTGACGGACTGGTTGTTCAGCCAGTGGCGGAACATGCGCTGCGTAAAATCGGACGGGTTGATGCCTGTCAGCGGCTCATTGGCCATTTGCGTCATCAGGTAGCCAAAGGTCCATTTGCCGTTCGGCGTGCCGGTGTTGTTGCAGGGATTGAAGCTGCGCGAGGGATCCTCGACCACGCTGACATCGGTGACCATCAGCGATTTTTCTCGTCGACGATGGCGCCGCCCACATCGATGAGGTCGAGAATGCCGATGCGCCGGCGATCGATCAGGCGCTGCACATCCAGCTCGCGGCGCGCGATGATTTCGCGGCCGCGGAACTCTCTGATCAGCAGCGCTTTCCTTTTTTCCCTGAGCGTTGTGATGAGCCGGTCCTGGCGTGCGCTTTCCTCGTCGAAATTGAGTGGCACGGCGGCGGTGAAAACGCGGTCGCCGGCGACCTCGTCGCCGTCACGGCCATCGTCGTGCAAGGTAAGGCTGTCGCCATCCGGATTCAGGGTAAGCGTGTCTTTGACGCGTGCATCCGGCGCGATCGTCGCCAGCAGCAGCGAGTTTCCCGGCTGGGCGCCACGCTTGAGCTGAATCCCGGTTACCGGTGGCGGATTCAGGCGAAAATCGCTGAGCTTGGTGCGACCGGAGGCTTCGGCCGGACGGTTCAGGATGGCCGCATCTGCACTGCCTTCCGGCTTGACACCGGCATCGCGCAGTTGCCGGCCGTCGATGGTGCAGGAGGCGATGGCAGCAATTGCGCCGATGCAGGCCAACGTCAGGGCGGTCCGGATCAATTGGTTCGAATTCATGGCGGTACTCCTTTCGAATATCTGCTTGGTTGGCTCGATGCCATCAGTACGTCATGTCGACAACGTTGCCTTCCGGCTCCTTGCCACCCATACTTTTGGCAGGGGTGTCGGGATCCGGCCGCACGATGGCTGCTGCGGCTGCCGCCTCGGGCGCGGTGAAGGCGGCATGTTTGTTGTTCGCGTAGGTCACGACGATCTCGTGACTGGCAAATTGCTTGCCGGCGTAAACCAGCCCGGCGGCGAGGCTGGCGGCAACGAAGACGGCGATGGTCATCCGGCTGCGTCGGCTTACATCGACCAGGGTCGGCTCGGGACGGGCGGCCGGCGCGGCGTACAGATTGTTTTGTTTCATGGCTATCTCCTTAGGTTGCGAATCGTGCAATCGCGCCGGCGGGACAATGCGCGAATCCGGACTGAAATATCCGCTTGGGAGCGGTCAGCCGTCCTTAAGCGCGCCTTAAATGTTCTGAAATCGCCGGCTGGCGTTACAATCAAGACACAACATCCGGGCGCGCGGCGCGGCGGAACTGACTCCGGGAGGACGTTTGCAGAACGGCTATCGCTTTGGGCAAGTTGAAGTCAGGTCGGCGGAGCGGCGCCTGCTGATTGCGGGCAAGGCCGCCACCATCGGTGCGCGCGCCTTCGACGTGTTGCTGGCGCTGATCGAGCGCCGCGAGCGTCTCGTCGGCAAGAACGAGTTGCTGGAACTGGTCTGGCCCGGCGTGATTGTCGAAGAGAACAATCTGCAGGTGCAGATCTCAACCTTGCGCAAATTGCTGGGGGCGAAAGCGGTCGCCACCATCGCCGGACGCGGCTACCGGTTCACGCTCGAGGCGGACGAGGGCGCCCCGGCGCCGGCTCAACGTCACAATCTGCCGGCGCAGCTGAACAGTTTCGTCGGGCGCGCAACGGAAATCGCCGAGGCGCGTCTACTGCTTGGCAAAGCGCGCCTGCTGACCCTGAGCGGCGCCGGCGGCACCGGCAAAACGCGTCTTTCCCTCCAGTTGGCGGCGGGCTTGCTGGATGAATTTCCCGACGGCGTCTGGTTCGTCGAGTTGGCCGCCCTCGCCGACGAGCGACTGCTGCCGCAGGCGGTCGCCTCGGTGTTGCAGGTGCGCGAGCAGGCCGGCCATTCGGTGCTTGAGGCCGTGCTGAAATATCTGGGCGAACGTCGTCTGCTGCTGGTGCTGGACAATTGCGAGGCCCTGGTGCGGGGCTGCGCCGAGCTCGCGCGCCAACTGTTGCAGGCGGGGCCGCAACTGAAGATTCTGGCCTCCAGCCGCGAGCACTTGCGCGTGGCCGGCGAGACCGTGTACCCGGTACCGGCGCTGGCGGTGCCGGACATACGCCAATCCCTGGATGCGGCGGCAATGAGCGCATTCGATGCGGTGCGCCTGTTCGTTGATCGCGCCCAGTCGGTGCAGCCCGCGTTTCGGCTGTCGACCCAGAACGCGGGCGCGGTGGCCGCCATCTGCCATCGTCTCGATGGCCTGCCGCTGGCCATCGAACTGGCGGCGGCACGCGTGCTGGCGTTGCCGGTGGAAAAAATCGCCGCCCGTCTCGATGATCGTTTCCACCTGCTGACCGGCGGCGATCGCGCCCTGCCGCATCACCAGACCCTGCGCGCCTCGATCGACTGGAGTCACGATCTGCTCAGCGAGGCGGAGCGCGGGCTGTTGCGGCGACTGGCGGTATTTGCCGGCGGCTGGACCCTGGAGGCCGCCGAAGCCGTTGGCGCGGACGGTGCTGCCGATGCGCACGCGGTTCTGGATGTGCTCACCGCACTGATCGAGAAATCGCTGGTGGCGCCGGACGCCGACGGCGAACGCTATCGCTTGCTTGAGACCGTGCGCGCCTATGCACAGGAGAAGCTGGCAGGTTCGGGCGAGGCCGCCGATGTGCGCAATCGCCATCTGGCCTACTGCCTGGCGCTGGCGGAAACGGCGCGACCGCATCTCAACGGGGCGGCGCAGGGCGAATGGATGGCGCGCCTCGATGCCGATCATGAAAACCTGCTGGCGGCGCATGCATGGTGCGAATCGGCGCCGACGGGAGCCGATTCCGGACTGAAATTGGTCTTCGCAAGCAAACTCTATTGGTTCAACCGCGGATTGCTGGCACTTGGCCATCGGCTGACGGTGGAGGCATTGGCACGCCGTGGCGCCGAAGCGCATAGCTTGCTGCGCTGTCGGGTCTTGCTCATCGCCGGCCAATTGGACGTGGTCAGGGGCCGCTATGCCGAGGCGCTTGTTTATCTCGAGGAAAGCCTTGCCATTGCCCGCGAGCTGGGCGATCAGGCGCGCATCGCCGCGGTGCTCCAGCCGCTGGGCGTGGCCTCGATGGGGCGCGGCGATTTGCCGGCGGCGAGAGATTATCTGCGAGAGGCGCTGTTGCTCGCGGAAAGCGTCGGCGACCCGCGCGACCTGGGCGCTGCCATGACCGCGCTTGCACAACTGCACCGGATAGAGGGCGCACTCGATCTTGCGCAGCCGCTTTATGAAAGAGCGGTGGGGCTGGCCCGCCAGGTTGACGATCGCGAAAGCGTCGGCATTGGCCTGCTCAATCTCGCCATGGTGGCAATTACCCGACATCAACATACTGAAGCGGCGACCATGCTGACCGAGGTGGTGACGATCATCGCGGAGACCGGGTCCAAATTGGCGACGCAAAGCCTGCTCGAAGTCAGTGCCGGACTGGCGTCACAGCGGGCGGATTGGACGCATGCGGCGCGCTGGTTCGGCGCTGCGGAGGCGCAGGCCGCGCGCAGCGGCTCGCACCCCGATCCCGGCGACAAAGCCTTTTTGCTGCCCCTGGTCACGCTGGCGCGCGCGTCCATGGGAGACGCGACATTCGCAGCCGCGGCGACGGGAGGGAGCGTTATCCCGGCCGAACAGGCGCTGGCCGAGGCCGGCGCCTGGCTGGCACGCCAACTGGCGGCCAGCAGACATCCCGGCCAGAGGACGCGGGTCTAGCGCTTAGCTGTCATTGATGATGATCGGATCCAGCGGCGGCAGGGGCTTGTCGCCGTCCATGACCTTGATGGTGTATTTGTAGCGGCCGGGACGTGAATTGCGATTAACGCAGGTGAAGCGGGTGCGGCCTGCTTCCCGGTTGCATTTGAATTCATCGCGACCGTCGGCGATGACAATGCCGTCTTCGCTAAAAGTATATGCGGTCGCGCGCGGCAGTTCCCAGGTAATGGTGAAATCCCTGGCGCCTTTGGGCACCACGATCGGCTCCTGATCAACCACGATGTAGCGACCGGATACCACCGTCACCATGGGGTTGGCGGGGTTGGGTCCGGTAATCGGACTGGCGCATCCACAAAGACCTATTGTGAGCGTCGCCGCGAAAAAAATGTTCTTCTTCATTTGAATTCCCTGGTTTGCAATGAACCGATGACGTCCGCGCCATGCGTCGGTTCGGTGACAAGAAAGGCGGTAGCGGGCCGCCGCTTTTTTCGTTTTTTGTGCGCGCAAACGGGCGACTGGGAGCCGCCTCTCGGTGGTGGCTCGTATCGTCGCCTGCGGCCACTGGACAATTATTAAGCCGTTGCCATGGCAAGCACTATCGTTTTCTGCAAAATCGCCCGCTTTGAACGCCTAACCCACCTTGCCGGGTAGGAAGTAAACAAGAAAACGGCTTTTAAAACTCCAGCATTGGCGCGCTTTTCCGGGCATTTTTGCCTCAAACACCGCGCCAATGCTGGAGTTTGGCGTTTTAATTTCCTCGACAGCATTATTTTTTCGCCGGCTTGTTCTTCGCGCGGGGATGCGCCGCGTCGTAGATTTTTGCCAGATGCTGGAAGTCCAAGTGGGTGTACACCTGGGTCGAGGCGATGCTGGCATGGCCGAGCATTTCCTGCACCGCGCGCAGGTCGCCGGACGACTGCAGCACATGCGAGGCAAAGGAATGACGCAACATATGCGGATGCATATCGGCGCCGATGCCCTGCACGATCGCCCAATGCTTGATGCGCGTCTGCACGACGCGCACCGACAGGCGCCTGCCCTGCTTGCCGAGGAATAGCGCGTGGATATCGTCGCCGCCGGCGCCCTTGACGGTGGCGCGCACCGTCAGCCAGTGCCGGAGCGCGTCGAGCGCGTGGCGGCCGATCGGCACGATGCGCGTTTTGCCGCCCTTGCCGTGCACGCGCGCTTCGCCGCTTGAGAAATCGATGGCGTCGAGATTCAGCCCGGTGAGCTCGGACACGCGCAGGCCGCAGGAGTACAGCAGCTCGAACACGGCGCGGTCGCGCACGCCCTCCGGCGAATCGTCCGCGAAACTGACCAGGCGTACCGCCTCATCCGGGGACAGGGTTTCGGGCAGGCGCCTGGCGGCCTTCGGCGCACGCACGCCCTCGGCCGGGTTGACCGACGCGCGTTCATTTTCGAGGCGGCGCATGAACTCGAAATAACCGCGCCAGCCGGACAATACCCGCGCCAGCGACTTCGGTCCCAGGCCGCGCGAATGCAGGGTGGCGATATAGCGGCGAATGTCCATCTGCGTGAGCGTTGCCAGCGAACGCTGCGGCTCTGCCGCGACCAGGGCGCCCAGCAACTCCAGGTCGCGCCGGTAGTGCTTCAGGGTCAGCGCCGCCAGGCGCCGCTCGTGCTTCAGATGCGCGAGGTATTGTTCGACCGAAGGTTCCGCAGGCTTGGGCGACGCATTCACGATCGACCGCGGCGGCAATCGAGAATCAGCCCTGGCCGGGCGGGAGGAAGGTCAGCTGGCGGGCGAGAACGTGCGCAAAGGTATCGCCGATGCGCGTCAGGAACAGGGTGCCCATATCGGCGTAAAAGCGTTCGGCGCTTTCGGAGGCCATCAGCAGCAGGCCGAAGCAGCCGCCCATCTTCAGCGGCACCATGGCATAGGACTTCAAATGCGGCGCATGCTCGCCGAACCACAAATGGGTTTCGTACACCGGATGGCCGCCGCAGTAGGGTTGGGTCATCGCCTCCACGAATTGCCGCAGCTCCGGGGCGACGGTCTGGAATTCGGGCGTATCGCTACTGCCCGGCGCCGCCACGTTCCACAGCCGGATCGCCACATGCGGAATCCGGAAACGGTCGAGAAGATCGAGGTACAGCGTATCGACGGCCGCGTTGAGCGAGGGCGCATCGATCAGTTTCAGGGTCAGTTGCTGCACCTTGTCCGACAGCAGATCGTTTTCTTCGCCGAACTGGATCAGTTCCGCCAGCTTGGTCTCCAGCAGGCGCACTTTTTCGCGGGTGGCGATCAGCTGGCGTTCCGGGATGGAAACCGTGCGGCCGCCATGCGGGTGCGCGACGTTCAGGGCCAGCAGCACATCGGCATGCTGTTCAAAAAAATCCGGGTTGGCGCGTAAAAATTCGGCCACATCGTCGATATTCAATTGCGAGTCGGACACGCGTTACCTCTTTTTTTTGGGGTTCCTGGATTTCGCTAGATTTCAATCTCGCCGCGATACACGGTGGTGGCCGCGCCGGACATCAGCACCGGCGCATCGTCGCCGTGCTCGACGCCCTGCCATGTTACCGCGAGATCGCCGCCGCGCGTGGAAACGCGCACCGTTTCGTCGAGCAGACCCCAGCGGATGCCGGTGACCACGGCCGCACAGGCGCCGGTGCCGCAGGCCAGGGTCTCGCCCGCGCCGCGCTCCCAGACGCGCAGCCGCATCTGGTCGCGCGACACGATCTGCATGAAGCCGGCGTTGACGCGCTGCGGAAAGCGCTCATGATTCTCGATCAGCGGTCCGTCTTCGCGTACCGGCGCCTGATCGACATTGCGCACCAGCTGCACTGCATGCGGATTGCCCATCGACAGCGCGCCGATGGTCAGCACCATGCCCTGCACATTGAGCTCGTACTTGAGGGCCTGGGCGTCGGCCTTGAAGGGAATGGCGGCGGGCGCAAAGCGCGGCGCCCCCATATCGACGCGGATCAGGCCGTCGGCCTCGATGCGCGGCGCGATCACCCCGCTCATGGTCTCGACGCGGATTTCGGCCTTGTTGCTGAGGCCCTCGCTGCGCACGAACTGCGCGAAGCAGCGCGCGCCGTTGCCGCATTGCTCGACTTCGCCGCCGTCGGCGTTGAAAATGCGATAGCGGAAGTCGACCCCCGGGGTGAGGGCGTTTTCCACCAGCAGCAACTGGTCGCAGCCGATGCCGAAATGCCGGTCGGCCAGCTTGCGAATCTGCGCGGCATTGAGCGCACTGGCCTGCGGCTGGGCGATGCCGTTCAGCATGATGAAGTCATTGCCCTGACCATGCATCTTGGTGAAGGTGAGGCGCATGAAAAAAGGCCTGCCTAGGCGGCGGTTTCGTCGGGGAAGAACACGAAGCCGCTGTCCGCGAGCGAGGTGTCTTTTTCGATCTCGGTGATTTCTTCGATGTTCATCGCCGGCGGCTTGTCGGCCGGATTCTTTACAGAGGCGCGGAATGCCGGATCCGCGCAGGCGCGCGAAATGGCGATATTGCTCGCCTCGTCGGCATTGGCGGCCTCGGTGTAGACGTTCTTGTAGAAGCCCATCCACGTCTGCTTCCCGTCTTGTTCGATCAGGAAGTGCTCGCCGCGCAGGAATACATGAAAGTAAGCCATTCCCGGATTCTAGCCGATTCCTGACGGTCGATCATAAAAATTGGCTTCGCCCGGCGGGCGGGTTTTGAAACGCTTGTGCACCCAGAAATACTGGTCGGGCATTTCCACAATGCGCGCCTCGAGGAAGGTATTCATGCGCCGGGCATCGGCCGCGGCATCGCCGCTGGGATAATTCTCCCAGGCCGGGTAGAAGCGCGCTTCATAGCCATCCGCGGTCTGGCGTGTGACCAGGGGGACCACTTTCGCGCCGGTGATTTCGCACAATCGCGCCAGTGCGGTGACCGTGGCGGTCTTGATGCCGAAGAAATCGACGAACACCGCATCCTTGGCGCCGAAGTCCATGTCCGGCAAATAGTAGAACGGCTTGTGTTCCTTCAGCGCTTTCAGCACCGGGCGCAGGCCTTGCTGGCGGGTCACCAGCAAGGGCTCGCCGAAGCGCAGGCGCGCGCGGCGCAGGGCGGCGTCGAAGGTCTTGTTTTTTTGCGCGGAGTACATGGAAAACGCTTCCGGATAGGCCTGCGAGAATCGCGCCCCGCCGATATCGAGACCGACGAAATGCGGCGCCAGGATGATCACCGGCACCTTGCCGCGCAGGGTATCCAGGTGTTCGGTGTCGAGCAGTTTTACATGCGCCAGCGCCGACTCCACCGGGGCATACCAGACGCGGCCGAGATCAAGGGTGGCGCGTCCCAGATTGCGGAATACGCCGCGGCCGATGGCCTCGCGCTCCTGCTCGCTTTTTTCCGGAAAACAAAGCCGGAGGTTGATCATGGACACGCGCCGACGCCCCCAGTGAAACAGCAGGCTGCCGAGGCCATTGCCCATGGCCGCGACCCAGCGGATCGGCAACCAGCGCATGCACCACAGCAACCATAGGGCGATCCTCATTCCCGGTCTTCCGCTGGACAGGGTGGCAGGGGTGCGCCCGCCGGGTGCTTGTAGCGGTTATAGCTCCACAGGTATTGCGCCGGCGCCTGCGCGATCAGTTTTTCCACCATGGCATTGGTCTGCCGGGCGGCGATATCGCGATCTTCGGAAAAGGGTTCGGGCATCGGTTCGATATGCACACAGTAGCCGCGCCCCTTGGGCAGGCGTTCGGCGAAAAAAAACAGCACGACGGAATCGGTGCATTGCGCGAGCCGCGGCAGCAGGGTCATGGTGTAGGCGGGCTTGCCGAAAAATTCTGCCCACACACCGTCGCCCTGGCCTGGCACCTGGTCGGGAAGAATGATGATGTTGCCGCCGCTCTTCAAGGTTTTCAGCAGGGTGCGCACGCCGGCGGCACCGGCTGCGGCGGTCGAGCCGCCGCCGCGACAGCGCCCGGCCTCCATCAGTTGTTGCAGCCAGCGTTGCTTGGGCGGGCGATACAGGGCGGTGACCGGGATGCGGCTTTCGAGATAGCGGCCGGCAATGTCGTAACAGCCCAGATGCGGCGTGACGAAAATGATGGCGCGATGCGCGGACTTGGCGGCCTCGATATATTGCCAGCCGCCGCATTCGCGGACCAGGGCATACAGGCGTTCGACCGGCGCCGTCCAGGCGATGGCGAGTTCGGTGAAGCCGCGTCCCTGTTCGGCCACCGCGCAATGCGCAATCGCGGCCAGATCATCCGTCGGGTGGCCGGCGCCGTACAGGGCCAGGTTGGCGTGCGTCAGCCGGCGCTGGCGGGGCGACAGGCACCATGTCAGCCAGCCCAGCGCGGCGCCGATGGCGTGATTCGCGCGCAGCGGCAGTTTGCCCAGCAGCCGGAACAGCCCGCTCATTGCGCAACGGACCTTTGCCCGGGCGCCGGGCAGGGTGGGTTGGGGAGGGGCTTTCTGCTAGAATTCAAGATTGTCTGACCATCTTTCAACGACTGTGGGGATACCCAATGAACGACTATCTGTTTACTTCCGAATCCGTTTCCGAGGGCCACCCTGACAAGGTCGCCGATCAGATTTCCGATGCAATTTTGGACGCGATTCTAGCCCAGGATCCGCGCTCGCGTGTTGCGGCTGAAACGCTTTGTAACACCGGCCTGGTCGTGCTCGCCGGTGAAATCACCACCCATGCCAATGTTGATTACATCGGCGTGGCGCGCGACACCATCAAGCGCATCGGCTATGACAATACCGAGTATGGCATCGATTACCGCGGCTGCGCGGTGATGGTCTGCTACGACAAGCAGAGCCCCGATATCGCCCAGGGCGTGGACAAGGCCCAGGACAACAGCCTCGACCAGGGCGCCGGCGACCAGGGTCTGATGTTCGGCTATGCCTGCGACGAAACCCCGGTACTGATGCCGGCCCCGATTTACTATGCGCACCGCCTGGTGCAACGGCAGTCGGAAGTGCGCAAGGATGGCCGCCTGCCCTGGTTGCGCCCGGATGCCAAATCGCAGGTGACGATGCGCTATGTCGATGGCAAGCCGCATTCCATCGACACCGTGGTGCTGTCCACCCAGCACGCACCGGAAATGTCACAAACGGATATTCACGAAGCTGTCATCGAAACTATCATCAAGCCGGTGTTGCCGAAGGAATGGCTGAAAGATACCCGGTATCTGGTGAATCCGACCGGCCGTTTCGTGGTCGGCGGCCCGCAGGGCGACTGCGGCCTGACCGGGCGCAAGATCATCGTCGACACCTATGGCGGCGCCTGCCCCCACGGCGGCGGCGCATTCTCCGGTAAGGACCCGTCCAAGGTGGACCGCTCCGCCGCCTATGCGGCGCGCTATGTGGCCAAGAACGTGGTGGCGGCCGGCCTCGCCAAGCAATGCCAGATCCAGGTGGCCTATGCCATCGGCGTGGCCAAGC
>DASWEY010000047.1:0-34277 GCA_036394575.1 Usitatibacteraceae bacterium | reverse complement strand
TTCACCCGCCGTTTGAGGGGACAAAAAGTCCTGGACAACACCCTTGAACATATCCCTCAGGCCAGCAGCTTGCTCTGGGGAAAACAATTTTTCATCTGCCACGATTGCTCCTTAAGTTTCCAGCTTCAGTTGACCCATCATTTCCGGCAGGGCGATGTTCTTCAGGCGCGATGCCAGCCGGAGGGAATGCAGCGCGCGGTCCTTCAGGAACTTGATGCAGTAGTCGTCGAGCTCCTTGTCGTTGGCGGCGAGGAAATAACCCGTCGTCGGGTGGGCACAGACGCTCACGCCTTCCTCGCGTAAGGCGCTTACGGCGCGGCGCACCTCACGCTCCGGCACATCGGCGAGCCTGGCCAGCGGGCCGACGCCGATGCCGTGGCCGTGGCCGACATGGCGGCTCAGCACGGAGAGAATTTTTGCGTTCGTGGTGGACGTGGTCATTTCGCTACCTCGCGGGGGAGCTCGAAAAGCTCGGGGCAACTCAAGGCGTCATCGGCCTCCTTGAGGTGGGCAATGAACATCTTGTTGCGCGGCCCTACAACGGCCACCAAGGCACGCAGCAGCAGGTCGTAGGGCCCACGGCTTTGCCGGGGAAAATCGCGCACCAGGCCGGTCTTCCAGATCGACTTGGGCCGGCCGAACTTCATGAAGCGCGCCATGTAGTTGCCGCGCGAAATCGTGCCGGTTCCATCATTGGCAATCTCGATTGTCCCGAGGTTGCGCGCCTTGGATTCATCACCGCCAGGCAGCATCTGGATCGTGACGCGGATCATCAGATCACTCCACCCTTGCGCAAGAACGCCGGCACATCCGCCGCGTACGAAGGAAAGCCGCCCGCAGCCGCAGCAGTCTTCGTGCGCGTCTGGATGCCCTCGATAACCCGGTTCGCCACGGCCTGCAGCCGTATCTCCGCCCGCAGCTTGATGACGATCGTGTTGGCGCAGTAGAAAACACAAGCCAGGATCACCACCGCCCACACGCCAACCACCAGGCCCGGATGGTTGCGGAAGGCGTAATCGCTCAGCAGCACCACGCCGATCACGCACGCCCAGGACAACATAAATACAGCAGCTTTTTTCATTGCGCGATCCCCATCAGTCGATATTCATAGCGGTCGTGGCCGGACCGCAGCGGCAGTTCGCAACGCACCGCGTTGCCTGTTGCATGCAGCAGCTGCAGCGCCTTGGCCACGTCGGCCACTTCCATGTGCAGCGCCTTGGCCACCACAGAGGGCCGCGCCGCGCATTTATGGCGGCGCAGCCAGATACGTGTGCGGGCGGTGGCGCTGTCGCCCTGGTCATCCGCCGAACCGACCCAATAACGAAAATAGTTGTATCCATTCAGACGACCGGCCAGTTCGCGCTGCACATTCGATTTCAGATTTGAATAGCGCTGGTTCATCGCGGTCGTCACGGCTTTGGGGGCAAGCCCGAGGGCCTCCGCTAGCTGACTGGCGAGAAATCGTTCGCCAGACCGTGCGCGCATAAAATCCAGGCACGCCCTGGCGATGCCTTCGGCATTGCGTGCCACTTGTTCTACTGTCCGTGTCATCATTCCCCCCGCGAGTACTCGCGCGCCACCACCCTCGGCGCGCGGCCATAGCCGACGTTCTCAACCGTCTCGCACTCATAGCCGCGCGCCGGATCCGTGGCCGGCCGCATCGTCAGCACCTGGCCGCGCATCGGCACCTTGCAGTGCTTGTCCACCCGCACGTAGTCGGCGAAGGGCAGCGCCTGCACGGCCTCGGTCATGGCGCGGTCGGCAATCGCCACGGCGATGGCGTGGCGATCGATCTCGTCGTAGTGGGCGGCGACGACATACCCGCCCAGGATCGCCACCAGGGCCACCGCCGCGATGATGTTGCTGCGGCGATTGCCCTGGCGTGCGGCGCGTTCGAGCTGGAGGCCGGAGATATTCATGGCTTGAATACCGAGAGAAGCTCGATCACAAATCGAATAGCCGCCAACACTGCAGCGATCTGCAGCAGAAAGACAGTGCGGTCGAAGGGGACGTTTTTCATGGCGATGGCCTACAGGTCCCGAATCACGTCCGCATTGACCTTCTTCAGCCCGGCCGCTGCGGCTTCGTTCAGCGCTTTGATGACCAGGTTGTTGACGGTCAGTGGGTAGCAGATCGATTCGACATGCCCATTGCGGCCCTTGTCCGTCAGGCGCGCCACGATGGCGTCGTAGGCGTTCGTGTCGAACACTTGGTCAGCCAGGATTCCTACGCGCTTGAACTTGAGTGCGAGGTAGCCCTTCACATCCTTGTCGATGCCGGGTAGCTGCACCACCTCGATGCGCTGGATCACCTCGCGCGCCTCCGGATGCATGCGCGCGTTCAGTTTGTCGAGCAGCTCGGGCTGGCCGATCAGGATGATCGACAGCATCTTTTTGAAGCCCTTTTCCAGTTCAATAAAGGGCTTTAGCGCCTTGAGCATGTGGATCGTAAGCAGGTGGGCCTCCTCGATGATGATGACGTGCTTGTTGCCCTCCTGCAGGCTCGCCGTCAGCATGCGTTCCACCTTGCGCGCCCGGTTCTCCATCGACACCGGCATGCGCTCGTCCGGGTTCAGGTCGCGGATGATGGCCTCACACAACATGCCTGCCGTGAGCCTCTCCTTGCCGAACAGGCGCGGCGTGATGACGCGCACAGGGGATTCGGTCGACTTCTCACGCTGTATTCGGTCCTCGACCCAGCGGCGCAGCGTGCTCTTGCCCGCGCCCACTTCGGCGGCGACGGCGACGAATCCGCCGAGCTTGGCCGTGTTCCACATCACGTTGCGGACGTAGATAATCTGTTTGTTCGTGTAGAGGTCGGCTTCCTCGTTCACATCGTTGATAAATGGCGAATGGGTAATGCCGAACAGCTGCTTGGCTTCGTCAGAAAGCATCTCGGTCTCCTTGGATAAAAAGTCTTTGAAAAGCGCCAGGCGTTGCAGGCGCGGGGGGATTACGGCCATGTGGCCGGTCTTGTGCTGCGCCGGCGTGCTGCCGGGGTCTTCGACTTCCCACAATGTGGCAATTACGCCGGCGGGCAGGCCCTTCTCCTTCAGGTGCGCCTCGACCTGCTGCTTGATCGAATGCGGCGTGGTCTTGCGTGGCCATGTGCCCCAATTCAGCAGCAGATTCAGCGCCGAACCGGACAGCGGTTTGCCGTCGAATTGATGGACGACATTGCATAGCGCGCGCTGGCTGATGTGGAACTCCTCCAGTACAGAGCGCAAGCGAAGCGGTTTGTAATTTGTCATTTGTCGATAAGCATCCGTGCCGAGGGTTTTAGTTTTGGCAACGCGAAACGACGAGCTGATGGAATGAGCAAGCGATAGAGACATGGCAACCTCACTTCACCACTCGCAGGCCCGCGAGGCCCGTGGTGCGTTTGAATCGTTCGATGACCGAGGGCATCTCCTCGTAGGTCACCCCTTGCGGGTAGGCAGCGGCCATCTCCGCGTACAGGTCGCTGTTCCAGTGTTCCTCCAGCTCGACGCGCAGGCGCTTCGCCATCTGCAGGTGAGAGAGCCGGGTATCGTCGTCGGACAATTGCGCCGCAGAGGGCACGCACAGCGCGCCGCCCGTTTTCTCCAGCTCCACCGACTGCAGCGGCTTGAGCGGCGCCGATTTGATCTCGATGGGCGTGGCCTTCTTAGGCAGATAGGTCAGCGGTGTGATGGATTTCAGCGCGTCGAGCGGCTTCAGGCCGAGGCCGCCGTTCATGTTTGCGAAGGGATGTGCCTTGCTGTCGCCCTTGGCCTTCTCGATCTGCTCGCGGTCGCGGATCACGCCATCGCCATCCACACCGAAAGCAATCGCGTCCAGCTGCTCGCTCTGCTCCTGGGCGGCATGCACCGGCAGGCTGTGGTATTCCTCGCCGATCAGCGGCGCGTCGGCGCGGCGTCCGAACTCGTCGTAATCGCGCACCGGCTCAAGCCGCGAGGTTTGCTTCTCGCCGTCATAGCGCGTCACTTCAATGATCACGGCCTCGTCGCCATACACCAGGGGCCGCACGGTGACCTTCTCGCCGGCGCGCAGCGTGCGGATATTGCGCACGTCATAAGTGCGGGTCGCCGGCGATTGTGGGTGGCGGTAGCGGATGGAGAGGCCGTTGGAAACTTGCAGCTCGCGCTGCGCGCCGCGCATCAGCATCGCGCACACCGCAAACGACGGGCACTGGCGCAACTCCTCCGGGCGGATTTTTAGCCACAAGTCGGTGCGGGCCGTGGGCTTGATGCCAACGCGATGCAGCGTCGTGATCAGGCCCTTGATCTGGTTGCCGTTGTAGGCGATGCACCAGCGGTCTACCGCCTCGTTCAGTTCGGCGACGCTGTTCACCGGCTGCAAGCGCAACATCGATTCGAAGTGGTCCTCGACGATATTCTGCGCAACCTCCACGCCGCCCTTGGCGCGCGGCTGGCCCGGCTTGTTGATCAGCAGCTTGACCTCCAGCGCATCGACCAGGTTGCTGATCGCGTGCGCCGTGTTAGCGCTGCCGGGGTCCATCATCAGCGAGGCCGGCACACCGTGGAAGGGGCAATCGTCGCGCTTCGTCCAGGCGTGCATCAGGAACTTGAACAGCGAATCCTGCGTCTCGCCACGCGCCTCGTAATAGCGCACGCATATCCAGTGCGAGGCATGATCGACCAGCACGTAGCGCCATACCTTCAATTTCACCTTATCGAAGGCTTCAAACTTGTTCTTGTAGACCTGGTCCTCGCGGATCACATTCTGCTCGCCGTTGGGGGAGTAGTAGATCAGGCACAAGGACGGGTCCACCTGGTGGCATTGGTTCGGGCGCGAGCGCATCTCCACATGCGGCAGCGGGCGGGCCTGCGTGGCGGCGTCCAGGCCGCGCTGGCGCAGCAACGCCTGGGCGCGGGAGGGCGTGACGCTGATCTGCATGCCAGACTGCTCGGTGATAAAGCGCGCCATCGGCGCGTGCAATATCTGCTTGCCATTCTTGCGCGGCGTGGCCCTCTGCAGCGCCGCCATGAATTCCAGGGACGATTCCGGCACGCAGGTGCTGCCCTTGTCCGCGCGCGTCTTGCGACCCGATTCCCAGCCGATCTCGTTCTTGAGCGTGCGATAGAGCGCCTGGACGGAAAGGCCCAGGTCCTCGGCATGGTGGGCGACGAGGTCGCCCTTCCTGCCGTGGCCTGCCGCATCTATGGAGGCGGCGACGCCTTTCAGGTGCTCGCGCAAATTGTGAATCTGGCGCATGGGTGGCTGGGCTACTGGACGATGTTGGCGGCGTAGCGCTCGTTGACCAGCTCGGTAATCTTGCTGGCCAGCTCGAACAACTTGCTGGCCTCGGCAAGCACCGTGCGCGCGGCGGAATCCTTCTGTCCGGCCGGGGCGTCGTTCTGGTCCAGGACCTCGGCCAGCATCTCCAGACCATCGTGGTAGGCGGCGAGGCTTTCAAGCTGCGCCTGGCTGCCGGCGACGAAGCCCTTGAGCAGGTCGTTCGCCTCCTCGGCCCAGGGCCGTGACTTGCCGCGCTTGGTCAACTGCTTGTCCAGCGCGTTGATCTTTTCGTCCTTTTTCGCCACCTGGGTGCGGGTGGCCTCGTGGTCCTGCTGCTCGGTGCGCAGGGCGGCTTTCAGCTCGCGGACGCTCATTTGCTCGATGGCATCAACCTGCAGCCCGGCCACGGTGCCGCCCCTGTCCAGGGCGTCCAGTTCCTCGTCGTCCAGCACCGCCAGCTCCAAAAGTTTCGATTTGCTCAAATCGGACAACGTTGTCCGATTTGAGAATTTGGCGGCAACAGTCATCATGCGGCGGGCCGTGCGCTCCTCGATTCCCAGGCTGTCCAGCGCCTTCAGGAAGCCGCCATGCTCCTCGTGCTCCTTCAGCAGAATGAGGCGCTTGCCCGCCTCGAAGAAGGATTCGGAGCCCTGATTGAAGAAGAACGCCGCCTCGGCAATGACGCGCTCCCTGGCATACGGCAGGCTGGCGCCATAGACCTCGTCGATTTCGGCCAGCATGCCGACACGGCGGTCGTTCGCGGCAAGGTCCTCCTTGATGGCAGCGTCGTTGACGGGTAGCGGCTCAATGGTCGTGGCGGCTTTAACTTTGCGGGACATGGCTTTCCTCTGTGGGCAGATCGATGATGGTTTTGGCGCCCTTGATGGAGGGCAGGTAGTGCTCGGGGTGGACGATGTCGGTGGCGTATTGCACGGCGAGCTGTAGCGCGCGGTCGGGCGACGAGGCCAGCAGGTCGTTCATATCGAAGAACACGCCGGGATCGCGGCGGTGCGTCATGCGCACCGTGAAGAGGGCGTCGCTCATGGCTGCCTTGTGTAGCGCTGCTCGATCTGATCGATCACGGCGCGCTGTCGATTGACGTGAACCGAGAAGGCCGTGGCGATCTGCATCAGGCGCGGGCCGAGGCGCCAGCGGCCGGTCTCCGGTATCTGTTCGGCATAGCCGGCCTTCTCCAGATTCCACAGGTCGCGGTGGACCATCGGGGCGCTGATGCCCATTGCCTTGGCGATTTCGACGTTGGTCAGGCCGGCGAACTCATTGCCTGCCAATAGGCGCGCCAGCTCAAGGATTCGCTGCTGGCCCTCGTTGTTGTATTCGCGGGCGGGCTTCTCGAGGACTTGCTCAGTCATGGCCTAGCCCCGGCAGATGAACGATGCGGGGCTTGATGAAATATCCCTTCAGCGGGAGGGCTGGAATAAAACGCGGCACTTCGCGCTCAAACGGTCGGCCATGAGTCTTTTTGATCATGTGGTGCATCGCCGGGCGGGTGCCGTATGGCTCGTACCACTCAGAGCGGAAAACGGCGCGCTTCGCCAGCATGTCGTCGACGAGCATCAGTGACGCATGGCGAAAAAGCAGGCGATCCATTTCCGCGTGAATTCGAGGCGCGACGCCAAGGTCGCGGAATTTCCGATAAAAGATGCGCCATTCCTCGCGCGTGAGGTTGCGACGTTTGAGACGCTTTCCAATAGGTGTGCTCATGCGGCCCTCTTAATTAGGTTGGGTTTGGCTTTAATCCCGAGAAGGACGGCCGCTTCGCGTGCCTTGCCGCGCATTGCTTTGGTCTTGCCGGCCAAAAGATCGACAACCACACCGGGCGGTATGCCGTGGGACATGGCCCACTCTGAGATCGTGATGCCTTGGCCCTTGAGAAAATCTCGCGCTTTCTTCAAATCGGCGCGCTCTTGTGCGCTGCGCTTTTCGGGTGTATGTTTCATGTCCGCTTAAAATATCCATCGCTTATCGGTGGAAATAATCTTAAACGGTGGAAAAATCAGAGTCAAGCGATATTTCCGCCAAAAGTGAAAATAAATGGCAGAAGAACTAGACGGCGCGACGGTATTGAGGGAATTGTGGCTGGCCACGGGCATATCCATTTCCTTATTCGCCGACCTATTGGGTGAAAAAAGGCAAAGTATCAAGGACATAATCGGCGGAAAAAAGCGCCTGCCCGCTGACTTGCTATTGAAGGTCCCGCAGAAAATCCCGGTCAACCCACTATGGCTGATGGGGGACAAGAGCCAGCCGATCTTTCTGCCGGACGCGCCTTACCCGGTGCCGACGAACCTGAGCCGCAAAGAGCGGCTGGACTATCTGAACGCGGGCGACGCGGCGCAGAGGGGCGACGTGGACAAAGACCGGCTGCGGGTAAAGATGCCGGCTGATGACTACCTGACGGACTGGCCCAAGAATTTCGCCGAGGAGTTCGTCTGCATTCGCCACTACGACGTGATCGCGTCGATGGGTACCGGCATCGAGAACGGCGACGAGGCCATCAAGCAATGGAACGCTTACCGCCGCAGCTTCTGGTTAAAGGAAATCGGCTATCCACCCGGCGAGTGCTTTTCAACGGACCTTGATGGTGTCAGCATGTCGCCGTTTCTGACTGACCGGCACGTGCCGATTTTTCACCGGGAGAGCGAAGTCCTCCATGATTCGGTCTATGTGTTTCGG
This sequence comes from Usitatibacteraceae bacterium, assembly GCA_036394575.1. Classification (GTDB taxonomy): domain Bacteria; phylum Pseudomonadota; class Gammaproteobacteria; order Burkholderiales; family Usitatibacteraceae; genus UKL13-2. The sequence goes on along the minus strand of DASWEY010000047.1, from coordinate 26,343 downwards.
CAGCATGGAAAGAACTTCGTCAAGAAGCTGCAGCGCATTCCTGGCGAGGGCATCATGGTCAGCAGCTACGACAAAACGCTGGAGACCTGGATGGTTCGCGGTGACAAGGAAGAAAATCAGGAAGAGGACTTTATTGTTATCGGCAGGCTGGTGTTTAAACAACTTGGGGAGCGCGTATGAAAAATGTTCTTTTCGTTTTGTTTTTCTTGGTGCCGGCCCAGGCCGCTGCTGCCGATTGCGCCGTCAAGGAATACGCGCAATACAAAGATGAAATCAAACGCGGGGTTGGGCAAACAATGATGCCGCACGAGTACTGTCATGCTCTCTCAATGGCGAAAATAAACTCAGAGGGCGCAATCAAGAAAGAGCAACTGATCCCTGAGTATCAGAAGTTGAGTGGCACCCGCCGCGATGTCGAAATGCTGCGTGAAGAAATCGCCGCTCTAAATAAAGCCGCCACGCAGTGTTCTGCCGAGGCGGAAAAAATGTATGGCGCGATAATGTCCGCGTCAAAAAAGTCCAAGGTTCCGAAATGCGATGGGGCGATTGCCGCGACGCAATGAAACCCGCAGCACTCCAGGTCGATATCTCCACCCGCTCCGCGCAAAAGCCGGGCGGCTTCGCCGTCCACTTCCGACCGCATAAACCAGGCGAGCGGATGCCACCGTATGCGGTATCATTCTTCGCGCCGGACGAGGTGCAGTGGATAGCCGTCCCCGGCCCGCGCCGGTCCTGGTCTGAGCTCGATCACTACCGCTGGACGCAGGAAGCTGCCGACGAATACCGCGCGGCCATGCGCAAGGCTATCGACCCCTTCCCCGAGTAGCATCCCTCGCCTCAGTTTTTGAGATTTCTCCAAAGACTCCCCGCGCGCGCCTGAGCATTATCAGGGCTCATGAAACGCGAGCCCACATGCGGCAACTGCCGCCTCCATAACGTCGAGAAAGAAACCCGCAGCGCTGCCGATATGGCGGCGCTCGGGTTCGGTCGCTGTCAGCTTGACGGCCCGTTCACCTTCATCGGCTTCGTGCGCTCGTGCCAATTTAGTCCATCCAAGTGGGAGGCAATCTAAATGTTCGAGGCCCTGAAATGTAAAACCCTGTTCCGCCTGGTGCTGCTGGCCGTTGCCTTGGTGCTGGCAGCGCTGGTGTTTGTCTTCCAGCCAGAACGCGTGAGCGATCTGTTGTTCAAAGCCGCATTCCTCACCGGCATCGGTGTTGCCGCGTTCTACATGGATATTCTGTTCATGCCCTACGCGCGGCCTCACCTGTTCCTGCCTGAGAAGCCGCCGCTTGCGGTGGGCGAAGCTAAGCCGGGCAAATGTTATGAGAACCCCGTCTGCGAGGTACTGTGCAAAGACGGCACGGACTGCATCGGGGGCGAAGCCGGGCAGTTCATAATTGGTTCGATCAACAACGACAGCCTGTTCATTTGGGCATGCTTTCGACGGACGTTCTTCGTGATCGGCTGCATGATCGCTGCCGCGCTGGTGTTCTGATCATGGATAACCAGCACAAGAAAATCACCGGCTACCGCGATCTCTCGCAAGAAGAGATCGACCTCATCAACGCCATCAAGAAAGTCGGCGAGGATCTCGGCGGCCTGGTTGAGCGGGTGCAAATGATCAAGAGCGCGGATCCACGCTGGTGCGGCATCGCCAAGACTCACTTGCAGCAGGGCATGATGGCGCTGACCCGTGCCGTCGCCCAGCAGACGACGTTCTGATGAAGACCCGCCTCCAGAATTTCGCCGCCGCGCTTGCCCTGGTCCTCCTGGCCTTCATCATGTGGGCCGGCGTAGGTCGCCCGGCCCACGCGGCCGAAACGATCCCGCGCGAGGCGCGTGCTTTCCAGCGCGACTATGTGCGCATCTGTCATTCGGTGTGGAAGGCCGGCGCGCCCTGCGCCACGATGGCCGCGCAGATCCACCAGGAGAGCGGCTGGAACTGCAACGCGCGCTCCTCGGTCGGCGCCCAGGGCTGCGCGCAGTTCATGCCGGCAACCGCGGCGGATTATCCGGACGAGCAAGGCCGCGTGCTGCCGTCCGATCCGCGCTGGTCCTTCCTTGCGCAGAACCGTTATATGCACGCTTTGCATTCGAGAGCCAGCGCCGCCACGCCTTGCGACCGCATGTCGAAAGCCCTCGCCGCATATAACGGCGGCGAGGGCTGGCTGCGACGCGACGAGGCTCTCGCCGCGCGTCTCAAATTGGATCCTCAGAAATGGGAAAGTGTCGCCCAGGTGAATGCGGGACGCGCGCCATCTGCTAAGACCGAAAACAACGGCTACCCGGCGCGCATCCTGTTTACGCTCGAACCGCGATACATCGCGGCACGCTGGGGGGCGGGTTCATGTACTCCGTGATCCCGGTCGGCTATCGGTGGCTGGCCATTATCGCGCTGGCCATCGTTAGCATTTTTGCGGGCTACGTCTGGGGCGTGAAGGCGGAGAGCAATCGCCGCGATGCGACGGAGCTGCGCGAGACCAAGCTGTACGTGAAGAAGGCCCAGAAGGTAGATGCCGCCCAGCAGGGCGTCGTCAAGAAAGCGGAAGCCCGTAAGGCTGCCGGCGCCCGGAAAGTAGAGGCCCTGCAGCAGGAGGTAAAGCAGCATGCAGAAAAGATTCCTGATCCTGTTGATTGCAGCATTGACGCTCGCCGGTTGCGAGTCATTAACGAAGCCTTCGGAGCCGTCAGCGCCGGCGATCCCGGAGAGTCTCCTGGTCGAATGCCGGAGCGTGTCGCCCTTGACCTCGGGGCGCCATCAGACGCTGGAAGAATGGGCGCTGGCAAACGGGCCAAAGACAACGGACTGCGCGGACCGCCTGAAGGAGCTGATCGAGGCGGTGCGGAAGCGGCAGAAAATATTGAACCCTGATTCTTGAACAGGACCGACGATGGGGATGGAAATGAAAATTGAATTTTGGCACCTCGTGACGCTGGCGGTGTTCATCATCACCGGCTATTGGGCGCTGACCAAGGTCATCATCAATCAGTTTTCCGAAAAGGTGGCCGGGATGAAAAAAGACCTGGAGAAAAAGATCGATGACCACGGCGCGTCGGTGGCCGATCACGGCAAGCGGCTGACCAAGGCCGAAAGCAATATTGCGGCGCTGCCGACGCAAGAAGACATGCATGGCATGCGCCAGGATATTACCGGCCTGGTGCGCGAGACCAGCTCGCAGAGTGCCACCCTCGTCGAAGTCAAACGCTCCCTCCATCAGATCTCCGATTTCCTGCTGAATCAAAAATAAATGAACTTTCGAGAAGCCCTCACTGAGGACCGCCGCCTCACGATCCTGCGCCTGCTAGCGGAATCAGCGGGCTACAGCGCCAACCAATACCTGCTGCAGACGGCGCTGGGCCAGTTCGCGCATAACGTCTCGATGGACGTGCTGCGCTCCGATATCGCCTGGCTCAATGAGCAGGGCCTGGTGCACGCCAAAGAGACAGCCGGCGTGATGGTGCCGATCATGAGCGAGCGCGGTCTTGACGTGTCGCGCGGCGTGGCCACCGTGCCCGGCGTCAAACGGCCCGCGCCGGAGTAGCCGTGGCCAAACCCTCAAGCATCAAGCAGCTGGACCCGCGCGTCCGCGCAGCGGTCGACGCCGCCATCCGCGAGGACCGCGCCTCCATCAACGACATCGTCGCCGTCATCAAGGCGATGGGCGCCGAGGCATCGCGCAGCGCGGTCGGCCGCTACGTGCAAAACGCCAAGACGCAGATGCAGAAATACCGCGAGGCGCAGGAAGTCGCGAGGGTCTGGATCGGCAAGATGAAGGACGATCCCGAGAGCGACATGGGGCGCCTCGTCGCCGAAATGCTGCGCACCGTGGCTTTCCAGCAGATCGCCAACGATGAAGATGCCGCCAGCTCGCCGATGGAAATCATGCTGCTGTCGAAATCGCTCGAGCATCTGGCGAAAAGCGAATCCGTCTCGCTGGCCCGGCAACTGAAAATCCGCGAGATCGTCAAGGCCGAGGCCGCGCTGCAAGTGCAAGCCGTGGGCAAGGAGCTGGGCCTTTCCGAAAGCGCCGTTGACGTTATCAAGCGCCGCATCCTGGGCATGAACCAAGGGCCAGCGCAACCGAAAGCCGCCGATGGCAAACAAAAAACCAGCAAGCAAAAAGCCCGCGCTTAAGCGGGCCGTCGCCGCCGTTGTCACCGCCGTTGCCCTTGCAGCCGGTGCCGGCAGCGCCGCGCCTGCGGGCGCTGAAAGCACCGTCCCCGAGGTCCTGCTTGGTTATCAGCGCGCATGGGTCGCCGAGACCGCCGCCGTCGCCATCTGGGAAAAGTCCCGCCGCATCGGCGCGTCCTGGTGCGACGCCTGCGATTCCGTCCTGGAGGCCGCAGCGGCCGATGGCCAGGACGCCCTGTATATCGGCTACAGCGAGGACATGACGCGGGAATACATCGACGACTGCGCGATGTGGGCAAAGGCCTTTCACCACGCCGCAGAAGCGATGCAGGAGGTCGTCTTCGTCGATACCGATAACGAAGGCAAGGATCCGAAAGAGATCAAGGCCTTCCGCATCGATTTCCCGAACGGGAAAAAGATTCTTGCATTGTCGTCGCGCCCACGCTCGATTCGCGGTAAGCAGGGTAAGGTCACTATCGACGAGGCCGCGTTCCATGACGATCTGCCGGGCCTGCTGAAGGCGGCGCTGGCGCTGCTGATGTGGGGCGGCAAGATTCGCATCCTGTCCTCGCACAACGGTGCCGACAATTATTTCAATCAGATCATCACCGACTGCCGCGCTGGCAAGTTCGACTATGCCGTGCACCGCACCACGCTCGATGACGCGCTGGCCGATGGCCTATACGAGCGCATCTGCCTGGTCGGCGGGCAGGAGTACAGCAAAGCCGGCGAGGCCGAATGGCGCGCCACACTGCTGAAGCGCTACGGCGAATTCGCGGATGAGGAATTGTTCTGCATCCCGCGCGATTCTTCCGGCACTTGGCTGGGCCGGGCATTGATCGAAAGCTGCATGGTCGATGGTCCAATTCTTCGCTGGAAGTCCGCCAAGGGCTTTGTGCAATGGCCCGAGCATCTGCGCATCGCCGAGGCGAACGACTGGTGCGAAGGCAAGCTGCAGCCGCTGCTGAGGCTGCTCGACCCGGCGCAGATGTCGTTCTTCGGCGAGGACTTCGGTCGCCTCTCCGATCTGACCGTGTTGGCGCCGGCGCAACGATTGCAGAATCTGCGGCTGCGCGTGCCCTTCATTGTCGAGCTGGGCGATATGCCGTTTGAGCAGCAAAAGCAAATCCTCTTTTACCTGGTCGATCGCCTGCCGCGCTTCATGGCCGGTGCGCTTGATGCCGGCGGCAACGGCCAATACCTGGCGGAGGTCGCGCAGCAGCGCTATGGCCTGCGCATCGAGCAGATCAAATTCAGCGAGACCTGGTACCGGGAAAACACCGCGCCCTTCAAAGCCGCCTTCGAGGACCGCGCCATTGAGCTGCCGCGTGACGCGGACGTGCTGGATGACCTGCGCGCCTTCCAGATGGTGCGCGGCGTGCCTTGCGTGCCCGAAGGTCGCAAGAAGCAGGCGGATGGCACCACCCGCCACGGCGATGCCGGCATCGCGTTGCTGCTCGCGCACTACGCGTCCCGCATGGATATAACGCCGATGGAATTTGAAAGCGTCGGCACCGGCCGCCAAAGCGGCAACCTGGACGATTACCGGATGGTCGCCTGATGGTTGCCTGGTCAAATTGGTCAAGGGCGCGCCAAGGCATTCAGCCCCCCAACCGGCCTAGTTCCGTAGCCGGACGCGCCATGCCCCCGTTTATGAACGTTTATAAACGCCTGCACGCGCGAATTTTTAACCGACCGAGGATTGCAAAATGAGCGCCGCCACCAAACAAGCCGAAAAGTCCGGGCAACCCGCCGCGACCATCGCGCCGACTTTGCTTGAGATCGCAACGGTCGACAAGGATATTTTCTTCCCCGCCTACTTCGGCATCTTGCATCCGAATGACGATACCCTCACCACACGCGGCCAGGGCAAGGGCCTCAAGATTTATGACGAGCTGGAGCGGGATGGCGATGTATTTGGCGATCTGCAAAAGCGCAAGCTGGCCGTCATCGCCCGGCCCTGGCAAGTCAACCAGGCGTCCGATGACGCCCTGGATATTGCCGCCGCCGATATGGTCCGCCGCCAGTTTGAAGAGATCAACTTCGACAACCTCTGCCTGAATCTGCTTGACGGTCTTTTGAAGGGATATGCCGTTGCCGAGGTCATGTGGGACGCCGCGCCGGCCGAGATCGTAGCCACCGAACTCATCCCGCGCGACCAGCGGCGCTTCACTTTCGACAAGGAACGCAAGCTGCGGATGCTGACATTGGCGGACCTGGTGCGCGGCGAGGAGCTGCCGGACCGCAAGTTCATCGTCCACAGCTACGGCGCGAAGGACGCCAACCCCTTCGGCCTCGGTCTCGGCACCCGATTGTTCTGGCCGGTTTTTTTCAAGCGCCAGGACATTACTTTCTGGCTGACCTTCTGCGACAAGTTCGGCTCGCCGACGGCGGTCGGCAAATACCCGCCTGGATCGGTCGACGCTGACAAGAGCACGCTCAAGGCCGCGCTCGCGGCCATCGCGCAGGAGACCGGCGTAATCATCCCGGACGGCATGGCCATCGAGCTGCTGGAAGCGTCACGCACCGGCTCTACCGACGCCTACGAAAAGCTGGCCCGCTACATGGGCGAACAGATTTCCAAAATCATTTTGGGCGAAGCCGAGTCCGCTCGCGCAAAAGGCGGCGCATTGGCCGCCGCTGCCAATACCCGCAACGAGGTCCGCCTGGAGCTGACCCAGGCCGACAGCGATTTGCTCTGCGACACGCTCAATAAATCCCTCGTTCGCTGGCTGGTCGCCTACAACATGCCAGGCGCGCGGCCGCCGAAAGTCTGGCGCGATATCTCCGCCGAGGAAGACCTCAACCAGCGCGCCGACCGCGACGTGCAGGTCTACGGCATGGGTTTTAAGCCGACGTTGAAGTACATCAAGGAGACCTACGGCGAAGGCTGGGAAGAGCGCAGCATGACCACCGGCGCCGCGTCCGTTGCGTCGGGCCAAGCCCCGCCGTTCGCGGCTGGCGCCGATCCCGCGTTCGCCGAGGGCGCCAATGGTGAAGTGCCGCCCGACCAGGCGGCCCTGGATAAAGCCCTGGCCGCAATCCCGGCCGCCGCGCTGCAGGCCCAGGTGCAGCAGATGCTGGCGCCGGTCATCAGGGCGCTGAACGAAAGCAAGGACGCCACCGAGGCCTTGGGCAAACTGGCCGATCTTTATCCAAAGCTGGATACCTCGCGCCTGGAAGACCTGCTCGCGCAGGCGATGTATGTATCCGATGTCTGGGGGAGGCTGAACGTTCAGGCAGAAAATGCCTGAGCCGGTCAATCTGTCGTTCGCCTTCAACCTCAAGCCTGCCGAGGTTCTGGCCTACCTACGCAAGAAAGGCTATCTGCTGCCGGACGCCTGGCTGGCACTGGCCGCCGAGGACCGCGCCCGCGCCTTCACCGTAGCCAACGTGGCCAAGGCCGATGTGCTGCTCGATATCCGCAACGAGCTGCTGCGTACCATCGAATCCGGCACCGGCTATGAAGGATTCCTGAAAGCGTTGATGCCGCGCCTCAAGGCAAAAGGCTGGTGGGGTATCGAGGAAACCATCGACGAAGAGACCGGCGAGGTCACCAGCAAGACCCTCGGCTCGCCTTGGCGCCTGGAAACGATCTACCGCACCAATGTGCAAACCGCGCGCATGGCCGGCCGCTTCAAGCAGATGCTGGCCAACGCCAGCAATCGGCCTTTCTGGCAATACAACGGCATCCTGGACCAGCACACGAGGCCTTATCATGCGGCTCTACAGGGCAAGGTATTCCGCTATGACGATCCGATCTGGGATGTCATTTATCCGCCAAACGGCTTTAATTGCCGATGTTTTGTATTCGCGATGAACCAGCGAGACCTCGACAGGCTCGGTCTTAAAGTCACCAGCTCAGCCGGTCTGCTAAATATCGAAACGGTGGAGACCGCCAACGGCGAGCAGACGGTCGCGACGGTTCGCGTAGCGCAAGCCGTTGGCCGCGACAAAATGTTCCGCACCGATCCGGGCTTCGCCAACAATCCCGGCAAGGTGTTTTGGCCGGATGACGAGCTGCCGGCGAAGGAAGCGGAGCTGGGGGTATAGCGTGGCTGGCGACGGCATCGTCATCGATTACCAGGGCGCGGCCGTCAATGAATACCTGACCCAGCTCGCCATGCGCTGCGACGCGCCCGAGCCGGCGATGGGCGCGATTGCCGAGGAGCTGCTCGCTATCGTGCAAGGCAATTTTATTGCGAACGGCCGGCCGGCATGGGTGGCGCTTAAGCCCGCAACGGTTAAGGCGCGCGGCGGCAATGCCACGCCGATCCTTCGCGTGAAAGGCGACCTCTTCTCCTCGATCCAGCCGGAGCATGACGCCACATCCGCGCAGGTGGGCACGAATCTGATCAAAGCCCTGATCCTGAATTCGGGCGGCACCATCGACCGCGCCGCGTACTCCGTGCCCAATGTTGAATTCAAGGGCCGCAAGTTCGCCAAGAAGGGCAAGGGCACCAGCAAGAAGAATGTCACCATCGGCGCGCACAGCATCACCATCCCTGCACGGCCGTTCATGATGATCCCGGACGGTGAGGAAATCGGCATCATCGATATCCTGCGCAACTTCCTGATCACGGGCCAGACCTAGCAAAAACATCCGCGCGGCGGTATCGTGGTGCCGCCGCTGCCGGGTCTTTTTCTCTTAATTCATTTTTTGAGATTTCTCCAAAGACTCTTCGCGCGTGGCCCGGCAATCTGCTGGGCATGCGCTCAATTGAATCATTTCATATCTTCAAAGCCGGCAAGCACCCCGACACCAACGGCGTCGAGCGGTTCTTTTCCGAACAGGACCTGCGCAACTCAGCTGCGGCCTATGACATCAAGAAGCATGAAGCCCCGCTTGTAATTGGCCACCCCGAAACGAATGCGCCGGCCTACGGCTGGGCCGGCCGACTTTCCTACGCAGAAGACGGCTTGCATGTCGCGCCGACTCAGCTCGACGAGGGATTTGAGGACCTTTATATAAAAGGCCGCTACAAAAAAATCTCCGCCTCGTTCTACGAGCCCACTTCAAAAAACAACCCGGTCCCCGGCGTCTGGTATTTGCGCCACGTCGGGTTCCTGGGCGCGCAGCCCCCGGCAGTGAAAGGCCTGAAGCAATCGGATTTTGCAGACGGCGGTGAAGGTGTCGTCACATTCGCCGACTGGGACGGCGTGACCATTGCTGGCCTGTTCCGCTCGATCCGCGAATGGATCATATCCACGTCCGGCATAGACAAAGCCGACCAGGTGATCCCGAGCTATCAAATTTCGTCTCTCGAAATCAATGCTGCCGCTGACAACAGTGATGGCGATCTTGGCACGTCCTACTCTGAGGAGCAACGCATGAAAACAGTCGAACAGCGCGAGGCCGATGTAGCCGCCCGCGAAGCCGCAATCAAAACCCGCGAGGATGCAGTCGGTCCGAAAGAGGCGAGTTTCGCTGAGCGCGAAACCAAGGTCGCCGCGCGCGAGACCGCCATTGCCGCCAAGGAAAAACAAGTCCTGGCGGATGTGAACGTGGCTTTCTGCGAATCCCTGGTCAAGGCCGGCAAGCTGCTGCCCAAGGACAAGGAAGGCACGATGGCCCTGCTCAGCGGCTTGAGCGCAGAAGCCACCGTCGAGTTCGGCGAGGGCGACAAGAAAACCAAGAAGTCCCCGCTGGAAATCTACAAGGCCCAGCTCGAAGCGAGCGAAAAGAAAGTCGAGTTCCGCGAGCTGGGCGGCAGCGCCGGCACCGGCGCGGGCACCGTGAACTTTGCGGCCGCTGCCGGCGTGACGGTCGATGCCGATTCGCTGGAGCTGCACGGCAAGGCGCAAGCCTACATGGCCGCGAATAAGTGCGATTACGAGACGGCCGTCAAGTCCGTCCAAGGCAGCTAAGGCTAGCGCAACCCATATCAACTTAAGCGGCCACCAGGCCCGGAGGCAACATGAGCAATAAAACAAGTATCAGCATTCTGGCGTTGACGCTAGTGGCGAGCGGCGCCATCACCAACGGTCGTTTTGTCGGACCAGCCGGCGCGCAAGCGGCAGCCGCCGGCAACGCCCTAGGCGTGGCCAAGACTGACGCTGCAATCGGCGATCTCGTGGCTGTGACGGTCATGGGAACGGAAATCACCGAGGCCGGCGCGGCGATTGCCGCCAACGCTCTCGTCGAGATTGACGCGGCAGGGCGTGCGGTCACCAAGGCCGCAGGCGTGACCGTAGGACGCTTGGCGCCAGGCTCCGCCGCAGGCGCGGCCGGGGATTACGTCGAAGTCATCCTGTTCCCGAACTAAGCCGCCACCGCGAAACTTTTCCCCCAAGCCTAGGAGCTACACATGATCAGTTTAAGACAAACCCGTGTCGTCGATGCCGTACTGTCGACGATTGCACAGGGTTACAGAAATGCCGATTTCGTCGGCTTCAATTTGTTCCCGATGGTGCCGGTCGATGTTTCCGGCGGGCAGATCATCGAGTTTGGCCGTGAAGATTTCAAGTCCTACAACATGCGCCGTGCGCCGGGTGGCAACGCCAAGCGCATCCAGTTCGGCTACCTGGGCAAGCCCTTCGCGCTATTGCAGGACAGCGTCGACGGCATGTTGCCCCGCGAATATATCCGTGACGCGCAAGCCGCGCTGAGCATCGATGTCTCGAAAATCGCCATCTACAAGGCGATGCGTGCCGTTTTGCTCGGCGCCGAGATCGACCAGGCTGCTATCGCCCTGACCGCCGCCAACTATGACGCCCAGCACAAGATCGTGTTGGCAGGCGCTACCAAGTGGAGCGTCGGCACGGGCAATCCGCTGTTCGATATCGACACCGGGCGCGAGGCGATCCGCGCCTCTACGGGCATGTACCCGAATGTCGGCTTGATGAGCGCAGTCGCCTTTACGGCTTGTAAAAACAACGCGAACATCACGGCGCGGTTCCAGTACACCAGCCATGATTCGATCACGCCGGAAATGCTGGCGCGCCTGTTCCAGCTCGACAAGCTGGTCATCGGCAAGGCCATCACCACCACGGACGCGAATGCGGTTTCCGATGTGTGGGGCAACAACGTTGTCCTGGCATACGCCAACCTGGGCGCCCTGGACGCCGCCGAGCCGTCGTACGGCTACACCTACACCATGCGCGGCCAGCCGAACGCCGAGCAGCCGTACTACGACAACTCGGCCCGCAGCTGGCTGTTCCCGGTCAACTACGAACGCGTGCCGGTTCTCTCCGGCATCAGCTCCGGCTACCTGATCCAGAACCCGAACTAAACGAATACAAGCGAGAGGGGGTGATCCCGTCTGCCGAGGTCAGCGTCGGCGCAGGGGGACTCTCAACATACAGGGGCGCAGCAGCTGACGTACTGCGCCGCTGTTGAATTCCGATTCATCAATTTGCGAGGTTTCAATATGGTCAGCAAAACAAAAGGCAAGACCGTCATCAAGCCGGCGCCGAAAGGCGCATCGGCCAGTGCCGCGCCCAGCGCCGGCGATGCCGCGCAAGAAGAAAAACGTTCCTGGTACGTCACGACCGGTCCCGTCAAGCACGAGGACGGCACCGAGCCGAACGGCGCGCTGCCCATCGGCAGCGAAATCGAGCTGACCGAAAAAGAGGCCGCCGAGCTCAATGGCTTCGTCGAGAAGAAAGCCGTCGCCGAGTAATACATGACCTACGCCGTCAAACAGGATTTCATCGACCGTTTCTCGCTGGAGGAGCTGGTGCAGTTAACCGACCGCACCAACATCCCGCAGACGACGGTCGATGACAACGTGGTGAACCAGGCGCTCGCCGACACGGATGCGATGGTGAATTCCTATCTCTCCGTCAAGTTGACCCTGCCCCTGGTGAGCGTGCCGACCATGCTGAAAAGCGTGGCCTGTGACATCGCCCGTTACCGCCTGTATGACGACCGCGCCACCGACCAGGTATCGAAACGCTACGACGACGCCATCAAGTTCCTGAAGGCGGTCGCCTCGGGGGCCGCATCGCTCGGTGTTGACGCGGCCAATCAGCCGGCGCCGGTATCGGGTGGCGTCCAGTTCTTCGCCGCTGATCGCGTCTTCACTCCTGGATCGCTCTCCGACTATGCGCAATGAGTCTCGGGCCAATCGACAACAGCCTGATCATCGAGCGGGTGAAGCTGGCGCCCGCCCTGGGCTTTCGACAATTTGGCGGCGCGGCGGATTTGTTGGCCGCGCAAGAGGCGAAGCCCACAACACCAAGCCTATTTGTGTTGTCGGCTCGGGAACGTGCACAGCCGAGCCAGCGGGCCGGCGACGTGCTCCAGCGCGTGCCGTGTGTGATTGCCCTGGTCTACGCGGTATCGAATGTTGCGGATATCAGAGGCAAAGCGGCATCAGATGCCTTGCGCCTGGTGCGCGCGCCAACGCTGCAGCGCGTGATCGGCTGGTCGCCCACTGTGGACAATGCGCCGATCCAGTTCGTGGGCGGCACCCTGGTCGGCTTCAAGGACCAGGTGCTGTGGTGGCAAGACGAAATCAGTTCTGATTATTACCTACAAGGCCCGATCTCATGAACAAAGACTTTGCAACGAAAGCCGCAACCGCACCGGACAAATTGTCCGGTGCCGGCGCCGGCGCCACCGAGCAGGAAGACCCGCGCCCGCATGTGCCGGTTGAATCCGGCATCGGCGGCGAGTACGAAATGATCGGCAGCAAGCGCGTCCTGGTGAAAGCTTCGACCGTCGATCATCCGGAGGGTAACTGCCCGCGCGATGCGAACGGCAAGGCGCTGGTCTTCGACGAGATGATCCCGCCCGACCAGAAAGACCAAAAGAAAAAGGGAGGTAAGTAACCATGCCAGCAGGCGCTCCGCGTTATACCCGGCTTAAAGCCGCCCTGATCAAGATCGAGGCCACCTACGGCGTCGATCCGGTGCCTGCCGGCGCCACCGATGCGCTGCTGATGAAGGACGATCCGCAGGTCGATCCCGTCATCAACACTGCCGCCGAACGCAACCTGGTGCAGACCTACATGGGCAATTCTGCCAAGGTTATCGTCGGCACCAATATGCAGTTCAAGCTCACTTGCGAATTGCAGGCCTCCGGCGTGGCCGGCACCAAGCCGGGCGCCGCGCTGGATGCGCTGCTGCAGGCGGCGGGCATGGCCTCGACCATCGTCGCGGCTACCTCGGTGACCTATAACCTGATCAGCGCCGCGCTGCCGTCTTGCACGATCTACTTCAACCGCGCCGGCTTGCTGCAGAAGCTGCTCGGCTGCCGCGTTTCAACGGTCGAAATCGCGCTCTCGCCGCTGGGCATTCCCTACATCACGTTCACCGGCCTCGGCCTGTTTGGCGGCGTGGTGGATGCAGCCCTGCCGGCGGTGACCCTGACCGCCTACAAGACCCCGCAAGGCGTCAATAACGCCAACACCCTGCTGTTCTCGGTGGGCGGCTATGCGGCCCTGATGTACGACTTCAAGGCCACGCTGAACAACAAGGTGAAATACCGCAACGTGCCCGGCGCAGAGGACATCCTGCTGACCGACCGTTCCGGCTCGTTCAGCGTCGAGATCGAGGAGCCGACCATCGCCGCGAAGGATTTCTTCACCGTGGCGCGCGCCGGCACGATCATCGTCGGCACTGTCACGCACGGCTCGACAGCGGGCTCGAAGAGCCAGGTCAACGTCAATGTACAGCTCAATGACCCGAAGCAGACCGACCGTGATGGTGTGGCTGCGCTGCAGATGGGCGGCGACTTGACGCCGGTCACCGGCAACGACGAGCTGGCCATCGTCTTCACATAGCCAGCCGCGCTTCCCCTATTCACGGCGCGCCTGCCCGGGCCGGCGCGCCACCGACAAATTAAAAGGAGTTTTCATGTTCAAGATCGTCCAGGAAAAAAATGTCACCCGCACCGTGACGGCATTCGTGCCGGGCGATGGCACTGCTTCCGTCAAGGCTACCTTCCGCTGGAGCTTCGTCATTCTGCCCAAGGATGAAAACGACCGCCTTCTGGAAAATCAGGACGACGACAACGATGAATGGCTCACCAAGGTGAACCGTGGCTTCCAGGATGTGGTCGGCGACGATAACCAGCCGTTCGAGTCGAACGACGAAAACTTCAAGGTGCTGATCAACATCCCCTATGCCAGAGTCGCCATGATCAAGGCGTATTTCGAGGCCGCAGTCGGCGGGGATGGCAAGCGAAAAAACTCCTAGGCGCCGCCCGGCGCTGGGCCGAGTGGCGCAAAGGCAAGTGGCGCCCGCGAAGGGTTGTTGAAGACGATGACGAGCCGGAAGACGGCAAGGACAGCCTCTCCGCTTTCAACATCACCGTGGTCTATGCGGACGAAGGCGACGACGAAGAGGAGGAGGAAGACGACGACCTGTACGGCGTCTGGCCGGAGAACCGCGAGATCGTCGCGGTCTTCCAGGCGATGGGCACGCAGTGGGACCGCGACGTGGGCATGGGCGGCGTGATCTGGTGGGGCCTGAAATACGAAGCGCTCAATGAGGTCTACCGGTCCCTTGACGTCAAGCGCCAGCCAGGTCACCTCTCTGAGCTGCAGGCAATGGAATTTACGGCGCTCTCCGTGCTGAACAAAAAGGATTGAACGTGAACGATCAAGTTATCGCCCTCAAGATCACCTCGGACGGCAAAGCCGCCATCGTCGATCTGACCGCGGTCAATCAGTTGATCGACAAGGGCAGCCAGGCCGCGCAGAAATCCGCCGCGTCATTCAAAACCGAGGCCGAGGCCCGCAACAAGGCGAACGATGAGATCGAGAAATCGCGCAAGGCCTATCTCGACCTGGACAACCAGCTCACCAAGTTCCTCAGTACCAACGACAAAGCCTACGCCGCGCAAAAGAAACTCGATGAGGGGCAGGATCTGCTGCGCCGTGGCCTCGATGCCAACATCATCAGCGCCAAGACCTATGAAACCTCGCTGAAAAATCTCACCGACCACTACAACGGTTTGAGCGATGGCCATAACAAAGCCGGTGTCTCGGCGTTATTTGTCACGCGTGAAGTGCGCGCCTTATTCGACGAACTCATCTCAGGCCGCTCGCAGCAGGCGCTGGGCACGGCGAACCTGCTGGCGCAGCGGCTGTTCGGCTTGACGCCGGCGGCGATGGCGGGCCTGGTGGGTGTTGCCGCCCTGGGCGCCGGCCTGGTTTACCTCGCTGTTGAATCCGAAAAATCAATGAGGGCGTTGAACTCAATTGAAATCGCCCTGGTTGCCACAAACAGGGCCGGCGTTATCAACCGAGACGGCATCAAAGGTTGGATCGATGATCTTGTGTTGCTGCCAGGAGTATCGAAGGAGGCAGCGACCGCCATCGTCACCGAATTCGCGCGCATCCCCAATTTGACTATTCCGCAGTTGCAGTCGCTCACAGGGGTTGTAGGCGATTTTGCCGCCGTGACGGGTCAAGACGCGACCAAGGCGGCGCAGCAGCTCGCGAAGGCATTGCAATCGCCAGCAGATGGGGCGAAGCGACTGGATGAGCAATTCAATCTTTTCAGTGCGGGCGAACTGATCGCCATCGAACGGATGGTGAAATTCGGCGACGCGGCGTCCGCTCAAGAAAAGATTATCGATAGGTTGAATGAGCGGATCGGCGGCCTGCAGCGGGAAGGTATGTCCCAGCTCGAACTTAAAATCAACGACGTCAAAGCGGCTTGGTTATCGTTTACAAAGGTATTCGCTGACGGTGAATTTTTCCAAGACGCCGCCGCCAAGATGCCGCTATTGTTTGGCGGGCTGGCCATGCTGACGATGAAGCCGAAGATTCAAAGCGGTGAAGCCGATAGTGGAGCGGCTGAGCAGCTCGCACTAAAGCAGACGTTAGATATAAATAAGGGCTACAAGGATCAGACCGATACGGTCAAGGACCTAATCAAACAGCGCGATGCACTCGTAAATTCGTACCTACATGCATCGATGGCTGGCAAAGCCGATGCGGAAACAACTGCCGAGGTCGAGCGTACCGTGCGGGGCCTGAACGCCGCCATCGAGCGTCTCGACGTTTCGCAAGTGAAGAGAATGGAGACGGCTCAAGCTGCTGCCCTAGCGGACGCGGCCTACCTGCAACGCAATGCAGACCTTTCAAAAGCATTGATCGCTTCGCAGCTCAAGGACAATGAGTTCTATTTCCAGCAGAAATATGTCAGTGAGCAGGAATATCTTAGCCGCCGCGCCGAGCTGAATATTCAGCAGCTCAACCAGGACAAGGCCGTCATCGACAAGGAATTGGAGGGCCAACAGCGACTGATGGCCATGACGGCTGACGCGACGAATAAGGCAATCGATCCTGGCCGCAAAGAAGAACTGCAAAAACGCGTCAACCAGGAGGTTGCGAAATACCTCGACCTGCTTTTCAAACAGCAGGGCATTTTGCTCAAAATCGACGATGTAACTCGCGGGCTTGACCAGGATACGACCGCGATGAATAACCGCCAGAACGAGGCGGTGCGCCAGCTCAACCTCGCCTACGACGACTACCTCCGCAAGCTGAATCAGGAACACGACGCCACCAACTTCCAGATCTCGCTGATCGGCAAGAACCGCACCGAGTCGGCACGCTTGTCGGCGGAGAACCGCGCACGCCTGTCCATCGAGCAGGAAATCTATCAGCTCGAAAAGAAACGCGATGTAACCGGAATGAGCGATGCAGAAGTCGCCGGCATCAACAACGTCATCGCCAAGCTGAACGACCAAAAGCAAGCCCGCATCGACCTCGCCGGCAGCGATGCCGCCACGCTGGAAAACATCCGCAACCAGGCCGACGCGGTGAAGAGCCTCGATGATGGTTTTCAAAACATGTTTGTCCACGGCAAAGACGGCGCGAAGCAGTTTGCCCAGTCGCTGAAGGACGATCTGCTGAAAACGCTCTACCAGCTCACCGCGCGGCCGTTCGTGATCCAGCTCGCCGGCAGTCTTACAGGCGCCTCGCAGGGCACGATCAGCAACCTGATGGGTAACCAGGGCGGGGGGATTTTCAATTCGATCCTGGGTGGTTCTGGTTCGAGCGGCGGCGGCCTGGGCGGGTACGGCGGGCTCGGCTCCATGTTCGGCGGCGGCGGCGCCGCATCGAGCGGATACGCGGCCGGGTCCGACGAACTGATGATCCAGAATGCCTACGAGACGCAGGCCGGCATACCTCTCACGCAGGCTAGTGGCGGCCTCATGAGCGGCGCCGGCGCAGCGCTGGGCGGCGCAGCGGTGGGCTATGGCGTTGGCAGTGTGGCCAATTCCGTTTTCGGCAACGCACGCAACAAGACCGGCATGCAGGATGGTGCTGCGCTGGGCGGCGCTATAGGCAGCATATTTCCGGTCATCGGCACCTTGGTGGGCGCCGCGATTGGTGCGGCACTGGGTTCGTTGATCACCAGCGGCGGCGGCCCTAAGCAGGGCAGCAATTCAAACGCCACCTATGACATCAACGGCGTCGGCACACAGTGGGGCGGCAAATTCTACGATGTGGGCAATAAGGAGACCGCCGGCGCCAAGGGAATAACGGATGCGCTGCAAGCGCAATATGCCGCCACGTTAAAAGCGCTGGGCGGCACCTATAAGGGCGTCAGCTTTGGCCTCGGCTATGACGTGGATCCACAAGGCGATGCCGCCTCGCGCGTGGGCGCCAGCTCGAACGTCAACGGGCAGACCTTCCTGCAGCGCAACGAGAGCGTCGGCCGCACACAAGCCGAGCTCGATGCCGCCATCAAGACCGAGGGCCAGCGCGCGGTGTTGTTCGCGTTGCAGGCTTCGATCGACAATCCGGCCGTGCATGCCGCGCTGGTGAAGATCAACGCCTATACGGCGAGCGATACCCAGGTGGCCGCTGCCATCGCCGGTGCGCTGGCCATCAAGAGCGCGCTCGACGATATCAAGAGCTTTTCTGACGGCGCGTCCTCGATCTCGGCCATGCTCAAGCAGCTGCGCACCGGCGTGGACCCGACCGTGGGCACCAACCTCGGCCTGATGCTGCAGCAGCTCAACCAGGCGCGCGATGCCTTCAACGCAACCGTCAATACCAGCGATCTAACCAACGCGGTTACGCAGGCGAAGACGCTGCGAGATCTGAATCAGCAATATTTTGCCGCGTCGATCCAATACCTGCAGCAGCTTCAGCAGGGCATCGGCGCGCTGAAGGGCGATGCGTATTCCTTCGCCATGTCCACCGGCCAGAAGATCAATGCGGCGGGCGGCAATGTGGATCTCGGCGCGATTGCGGGCGCGCGCCTCAGCAGCATCAAGGGTGACTACGCGAGCGCGCTTTCACTGACCGACAAGCAGAGCGCGCTTAAGGATTATGTGTCGGTCGTCGATTCGTGGCTGTCGAGCCGCCTGCAGGAAATTGGATCCGTTGCGGCGGTGAGCAATCGCGCGACGCAGATGCTGAACAGCATCCAGCTCAGCGGCGCCAACCCGGCGAGCGACCAGGCGCGCTACACGCTATCGGCCGGCCTTTCCTACGACGCGCGCACGGCCTACAAAGCCAATGGCAGCGGCGACAATGCCAATGCCTACATGGACGCGCTCAATCAGCAATTGTCGCTGCTCGGTCAGACCAAGCAGCGCGGCAGCGCGGAGTATGAGGATCAATACAACGCGATCATCGCGCAGTTCAAGGACCTGGCCGGCACGAAATCCGATGCGGAGCAATCGCTCGATGTGCAGAAACAGATCGCCGATCTGAACCGCGAGGCGAACGCGCAGGCGCTGGCCTATTACAACTGGGCGCAGCAGCAATACGCGCAGAACAGCAATGAGCAGCTCGATGCGGTGCAGCAGCAGCTCGACCAGGTGACCGGCGGCAAGGATATCAGCCAGGTGATCGCCGATCAGAACGCACGCGCGCTAGATATCGCGCAGAAATCGCTCGATGTGCTGACGCGGCTGGCGGATGCTGCTACGACTGCCGGCAGCGCAACGCCGACCGTTCCGCAGGCGCCGGCCGCGCGGCCGTTTGCCGGCGGTAGCGGCTGGGCCGGGCGCTGGGCCCAGCCGCTCCAGGATATCGCCGAGGCGCGCCGCGAGCAGACGCTGAGCTGATGGCGCAGCTGCTCACTCATCCGATCACGCGGGCCACCCAGCCGCGCAACATCGCCGCGTACTTGCGCGAGCCGATCATCGCGTTGGAAGTGCGCAACACCGTGCAGGCTGGCGGCGGCAATGCCTATTTGTATCAGCAGATTCTGGCGGCGGCCTATCTGGTCGTAGCCGGTGATGTGCTGCGATATGACATCTGGGTAAATCCGATGAACCCGGCCGGTTACCCGAATGCCGGCGGCATCGATTTGACTTTGACGACTGCGCCGGGCAGCGCCGGCGCGGTGCCGCTGCTGGACCAGGATGGTGTTGCGATCAATGGCAACAGCGCAAAGAGTGTCGGCGCCTGGTATAGCCGTACGATCTCGCTGGCCGGCATCGTGGGCAAAACCATCAGTGGCGTTGACCTGGTGAACGAATCGGATATTGCCGGCGTTTACAGCGCCTTGTACCGCAACATCCGCATCACCGATGCCAGCGGCAACACATTGCGCCTCGCGATCTGGAGCGCCGGGCCCCCCGCAATCAATACCACGCATGCGGCGGTGCGCAATGCCGGCATCGTGGTGACCAACTATGACGCGCCCGGCTGGACCGGCGTGCCCTCAATCAACACCTTCCAGTCGGGTGGCGTCGCGGCAGAGCCGTTTGGCACCGGCGACGGCGCTACTGCCGCCTTCCAGCTTAAACGCACGATCGCTGGCTATATTGAGCCGATCTTGAGCGTCAGCGGCACGCCGCTGATCTACAAAAACGACTGGCAGGGCAACCAGCAGCAGTACAGTGTGGCGCGCAGCAATTACTTGCCATACACCGAGGCCCTGAACAACGCGGCCTGGTCATTGGCCAGCGCGACGATTGCCACCGGCATCGCGGATCCACAAGGCGGCCTGGCCGCCGCAACCCTGACTGCCACTGCGGCCAATGGCGGTGTGGTGGCGACCACCGGCTTGACTACCGCCGTGGCGGCGGTGGGCACCAATTCAATATGGGTACGTCGCCGTACAGGCGTCGGCACCGTGGAATTGCTGGATCCTGCATTTTCAGCATGGTCGACAATTGCTGTCACTGGCGCATGGGCGCGGTTTTCTTTCTCGGGCAATTTATTGGCGGGGAATGCGTATCTGTACATCCGCTGCAACACCTCCGGCGATGCGATCGATATCGCTTTTCCGCAGCAGGAAGCCGGGGCCAGCATGACATCGTATGTTCCCAGCTTGGCCGGCGGTCCGGCCAGCAGGACCGACTACACCATCGCCGGCGGACTCATCACCTTCGCCGTGGCGCCGCTGAATGCAGCAGTGCTTACCTGGACCGGCATTCCCGCGCAAGGCATCTATAAATTCGGCACGATGGCGGCGTTGCGGCAGGGCATGTGGCACGAGGGCAATCTTTCTGTCTTCCCCGCGCCGAGCGACAATACCAGCAACGACTCCGGCGCGCAGACAGGCGGCGGCTTCTCCGTCGAGATCGCGCGGCCGAGCGATACCGCGCAGGCCTGGGAAGGCATCACTAGCGCGCAATGGCGCGCACTGCGCAGCGGCATCATCGGCAAGGTGATGGTGCTGGAGATCGTCTCGCTGGTCAGCGTCGCGGGCGTGCCGAACCGCGAGATCATCGATGTGCGCGCGGCGGTGGCCAAGGCCGCGAACCTGGTCGACAACAAGGTGATCATCGTCTTCGCCGATATTGACATGTCGGCGCTGAACGCGATTCACCCGCCGAATAAATTTTCCACGCTGGACCATGCGCGGCTGTTCATTACCCACGCTGGGCGGCCGGTCAATGATGGTGTCGGCCAGCTTGTGCGCATTCCGCTGAGCTATATCGATAATGGCGTAACCGGTACCGGGCCGTTTATTTTTGCGGTGATGGAAAAACGTGCCGGTGTCATTTACACGGTCCAGACCATTTATCGAGCCGAGAACGAAGGACAGGTCGGCGCCGTGGTGCCGGCGAGCGAATACACCGTGGGCACCAGCGGGCCGCATGGGCCTGGGTATTATCTGGTGACGGTGTCATTCACACGCGAGCAGAAGACTGTCGGCGGGCAGCTCTATTCGCTCACCGCCGCCGTCTATGCCAGTGCTGACAATAGCGGCACGGTGACCGATTCGCGTCTGGTCACCAATGAGATAAGGCGGCTGTTGAACCTGGCCGGCATTGCGACCGATCAGGCATCTTTCGATACCGCGGCCGCCAATGCCGTCGCCGCAACCATGTTCTGCGATGCCGGCTATGTGGCGCCGCGTACTTTGATGTTTATCCTCAATGATCTACTGTTTCTCGCCCGCGCCAAGTTGGTGAAAACCGCGACCGGCTCGTTCGGCATCGTCCAGGATGTGGCGCAGGCCAGCGTGGGCGCCTGGAACGAGGCCGACGATGAGGTCGTCATCTCCGGCTTCCCATACCGCGACAAGCCCGCGAAAGTTTCGCTCTACTACAGCCCAGAAATTTCCGGTACCGAAAAATGGAACGCGGTGCCGCGAGTGCGCGTGACCGGCGGTTTGCTCGACGAAAAACGCTATTACAATCCGTACATCCGCGACAACACGGCCGCCGATAAATGCTGTGATTACTACAGCAAGCGCGACAGCATCCAGGACGGCCTCGACTGCACCATTCATGCGGTGCAGTTCGATCCGCTCAACATGTTTACCTTGGGCGCCGCCGTCGCCTGGATCGGGGACCGGCAATGGCTGGTTGAAACCATCAGCCGGCCGGCTGACTGCAATGTGCTCGGCTGCCGCGCCTACGATGCCTCGATCTACAACTACACGCCGAGCACGCTGCCCGCGAATCCTTCCAATACTTACGTGGCGGACTATTCGCAAACCTTTCCGATTGCGCCGACTGGCGTCGTGATTGTCAATGACGGTGTCGGCACGGCGCGGGTGTCCTGGACGCCGCGCACCGAGCCGAACGTCATTGCCTACCGTCGCGAAAAACGCATTGCGGCCGGCGCCTGGAATGTCATCACGCCGGACGTGGTTGACGCGAGTTTTACCGATGGTCCATTGACGCAGGCCGTGACGGTCGATTATCGCGTTTATACCGTCGACGATGTCCAGCGGCTGAGCTCCGCCTCTTCAATCGTGTCGTTGACGCCGGCGCTGACGGTCGCTCTGGATAGTCAGGTATCGGACGGCGCCACCTATGCGCGGATCCTCGCGAGCGAGATGGTGGCCGGTGTGCCGAAGCTGGAGATCGCCGGCAGCGGCAAGCAGGTAGGCGATTCGCGCAACACTCCCATGATCAGCACGGCTGGCTTGGTCAGCCGCATTTCTGGCGCGACGATCAGCGTCAGTTCGGCCGCCGGCACGCCGGCCACTGCCACCCTGAGCGTGACAGCATTCACCATGTACATCGGCTCGGTCACTCTCTCCTACAACGCGGCCAGCGTGGGTGTGACCGGCACCAACGGCGCGGTGGTGACCTACTACATTTATTTCGATGACGCCGCCTATGCCGGCGGCACGCCGACTCTGGTGGCCACGACGACGGCCAACGCCATCGCGCAGGCGGATGGGCGCGTTTATGTAGGCAGCGTGACGTTCACCTTCCCAACCAGCGGCACGGGCGGCGGCGGCGGGACTGGCTGTGTTACCGCCGACAGCGTCACGCCAGACGGCCGGCGCTTCGGCGACCTGAAGATGGGCGATGAAATCGAATTGTGCGACCCAGAGACATTGGTGAGCAGCAGGGGCACCATTTTATTTCTGGCGCGGAATGTGGACGAGTGCGTGAACCTGATAACTCACGGCGGCTCAGTGCTCCCATGTTCGCTTTCCGCGCCGATCCCCACGCTTGAACGCGGATACATGGTCGCGCCCGACTGCCTCGGGCTCACCGTGCCCATAAGGCGCGACGACATCATCGCCAGGGAAATGGTTATTGCGATAGAGCCCATCGGCCGACAAGAAATTGTCCACCTTCACGTAGCGGACAGGTGCTTTTGGGCGGGAAAATTCCATAGTGCCTGCGTCCTCCACCACAACCTGAAGCCGCCGCCATGAACTATAGAAAAGTATCCATTGCTGGGGTGGATAAAAACCAGATCGCCGTCCAGCTCGACAGTGGCGAATTTGTTGTGCTCGGTTATGAAGTGTTGCGCGATGGCGGCAATTGCCTGGCGCTGCATGCGATGGCGACGGTTGTCACCGAGCTAGGCGAGCCGGTGCTCGATGAAAACAAGCTGCCTTGGACAACGGAATACCGCCACGCCTGCGATCAATACTCGGTGGATCAATATGGCATTGAAGTCTTGATTCGCGAGCTGTTCTATATGCTCATGGGCGAGACGATGACTCCTCGCATTGATCACCCGGAGCTGAAGATCGTCGACGTTTCGCCGGACATCGTCTCGACCGTTTCCATTCGCCGCACGCTCGATGTCGCCGCCGCCGTCTCGCCGACCGCGACGATTGATCTGAGCAAAATTCTCTAGGAGCGTAAATGGCACGCCTATTCACCAGCCTCCTCGCCGCTGCCGGCGCCAGCGCCACCTCGCAGCTCAATGCGTCGTATGCGGCCACCAATGCTCTGACGCAGTCGCTGGCGCGGCCTTGGAAGTCCGCTACGCTGGTGGCGGAATACCTGGAGATCGATCTCGGCGCCGACGCGCTGATTCGCGGCGTGATCGTCCACGGCGCCAACTTTACGGCGATGCGCGTCGACACGGTCACCAACGCCGGCGCCACCACAGCGGGCGGTGCCGATACCCTGGCGGCCAACCGCAGCGGCCGTGTGCGCGGCCTGTCGTATAAAGGCGCCGGAGGAGTCACAGGGCGTCGTATTCGCATCTATCCCTCCGGTGCCACAACAGATGGCGCCGCGAGCTGGAGCATCGGTGCGGTGCATTCCTTCGGCGTGGTGACCGCGCTTCCGGAAATACCCTACGAGCAGGATTTCATCACCGCCGAGCCGGCCTTTGTCGTCGCGCTGCCAAATCGCCGCATGGCGGCCGCGAGCGTGGCGCAGGATATCGACATGATTTCCCTACCGTTCGAGATCGGCGACACCCAGACCGTCAGCGCCTTGATCCAGAACGCCCGGAATGGCGTCTGCGGCTTAGATATGCAGCTGAGCAACTACCCGGCAGCGATCTGGCCGGTGATCCGCATCCCGACTGACGCGAAGCAGACTGCGCATGCCGTCAAACGCACAAAGGAGCCGATCGAGTTGCTGGAGGTCTGTTGAAAAAAAATTAGAAAAGAGACGGCGGCCGGACTGTGCGTCAACACGGTCCGACCACTCCGGTCTCGGTCACCAGCACCGAGCCTTTGCCACGGCCGCCCCACTGTGTACACAGCGGCCGGATATTACCATGCGGCCCTTTGCCGCCTTTTTGCGAGGCTCACGATGTCATACCCCTTAATTCCCTGGATTGGCGGCAAGCGGCGGCTGGCCGACCGTCTGGTCACGCTCTTCCCGCCGCACGAGTGCTATGTCGAGTTGTTCGCAGGTGGAGCAGCCGTATTTTTCATGCGGCCGGTTCCTGCCAAGGTCGAGGTTCTAAACGATGTCAATGGCGACCTGGTGAATCTTTACCGCGTAGTTCAGCACCACTTGGAGGAATTTGTGCGGCAGTTCAAATGGGCGCTGACCTCCCGTCAAATATTCAAGTGGCTGCAGATCACGCCGGGCGAAACCCTGACCGATATTCAGCGCGCGGCCAGGTTCTATTATCTGCAGGTGAATTGCTTTGGTGGAAAGGTCGATGGTCAAAGCTTCGGTACGGCCACAACCAGTCCGCCAGGCTTGAACCTGCTGCGTCTTGAGGAGACCCTGTCAGCCGCCCACTTGCGCCTGGCCGGCGCGTTCATCGAGCACGAACACTGGAAGGCTTGCATGGCGCGATACGATCGGGCACACACCCTTTTCTATCTCGATCCTCCCTACTGGGAAACCGAGGGCTATGGCGTGCCGTTCCCATTCGATGAATACATAGCCATTGCAATCGCTATGCGCGAATGCAATGGCAAAGCGCTCCTGTCGATCAACGATCACCCAGACATCAGGGAATGCTTCAAGGAATTCTGGATGGAAGGGCTCGATATCACCTATACGGTGGGAGGTGGCGAAAATTCGGCAGCTCGAAAAGAACTGGTTATTGCCAACTGGGATGCTGGCACCGGGAATGGCTTGTTTTAAGCCGCAGACCGTTCGTCGGCCAGCGAAAATTTCTTTTAAAACTGCTTGACGAAATACACGGAATCCGTATAATTCTACACATGGATTCGACGAATCCGCCGCGCCTCGGGCTCAGGGGCTGGAGATAAAAATGAAATACTTAAACCGCAGCGTGAATCAAATCGGACGCCAAGAAATTGCAGCATTTTTGCTCGCAAACCACAAAAAAGGCGAATCGATCCACGATGTGAAATCGTGCATCGATGCATGGGTGGAAGATGCCGAATTTCATCTCGCGCAAGGCAACCAAGCCAGCATCGAAATTCGCTCTTGGGATGCAGTTTCCGGCCGCACCGAAAACTTCGAAATCTCCGATGCCGGCCTCGATATCGAAGAAGTCGAGATTGATGAGTAACCACCCGAACCGAAATTGGCGCAGCCGCTGGGTCGTTGATCTGGCGATCTGCGCCATCACGCACAAACCGACTGGCATGATTGTGCGTTTTGTGTCGGGGCCTCTGCCTGCCACGCCGCCGCCTGTGGGCACGCTGGCATGGGGTCCAGGCGGCCCTGACGATACTTGGGTTGGCATACCCGACTCCATCCCCGACAAGACCGACCGCCGCACCCTGCCGCGCCTCATGCGCGAGGCAGGAGAGCTGTATGCCGCCGCCCTTAAAAATCGCCATTGATTCGCCCGCGCCGCCAGCAATACGCGCTGCAAGGGAGGCCGCTGGCCTTACGCAGACCGCTGCTGCTGAGTTGATCTATTCGACCCTGCGGACGTGGCAGGACTGGGAAAAAGGCGTGGCACGCATGCACCCGGCCTTCTGGGAACTGTGGCGCCTTAAGGCCAAATCGGGCTTAAAATAAAATTACCTTTCACCCCATGAAATTTCGCGCACAGCGATTTATCGCGTTATTTCATGGCCAATTATCGCGCGCCGCATCACAAACACCGCGCCAATGCTGGAGTTTGTCTTTTTATGCTGTTGTCGCCGATAGCCGCTTTCGATGTGCAGTCGTTGCTCAACGCGTACTGGCAGGCGCTCTGTTCGCCATTGTCTCGCCCAGGCGGATGCCGCGTGCCGGC
>DASWEY010000046.1:0-1689 GCA_036394575.1 Usitatibacteraceae bacterium | reverse complement strand
AGAGCCTCTAACAAAATGAACTTTTGAGGCAGTTGTGACAGATCAAAGCGCAGCCCAACTTCAAAAAGGCGAGGTGGATGTCGGCCCGTCGCTCGTAGCGGATCTTGAGCCGGCGGTTCTGATGCAGCCAGCTCTCGGTGCGCTCCACCACCCAGCGATAGACGCCCAGCCCGCTGCCATGAGGAGTGAAGCGACGCGCCAACACCGGCCGCGTCTTGCGGCGGCGCAGTTCGCGGCGGTGCGGGTTGGAGTCGTAGGCTCGATCGCCCTGGGTGCAGTCAAAGCGGCGACGCGGACGTCCAGGCTTGCCCGCCACCGGCGGCACCGCATCCACCAAAGGCAGCAGTTGCGTCACATCATGCCGATTGGCGCCGGTCAGAGTCACCGCCATGGGAATGCCGTTGCCATCGGTCAGCAGGTGATGTTTAGACCCATTTTTCCGTCGATCCGTCGGATTCGGGCCGGTCTGCGCCCCCCAAAAACCGCACGCACCGACATGCTGTCGACCACCGCCCGCGACCAGTCGATTTTGTCGGCCTCGCGAAGCTTGTCCAGCAGCAGACGATGCAGCTTGGTCCAGATGCCGCGGCGCTGCCAATCGCGCAGGCGACGCCAGCAGGTCATGCCCGATCCGCATCCCATCTCCAGCGGCAGATACTCCCAGCCGATGCCGGTCTTGAGCACGAACAGAATCCCGCTGAGCACCTGGCGGTTGGAGATCGGCTTGCGCCCGGGATACCGTCTGCGTCGACGTTTGGGCTTGGGCAAAATCGGTTCGATCAGAATCCATAAATCGTCATCCAGCAGCGGCTTGGCCATATTCGGACCTCCATGTCCGACGGCCACATTACCGCAGGGTTTTTCATTTTGTTAGAGGCTCTAAGACACTAAGGCCAACTCGTTTCACGCCGGCATTCGGCTGAACGCGCACAGGGATTTTTATTCTGTCTTAAAGGGCGCCAGCGGTCGAGTTGTACATTTAAAGGTGCGTGCCTTCGTGTTTAATCTTCAGCCTTCGAGGCATTAGAAGAGTTCGGCCAAAACTTTCTGTGTCGCGGCGACGCCGGCTCCGAAATTCACTTGTTTCCCAAGGGCTTTTAATGCGTGTTCGATGGCGGCGATTACCGCAAGCGCGTCGTAGGCATCGGTATAGCCCATGTGATTGACGCGGAAAATTTTCCCTTCCATTGAACCCTGCCCGCCGGCCAGGTGGATGTTGTGCTTATTCTTCAGGTGATTGCGGAAGTCCTTGTCGGTAATACCGGCCGAATATTTGACGGCGGTGACGGAGTCGGCCGGATATTTGGAGAATAATTCGAAGCCGAGGGCGCGAACGCCCTGGCGGAAGGATTCGGCGATCAGGTGCGTGCGCTTCCAGACCATTTCCAGGGTTTCTTCCTGGATCATTTTCAGGCTGACGCGCTGGGCTTCGATGAGGGTGTTGGCGGGCGTGAAAGGCGTGTCGCCGTCTTCGATGCTCTTGCGATATTTGGCCAGATCGAGATAGAAGCTGCGGCGGGCTTTGTTCTTCTCGATGGCCACCCAGGCGCGGTTGGAGAGGCCGATGTAGGCCAGGCCGGGTGGGAGCATGAGGGATTTCTGGCTGCCGGTGATGGCGACATCGACGCCCCAGTCGTCCATTTTGAACGGCAGCGCGCCGATGCTGGTGATGCCATCGACGATGAGCAG
>DASWEY010000045.1:0-37566 GCA_036394575.1 Usitatibacteraceae bacterium | reverse complement strand
CAACAAGAACTATGTGTACGACTACAACGGCAACTTCATCACCAAGGACGGTGCCTGCATCAATGGGCGCGGCGTCGCCAACTGCCAGTACAACTACACCGCCGGCACCCACAAGCTTGCCGGCATCACCGGCACCGTGCAGGGCACCAGCGGCATTGCCGGCGGTTACGGCGTCACCAACCCGACCTACCAATACGACGCCAACGGCAATCTCAAAACAGCGGCCGACCTGACCATCAACTGGACCGGCTTCAATATGCCGCTGAGCATCATTCGCGGCACCGTCAATGGCGTCAACAAGACCGATACCTTCACTTACGGGCCCGAGCATCAGCGTTTGAAGCAGGTCGCTACCCTGCCCAGTAGCAGCGGCACCCTGACCACCTTGTACCTGGCCGCCTTCGAGCAGGAGACCAATAGCGATACCGGGGCGGTGGACTACAAGTACTACCTCAGTGCTGGCGGCCGCAGCCTGGGGGTGTTCGTCGATCGCTACACCACCGCCGCACCGGGGGGCACGCCGACCGATGTGCGCTACTTCCATCAGGACCAGCTGGGCAGTGTGGTCGCAGTTACCGACTTCAACGGCGCGGCGATCGAACTGCTGAACTATGATGCCTTCGGCAAGCGCCGCAACCCGGACGGAACGGACAGCACGAACACCTTACTGCCGCAGAACGACCGTGGCTATACCGGCCACGAGATGCTGGATACGGTGGGGCTGATTCATATGAATGGGCGGATTTACGATCCGACGCTGGGAAGGTTCATGAGTGCGGACCCGTATATCCAGGCGCCGGGGATGACGCTGTCGTACAACCGCTACGTCTATGTGATGAACGACCCGTTTGTGCTTACGGATCCGAGTGGGTACTCGTGGTTGAGCAAGACTTGGAAGAAGGCTTGGCATAATCAGTACGTTCGCACCGCAATCGCTATCGTAGTGGCTTACTATACAGGCCAGTATGTAGGTGTTGAGTTAGGCGGAGGTGCAATTGCTGGGGGCGCCGCTGGAGGCTTCGCGGGTTCACTAGTTGCTAGCGGTGGCGATTTCAAGGCGGCGGCGCAAGGGGCGCTTACTGGGGCGTTGATGGGTTGGGCGGGGGGGTACTCTGACCTAACTGAAAACTATGCTGCGCACGCCGTAGCGGGCTGTATAAGTGGTGCTATTGACGGGGGCGCTGACGGATGCGGGCGAGGTGCGGCGGCGGCTGTGGTGGGGAAATTCATCACCGATAACACGCCAAATGATTGGGGCAAACCGGGACAGTTCGCAGCTACGGTGGTAGGTGGTGGCACAACATCGGTCATTACGGGTGGTAAGTTCGCTAATGGCGCCATGACCTCGGCTTATGGTTATCTCTTTAATTACTGTTTCCATGAAGGGGACTGCGACGATCTTCTATCCGAGTCGTTCCACAAAATTATGGCCACAGCTACGGATGCTGTTTCTGAGGTTTATAAGTGGTGGTCTGGTGCGTCATTGGTGGCAATGGGGCCGCTGGGTGAAGTCGGGCCGGCTCTAGCGGTAAAGGGAATAGCAAATCCGGTTTCGGGCACATTGGCTCGCGTTGTGCCTCGCGGCCTTAATCCGACTACACTCGGCAAAGCTGGTGAAGCGGACGTATTTGTTACCAATGCCAGCGAATTGCGAGGATTGTCTAATGCGCAAATTGCAGACAAGCTAACGATTCCGAATGTACCTGGCGGATTTAAGGTGCTCGAATTTCCAAGCTCGTCGGTAAATGGCATTGCGTCGCCGGTACTTAGGACAAATCCCGGTTTTGTTGGGGGTGGTAAAACTGCCGGAGAAGCAGCAGAGTTTGTGATTCCAAACGGCCCGATTCCACCAGGAACAACTCAATGGATTCCGCACTAATATGAATATTCAACCAACCGAAACGAAGATTACTGGCAAATGGGTCTTTGAAAATGGAAAGCTTGTTGCTGATGCGTCAGCTATGCGTATTGACCATCTAATCAAGAATGAGCTTGTGGAAAAGGGACGCTCTGATGACGGTTGGTCTGTACTCTATTTCGACAAAAGAGATGGACGTTATTGGGAGTTAAATTACCCAGATAGTAGCCAGCATGGAGGTGGTGCGCCGAATCTGGAGTTGTTGTCCCGTGAAGATGCTTTCAAGAAATACAGCATTTGAAATGAGAATAATTAAAGTAATTAAAAGAATTAAAGAAGAATTAAAGGGGCCAGGCTGAATTAAAGGGGCCTGAATTAAAGCGAATTAAAGGGGCCAGGCTCGATTTATTTCCTAGTACAGCGTAATATGAGGCCATGCCCCGCCGCCCAAGAGTCCACCTCGATGGAATCCCGCTGCAAATCGTGCAGCGTGGGCATAATCGTGAGCCCTGTTTCTTCGGCGAAGAAGACTATCTGAGCTATCTTCATTGGTTAAAAGGGGCCTTGGTGGAAAACCAGTGCGCCCTGCACGCCTATGTGCTGATGACCAATCATGTGCACCTGCTGCTCACGCCGAAGAAAGCCGAGGCAGTGCCCAAGCTCATCATTTCGATTGGCCGGCGCTATGTGCAGTACATCAATCGCAGCTACCAGCGCACGGGCACTTTGTGGGACAGCCGTTACAAGTCCTCGCTGGTGCAAAGCGACACCTATCTATTAACTTGCCAGCGCTATATCGAACTCAATCCGGTGAGGGCAGCAATGGTGGATGATCCGGCGCATTATCGCTGGACCAGCTATCGTGCCAATGCCCTCGGGCAGACAGATGATTTGCTTACGCCCCATCCACTCTTTCAGGCCCTGGGGCGCAGCGACAGAGAGCGGCAAAGCGCCTATCGGGACCTGTTCCGCGCGCATCTCGATACGGCGGCGATTGACGATATCCGCCTGGCGCTGAATCAGAACCAACCGCTGGGCAATGAACGCTTCTATGCCCGGATTGAAAAGATGACCGGGATACGGCGCGAAGCAAAACCACGGGGGCGGCCGCGACGCGAACATGAGGGCAGTACCCAGCCGATCGTGGGGCAGCAGAAGCTCGGGCCGTAAACATGGTCGAGCATGGCCCCATATATTGCTGGCAAGACGCCAAACAGGCAAAATCGACGATAAAATCCGATGCCAAGGAAGTGAAGCCGGAAGTGAAAGAGGCGGCCAAGGAGATAAAAGAAGTTGCTAAATCCGGCGCGCATAAAGTCAAGGAAGTTTTCACAAAATAGGTGAAGCATCTGTACGAAATGTTACCGGAGATGACGCGCATATGACTAAGCAGGCGGAGCAATCCTATCTGGAAAAAACTGGTCCCGGGGGGTGGGACCACTCGAAGAGGAAGCCGTTTTCCGACCGTTATTGTGGGCTCAACCTGGCTTCGATCGGCACGATCATGAATCTGTTGCAGCCTCCCCCTGCCAGGTTGTTGGACCTTGGCTGTGGTGGCGGATGGACGAGCATTTTTTTTGCCAAGTATGGCTATGAAACCGTGGGCCAGGACATCAGCGAGGATATGCTATCGCTCGCCAGGGAAAACCAGGCGGAGAATGCACCAGGCACCAGCAACAGCTTGAGTTTCATTCTTGGCGATTATGAAAATCTAGATTTGGCGGGGCAATTTGATTGCGCGGTCTTTTTCGACTCGCTGCACCATTCCGACGATGAAGGCGCTGCCTTGAGGTCTGCCTTCAAGGCCTTGAAAAGCGGCGGCACCCTGATCACCCATGAGCCCGGTGAAGGCCATTCAATTGCACCAGGGTCCGTTGAGGCAATGAAAATCTATGGCGTGAATGAACGCGATATGCCCCCTTGGCTGATCATGCAAAGGGCCAAAGAGATCGGCTTCGGCAATTTCAACGTCGTGCCGATGGTGCATGAGCTCAATGAAATTTTCTATCGCGACACGGCCAGGCGGCCAAAGCTTCTTTCCCGGGAAGGGCTGCGCCTGGCCGAGCGGCTGTTGAAACTGGCATTTCGCCCTTCGATGAGGGCTAGTTCCATTGTGGTGATGCAAAAACCCTGAACCCGTCTTGAATTAAAGGCGGATTCAACTTCAAAGTGCGACGGTTGATTAAGCGAATGGCCTAGTCGGCGTTGTAGTCGGCATAGTTGCTGCATTGATAATTGAAGTTGTGGATTCGGGATTTTCTTTTTTTGGCTTGGCAGTTTTTTTGGGCCGATGGGATTTGTTTCCGGTGTGTTGTTTTGGCTCATTTGCGTCCGACAACGCAGGGCATAAGATGGCGGGAACCCGTTATTTATGATTGATCCCTTTGGTCTAGACTGTCTACTTGACGGGGAGCTTACGACTGGCTGTTGCCTCGTATGGCGCCGCTCTATTTTGTAGAACGCCATTTGGCGCGGCGTTTGGGGCAAAAATGCTTCGAAAGGCGCGCCAGTGCTAGGGTTTGCAAACCCTCAGCTCTCCGCCCGACCCACAAACCGCGCAATCTTCTCCGCGATCGTTTCTTTGTCGTAGGGCTTGGTGATGACGCCGCTGTATGCGCTGTTGTCGGCGTTGATGGCGGCACCGCCGCTGCGGCTGTCGGCGAGCAGCACGGGGATTTCGCGGCCGTCGGCGAACAGGGCGCGCAGCTGCGCGGTGATTTCGGCGCCGGCCGCGAAACCGGGGGTGGCGGGGTCGACGAGGATGACGTCGAAAATATCCTGCAGCAGGGCGGCCAGCGCATCCTGCGCGCTGTCGCTCACCACTACGCGGTAAGCTTTTTTGCGCAAGGCCTTGGCCGCCAGCGCCGCCTGTTCGCGGTTGCTGTCGATCAGCAATATCGTGCCGGCCTTGGCTTCGCGCAGGCTGTGGCGCGTGATCAGGGTCTGGGTCGATTCGGCATCTTCCTCGGCGCCCATCACCGCGGTGATCGCCTCATTGAGCTGGTCGGCGCTGATCGGATGGCGCAGGTAGGCGCTGATGCCATTTTCGCGGCACTGGATGGCGTCGCCCGGGCGGCCGCCGCGCGCCAGCATGATGACGGCGGTATTGCGCAGCCGCGGCTGGTGCTTGATGCGGAAGGCCAGCATGAAGCCGTCCTGCACGCGCATATTGTTGGTGGTGATGACCAGGGGAATGGCGCCGTTTTCCGCGCCGACACGGGTCAGCAGTTGCAGGGCCATGGCCGCGTTGTCGGCCTCGCGCGGATGCATGCGCCAGCTGCGCGCCAGCTCGGCGAGCTCCTTGCGCTCGGCGGGGTCGCCGCTGACGATCAGCACCGGCAGGCCGGTCAGGGTGACGAAGGTCGGACGCGTGCGCGCAGGTTTGGCGCCGTGGATCGGGAAGGCGGCGGTGAAGTGGTAGGCAATAGATTCCTTGCGCTCGCGGATTTCAACCTTGCCGCCGAGCGCACGCACGATCTGCCGCGCCAGCGAATATTTCATCACCCCGGCCGGCGAAAGCGTCTTGGCGCGCGCGATGCCCCTGGGCTGCGTATGCTCGACCGTGAAGCTCAGGTGAATCACGCCGTCGGCCACATACTCGGGCTCGATGGCGAGGCCCAGCTCGCCGCCGGCATCGTCGCCGCTCAGGCCGCATTCCAGCAGATTGCGCAGCGCCAGGATCAGGCGCGCGCCGTCGCCGCGCAGATTGTCCGGCACATCCTGCTCGATGCGCAGTTTCAGTTGCAGGCCGTGTGTTTCGGCGGTATGCACCAGGCGCTCCAGCATGGTGGCGACCTGGTCACGCAGGTAAAAGTCGCCGGCATCGAGCACTACATCGCCCGATTCCAGGCGCGAGAAATCGATCAGCCCGGCGATGGCCGCGAATGCCGATTTGGCCGAGGTCTCGACCTGGCGGATATGTTCCAGCGCATCGGTGGGCAGCTCCAGTTGCTCGGTGCGGCGCAACGCGCTGCCGGCGCCCTCGACCGTGGCGGCGAGCTCGCGCGCGATGCGCTCGATCAGCTCCATCTGCACTGCCGCGGTGGCGGTGATGGCGGATAAATTCTTGGCGTCTTTGGCATCGTGCTTGAGGGTCGGGCGGAACAGGTGCAGACGCCCGGCGATGCCGTTCTCGCCGGCTACCGGCAGGGTCTGCTGCTCGACGCCCTTGCCGTCGCTGAGCGCGAATTCCAGCTGATCGGCTTCCTCGGCATCGAGCGGAAAGTAGACCGGTCCCTGGCGTTTCTCGGTAACCTTGGCGGCGTCTTCGAACAATTGCGCGCAGGACATGCCGACCAGGGACTGCGAAGCGGATTTGATGGCGAACAGATCGCAGAAGGCGCCGTTGACCATCTCCACCATGCCGTCGGCGCCCTCGACCACGCAGGCGTCGGAGACGTTTTCCACCAGGTCGAGCAGATGGGTGCCCTGCACATTGGCGGCAATTTCATTGGCTTTTTCCACGCTCAGATCGCGCAACCAGCCGGCCGCGCCGGACACCTTGCCGCCCTCGCGGGAGACGGCGGCGAGCTTGATCTCCACCGGCAGCGCCTCGCCCCCGGACGGGGCCAGCATCAGTTCCAGGGTGGCGCTCATGGTCTTGCCCTCGATCACCCGCTTCAGCGTCTGCTCGAAGCGCCCCTGCTCGCCGGCGCCCAAACGCGCGGCGAACACATAGCCGCTATCTTCGCCGGTCCAGCGCTTGACGGCCGGCGAGGCGTAAACGACGGTGCCCGCCGCATCGAGCTCGAAGACCGGCTCATTGAGGGCGAGAATCAGTTGTTCATGGCGGGATGTTGCAGAAGACATGACTGGATTGTACGAGCTTAATCGTTTGCTGCGCGGCGCAGGTGCGCAATGGTCGCCTGCAGATGTGCCGGCACGGCGTCGTCGGCATTGGTGGCGATATCGACAAAGGGGAGGAGCGATTTGGCGATGGTCTTGCCCAGCTCCACGCCCCATTGGTCGAAAGGATCGATATTCCAGATCACGCCCTGTGTAAACACCTTGTGCTCGTACATGGCGATCAGGGCGCCGAGGTGAAAGGCGTCGACGCGCGGCAGGACCAGCAGGGTCACCGGGCGCCTGCCGTGCTGGGTGCGGTGCGCGGCCAGGGTGCGCCGCTCGGTTTCATCCTTGATATCGGCCGAGGCCGCGTAGGCCTGCGCGGCATCGCGGCCGAACCACAGCGCATCGGCTTGCGCTAGCGCGCTGGACAGCAGTTTCTGGTGGTGGCCCTCGAGCTTGCTTTGGCTGACGGCCACCATCAGGATGTCGGCGGAAATTTTGTCGCTGCCCTGGTGGAGGAGTTGATGAAACGAATGCTGGCCATTGGTGCCGACCTCGCCGAAAATCAGCGGGCAGGTGGCGTAATCCAGCGCCTTGCCGTCAAGGCCCACCGATTTGCCGGTCGATTCCATTTCCACCTGCTGCAGATGGCGCGGCAGCATGGCGAGGCGCTCGGCATAGGGCAGCACCGCGTGCGCGCCCATATGCAGAAAATTGCGGTTCCAGATGCCGGTGAGCGCCAGCATCACCGGCAGATTGCGCGCGGTCGGCGCCGTCAGAAAATGCCGGTCCATGGCGCGTGCGCCGGCCAGCAGCCGTTCGAATTCGGCATAGCCCTGGGCCAGCGCGATCGGCAGCCCGACCGCCGACCACAGCGAATAGCGGCCGCCGACCCAATCCCAGAACTCGAAGATGTTTTCCTCGCGATAGCCCTGGCGGCGCGCCTCGGCCACATCCGCCGTGATCGCGACGAAATGCGCCTCCCGCACCTCGGCGTCGTCGCCGAGGGCGCGCGCCAGCCAGGCGGCGGCGGAGTCGGCATTGCTGCGCGTCTCGTCGGTGGTGAAGGTCTTGGAAGTGACGGTGAACAGTGTAGTCGCCGGGTTCAGCGTGGCCAGCGTGGTTTGCAGGCTGTAGCCGTCGATGTTCGAGACGAAATGCACGCGCGGTCCGCTGCCACTATTGGTACAAGGCGCCAGCGCCGCGCAAACGAAGGCCGGTCCCAGCGAAGAGCCGCCGATGCCGATCGCGACCACATCGGTAAAGGCCTGGGCGCTGACGCCGCGGCGTTTGCCGGCGCGCACCGCATTGCTGAAGGCCTCGACCTTTTTCAGTTGCGCCGCAATCAGCGGGCGCACATCGCGGCCATCGACCATCAGCGGCGCCGTCGCATCATCGCGCAGCGCGGTGTGCAGGGCCGGGCGATTCTCGGTTTTGTTGACGATGCCGCCGTTGAACAGGCGCTCGCGCTGCACCGGCAAGGCCATGGCCTCGGCCAGGCCGACCAGGGCGGCCAGCGTCTTGGCGTCGATCGCCTGCCGCGAGAAATCGGCATAGAGGCCGGCGGCCTTGATCGGCTCAATTTCGGATACCGCGCCGGCCGCGGTACTCGATGCCGCGACTGACGTCCACGTTTTTAGACGTTCTGCTTCCGCAGCTAATTCCTGCCATGCGGCGCTTGAAGTTGGTGAGGTCATATTATGGTTTGAATGAGCAGCAGTATGATTATAAGGGGAGAAGTTCTGTTGTCCGCCGCTTGTTGCCTGTTCTTCAGTATTCATCCCGGTATTCATCCGCTATGCCCCTGCTGGAACATACCGTGCGCGGCCTGTATTGCGCCGCCGGCGTTTTACGTCGACCCCTGGCGTCCGGCGGCCCGTGCCGTGATCGCCCATGCCCATGCCGACCATGCGCGCCCCGGCCACGCTGCCTAATAAGGCATAGCGCCTGTCTTGCCGTCCAGACGTGAAAACATTCTTGTACAGACCGGGTCCCGGCCTGCGCCGGGACGATGTGTTTTTTTGCACGACAAGTGTCGTCATTCCAGCGCAGGCCCGAATCCAGTCCTTCGTTAGTTCGGGACGGGGCAGCCTGCGCTGGGACGACGCGCTATCGCATCTGCCTCGTACGCTGATATTTGATATAACCTTGCATCGCCACAGCAAACCGCAAAAGAAAAACGGAGAAAGCATGCAACCCGACTCAAGCGACAGCCCCCACAAAAGCAAAAGCGGCCTGGTGCGCATCTGGCGCGCATTTTTCTATTCGATGGAAGGGTTCGCAGCCGCGCTCAAATACGAGCATGCCTTCCAGCAGGAACTGGTTCTGTGCCTGGTACTGCTGCCCTTCGCCATCTTCCTGCCGCTCGATCTCGTCGAACGAATCATCCTCATCATGACCTTGATGTTCGTCCTGGTGGTGGAACTGCTCAACTCGGCGATCGAAGCGATCGTCGATCGCGTCAGCCTGGAAAATAACGAGCTCTCGAAGCGCGCCAAGGATCTTGGCAGCGCGGCGGTGTTTTTGAGCCTGGTGGTGACGGGGATCGCGTGGATATTGCTGGCGGGGCCGGCGGTGGTGAGGTTGTTTTGACTGAAACTAGTTATGTACCTTAATTCGCTAAGGCTAGAACTCACATGAACGTCGTACTTCAGTCCAATGAAAGAATATTGCTCTCGATTACCGGCGAAGAACTCGTTGGCCTCAGTAACGCGATAAATGAAATGTGCAACGGTATTCACATTGCGGACGCTGAGTTTCAAACGCGTCTTGGCGTTACCCGCGAGTTTCTCGCCGGCCTTCTCCAGCAAATGCCAAGCGCTGTTGATGTTACTCAAGGCGTAACGGAGCGCGCCAACGTTTGGGCCGCCGACGGTGCGGTCCACATGCTGTGTATTTCAGCATTCGGAGACCCTGTTGAACTTAGCGAGTCGGAAGCGCAACTGTTCGCAAAGAAACTTCGGTCAGCAATTGCCGATTCAAATTGATCGCGCAGAATCCCAAGAGAATGGCGACGAATGCCCTGCCACATCTATGCTATCCAGCGGCTTGTCGAATAAGGAGGACTTCTAAAAACCGCGTCGTCCCAGCGCAGGCTGGGACCCAGTCCGTCCAAGTGTTTGAATATACGAAGGACTGGATTCCAGCCTGCGCTGGAATGACGAATATTTGAGGTTTCGAGATGTACCCTAAAACGTAGAACGCCATTTGGCGCGCCTTTCGGGGCAAAAATGCTCCGAAACCCGCGCCAATGCTGTGGTTTCATTTTCCATTCCGCCGCGCCCAATAATCTTTGTGCACATGTTCGCCAGCGCACAAGGCGTTCAACACTCGCGTGTTACTCTCACCCACGGCTTATCATCAGAGACTCCTCCCGAGTCGCGTAATCCGCGGGGCAGCATCATGAGCGATGGTTACATTGTGGAATCGGTGAATCCGGTCGAGAACAATTTTTCGGCGGATTCGCGCGACAAGGACGGCATGCGGGTGGTGATGTTCGACGCCAGGCGGGCGTTGACGGTGTATCTGTTTACCGCGCACATCATTCAGATCGAGGCGGTGAAGGACAGCAAGACCGACGAGGAGCGCGGCATCATCACGCTCTCTTCCGGGCTGCGCTATGTCACCAAGCGCGCCGCGCTGGCGATCTGCGCCGGGATGCCGAAGCTGGCCTAACCGGTCCGGGCGTGGCTAGTCCGGCTTGATGTCGAAACGCTGCTCGATCAGGTCGGCGTCGTCGAAGTGACGGCGGCCGACGAAAGCGGTGGCATGGGTGCCCCACTGGCGCATTGCACCGGGGCTGGCGATGCCCATCGGCCAGAACAGGAAACGCTCGCCGCGTTCGCTGCCGGCGATGATGCCGTCGCTGCCGAAGACGCTGCGCTGACCGCCGCCGGGCAGCGGCAGGGCGCGCAATTCATTGTCGTCGCGCAGGCGGTAGCGAATATCCGTCGCGCGCGGCGCGCCGTTGAACGGCCTGATATCGATCAGATAGTGACTCGATGGCGCCAGTCGCACCTGCACGCGTTGGCCGGCATCCAGCATCGGCAAGCGGGCGGGAATGAACGCCCATTCCATATGGTCCCGCGGGGCCGGCCGCGGACTCAGGCGTGGGCCGGGGAAGAACAGGTGGTAACAACCGCAGGCGTGAATGCTGTCCACCAGCAGGGGCGCGCCGCGCGCATCCAGGGTGATGCGGATCATCACGCCATCCAGGCGTCCGGCGAGCAGGTCGATGGTCTGCGCTGCGGGCCGCTGCGGGAACCAGATGCCATAGACCAGTTGCACCAGCGTCTGGCCGCGATAGCGTGTGAAGGCGATGCGCCGGTAGGCGACCGGCTTGTCCGCATCGACTATGGGCGGGCCTTCGCCGGCGAAGCGCAGTGTGCCGAATCGATCGCTGTCTTTGTCCGCCGCGCCGCCCGATTCAATCTCGAACACCGGTGCGTATTGCGCCAGCAGCGTCGCCCAGTCCTCGACCGACAGTTGTGGAATGCCGAGTTCATCGCGCGGGCCGGCGGCGAAACGTTGCAGCATGTTCTGGGTCTGCCCGGCGGCAGTCGGTGCGGGCACATAACGCGACGCCGTGTCCGGTTCACGCTCCGCTTCCTGTGCAAAGCGCCGCGCCGTTTCCTGCTGCCAAGCCTCGACGCCGTGCAAAAAAGGAATCGAGGTCAGTGCATATAGCCCCAGTATGCGTTTCCAGTCGGCATACTGGTCGGGAACCGTCAGCTGGCTCGACAGTGCGGCGATTGAATCGGCTTCCGCTGCGCCGCTGAAGGTGTTGCGGCTCATTTCCGCCGCGCAGGTGCCGAGCATGGGCGCCAATGTTTCCGCGGATTTCAGGCCGAGGCGGAATCGCGCCGCCGCGGGCAGATTGCCCAGCTCGAACAGGCGGGCCTCGGTGTCGAGATCCTGCAGATAGTCCAGCAGGGCACGGCGCTGCGCCGCACGGGCCGGGTCCGGTTGTGTCGGCGATGCATCCCGCGGTGCATACCGCAACGCATCCTTGAACGAAGCCGCGAAACGGTCCATGCGTAATTGCGGAAATCCGGCGATGCGGGCCGCGCCGGCATCGCGGGTGCCGCCTTGCTCGACGGCCTCGTCGAGCATCTGGTACCAGCGCCGGCATTTTTCCGCTGAGGGCGCCGCGATCACTTCCGCCGTAAATTCGGCCGGAGATTGGGCGGGCGCCATCGGCGGCGCGACTGCGGCGCAACCCGCCAGCAATGCCAGGCTGGCCGCAACGGTCAAGGCACGGCTGCGGATCATCGGAAAGGGACGTTTCATGGCGAAGAATTATATGTCGGCGCCGATGCCGGCGGCTTTACAGAAACAAGAGAAATACCGCATTCACATGGCCTTAACCTGATTCACGACAACAACATGGCAGGCGAACACCCGTCGCGGTATTATTGATCCGCTGTTGCGCCGCGCTGTAGCAGCGTACTGCCGGCCCGCTTCCCAATTACATTCAGCATTCAACATTCACATTCATTACCCGAGCTCCCAAGCCATGGCCACTCCTGCCGCGATTGCATTGCCCAAGCTGGCGCCGCTGGCGAAAGGAACCAAGTCGGATCGCCATATTACGCTGCGCGAAGTGCTGGAGGCTTTGCTGGAGGACGGCTACATCCTGAAAGAAGAGGGCGACAAGCTTGCGCAGGAGCAGCGTTCCACGCCCACCGACGATCATCCATTGAACATCGTCGC
The DNA here is from genome assembly GCA_036394575.1 of Usitatibacteraceae bacterium. Taxonomy (GTDB): domain Bacteria; phylum Pseudomonadota; class Gammaproteobacteria; order Burkholderiales; family Usitatibacteraceae; genus UKL13-2. Next base: position 25,208 of record DASWEY010000045.1, on the reverse strand, counting down.
CAAGGCGCGGATCAAGTCGCAGAAGCCGCCGCTGCGCTCGCTGGAGCTGGAGCGCCTGACCGAATGGATGGCCGGCCGTGTCGGCCTGCCGTATTTTCATATCGACCCGTTGAAGATCGACCTGCGCGCCGTCACCGAGGTGATGTCTTCCGACTACGCGGCGCGGCGCAATATCCTGCCGGTGGGCATCAATGGCCGCGATGCGGTGATCGCCACTTGCGAACCCTTCGTCACCAGCTGGCAGCGCGACCTTGGCGAAATGCTGCGCATGAACATCCAGCTGGTGGTCGCCAGCCCGGTGGATATCGCCCGTTATGTGAGCGAGTTCTACAACCTCGCCAAATCGGTCAAGCGCGGCGAGAAAAGCGAGATCGTCGCCGGCAGCATCAACAACTTCGAGCAGTTGGTGGAGCTGGGCAGCGCCGGCCGCACGCTCGACGCCAACGACCATCACATCGTGCATCTGGTCGATTGGCTGTGGCAGTACGCCTTCGACCAGCGCGCCAGCGATATTCATCTTGAACCGCGCCGCGACGTCGCCACCATCCGCTTCCGCATCGACGGCGTGCTGCATCAGGTCTACCAGGTACCGGCCACGGTCGCCGCGGCGATGACCTCGCGCATCAAGATCCTCGGTCGTATGGACGTGGTCGAAAAACGCCGCCCGCAGGACGGCCGCATCAAGACGCGCATGCCCGACGGCGACGAGATCGAGCTGCGCCTCTCCACCCTGCCGACCGCGTTCGGCGAAAAACTGGTGATGCGCATTTTCGACCCCGATGTGCTGGTGCGCGATTTCACCGAGCTCGGTTTCAGCCCCGAAGATTTCGAGAAATGGCAAAGCCTGATCAGTAACCCCGGCGGCATTGTGCTGGTGACGGGGCCGACCGGCTCCGGCAAAACTACCACGCTGTACTCCACCCTGAAGATGCTGGCCACGCCCGACGTGAATGTCTGCACCATTGAAGACCCGATCGAGATGGTCGAGCCCGCCTTCAACCAGATGCAGGTGCAGACGCAGATCGATCTCGGCTTCGCCGAAGGCGTGCGCGCCCTGATGCGGCAGGACCCGGACATCATCATGGTCGGCGAGATTCGCGATCTGCCCACCGCCGAGATGGCAATCCAGTCGGCGCTCACCGGCCACCTGGTGCTCTCCACCCTGCACACCAATGACGCGCCGACGGCTGTCGCCCGCCTGCTCGACCTCGGCGCGCCCGCTTATCTGATCAATTCAACGGTCCTCGGCGTCATGGCCCAGCGCCTGGTGCGCACCCTGTGCCCGCACTGCAAGGAAAAAATTCCTTTCGACGATCCGGTCAGGACCAAGCTCTGGCACGACATGGTTTCACCCTGGAAAGGCGAAGCGCCCAAGGAAATCTACAAACCGGTCGGCTGCCTCGAATGCCGCAACACCGGCTACAAGGGCCGCGTCGGCATCTACGAAATCCTGATCCTCGACCAGAACATCAAGAAACTGATCGTCGAGAATGCCGACCTAGCTGCGATCACTGCCGAAGCCTATCGTGCGGGGATGCGACCCTTGCGGCTGTCGGGCGCGATGAAGGTGGCGCAGGGGGTGACGACGCTGGAAGAGGTGATGAAGGTGGCGCCGCCGGCTTCTTAGTTCGCGACTTCGTATTTGGAACAATCGTTCGGTTTTGGAAATTGCGATGTCTGCAATCTGCCCGAAGCTGCCGGTAATTTGAATGGCAGTAGCGATCACAATGCAGCCTTAAATTAACCGGGTTGCCGGGAGTCCAATGCAATGAATCTTACTGTGCTTGGCAAACCGACGCTCACGCAACTCAAGTGGGCGACGCTGACGCTAGCAATATTTTTTGCGGTCGCGTCAATTGCCCAGTATTGGTTTGTCCGTTGGCAGACACGAGCAATGATTGTTGAGAACCTACGGCTGGACGCCGTGGACATCAACAAGCGTATCAACTACACCACTGCCCCAGATGTGGTCGGGTACAACAAGGCCGCTGTTGATGCGAATGCGTTCCAGATCATTAATCAGGACGGAACAGTAATCGATACTCAAGGTGGGAGTAACGCTTACGCCCCAGATTTTTTACCTCACGTGAAAATGCCATGGCTGGAAAATTTCAATGAAAAGCCTATTCCTATTCCATATGTCAGCCCATTAGGAGAGCACTGGCTTCTATTGACTATCCCGATCACGGGTGGTTATGGGGTACTTGGCGTTTCGGAATTCGATTCCAAGCCAGATGCTGCATCCGCTTTGATGAAGAATGGAAAGGAATTTCCTCCTGGAATAGCTGACCTTAGTCGTTACGACCCTAGCGCTATCGATAATGAAATTCAACATGCCATCGTTTCGGATGGCGGGCGATTGCTAAGGTCAAGCGGGCGAATACCATTTCAAGTCGACCCAATGATAGTTGGTCGGCAGTCGACGGAATCCGGTGACAAGTATGCTGACGATGGTAATCCATACTATGTTTTGTATACGTCAGTTACGGATACGAAGGGAAAGCCAGTAGGGACAATTATTGGGTATCAAAATACGTCGCAGGCACAGGCAACCCTACGCAATATGTTGTTGTTTTCTTTATTGATGGGGACGGTGTCCTTCAGCGTCTTCCTTGTACTTTTGATCACTTCACTACTGAAGCATGAAACAGAGAAGCAAAAAATCCGTGCCGCTTTTCAGAACTATTTCTCTCCGCAGATTCTGGAGGCCATTCTTCGTGAACCAAGCAGATTGGAAAGTCAGCGCCGGGAAGTGACCATTATGTTTTCTGACATCCGATCGTTCACCAGTCTCAGCGAAAAGGTACCGCCACGCCAACTTACAAAAATGCTTCAAGAATATTTTGACGAAATGACCGAGGAAGTCATGGCAACGGAGGGGGTTGTCGATAAATTCATTGGAGATGCCATTATGGCTTTCTGGGGCGCCCCAATCGATCAACCCGATCATGCAGATCGGGCTGTAATAGCCGCAAAAGGGATGGTTAAAAGACTGGAAAAGCTGAAGACGAAATGGGCTTCCGAGGGCCTTCCCATTTTAGATATCGGCATAGCCATTAATCTTGGCGTGGTGACCGTTGGAAACGTGGGCTCCAAGCGTCGATTCGACTATACGTTGATTGGTGACGCAGTGAATGTGGCATCAAGACTTGAGGGACTGAATAAGCAATTCAACAGTCACATCATCATTTCTGAATCGACAAAAAGGCATCTCAGTATTAACGTTGAAACCCATGCTTTGGGAGAGGTGCATCTAAGAGGACGAGATGAACCTGTCACGATATTTGAGGTTAAGACCAATTAGTGAGGGAATATTCCCGAGCGGTCCGTTGCGGACATTCCAGTGAAAAATAGAGTCAAACACCAATAAGGCTTTCAAATTGGTGAGCAGGCCCCTCGCCAGCCGCAACAGTGAGTTGCTTGTCTTTTTTCACTATCAAAATTAACGTAGAACGCCATTTGGCGCTGGTTTCGGGGCAAAAATGCTTCGAAAGCCGCATCAATGCTGGGGTTTCATTTTCTGCCACGTAGGTAATCGTTCGCGACGGCCGGCAGTAATCCGCATCGAATTGACAGCCGGCTAGCGCTTGAGGTCTGATGCTTTCCATTGGGAGAAAGCAACGCGATGCGCTACCGCAGCACCCTCGGCAGCACCACCTATCAATTCCCCGACCTCAGGGCGTTGATGGCGAAGGCCACGCCGCTGCGCTCCGGCGACCAGCTTGCCGGCATCGCCGCCGCCAGTGCGCAGGAGCGCATCGCAGCCTGTACGGCGCTGGCCGAGCTGCCGCTGTCGACGTTCCTCCACGAGGCGCTGATTCCTTATGAGCAGGATGCGGTCACGCGCCTGATCATCGATTCGCACGATGCCGCTGCCTTCGCACCGGTGGCGCATCTGACGGTCGGCGGTTTTCGCGATTGGTTATTGTCCGCGGCGACGCCGGCGATACTGGTCGCGCTCGCTCCCGGCCTCACGCCCGAGATGGTGGCCGCGGTCAGCAAGTTGATGCGCAATCAGGATCTGATTCTGGTCGCCAGCCGCTGCAATGTGGTCACGCGCTTTCGCTCGACCATCGGCCTGCGCGGCCATCTGGCAGTGCGCTTGCAGCCCAATCATCCGGTCGACAGCCCGGCCGGGATCGTCGCCAGCATTTTCGATGGCCTGATGTATGGCGCGGGCGATGCGGTGATCGGCATCAATCCGGCGGCCGACAGTGTGCCGGCCCTGGTGCGGCTGTTGAATCTGCTGGGCGAGCTGATCGAGCGCCATGCCATCCCGACCCAGTCCTGCGTGCTCACCCATGTCAGCAACACCCTGCAGGCGATCGGGGCCGGCGCGCCGGTCGACCTGGTGTTTCAGTCGGTCGCCGGCAGCGAGGACGCGAACCGCAGCTTCGGCATCAGTCTCGCCCTGCTCGACGAGGCGCATGCGGCCGCGCAGTCGCTGCGGCGCGGCACGATCGGCGACAACGTGATGTATTTCGAGACCGGGCAGGGCAGCGCGCTGTCCGCCAATGCGCATCACGGCGTGGACCAGCAAACGCTCGAGGCGCGCGCTTATGCGGTGGCGCGGCGCTATCGGCCGCTGCTGGTGAATACGGTCGTCGGCTTTATCGGCCCCGAATATCTTTACGACGGCAAACAGATCGTGCGCGCCGGGCTCGAGGATCATTTCTGCGGCAAGCTGCTCGGCCTGCCGATGGGCTGCGATATTTGTTACACCAATCACGCCGAAGCCGATCAGGACGATATGGACAATCTGCTGGTGCTGCTGGCCACGGCGGGCCTCAATTTCATGATGGGCGTGCCGGGCGCAGACGATGTGATGCTGAATTACCAGAGCACCTCCTTCCACGATGCGCTGTTTATCCGCGAGCTGCTCAGTCTCAAGCGCGCGCCGGAATTCGAGCAGTGGTTGCAGTCGATGGGCGTCAGCGACGCTGCCGGCAAACTATTGCCGGCAGCCGGCAATCCGGCATTGGCGGCGTCGATGCAAAAATTACTGGCGAGCCGCCCGTGAGCAACGATCCCGATAAGCCCGTCTCGCTGCCGTCGGCCGCCGACCCGTGGACCGAACTGCGCCGCCACACGCCCGCGCGCATCGCCCTCGGCCGCAGCGGCGCCAGCCTGCCGACCGCCGAAGTGCTGCGCTTTGCCGCCGCGCATGCGCAGGCCCGCGACGCGGTGCATATCGCGCTCGATGTGCCGACGCTCGAAGCGGTCTTGCGCGACGACGGCTGGACATCGATTGCCGTGCACAGCCGCGCGCCCGATCGCGATACCTATCTGCGTCGGCCGGACTGGGGGCGTCGCATCGATATGGAAAGCACCGAGCGATTGCGTGCCGCCGCCGATAAACTCGCGGCGGCCCCCATTGATCTGGTCGTCGTCATCGGCGACGGCCTCTCCGCCGTCGCGGTGCAACGCTATGCACTACCGCTGCTGCACACGCTGCGCGTCGAACTCGGCGACGAGCTGCACATCGCGCCGCTGGTGATCGCCAGCCAGGCGCGCGTCGCCCTTGCCGATGAAATCGGCGAACTGCTCAAGGCGCGGGCGGCGCTGATCCTGCTCGGCGAACGGCCGGGATTGAGTTCGCCGGACAGTATCGGCGCCTACCTGACGTTTGCGCCCAAGGTCGGGCGCAGCGACGCCGAACGCAATTGCGTCAGCAATATCCGCCCGGAAGGGCTTGCACCCGCGCCCGCCGCGAAGCGTATCGCCTGGCTGCTGCGCGAGGCCATGCGCCGCCAGCTCAGCGGCGTCACGCTCAAGGACGATAGCGCGCTGGCATTGCTGGCGCCTTGAATTCCGGCATTTAGGCTCGATTTTTCAATTTGAAAATTGGCGTGCCAGAATTCTGGTCGCTTCCCTGATCCCGGACTGGCCCGATTGCCGATTCTCTCTCATGAAGCTTTTCTATTGCGACGAGTTCGTCTTGCCGCTGCCGCCCGGCCATCGCTTTCCCATGGAGAAATACCGCCTGCTGCGCGAACGCCTCGCCGCCAGCGGTGAATTTGCGGCGAACGATTTCATCATTCCCCCAGCCGCGACCTTCACCGAACTCACGCGCGCGCATGCACCCGACTACGTGCTGCGCGTCGAGCGCGGCGAGCTGAGTGCGGCGGATATTCGCGCCATCGGCTTTCCTTGGTCGCTGCAGATGGTGGAGCGGTCGAAGCGTTCTTCGGGCGCGACCATCGCGGCCTGCCGCGCGGCGTTGAAGGAGGGATCGGCAGCCAATCTGGCCGGCGGTACGCATCATGCTTTTTATGACCACGGTGAAGGCTTCTGTGTGTTCAACGATGCGGTAATCGCCGCGCGCGCCATGCAGGCCGAGGGCTTGGCGGCGCAGGTGTTGGTGATCGATGCGGATGTGCATCAGGGCAATGGCACGGCGGCCATTGTTGCCGGCGACGATTCGATATTCACCTTGTCCATTCACGGCGCGAATAATTTTCCGTTCAGCAAGGAACAGAGCGACCTCGATATCGAACTGGAAGACGGTACTGGCGATCCGGCCTATGAACAAGCATTGGCGCGGGGTCTGGGGCAATCGTTCGCGAAAAGTTCGCCGCAGCTGGTGATCTATCTGGCGGGTGCCGATCCCTTTGAAGGCGACCGCTTGGGGCGGCTCAAGCTATCCAAGGCGGGACTGCTGAAGCGCGACGAGATGGTCTTCGCCGCCTGCCGCGAGCGCGGCATCCCGGTGGCGATCGCCATGGCCGGCGGCTATGCGCGCGAGATCGCCGATACCGTGGAAATTCATGCCAATACCATTTTGGCGGCGAGGTGGCATTTTGGTTAAGCGGCGTGCAGCGGCGAAAGGTATTGCGCCGGTGACGGCCCGGAAGAATCTGCCGAACAACGTTTTATTGCCGCGAGCTGCGGGCGAAAGCCGCCGCGATCCAATCGAGATGAATACGCCAATCTGAGCGCGCTATTTCTGCGGCCAGTCGATTTCCTTGAGCATCCAGTCGCGGAAGGTGCGCATCTTGCGGCTATTGGCGTACTGCGGCAGGCATACCAGGTGGTAACTGTTCTCGGCCGTTATCTCGACATCGAACAGCTTGACCAGTTTGCCGGTGCGTAAATCGTCGCCGATCAGGGAGCGCCGCGTCAGCGCCACGCCCTCGCCATTGATGGCCTGCTGCAGGAACAAGGCGGCGTCGTTGTAGTCGATGCCGGTCATCGGCGGCGAGAAATTCTCCAGCCCGGCGGCGGCGAACCATTGCTCCCAGCAGCCCGGCTCGAGGCGAAACAGCGGCAGGGTCGCCAGTTGCGCGGGCTTGGTCGGCAATTTGCCGCGGCGGAATTTGGGGCTGCACACCGGGAAATAACTGTCGCCGGCGATGCGCTCGCTGTACAGGCCGGGCCAGGGGCCGTTGCCGTAGCGGATGGCGATATCGACGCCATCGGCAATGAAGTTGGCCTTCAGCGGCGTGGCATCGACGGAAATTTCGTAGTGCGGATTGGCCTCGAGAAAGCGCCCGAGCCGCGGCATCAGCCAGCGGCTGGCGAACGAGGGCAGCACGCTGATCTTCAGTTTTCGCTCGCGCTCCTTCGGACTCAGCTGTTCGACGGCTTCGGCAACTTTCTCCAGGGCGCCGCGCACCGCCGCCGCCAGCGCCGTGCCTTCCGCCGTCAACACCACGCGGCGGCCTTCGCGCGCGAACAGCGCCAGGCCCAGATGTTCCTCCAGCGATTTGATCTGGTGGCTGACGGCGCCATGGGTGACATTCAGCTCCTCGGCGGCCGCCGAAAAACTCTGCAGCCGCGCGGCGGATTCGAGTACGGGCAGGGTGGACAGCGGGGGCAGGCGTTTCATCGCGATATGTGAGAAAAATTAAACAAATAGGTCAGAATTGATCGTTTGTGCCCAGTGCGTTACAGCAGTAAATTGACATCCGCTGGTGTGCAACTCAATAGTCAATGTAGCAAATTAATTCACATAAAAGCAAGTGGGGTGAAACATGTCGGCAACCATCAGACACACCATTAACGACAGCGGGGACAGCGTTCTCCTGAAGCTGGGAGAGCTGGTCTCGATCCGTGTCGCGCCCGGCCAGATGGTGCGCTGCCGCAGCGGCAGCGTGTGGATCACCGTCGATAACGGCGGTCACGACCATGTGCTGAATGGCGGCAATCAGCTCACCGTCCGGGCGCGCGGCTGCATGGTGATTGAGGCATTGATGCCCAGCGAAGTGATGTTGTTGCCGCAATACGAAATAGCAGAAAGGAAGCCGATCATGAAACTCGTCAATAAATCCGCCCCGCATGTGGGCAATCGAAAAATCTGGGATGTGGACGTCAACAAGGACAGCATTGCCAGCGCCCTGGTGCTGGCGGCGAGCCTGTTCATCCTGCTGTTTGTCTCGGCCACGGCGGCGATGCAATCGGATGGCGTGGCCGCGGTTGCGCCCGCCAAGAGTGTCGAGGCGCAGTCGGGCGCCGATGCGCAGAGGCTTGCCGCGCGCGTGTTTGCCAATATTGAAAGGAATTCGCGATGCCACAGCGCCAAATTATGCTGAATCGCCGGGTGGGTGCGTTCAATCTTCTCGGCTTGCTGTCGATGCTATCGCCGACAGCATCAAGGCTGGCGCCGGCCGCCGATCAGCGCGAGTTGGACACGCAAAAGGCCGCGTTGACGGACGTGATAATGGATCGCACGGCGATGCTGCGGGGCGTGAGCTGAAAGTTTGTGAGCTTAAAGTGCCCGTCCAGCTTGCCGTTTGGAGCATTTTTGCCTGGAAAGGCGCGCCGAATGGCGTTCTACGATTTTTTTGTTCGTCCCAATATGGACAAAACTAAAAACTGGTGATGTCACCCCGGATTTAGTCCGGGGTCCAATTTACGTAAATTAGGCCCCGGACTAAATCCGGGGCGACACTTCTTCTCAGCGAATGTGTTGTCTCGACTGGAGACATTTTGCGCGAAGCCGAGTCTGCACGGGTTCTGATTTTCCGCAAACCTACCGCTTCGGATGCCGCACTTCCCCAATGTGCGGCGGGAACGCGCCGTTTTTACGGTCCGCAAAAAAATATTTCAGCGTTTCCTCGATGGTGCGAAACGCGATCTGCTCCCAGGGAATCTCGCTCTCATCGAACAAGCGGACCTCGAGGCTCTCGCTGCCCGAGGAAAAATCCAGGTCGTTCAGGCGGGCGCGAAACAGCAGATACACCTGGGCGATCTGCGGTACCGACAGGGTGACGTAGAGCTGTTCAATCGTGACGCGGGCATTGGCTTCTTCCAGCGTTTCGCGCGCGGCGCCTTCTTCGAGGCTTTCGCCTTCCTCCATGAATCCCGCCGGCAGGGTCCAATAGCCGTAGCGCGGCTCGATGGCGCGCTTGCACAGCAGGACTTTGTCCTGCCAGACCGGGAGGGTGCCGACGATGATCTTGGGATTAAGGTAGTGGATGTGGCCGCAAACGGCGCAGACATGGCGCTCGCGGTCATCGCCGTGTGGAATGCGGAACTCGATCTTCGCGGAGCCGCATTCGATGCAAAATCTGGGGGCCGGATTGGTGAGCATGGGAAGAAAGGTACGAACGAAAACAAACGCCGCTGTCAGAGGTAAACGGGGCGACCCGGCGGGTCGTTGATCGGAGCGTTCATGCTACCATGATGACCCCGGGCACCTTGATGATTTGAAAGGATTTTGTGCAATATTTTGGGCTTAAAAAAGGCATTGTTGCCGTGTTTTTTTCGGCTTCGGCGGTATTGGCGGCGCAGGCTGAAGTGGTGGTGGTGCTCAATTCCGGCGATGGCAGCATCAGCCTGATCGACAAGGCGACCATGACCGAAACCCAGCGTATCCCGGTCGGCAAGGAGCCGCACCATCTGATGGCCACGCCCGACGACCAGTTTTTGATCGTCGCCAATGCGGCCTCGAACGAGTTGGTGTTTCTCGACCCGGTCACGGGCGAAATCAAAAAACGTCTGGCAAAAATATCCGATCCCTACCAGATCGGCTTCAGCCCGGACAGGCAGTACTTCGTATCGGTGTCCCTGCGCCTTGATCGTGTCGACATCTATAACGGCGTGGACTTCTCGCTGCTGAAGCGCCTGCCCGCGCCCAAGGCCCCCAGTCATGTGGCGTTCAGCGGCGACAGCTCGCTGGCGTTTGTGACCCTGCAGGACTCAAACGAGCTCGCCGCCTATGAGTTGAAGACACAAACCCTGAAATGGAAAATGCCGGTCGGCCAGATGCCGGCAGGCGCCTGGGTCACGCCGGACGATAAATACGTGCTGGTCGGCATGACCGGCGAGGATTATGTGGAAGTCATCGACTGGCGCACGCAAAAACTGGTGAAAAAAATTCCGACCGGCAAGGGCGCGCATAACTTCCTGGCGCTGGGCGACGGCAAGCGCATTTTCGTGTCCAATCGCGTGTCCAATACCGTCAACATCATCGACCAGGGCACGCTCACGGTGGTGGACACCATCAAGGTGCCGGGCGGGCCGGACTGCATGGAATTGACCAAGGACGGCAGCCAGTTGTGGGTGACCTCGCGCTGGGCCAAGAAGGTGACCATCATCGATATGGCCAGCAAGCAGGTCGTCAAGCAGATTCCGGTCGGCAAATCGCCGCACGGCATTTACTTTTTCACGCACGCGGCGAGGAAGTAAACCGTGTTCCGGAAATTCGCCTGGTCCTGCATCGCGCTGGCGACCGGCCTGCTCGCGGCCTCCGCGCAGGCGGCGGAATGCAAGGGCACCGTCTATCTGACCATCGATACCGGCAATATGGCGCCCGCCGAAGCGATGGCGGCTATTTTGAAAAAGCATGATGTGAAGGCCACCTTTTTTCTGGCCAATGAAAAAACCATGCGCGGCGATATGTCGCTGGACCCGTCCTGGCAGGTCTTCTGGAAAGCGCGCGCTGAGGAGGGGCATGCCTTCGGTTCGCACACCTGGCGGCACTGGTATTTTCGCGGCGACGTCGGCAAAGACAAGGTGAAGTACACCCCATCGGGGCAATCGCGCGGCGAGGTGCTGAACCAGGCGCAGGTGTGCGCCGAGCTGAAACAAAGCGAGGATGCCTTCCGGGCCATGACCGGGCGCGGCTTCGACGGCCTGTGGCGCGCCCCCGGCGGCAAGCTGACGCCCAATGTGATTCGCTTTGCCGAATCCTGCGGTTACCGGCATGTCCCCTGGAGTGAAGCCGGTTTTTCCGGGGATGAATTGCCCAGTGATAAATTCCCCTCGGACGCGCTGATCGCCAGGCAACTGCGCGACATTAAAGACGGGGATATTTTGCTGTGGCATCTGGGCATCTGGTCGCGCCAGGATGCGCTGTATCCGCGCCTCGATGAACTGATCGGCGGACTGCAGGCCAAGGGGATGTGCTTCGCGCGGATCTCCGACAACCCGAAATGGAAACATTGAACGCCGATCATGTTTGAATGGATCGCCAATCAGTTTGCCGTCTTGCAGGACCAGGTCTTCGAGACCGGTGTGCTGCCGGTGATGCACGCCCTGGGGTTGGGCGGCTATGCCGAACAGGCCTTCGACTGGACCGAGTTTTTCCTGATCGGCGCCATCGAAGTCACCTTGCTGGCGATGGTGCTGGGTGCGCTGGAGAAATGGCGCCCGGTGGAGGCGCAGACCGGTGATGCCGACAAGAAAGTCGATGTGCTGTACACCCTGCTGCACCGCCTGGGTTTCGTGCCGCTGGCGCTGTTCCTGTTCCTGCAGCCGCTGGTCGATCTGCTGGACGGCTGGCTGCGGCTGCACGACATCATTCCGCCCAAGCTCGAGGATGCGCTGCCGTTCCTCAATTCATCGCCGCTGCTGAGCTTTCTGTTTTATCTGGTGATTCTCGATTTCTTTGCCTATTGGCTGCATCGCGGCCAGCACCGCATCAATGCCTGGTGGGCTCTGCACAGTCTGCATCACTCCCAGCGGCAGATGAGTTTCTGGTCGGATGACCGCAACCATCTGCTCGACGATGTGCTGATCGACGGCGCATTTGCGCTGATCGCCCTGCTGATCGGCGTGGCGCCGGGCCAGTTCATCACCATCGTGGTGGCGACGCGCGTGGTGGAGAGCCTGTCGCACGCCAATCTGCGCCTGTCGTTCGGGCGCATCGGTGAATATCTGCTGGTCAGCCCGCGCTTTCACCGCGTGCACCACGCCATCGGCCTCGGTCACGAAGGCGCACAGCGCGGTTGCAATTTCGCGGTGCTGTTCCCGGTCTGGGATGCGCTATTCGGCACCTTCAATCACGCGCCAATTTACCCCTCGACAGGGGTGCGGAATCAGCTTGAGGGCGTGAATTACGGCAGCCATTTCTGGGAACAGCAGTGGCTGGGCCTGAATCGTCTCGTCGCCAGCCTGCGGCGCTGAAGACGGCCATAGGGGCGGCGCAGGTATAATCCGCGCTCCGGCGATGCACTGGCGTCGCCCTCATCCGCATTTTTTGCATTCTTCCCCGAGCTGTCATGTCTACCCCGGTAATTGCTGCGGAATCGCCGCGCGCCCTGATTGAATCGCTGGACCACGAAGGTCGCGGCGTCGCCCATGTGGACGGCAAAGCCGTCTTTGTCGAAGGCGCGCTGCCGCGCGAACTGGTCGAATACCAGGCCTCGCGCAAGAAGAAAAATTTCGAGACCGCCAAACTGGTGTCGATCGTTCGCGAGTCCGCCGAACGCGTCAAACCGAAATGCGTGAATTACGACATCTGCGGCGGCTGTGCGCTGCAGCACGCCGACTACGCCCTGCAGGTGGCGGCCAAGCAGCGCGTGCTGGAGGACAATCTGGCGCGCATCGGCAAGGTCACCCCGGACACCATCCTGCCGCCGATCTATGCCGCACAATGGGAATACCGGCATCGCGCGCGACTCTCGGTGCATTACGTCGCCAAGAAAGGCGGCGTGCTGGTCGGCTTTCGCGAACGCAAGTCCAGCTATGTGGCCGATATGCATTCCTGCGAGGTGCTGGCCGGCGGCGTGGGCCGCATGATCGAGCCGTTGCGCGTGTTGATGACCGGCCTCGATACGCGCGACAAGATTCCGCAGATCGAAGTGGCGGTGGGCGAACGCGTGACGGCTCTGGTGCTGCGCCTGCTGGAGCCGCTGACGCCGGCGGATGAAATCAAGTTGAAGGCGTTTGCCGATGAACATCGCATCCAGTGGTGGGTGCAGGTGAAGGGGCCGGAGACGGCCGTGCCCTGGTATCCGGCCATTGGTCCCGGCGGTGCTGCCGAGCTCACCTATTTGCTGCCGGAATTCAATCTCGAAATCCTGTTTCGTCCGACTGAATTCACCCAGGTCAACCACGATGTGAATCGCCTGATGGTCGAGCGCGCCATGCGCCTGCTCGATCCGCAGCCGGGCGAGCATATCGCCGATCTGTTCTGCGGCTTGGGCAATTTCAGCCTGCCGATCGCGCGGCTGGGGGCGAATGTCATTGGAGTGGAAGGCAGTGCATCCCTCACCGAACGCGCCGAGCAAAACGCCGCCCGCAACGGACTGGGCGATAAATCCCGATTCTTCCCCGCCGATCTGTATACCGATCAGGAAGCCGCCATGCAGCGCGTGCCCAAGGTCGGCAAGATGCTGATCGATCCGCCGCGCGATGGCGCTGCCGAAGTGTGCAAGCTGCTGTCCCCCGAACTTCGCCCCGAACTGACGCGCATCGTCTATGTCTCCTGCAGTCCGGGCACGCTGGCGCGCGATGCGGGCATCCTGGTGCACACGCAGGGCTTCCAGCTGAAGGCGGCAGGTGTGGTCAATATGTTTCCCCACACGGCGCATGTGGAGTCGATTGCCTTGTTCGAACGCTAGCCTCGTTGGATTTTTGAAAAAGAAAAAGCGGCCGTGGCCGCTTTTTCTTTTGCTGCAATTTGATCCAGGATCAGTCGTTGCCGCCCACAATGCCCAGCAAGGACAAGAGATTGGCGAAGATGTTGTAGACATCGAGATAGATGTTAAGCGTGGCCGTGATGTAGTTGGTCTCGCCGCCGGTGATGATGCGGTTGATGTCATACAGCAACAGCGCGGAGAAAATCGCGATGGCCAGCACCATGATCGTCAGCATCAATGCCGGTATCTGCAGGAAGATATTGGCCAGGGAGGCGACGATCAGCACCAGTACCCCGACCATCAGGAACTTGCCCATATTGCTGAGATCGCGCTTGATGGTGCCGGCAAGCGTGGCCATGCCGAAGAACACCAGGGAGGTTCCGCCGAATGCAGTGGCGATCAGCATGCTGCCATTGCTGAAACCCAGCACCTTGCCCAGCAGCCGCGACAGCATCAGGCCCATGAAAAAGGTGAAACCGAGCAGCAAGGCGACGCCCCAGCCGCTGTTCTTGGTCTTTTCGATGCCGTAGAAAAAACCGAGGGCAATGGCGAGAAACAGCACAAAGCCGATCAGCGGCCGGCCGGCGAACAAGGAGAAATTGAACTGCACGCCCAGCCAGGCGCCGAAAACGGTCGGCACCAGCGACAGCGCCAGCAATACGTAAGTGTTGCGCAATACCCGGTTTTGAGTGGCGGAGTAGCCATTCAGTGTTTGCGGATTGAGCGGAAGATTTGATTCCATGGTCCATGATCCTTTCAATTTGTGAGCAGGCTTTTTTATTGTGAAACTTGGAGCCGGCATTCCCGAAAGAGTTTCCGATACGACAGTAGCCATAGTACACCGGCTGATATGCCAAGTTACGGCGGGCAGGGATGGGCGGCGGCCGATGACGACCATTTTGGCCCTCTTCAAGCACAGGGCAAGTACAGGGCAAAATTTCCCGCTACCCCCTACGGACTAAATGGGGCCGCCAATGATAAAATCCAGCCCATGGAAGTGTGGCCGAGCGGTTTAAGGCACTGGTCTTGAAAACCAGCGACGGGAAACCGTCCGTGAGTTCGAATCTCACCGCTTCCGCCAGTTTTTGCTTTTGCGGAAGCGAACGAGCCAACTGCTTGGCTCGTGGGTGAGATTCGAAGGGCGTCCGCGTGCACGCGGCGCCGGGGTCGCAGGATGTGACCGAATCTCACCGCTTCCACCAGTTTTTTGTGCAGCTTCGCTATACTTGGCGCTTTCGCTAGCGATGCGTCGCGCGCGTTGCCACCGCGTTCACCTACAGCGCCCAGCAAGAGCAGCCCAGCGCGCCCCAGAATCCGCCGCGGTCGCCATCGGCGACAGGCGCATCGAATGCGCGTCCATGCGCGTGACCATGTACGCCGCAACTGTTGCTGCAGGCGCACAGTGACGCCATGCGCGCGTTGGCGTTCGCCGGTGTCTCCTTCCAGAAGCGGCTGCCGTGATTCACCGGCGACCAGTCGGGCGCGGCCGGCGGCAGCGGCGGATCGAGCGGGGCAAACTCCTCGTCGCCATACACCACCTTGCCGTTGACCACGGTGAGCACCGAGACGATGCGCCGGATGTCGTCCTCCGGCACGGCCAGGAAGTCGGCTGACAGCAGGGCGCAGTCAGCAAGCTGGCCGACGCGGATCTCACCCTTCAGGCCATCCTCGTTGGAGAACCAGGTGTTGGCGCGCGTATACAGCGCAAGCGCGGTGTGCCGGTCGAGACAGTTGGCGCGCGGATACAGCGAGGTGCCGCCGACGGTCTTGCCGGTCGTCAGCCAATACAGCGCATTCCAGGGGTCATAACTGGCGACGCGGGTGGCATCGGTGCCGACGCCGACCTTGACGCCCATTTCCAGCATGCGCTTGAACGGGGGGGTGCGTTCCACCGCCTTGCTGCCATAACGCGCGATGAAATCCTCGCCCTGGTAGGCCATGCGGTGCTGGATGGCGACGCCGCCGCCCAGCTTGGCGATGCGTTCCAGGCTGCGATCGGAAACCGTTTCGGCGTGGTCGAAGAGCCAGTGGATGCCGGCGAGCGGAATATCGCGGTTCACTTTCTCGAACACATCGAGCGCGCGGGTGATGGTTTGATCGTACGTGGCATGCATGCGCCAGGGCCAGCGCTTTTGCGCAAGCACGCGCACGACCGCCTCAAGTTCGTTTTCCATGGCGACAGGCAATTCCGGCCGGGGCTCGCGGAAATCCTCGAAGTCGGCGGCCGAAAACACCAGCATCTCGCCGGCGCCGTTCAGCTTGTAGAAGTCGTCGCCCTGCTGGTAGCGATTGTTCGAGGTCCAGCGCACGAAGTCGGCGACCTCTTCCTTCGGCTTTTGCGTGAACAGGTTGTAGGCGATGCGCAACGTCAGCTGGCCCGCCTTGTGCAGGTCGTCGATCACCTGGTAGTCGTCGGGATAGTTCTGGAAGCCGCCACCCGCATCGATCACCGAAGTCAGGCCCAGGCGGTTGAGCTCGCGCATGAAATGCCGCGTGGAATTGACCTGTTGCTCATAAGGCAGCTTGGGGCCGCGCGCCAGCGCCGAGTACAGCAGCAGGGCATTGGGCTGGGCCAGCAGCAGGCCGGTGGGCTCGCCACCCGCGTCCTTGGCGATGGTGCCACCCGGCGGGTTGGGGGTGTCGCGCGTATAGCCGGCGGCGCGCAGCGCGGCGGCATTGAGCAGGGCGCGGTCGTAAAGATGCAGGATGAACACCGGCGTATCGGGCGCGACCGCGTTCAATTCGTCCAGCGTCGGCAGACGTTTCTCGGCGAACTGGTGCGCGCTAAAGCCGCCGACCACCCGCACCCATTGCGGCGCGGGCGTGCGCGAGACTTGCTCCTTCAGGCGGCGCATGGCATCGGCCAGCGAGGGAATGCCGTCCCAGCGCAACTCGAGGTTGTAGTTGAGTCCGCCGCGGATGACGTGGATATGCGAATCGATCAGCCCCGGGATCAGGCGGCGACCGCCGGCATCGATCACCTTTGTGGTCGCACCGGCGAAACGCATCACCTCGGATTCATCGCCGACGGCAAGGAATTTGCCGCTGGCAACGGCGACGGCGCTTGCGCTCGGGCGGGTGGGATCCAGCGTGGCGACCAGCGCATTGCGCAAAATCAGGTCAGCAAACGGGGTGGCAACGGGCGTCATGTTTTTTTCTCCCGCGAAGGCAGGTTGCCAAAAATATGCTCCTTGCTGTCTTCGCTCATTTGCGAGATGGTCAATTTTTCACCGTTGTACCACTGCAGGGCGATCGGCACCAGCTGTTCGCCGATCAGCATACCCAAAAGACCCGCGAGCGCGATCACCGGTGGCGCCGGCGACCTGACTTTGAGCAGGGCATAGATGACGCCGACCAGAATACCGGCGCCGAGGGCAATGACATAGGGTTTCATGGTGGTACCTTTGCGATGAAGTTACAGGATAGGGGGCAAGGCGATCGCCGCGTCGAGATGGATGCCATGTACCGGAGACAGCCCTCGCCTGACCATGCGGGATATATCATCGGCCGGCGCTTCCATACATTCGGCTTGTGCGCAAGCCATTGGTCGGTGACCGTGTCGCGGATTTGGATGTGCAAAAGGTGGCGGCGCCCTTCAGGTTGATCCAGCTCGGTACCGACCGCGCTTTGATGATGATCCCACCGCCATTGGCCGCCGCTGACCTAGGCTCAATATTGCCCGCATGAAAATTTCCATGCTGGAATGTCCGTGCTCTGATTTGGGAGATTCATGCGCAGTTGCGCGTGCCATGCGGACCACGCCGTGAAGTATTCGTGTACTTCCGTGCGGCCGATCATGAGAAAAATAAAACTCGAGCATTGGCGCGGATTTTGAGAGGTTTTTGGCTGGAAAGGCGCGCCAAATGGCGATCTACGTATTTTTTTCGACGTGCCTTTGTTTAAAAGTTGAGCGGGGTCGGGCGACGTCTTGTCCCCGTTGGCTTGTCTCCGTTTTTTTTAATTGCCAACGACATGACTTGCTATCGCGGGTCGCGCTGATTGCCGGGCAGCCCGCGCCGTGCCGCCATCTTGTTCCCATCCGCCACCCAGCGCCCGATACACATTGACTTCGGTGTTCAGCAGTTCCGCGCGCAGTTGCAGCAGGCTTTGTTCGATGGCGAACAGATTGCGCTGCGCCAGCAACTCTTCGAGGTAGGAGGAATAACCTTCGCGATAGCGATTGTTGGCGATGCGCAGCGATTCAGCCACGGCGCCGCGCTGCGCCTCGGCCTGGACGGCCTGCGCCTGCAATTTTGCGAACGCCGTGAGCTGCGTTTCCACTTCGGCAAACGACGTGACAGCCGTTTCCATTTTCATCGCCAGTTCAAAAAATCGGTGGGCATGACGGTGCGCAAGTATATTCAGCTGGGGCGCATCGAGCGGGCAAAGTTGCTATTGCTGAAATCCGATATGTCCCTCGCCGAAATCGCCGGGCGAGCCGGCTTTGCGGATCAGAGTCACTTCACGGCAACCTTCCGCCGCGCAATCTCGTTCACGCCAAAGTCTTATCGCGATACGAAATAGCCGAAGTGCATCTCGGCGCCGAGCGTGCCGGGACCGGACACCTTCGTTATAGCTCAATTTGCATGGCGGTCTTTGGCCGGTCGCGGCCCTTCGCTTTCAACCGCCCGACCAGCCTGTTCAAATCATCGCTGGGCGCGTTGAAAAACCCCTGTTCGCGGCAACTCGACCGGAAGCAGATGGAGATTCAGCCAGCAGCGCCGAGGGACGATGCTCAATGATGAATTTGCCGGAAGGAACCCCTGCGCTGGTTTCGGGAAATGACGCATCAATCCCGACCTCATTGCGCCTTTTGTATTCCTTCGGCGTTACGCCGATGATGCGTCCAAAGATGCGCGTGAAATGACTGTGATCGCAGAAACCCAGTTCGGCGGCGATATCGGAAACCGATCTGTTGCTGCTATCCAGCAGTTTTTTTGCCCACTCGATGCGGCGCTCGAGAACATAGGTCATCGGGCTGCAGCCGGTGCTCAGGCGAAACATCCGTGCAAAATGAAAGCGGCTCATGCACGCCGCGTTGGCGAGTGCGTCGAGCGTGAACCGCTCGCCGAGGTTGTCCTCGATATAGGCGGCCACCCGGATCAGCGCGCGCATATTGAGACCACGTCGAGACATGTAGTGATTACCCTGCGTTTCCAGGTCCTGCAAGGATTGGCTCATTTTTGCTCCCTGTCGAAACGTGAGGAAATTTCTCACGGCGCCATGTTGGGCTGGCGACCGGATCGGGAGAAGCCCGTAAAGCGCGAGCCGCATCTACCTCGATTGGGTAGGTCGGCGTTCACCGTCTCGGCTGTCATCGGTGTCGAGATCGGATCGCAGCACCACGATCCGGCGCCCGAACAACAGGGAATCGACAGAATAGGCACCGGGGCCGAGCAGGCCCAGCGCGAGCGCATTGAGCGCAAGCTGAGTATCGCCGCCAATGCTTGTGCCGGTTCCGGTCAACAGCCAGACGAGCGCCAGACAGTGGCAGATTGCGCAGACAATCGGTGTGAGCAGTCCCACGCCAAGCAGCAGAACCAGGGCAGCCGCGGTCGGCGGCAACCACCCCGGCACGGCGACCGCGGTTCGGTCATGAACTTCCAGAAGAAGCGCGATGCAGACGGAAATGCGCAGGCACAACAGGGCAATTCCAGGAGCGCCTGAAGGAAACATGGTGAAAAGTCTTTGCATATGACCGAGGCTAGCGCCATCACCATCACGCATCTAGCCCCGTCGAAGCGAACCGCCGGTCACCCTTTTGGGGGATTCATGTACAGTCGGCAACGGGCTCAATTCACCATATTTGACTCGATCGCTGCGAAAATTGCTTGTGGAAATAAAAATCGGCTTGCCAACAGTTCGATGGGCTGTCAGCTTTCTCGCGTTTCGCGCAGGCTGGTTGATCGTCCTCGCCTGCGGTCCGGCGGTGGCACTCGATCCGAATCGGACAATCAGCCAGTTTCACCATACCGCCTGGACTGCCAAGGAAGGCGCGCCCAGCCAGATCAGCGCCTTGGTGCAGACATCGGACGGCTATTTATGGATTGGCTCGGCGCGCGGCCTGTTTCGCTTCGACGGCGTGCGCTTCGAACGTTATCAGCCGCCCGAGGGCATCAGCCTGCCCTCACAGAATATTTACGCCCTGTTGGCAACGCAGGATGGCGGCTTGTGGATCTCGTTTCGTCCATCCGGTTTGGGCTTCCTGAAGGACGGCCGCATTACGGTCTATACCCGCAAGGAAGAATTGCCGCCAACAACGCCGGATGGTTCCCCGCATATCTATACCTTCGCACAGGATCAGGATGGCCGGGTATGGGTCGGAACGCACGACGGCCTGATGTTGCGTGAAAATGATCGCTGGACTCCCATCGGTCGCGACTGGGATTTCAACCCCCGGCGCATCCGCGATTTGTTTGTCGATCATAGTGGCGGCCTGTGGGTTGCAACCGACGATCTTTTTTACCTGCCGCGCGGTTCGCACAAGTTTCAAAAGGCGGCAAGCGGTCTCAATATGGCGTTGGGAATTGCCCAGGCCAAGGATGACGCAATCTGGCTGGCGGTGAGCAAACCTATCGATCCGATCGAATTTGCGTCTACGCATGCCAGGGTCAGCAAGTCGACCAGCGCGATCGCTGTCGCAATTGCGTTCGATCGCGAAGGAAATTTATGGCAGGCAACATTGAGTGACGGATTGAAGCGTTCGCGAATTGCAGGAATGCGCGGCGGTAACCAGACATACGCGGCCGGAAAGGCCAGTCAATCATTTACCGAAGCTGACGGGCTCACGGGCGACTCGGTCACCACCTTGCTCGAGGATCGTGAAGGCAATATCTGGGCCGGAACCAGGACGGGCCTGGATCGATTTCGCCGCAGCAATTTGGTTCCGGTCAAAATGCCACCGGGCCACCAGAACTTTACCTTGCTGCCTGGACCGAACGGCGAAATCTTTGCAGGAAGCGCTACTGACAGGCCTGTTTTGCGCGTGCGCGATAACGTGATTATGCCTGAGACATTTGGTCAGAGCAGCGCCAGCGTTTATCGCAATGAATCGGGCGCCGTTTGGTGGGGCGGGGAAAATGGGATATGGCGACAGACGGTAAATCGCGTTGAGCATTTTGACGTTCCATCCTGGCTCAAGCGGGATTGGATATGGGAAGTCTTCAGGGGCGAGGGCGACGGTGGTGTATGGATCAACTATGGTGACGAAGGCCTGAAGTACGTCGACAAGCATGGCGTTTGGAGTAATCGCGCCAAGCCCAAGGGTCTCCCGGCACGCGGCCCGAGCGCATCGTTCAACGACCCGCAAGGGCGAACCTGGTTGGGTTATACCGAAGACAGGGTGTCGCTGCTGGACCACGGGAAAGTCAGGAATTTTTCGAAAGCAGACGGTATTGTTGTGGGACGGGTCCGCGTCATCCGTGGTCGCGGTGGCCATCTCTGGGTCGGTGGCGAGCTCGGTCTTGCCTTTCTTCGGCAAGACCGCTTCCATTCAGTTATCGCTTCGGACGGTGCTCCGTTCGGCACCGTCACCGGCATTATCGAAACCAAGGACGGCGCGCTTTGGTTGAATGAGGTACAGGGGATTGTGCATATTGCCCCTGAAGAAATTCAGAAGGTGCTGGTCGATCCTGGCTACCGTGTACGTTTTCAGCGCTTCGATTATCTCGATGGTATGCGTGGGGCGCCGCAAATGAACTGGACGGTATCGACAGGCGTCGAAGGCGGCAACGGGAAATTGTGGTTTGCCACTGACAACGGCCTGGTTTGGGTCGACCCTTTGCATATTGTGCGCAATATTCTGCCGCCGCCGGTCATGATCACCAGCATCACTGCAGACGACCATGCCTATGCTGTCGCGCCACTGCTCGGCCTCGCGAAAGGCACCAGCAAGTTGCGCATCGACTATACGGCGCTGAGCCTGTCTGTTCCCGAGCGAGTCCACTTTCGCTTCCGCCTGGAAGGTTTTGACAAGGATTGGCAGGATGCCGGCACGCGTCGGCAGGCGTTTTATACCAATCTCGGACCTGGAAAATATCGCTTTCATGTTATTGCTTCGAATGAGGATGGTGTGTGGAACGAAGAGGGTGCGTCGATGGAGCTGGTGTTGCCCCCGACTTTTTTCCAGACAAAATGGTTCATCGCGCTTTGCGTGCTGATGCTTTCGGCAATTGTCTCCATGCTGTATATGTTGAGGTCGCGACAATTGGCTCTGCGAATTCGCAGCCGCCTCGAAGGACGGCTTGCCGAACGCGAGCGTATTGCGCGCGATCTGCATGACACCTTGTTACAGGGAATCCAGGGGCTCATCCTGCGTTTCCAGTCGGTGTCGCAGCGCATCCCGCCCAGCGAGCCTGCCCGCCAATTGATGGAGAAAGCGCTGGAGCGCGCCGACGAGATGATGGTTGAAGGTCGCGATCGGGTGCGCGGATTGCGGGCAACAACGCAGGTCGCGAACGATTTACCCGAGGCATTGGCACAGGCCGGCGAGGAATTTGCGCAGGATAATTCGACCCATTTCGCGCTGATGGTACAGGGGACGGCCCAGCCGCTGCATCCGATCGTCGGTGAAGAAACCTATCGCATCGGTCGTGAAGCGATTGCCAATGCATTCGGACATGCCTACGCGGGCAAGGTTGAGGTCGAAATCAGTTATACGCGCTGGCAATTGCGTCTGTCGATCCGCGACAACGGTCGCGGGATCGACGAGGCGATACTGGCCG
Source organism: Usitatibacteraceae bacterium (assembly GCA_036394575.1). Taxonomy (GTDB): domain Bacteria; phylum Pseudomonadota; class Gammaproteobacteria; order Burkholderiales; family Usitatibacteraceae; genus UKL13-2. The sequence goes on along the minus strand of DASWEY010000045.1, from coordinate 2,680 downwards.
CCGGCGGTCGCCCCGGACATTGGGGGTTGTCGGGAATGCATGAACGCGCGCAAAAATTCGGCGCGAAACTGGAGATATGGAGCCGCCTTGGCACAGGAGCCGAAGTAAGACTGACGGTGCCTTCGGCGACCGCCTACCGTCGCCGACCGCTGTTCGCGCGCTTGTGGCGGCGCGCGCTTTATCTCCTGAAACGCAAATGAAGCCCGATATCAGGCACCAATCGCTAGTGGCGGGATTGGGCAACATCCTCGGCTATTTGGGCCTGCTGCTGATGCATGCCTGCATCCCGATTTTTGCACAGGAGCATGAACGTGAAATCAGCATTGACCAGTTTCACCATACCAGTTGGACGGTCAAGGATGGCGCCCCGGGCCAGGTCACGGCGCTGGCACAAACGACCGATGGTTATTTATGGCTGGGCACGCAGACCGGCCTGTTTCGCTTCGATGGGGTGCGATTCGAGCGCTATGAGCCGCCCGGCGGCCAGCAACTGCCCTCGGTCAGTGTCTCGGCTCTGTTTGCGCCGCCATCAGGTGGTTTGTGGATCGGATTCCGCTACGGCGCCGCGAGTTTTCTCGACGACGGCCGGCTCAGCAATTACCTGCCGGAAGATGGCTTCTCGACAGGCACCGTGTTCGGCTTTGCGAAAGACCGGACGGGGGTCGTCTGGGCGGCGACTTTCCAGGGGCTGGTCCGTTTGCAGGGGACGCGCTGGGAACGTGTCGGCAATGACTGGGGCTATTCGGGAAAACGTGCATGGGCGGTGTACGGTGATCGGGAAGGCGCGCTCTGGGTCGCGACGGACGAAGGCATGGCCTTTCTGCCGCCGGGAGAGCGTCGCTTCCATAGCGCCTCGGGACATGCGGGCTGGGAGAGCCATATCGCCCAGGCTGCGGATGGCACGATATGGATATCGGGCTCCAATGGATCGGTACGTCCGTTTCCGCTCCCCCCCTTGCCTGCCGATCAGACGGCCGGCGATGCGCAGTTGCAGCTGACCTCTGCGAGTATCCTGTTTGATCGCGACGGGAGCCTGTGGATTGGCAGTCCTGGCGACGGTATCCGTCGACTGCCGTTCCCGGATCGCCTCAAGGGCCGGCGGATTGCGCGCAACAGCGAATTCGCCGAGGCATTCACGGAGAAAGACGGTCTTTCGGCCGACTATGTCGGGCCGGTTCTCGAGGACCGAGAAGGAAATATCTGGTTCGGCACCAGCCGCGGCCTGGACCGATTTCGTCATAACAATCTTCGGCCGGCCGTATTTCCCAGCGGCTCCCACGATTTTGCGCTGGGAGCCGGCGACCGGGGCGTTATCTGGGCCGGCACCAAGAACCGGCCGCTGATGCGTCTTCAGGATCAGGTGGTGACGATCAAGACGCTGGCGCCGCCGATCACCTGCGCGCATCGCGACGCGGACGGCATGGTCTGGCTGGGCGGACCCGGTGGCATTTGGCGCGTGGTTGACGATAACGTGGTTGAAGTTGCGAAACTGCCGGCGGAGGTCAAACGATCCGGTGTTCAGGCGATTGCCAAGGACAGGGACGGCGCACTGTGGATCGCGTTGAACGTTCCCGGCATATTTCGTCTGGCCAAAGGCGCCTGGACCCGCTTCGAGGACTGGCCGGTATTGAATGTGCGGGCAACGCCATTGTCGATTCTGACCGACCCTGCCGGCCGGATCTGGCTGGGTTTTTCGCATAACCGGATTACGCTTGTCGATGGCGAAAAGAAACTGCTGCTGTCGTCCGAGAGCGGACTGGACGTCGGCAATGTGACTGCGCTTTATCGCGGGGCCGCGCTGCTGTGGGCGGGCGGCGAACATGGATTGAATTTTTTTGACGGCACAGGGTTTCGCGTGCTGAAGGCAAGCAGCGGCGCGCCATTCAGCGGCATCTCCGGGATCGTCGAAACGCCGCAGGGCGAGCTATGGCTGAACGGCGCGCGCGGCGTGGTGCGTGTGCCGGCAGACGAAATCCGCCGCGCGACTCAGGATCGCGATTATCTTGTGCGCGTCGAGTTGTTCGACTTTCTCGATGGCTTGCAGGGCACACCGGCGCAATTTCGCCCCCTGCCGACGGCTATCAGGGGAACCGACAGCCGGCTTTGGTTTACCACCGCCGGCGGCGTCGCCTCGATTGATCCCGCGCGCATTATGCGCAATCCTTTGCCGCCGACCGTCCTGATCCGCACGCTCAATGCCGACGGAAAGCAATATGCGCTGTCGGCAGTGTTGCCGCTGCCGGTACGCACGGCCAATCTGCAGATCGCGTATACCGCCCTGAGCCTGTCGATCCCGGAGCGCGTTCAATTCCGTTACAAGCTGGAAGGGCTGGATCACAACTGGCAGGACGCCGGCAGTCGCCGCGAGGCGTTCTATACCAATTTGCAGCCAGGCTCCTATCGATTCCGCGTGATTGCCGCCAACAATGACGGCGTCTGGAATCAGGAAGGTGCATCCCTGAGCTTCGACATACCCCCGTCATTTTTTCAGACCTGGTGGTTTCGAACCTTGTGCGCAGTGGCCGGCCTCGGCCTGTTCTGGCTGCTTTATCTGCTGCGTCTGCGACAGATTCGCGAACGCCTGCAGGGGCGGCTCCAGGAACGCCTTGCCGAGCGCGAGCGGATCGCGCGCGATCTGCACGATACGCTTCTGCAAGGCGTCCAGGGACTGATACTCAGG
>DASWEY010000044.1:0-1532 GCA_036394575.1 Usitatibacteraceae bacterium | reverse complement strand
GGAGCTGCTGCGCGCGCACGGATTCGTTCGCCGCAGCCGCGATCGCATAAAGATTCTGGGCGATGGCGAGCTCACGACAAAGATCGCCATTCACGCGCACGCATTCAGCGCGTCCGCCAAGGAGAAAATCACCAAGGCAGGTGGCACATTCGAGGTCGTAGCGTAAGGAAATGAAGTAAGGCCAAGTTATGAACAGATTCATCGAAGCGTTCCGGAACCTCTTCCGCATCCCCGATTTGCGGAACAGGGTATTGTTTACCCTGGCGCTGCTCGCGGTGTATCGCATCGGAGCGCATATCCCGACGCCGGGCATCAATACCCGTGTGCTGGAAACCCTTTTCCAGCAGGGGCAGGGTTCGGTCCTGGGCATCTTCGATCTGTTCAGCGGCGGCAACCTGCGCCGTTTGACCATTTTCGCGCTCGGCATCATGCCGTATATCACCGCGTCCATCATCTTGCAGTTGATGACCGTGGTGTTCCCGTATCTCGAGAAGCTGCAAAAAGAAGGCGAACTCGGCCGCCGTAAAATTACGCAATACACGCGCTATTTGACGATCTTGCTGAGCATCATCCAGTCCACCACCATCGCCACTGCGCTGCAGAGCCAGAACATCGGCGGCCAGGCCCTGGTTTACCATCCGGGTTTCGGTTTCGTGCTGATGACCATTTTGACCCTGACCACCGGTTCGGCCTTCATCATGTGGCTGGGCGAGCAGATCAGCGAGCGCGGAATCGGAAATGGCATGTCGCTCATCATATTTGTAGGCATTGTTGTCGGGTTGCCGCGCGCCATCCTGAACCTGTACGAACTGGCAAAAACCGGAGCCTGGGGTCCATTTACCCCGTTGGTGCTGATTGCCTTGGTCGCCCTCATGATGGCCGTCGTGGCCTTCATCGTCTTCGTCGAAGGCGGCCAGCGGCGCATCCCGGTGCAATACGCCAAGCGCGTGGTCGGCCGCAAGGTAATGGGCGGGCAATCCTCGTACTTGCCTTTGCGCGTCAATTCCGGCGGTGTGATTCCGCCGATTTTTGCCAGCTCGCTGTTGGCGTTTCCCGCCACGGCAGCGCTGGTGTTTGGCACTAAATACGCGTTCGTCAAGGATTTCAGCAAGGTCATCGCGTTTGGCGAGCCGCTCTATAACCTGGTGTACGTCGTACTGATTATCCTGTTCGCGTTCTTCTACGTCGGCATCGTCTTCAACCCGACCGAGCTCGCGGACAACATGCGCAAGAACGGCGGTTTCATCCCGGGTATCCGGCCGGGGCGCACCACCAGCGAGCATGTCAGCAAGATTTTGAAGCGCCTTACCTTCATCGGCGCCATTTATCTCGCGATAGTTTGCTTGCTGCCGGAATGGCTGATCACCGGCATTCACTTGGATCACTTGGGATGGGGCATTGGCGGCTGGTTCGATCGCCACTTCCCGACCTGGTTCCTGAAAGGGCTCGGCGTGCAGTTTTATTTCGGCGGCACGTCGCTGCTGATCGTCGTCGGCGTGGCCATGGATACGGTGCAGCAACTGGAAGCACAG
>DASWEY010000043.1:0-25343 GCA_036394575.1 Usitatibacteraceae bacterium | reverse complement strand
GAACGGCGCGCGGTATCGCGCGCTTCCTTTGAGACGTACAACACATCGATGGTGACGTGAGTGATGCCGCCGTTGTCGGCAAATGTCGTGGTGTCCAGCGCCTCGCCCGGATACCAGGACTCGTCGAACTTCTCGGTGGCGACGATTCGTGCAGGGGTAACCAATTCGCGAAACACGCCGCCCATGCCCATTTCGGTGCCGTCGCCTTCCTTGCGCCATAGATAGCGATACTTACCGCCCACCCTGAGATCGATTTCGCACACCGGCATGGTCCAGCCCGGCGGGCCGAGTAACCAGCGCCTGACCAGTTCCGGTCGGGTGAACGCATCGAACACCAGCCGGCGTGGCGCGTTGAAATCGCGCTCCACCCGGATCTCGCGATCGCTGGGTGTGGATACCGCGAAACTGTCGGGATAGATCATGGAACCTCCTTCATCGTTTGTGACGGACAGATTTTTTTCGGGTGGTCTTCATCTCGCCCAGCAGGTCGTCGAGGCGCAGAAACGAGGCTTCCCAGAACTCGCGGTAATGCTCCAGCCACGCCGTGGCCTCCGCGAGCGGTTTCGCCTCGAGCTTGCGCGGCCGCCGCTGCGCGTCGCTGCCAGCGGAAATGAGTCCGGCGCGCTCCAGCACCTTGAGATGTTTGGAGATGGCCGGCTGGCTCATCGCAAAAGGTTCGGCCAGTTCCGATACCGAGGCGGCGCCGGAAGCGAGGCGCGCAAGGATCGCGCGCCGCGTGGGGTCGGCGAGGGCGGCAAAGGTGGCGTCGAGGCGGGCGGGGCTCATTCATGGATAACCATTTTATTAAATAACCAAAAGGTTATATAAAAAATTCCACTCTGTCAAGCCGCCGGAACGGATGGCATTTCCGGGCGGCAGCTGCCTTAATTGGAGCCAAGGCAGATAAGCCCTTTTCGTCTTTCCGTTCGTTTAATGAATGCAAACGTGTCATTGACCCTGAAGGAGACAGCGATGGAACTCTATCTGCAACGACGAAGCCCTGCCGGCAATTTCGCTGGATTGGCGACCGTGATCGCCTTGCATCTGGCGATCGGTCTGGCCCTGCTGTACGGATTGGCGCGCAACGACGTCCGGATATTCACGCCGCCGGACGTGGCCTATATTTCGCCGGACATCGTCAAGCCGCCGCAACCGACCGTGAACCGCCGAAGATCAGCAGCAAGCTGCCGGCGCTGCCCACGATTCCGCTGCCGGAATTCCCGTCGCCTGTCGTTGAACAGACGACGGCGACCGCCAGTATCGATGCATCGCCATCGCCTCCTGTTACCGGTCCCGTCCTGATCGAGCCGGCCAGCGCGCCCGGTAATGCGCTCGGCATTGCCTGCCCGAATGCGCAATCGATCCGATCGGCGGTGAACTATCCAGTCCAGGCGCGGCTTGACGGCCTGCAAGGCGATGTACTGGCGCGTTTCATCGTCGGTGCGGCAGGCGATATTCGCAATGTCCAGATCATTCGTTCATCCAATCGCGTGTTCAACGCTCCGGTGCTCGCGGCAGTGAAGCAATTGAATTGCGTCGCGCAGGGACAGGACGTGGCAGTGGAGATGCCGTTCTGGTTCCGGCTGGAATAAACGTCCCCAGAGAGAATCGGTGAAAGCCCAGCATCGGCGCGGCTTTCGGGCCAAAAATGGCCGGGAAGCCGCGCCGAATGGCGATCTGCATTTTTATCAGACGCAGTTGAACCATTTCCTTGCGACCGAGCAAATGCCATCAATGCTTGTCGGTAAAATTGCCCTGCTCAGACGCGGAGAAAATTGATCGCCCCTTGCGGGAAGGTCGTAGCTCCCCCAGCCATTCGCGCGCCTCTCCGCGCAGCCAGCCGCCGCGCACGCCCACCAGCGTTTGCCGATTGATATCCCGCAGCAGCGGCCATCGTGAGGTCGAGGCCATGAAAACGTCGCGCAGCCATGGCAGCAAGGTCTGACCGCTCTGGAAAATCGGCGTCAAAAAACGGCTGGCCTGGCTGTAGAAATGCAGATGAGTTTTGCGGCTTGCGGTGTAGTGCGCCAGGGCTTCGGCGATGTTGTCCGACTGCGCGACACATTGCGCCAGTGTCACGGCATCGAGCAGCGCCAGATTGGTACCCTGCCCAAGCTGCGGGCTGGTGGCATGCGCGGCATCGCCGATCACGACCAGGCGATCGGTGTGATAACGCGGCATCACCACATCGGCGTAATGGGCCCAGGTCAATTGTCCGACATCGGTGATTTGCGCCAGCAAGGCATCCGCAGCGGGGTTCAGCGCCAGCACTTCATTCTTCCAGGCGGCGAGGCCGCGGGCCTGCCAGGCCGCGAGGCGATCACGATGCAGGCTCCAGAACAGGCTCACCACGGGTTTCACTTCGCCGGGACGGGTACCGGTGGGCATGATGCCCAGCATCTTTTCAGCGCGGTCGTACCATTGCAACAGTGTTTTGCCACGCGTGTACTGTTCGTCGGAGTCGGGCAGCACTGCCCACAGTGCGCCCCAGGGATAGGCGCGGTGTCGAAACCTGAGCCCGGTTTGCGCGCGCAACTGAGAGTGCGCGCCATCGGCGATCACCACCAGATCGTGTGTGGATGCCAGTGCTTTCAGATCATGCACTTCGTGGCCGGTGAACAGATTCACGCCGGCCGCCTGCACCCGCGTCCACAGAGCATTGAACAGCACGCCCCGATGCAGGCCGAGACCGAAGGCGCCGGCTCGCCAGTCTTCATAATGGATATCGATTACCGCGCGGCCTTTGGGGGTCACACCCCATAGCCAATCCACCCTGGCGCCGGCGCCGAGGATGTCGCCCTCGATGCCCAGCGTGCGTATGGCGGCCAGGCCAGTGGGCTGCAGCAGAATGCCGGCACCGACGGCAGCCGGCTCGCCGAATTTTTCGAACAGGCTGACACGATGCCCGGCGCGCGCCAGCAGTAGCGCGCTCGACAGGCCGGCAAAACCGGCGCCGATGACGGCGATATTTTTATTTTTCATGTACCGGAATTGTGCATGATCGCGTGGGTTGTGAGAAGCAAGCGCGGCGGAAAAAATGCCTCCTAAGTGTGCTAACGCACGGTGTGCCGGGGCCGTAAGGCCTAAAACGGATCTGTCGATGGATGATCTCGGGTTGGTGGAATCCGTGAATAACTTTCCGGGATATCGCTGACGCAGTAAACGATGAATCGCCATGCATCAATGTATCGGGCTTCCGTGCATCGCACAGGAATTGCGCTCGCGGAGAAATCCACTTCTTCGGAAATACCTACCAAGGAAATACGCCATGAATAATTTGCAAAAGTTTCTCTCGAACGGCCTGCTGGCAAGCGCGGTCTTGCTGGCTGCCGTACCGGCCTTTGCGGCCGTTTCACTCGGTTCCGCCTCGCAGTTTGCCGTGCTGGCGGGCAGCAATGCCACCTGCACCGATGGCACCGTAGTAGGCGATATCGGTGTCTCGCCGGGCAGCGCGGTTCCCTATACCAACACCGGCTGCACGATTACAGGCGCAGTACCGCCTGCCACCGATGCTGCTGCCGCTGCAGCACGCGCCGATATGCTCGCCACCTATGCCTCATTTCAGTACCTGACTTGCATTCCCCTGACGGGTACATTGGCAGGCGTCACGCTTTCTCCGGGCGTGTATTGCCTGGATGCGGTCGCCAAGACCGGCACCCTGACGCTCGATGGTCCGGCCAATGGCGTATGGATTTTCCGTGTCAATGGCGCACTCACCGGCACCAAATTTCTCGGTGGTAATGACCGGTGGTGCGCAGCCTTGCAATGTCTATTGGGCACCCAGCGGCGCAGCGACCCTGACGACCTCGAATTTCAAGGGCAGTATCCTCGCCGGCAATGAGGCGATTGGTTCGATCACCTTGACAGGCGGTTCCTTCGCCGGCAGCGCCCTGGCCAGTGTTGCGATGACCATTACCGGCACCAGCGTCATCGGCTGCAGCGCCCTGCATGGCGGCGGTAATGGTGGTAACGATCATGGCAAATGCAACCAGGGTGTCGGCAACGGCGCTGAGGGTTGCGATCCGGGCAATTCCAACAACCACAATGGTTCGAACGACGAAAATGGCGGCACCCCGGGCAATCCGGGACGCAAGGGCAGCAACTAGCCGTCTGTCGTCACAAACAGTAGGAAACGCCAAAGAAACACCAAAAGGACCCGCAAGGGTCCTTTTTTTGCGGATTGAACTGTCAATTCTTGCAAACTGTGTCAATTCGCACAGCTTCGGCAGCGTGTCCACGGCAGACTACGGCATGCTTTCTGCTGACTTGACCGCACCAGATCGGGTCGTCGAGCAGCTGCCAACCCTGCAAGGACTGCATGATGCCGACAAACAACAATCCTGCGCTCGAACGCAAGGTCGAAGCGCTTTACGCCACCCTGGCCGCGCCGCGCCCCGACGATATCGACTGGTGCGACGAACTGTTGACGCGGCTGGAAGAGGTGGCCGAATATTCCCTGCATCCCGGTGTGCCGGTGCGCGCCTTGTCGCGTACCTTGAATGCCGCGGCGGACGAATTGTTGTCGGCCGCATAGCGCGCGGCAAGCTAGATGGCGGGGTGGCGCCTGGACGCGCGTCATGTCCCGTTCCGCCGAGCCGGTTGCCCGGCAGCAAAAGATTAGTTAATCTCTCCCGCGGGCCCCAAGCCCGACGCACCGAGCGCAACAAAAACGAATGTCGGGCGCATGACCAAAAATCGTCCGGCGACAGCGTATAAAAAATAACGGGAGCTTCTGAATGAGTACGACAAAAGGAATAGTGGGCGTCTTGATCGCCCTGCTAGGGATGTCCGCGTTTAACAGTCGGGCATTGGCGAACGGGGGGTACGCTGCCGATGGCGGCATCATCTTGGCCGACAGCGCATCGGATCGCGCGCGCCAGGAAGCGCAACGTCGCGAGGAGCAGCGCCGGGAAGATGAGCGCCGCCGCCGCGAAGAAGAACAGCATCGTCAGGAAGAACAGCGTCAACGCGCCGAGGAGCGACGTCGCGAGGACGCTGCTGCTGAACAAAAGCGCAAAGACGAAGCCGCCGAGCAGAAGCGCAAGGATGAAGCCGCCGAACGCAAACGCAGGGAAGAGGTCGCTGAACAAAAGCGCAAGGAGGAACAAGTGGCCGAGCAACATCGGCGCGAAACCGAAAACCGCGCGGCAGATCAACGCCGCAAGGAAGAGCAAGCGGCGGAGCAACGACGCCGCGAAGCCGAGCAGCGGGCCGCAGAGCAGAAGCGTGCCGCGACCTTGCAGCAAAATGGCGCGATTGCCGATCGCAATAAACAGAGGCTGACGCCGCAAGGCAGCTTGCCTGCGCCACACAGCGCCTCGCCGCCGACCACGGCCAACAGTGCAAACGCCCCGGCAGAGCAAAAGAAATCGCCATCGCCGCCATACAACGGCACCATTGCCGACCGTAACAAACAAGGCCTGACACCGCAGGGCAGTTTGCCGGCGCCGCAGTCATCAGCACCTACGGCGAACACGGACAGCAAGGGCGGCTACGGCGATCGCCGTTATGCCGGGCCGAATGGCCAGGTGCCGACGGTGGGCGCCAGTGCCAATCCGGTATCGGGTGGCATGCCCGGCGCCGGCACTGTAGGCGATGCGTCCGCAACGGGCAAGGCCGGCACATCGCCGAACTGGGGTCCGGCTACCGGCGGTCCCACGCCGCTGACCACCAATCGCGGTTCAACCACCGCGAATACGGGTGCCGCGATGGCCGCAGGGGCGACAGCGGGCACCGCCGCCGGCAGTACAACGCCGAAAACAAGAGAGGAAAAACTCGCCGCCGACAAGGCTGTCAAGGACGCCGAAAAGGCGCAGCAGCAGCAAGCCGAGCAGGAGTACCTGAAAAAGGTCGCCGCTGGTGTCAAGCTGGTGGCCGTGACCTGCCTCGGGGGCGAGGGCAAGTATTACGCAACCGGCAGCATGCCGAAAATCAGGCCGGAGGTGGTCAGTTGCATCGATGTGCATTTCCAGGCGATCTGCCCCGGTAGCAATGTCGTGATCGATGGCGTGGCCGATAATTTTATCGGCATGGGCGGCTGTTTTGGCGACACTTACACGATCTCGCCCAAGCCGGCCTGCAATGTCAAGGATGTGAAAATTCGCGTGGTGGATGCGCAGCCGGGCTGCGGCACCAAAAAGTAGCACCGCGCGGTCCGGCTGGAGCCGGGCTCGGAAAATATTGCGGAGCTGTCGCGATGTTTTTCGAGCCCGGCTTTTTTGCGGCCAGCTTTTTGCGCGGCTTGCCGTAAACGTCGGCGGCGGCATGGTCATGCCGCCGATTTCGCGCCTGCTGTAATATTGCTGCCACCGGATTCATTGCTTTTTTTCCCGCAGCGGTGAACCTCCGGCCGCGCGGGCGATCCCAGAACTCGTCTCACTCTTTTCCATCCTCAGGGGCAATTTCATGGCAAAACTGAATGTCAACGGCAAGATGCAGGATTACCAGGCGGATGCGGATACGCCCCTGCTCTGGGTGCTGCGCGAGCAACTCGGACTGACCGGCACCAAATACGGATGCGGTATGGCGCTGTGCGGCGCCTGCACCGTGCATATCGACGGCGTGGCGACGCGCAGCTGCGTGATCCCGGCTGCCAGCATTCAGCCCGCGCAGAAAATCACCACGATCGAAGGATTGTCGAAAGATGGTTCGCATCCGGTACAAAAAGCCTGGGTGGCGCTGGATGTGCCGCAGTGCGGTTTTTGCCAGTCGGGCATGATCATGGCCGCGACCGCGCTGCTGAAAACGACGCCGAATCCGAGCGATGCCGAAATCGATGCGGCGATGACCAATGTCTGCCGCTGCGGCACCTACAACCGGGTGCGCGCTGCGATCAAGACGGCGGCGCAGGCCCAGGCGGCAGGCGGCAAGGCCGTCAAGAAAGCCGGTGCCGACGACATCATTCATATTGAAGGGAGCACCGTATGAATTCGCTCGCCATTTCCCGTCGTCAATTCCTGCAGGGCTCCGCCGCCGTTGCCGGCAGCCTGGTGGTCGGTTTTCATGTGCCCTTCGCCAACGCCGCCACCGCGCCGGCAGATGCGACGCCCGAGATCAATGCCTGGGTAGTCGTCAAGCTCGATGACACCGTCATCATCCGCATCGCCCGTTCCGAAATGGGGCAGGGCACGCTCACCGGCCTCGCGCAGCTGGTGGCGGAGGAACTCGAATGTGACTGGGCGCGCGTCACCACCGAATACCCGACGCCCGGCCAGAGCGCCGCGCGCAATCGTCCATGGGGCAGCTTCGGCACTGGCGGCAGCCAGGGCATTCGCGGCTCGGAAAACTATGTGCGCGTCGGCGGCGCCACCGCGCGCATGATGCTGGTGCAGGCCGCGGCCGACGAATGGAAAGTGCCGGTCGCCGAATGCAGCGTAAGCAAGAGCATCATCAGTCATGGCCCCAGCAAGCGCAGCACCTCTTACGGCAAGGTCGCCAAAGCCGCAGCGCAACTGACGCCCCCAGCAGCGGCCGATGTCAAACTCAAGGATCCGAAAGACTGGACGCTGGCCGGCAAGCGTCTGGCGCGCCTCGATACGGTCGACAAGACCACCGGCAAGCAGGTCTATGGCATGGATCTGAAATTGCCGGGCATGCTGAATGCGGCGATCAAGGATAGCCCGGTGTTCGGCGGCAAGGTCAGGAGCGTCGACGACAGCGCCGCCTTGAAACGTCCCGGTGTGAAAAAAGTGCTGCGCGTCGGCGACAGCGCGGTGGCGGTGGTGGCCGATACCTGGTGGCGTGCCAAGACTGCACTCGAATCCTTGAAGATCGAATGGGATGAGGGGCCGACCGCCAAGGCCTCCAGCACCGCTTTCGCGGAAGTGCTGAAGGCCGGTCTCACCGCCAGCGATGCCGTGGTCGGCAACACGGTCGGCGATGCGCCCGCTGCACTTGCCACTGCGACGCGCAAGATCGAGGCGGTGTATTCCTATCCGCACCAGAACCATGCCTGCATGGAAGTGATGAATGCCACGGCGCGCTGGACGCCGGAGCGCTGCGAAGTCTGGGCGCCGACGCAGAACGGTGAGGGCGCTTTGGCCGCGACATCCGAAGCAGCTGGTCTGCCCCTGGCGAAATGCGAGATGTACAAGATTCATCTCGGCGGCGGCTTCGGCCGGCGCGGCGCCACCGATTACATCAAGCAGGCGGTGCTGATCGCCAAGCAGATGCCGGGCACGCCGATCAAGATGCTCTGGACGCGCGAAGAAGACATGGCGCAGGGCCGCTTTCACCCGGTGACGCAGTGCAAGCTCACTGCCGGGCTGGATGCCGATGGCAATATCAATGCTGTGCATATGCGCATCGCTGGGCAGTCGATCCTCGCCGGGGTGGCGCCGCAGAACATCAAGGACGGCAAGGACCCGGTGGTATTCCAGGGCCTCAATGCCCCGGGGCCGGAATCCTCATTGATGTACAGCTTCCCGAATTTCCTGGTCGATCACGCCATGCGCAACCCGAATGTGCCGGTGGGTTTCTGGCGCGGCGTGAACCTGAACCAGAACACCATCTATATGGAATCGTTCATCGACGAAATCGCCTTTGCTACCGGGCAGGATCCGCTGGCGCTGCGCCGCAAATTATTGACGGCCAATCCGCGCGCGCTCGGGGTGCTGAACATGGCCGCCGAAAAAGCCGGCTATGATAAACCCGCACCGAAGGGGGTGTTTCGCGGCCTCGCGCAAACCCATGGCTTCGCCAGCTATGTGGCAGCCTGCGCGGACGTGTCGGTCAGCGATGCGGGCGTGGTGAAAATCCATCGCATCGTCGCCGCCACCGATCCCGGCTATGCGGTCAACCCGCAGCAGATCGAGGCGCAGGTCGAGGGTTCCTTCGTTTACGGCCTGTCGGCGGCACTGTATGGCGAATGCACCATCAAGGACGGGCGCATCGAGCAAAGCAATTTTCACAACTACCAGCCGCTGCGCATGGATGAAATGCCCAAGGTCGAAACGCATATTCTTGCTTCAGGTGGACCTGTCTGGGGCGGGGTCGGCGAGCCGACCATCGCGGTGGCGGCGCCGGCGGTGTTGAATGCGATTTTTGCGGCAACGGGAAAACGCATCCGCGATCTGCCGCTGAAGAATCACGATCTCAAGAAGGCTTGATTCATAAGTCTGATTCGTCAGCGGAAAAATCGTAGAACGCCATTTGGCGCGGATTTCCAGCCATTTTTGGCCGGAAATCCGCACCAGTGCTGGAGTTTGTAATTTTGTGCGGGACGTCTACTGCACGTATTGTCCCGCCCAATTGACCAGATTGCCCGGTTGATACGCGGCAAGCGCCGCACGGCGTTGCTGCACCGAGCGATGCACCTTGGCATCCGGTGCAATCGGCCGCAAATAGGGCGGCTTGAGTTTATAGGGCAGGGCATTCCAGGAGTCATGCAGCTCGCCCGAGACATCGCCGGCCGGCAGCAGCGGCAGCGGGTCCTTGTATTGCAGACCGACCGTGCCGAGCCGGTCCGCCATCCACGCCAGGCCGAAATCGGACAGGCCGCTTTCCTCATAGCCGCCACCCACATCGGCATGCGCTCCGGCAAACCAGACCTGCTCGATGCCGCTGCGCGCATTCCAGGGCGTGGGCGTGAAATCGGCGCGATGCTCGTCGATGGCCAGGGCGTGGAATCCCTGCGCCACCTTGCCGCTCAAGTCGGCGTCGGCAAAACGGAACAGGTCGAGGCGCTTGTCCTCGGTAGCGTCATACACCGGAATACCGAGTGAACCGACCGTGTCCCAGACGCCGATGGCCGCGACCGGCACATTCGGGATCATTTGTTCCTGGCCGACCTCGGTGCCGATGCCGAGCACCCTGCGCCATACCAGATCGACGGCACGCTCGGCGAGATTTTTCTGCTGGCGCTCACGGTAATAAGCCCAAACGTACAGGCCGCATTGATAGGCCTGTTCCTTGTCCGCGAAATTGAATTTGGCGTAATCCATCAATCCTGCCTTGGCGATCATGCCGCCGAGGGCGCGCGCGGTGTAGGCGCCGCGGCTGAAGCCGGCGATGACGATCCTGTCGCCCGGCTGATAGTTGCGCGAGATGAAGGTATAGCCGCGCACGATACGGGAGATGATGCCGGCGCCGAAGGCTCCGCCGAGCAGTTTGATGATGGCGTTATCCGAATCGCCGACGCCGTGCAGGTATTTGGCGATCTGCACGGTATTGCGATCTGCATCCATCGCCACGCGCTCGCCCTCACCGGCGAGGGTGAACGATTCGATGGTGTCGTCGCCGGCGAGGTTGTGGTACAGCTTGAGGACATTGGTGCTTTCCAGCACGCCGTCCTTGTCGCTGTCGACCTTGACGCCGTTCCAGGTGCCGTCGGCGAGAAACGCGATTGTTTTTGACATGTAATCCCCTTTCGGGCCGGTAATGGAAGCGTTGTATCCGGCGATGCCATTTTTACGCCTGTTTTTGCGGTGCTGTCCTACCTGTGCGGGTGGGAACAGGGCGGCGGCGGACGAGCCGAAACGCGTGAAAACGGGAACAGGGCGCGCATTTAGCGATAGCGTTTGCCACAGTATCAGCGAATAATTGGTAATGGCAGTGGCACTTCGCCGGGGCGCGATGCTTCAGCCCGTTCGGCCTGCCATTGCGCTAATATGAATTCTGCATTTCGCGAGATGGAGGACTTATGAACATCAAAGCGCTTGCAACCACGATGTTTATGCTTTGCCTGGGCGGCTGCGTTTCCGGACCGCCGATTCCTGTTTCCGTACCGGTGCCGGTACAACAGCTTTGGCAGGATCAGATTTTCAGCTATGATCGCAATTTGGTCACGATCGACAAACAACAGCTGTTTGCGCTCGATGACGATTTGCTGGCCGCTCTCAAAGGCGCGCGCCTGGAAAGGGCGAGCGCGCAAACGCGCGTCACGCGGCTGATTGCTTTGCTTTATGGACCTCGCAACGGCGCGAAGCTAAGCGAGTTTCCCTACGAGACCGGGCATTCCAGTGTTGCCGCCGAAACCTGGCGTCGCAAACGTGGCGATTGTCTGTCGCTGCTGGTGCTGGCTTATTCCATCGCTAAAACCATGGACCTGCCGGTAAAAATGCAGGAGGTACGCGTTCCGCATATTTTCGATCGCTACGATGGTGTGGATTATGTGGCAGGGCATGTGAACCTGCTGATCAAGAACGGCGGTCGGCTGCAATCCGATAGCAGCATCGGCCTTGGCATTGGCGATGTGATCATTGATTTCGAGCCGCAGATCGGTTCGCGACGTGAGGGGCCGACATTGACAGAGGATGCCATTCTGGCCCGTTTCTACAACAATCTGGCAGCGGAATATATGGTGGAAGGCGATCTGCCCCGCGCCTATGCCCACTTCAAGGCGGCGATCCTGACCGACGGCAGTTTTGCACCCAGCTATGCCAACCTGGCGCTGCTCTATAAACGTCACGGTCTGCTGCCCAGCGCCGAACGGTCGTTGCGCTACGCCATCACCCTGAACGATCAAGATGATATCGCCATGGCTTCCCTGCATCAGTTGCTGGTATCGCAGGGGCGCGACAGCGAGGCCGCTGCATATGCGCGCGTGCTGGAAGCCAGGCGCGAAAAAAATCCCTATTACTGGATCGGCTTGGGCCTGGATCAATTCCAGAAAGAAAATTACCGGAATGCCATCAATGCACTCGAGCACGCCGAGACGCTGAGCACCGGTTTCGAGGAAGTCCATCGCTATCTGGCCATCGCTTATTTGCGCAACGGCAATCAGGATGAGGCGAAAAAACAGGCGTTGCTGCTGGCGGGCCTGACGCGCGATGAGCCGGCGCCAGAGAGCATGAACAAGAAGATCAAGAAACAGCTGCCCGTTCATTAACCCGGCCAGGTACTTGTATCCCGGCGTTTCTGCACGCCGGGCTGAGCGGGCTGCGCCCCGCGCGCAAACTGTGGGATTCGGTAATAATGCGGGCTCGCGCGGCGATCCCTGCGTGCGTTTACCCTGCGAAACCCGTCACTACAAGGACACCATTGTGAACCGACGCTTATTGTGCGCGCTGATCGGCGTGCTGCCTTTTTTACTGGCTTCCTGCCATGCTTTTGCGCCACAGCCGCCGGCGCTGTCTTCCGGCATCGACCTCAAGAACCTGGATACCACGGTACGCCCGCAGGATGATTTTTACCAATATACCAATGGTGTCTGGCTGAAAAATACCGCGATCCCGGCCGATAAATCGAGCTGGGGCGCGTTCAATGAACTGCGCGAAAACGCGGTTGACAATCTACGCACCATCGTCGATGGCATCGTCGCGCAAAAAGACAAGACGCCAAGCAGCGAAGAGCAGAAAATCGGCGATCTGTATGTCAGTTTCGTCGATGAAGCGCGCCGCGAGTCGCTGGGCATCAACCCCCTGCAAGCGGATTTCGCCCGCATTGATGGACTCAAGTCGAAGAGCGAGCTGCCGGCGCTGATGGCGTATATGAACCAGATGCGCATCACCACGCCCTTCGGCATGAGTGTTGCGCAGGACGCCAGGGATGCGACCCAGTACGCGGTTTACATCCGCCAGAGCGGCCTCGGTCTGCCGGACCGCGATTACTATCTGAACGACAATGACGCCAAGCTCAAGGATGCGCGCGCCAAGTACGAAGTCCTGGTCGCGAAGATGCTTGGCGCCGCCGGCGACAAGGATGCCGCAGTGCATGCTAAGGACATCGTCGCGCTCGAAACCGAATTGGCCAAGGTGCAGTGGACGCGCGTCGAGAGCCGCAACGCGGTCAAGACGTACAACAAGGTCGAACTGGCCAAGCTGGTTGAAATGGTGCCGGGCTACGACTGGCAGTCGCAGTTGCGCGCCTTCGGCATCGAGGGCAAGATCAATTCGGTCATCGTCACGCAACCCAGTTATTTGACGGGTTTCGCCAAGGCGCTGGAAATGGCGCCGCTGGATACCTGGAAGGCGTATTTCAAATGGCATGTGATCAACAACTATGCACCCTACCTGTCGAAGTCAATTGTTGACGACGACTTTGCGTTCTACAGCACGACGCTTCGTGGCGTGCCGGTCAATGAGGAATCCTGGAAGCGCGGCATAGCCTTGGTCGAGGGGTCTTTGGGCGAGGCGCTCGGCAAACGCTATGTCGAGAAATACTTCCCGGCCGAGAACAAAAAGCGCATGGAGAAACTGGTCGGCAATCTGGTCGCCGCATTCGGCGACAGCATCGACAATCTCGACTGGATGAGCCCAACCACCAAGAAGCAGGCGCGCGCCAAACTGGCGACGATGAATCCGAAGATCGGCTATCCGAGCAAATGGCGCGACTATTCGGCGGTCACCATCTCCAGGGATGACCTGATCGGCAACTTGAGGAGCGTCAGTCTCGCCGAAAGCAAACGCAATATCGCGCGCCTCGGTAAGCCGGTCGATCGTGAAGAGTGGGGCATGACGCCGCAAACAGTGAATGCCTATTACAACCCGCGCATGAACGAAATCGTGTTCCCGGCCGCGATCCTGCAACCGCCGTTCTTCAACCCGGCGGCCGATGATGCGGTCAATTATGGCGGCATCGTCGCCGTGATCGGTCATGAGATCGGCCATGGCTTCGATGACCAGGGCAGCCAGTCCGACGAAATCGGCAATCTGCGCAACTGGTGGACGACGGAGGACCGCGAGAAATTCTCGGCCAAGACCAAGGCGCTGGTCGCGCAATACGATGCCTATGAGCCGCTGGCCGGCTATCACGTCAACGGCGCGCTGACCCTCGGCGAAAACATCGGCGACAATTCTGGCCTGGCGGTGGCATACAAGGCTTATGTGAAATCTCTTGGCGGCAAGCCTTCGCCCGTGATCGACGGTTTTAGCGGCGAGCAGCGCGTGTTCCTCGGCTGGGCGCAGGTATGGCGCAGCAAGATGCGCGATGACTCCACCATCGTGCTGGTGAAAACCAATCCACATGCACCGGCCAATGTGCGCGGCACAGCGCCGCTCAAGAACCAGCCGGGCTTCTATGAGGCGTTCGGCGTCAAAGCAGACGACAAGATGTTCC
This sequence comes from Usitatibacteraceae bacterium, assembly GCA_036394575.1. Taxonomy (GTDB): domain Bacteria; phylum Pseudomonadota; class Gammaproteobacteria; order Burkholderiales; family Usitatibacteraceae; genus UKL13-2. The sequence goes on along the minus strand of DASWEY010000043.1, from coordinate 11,348 downwards.
TGCCGCCCGAGCAGCGCGTGACGATCTGGTAAGACCGCGTTTCGCTTGCGCGACGCCATCATTGCCGGGAAATACCCCAGCCGTGCTGGTGCGCGGGTCAAAAAAAAACAGGGCCCCGCAGGGCCCTGTTTTTATATCAGCTTCAGAACGTATAACTTACCTTGGCGTAGTAATAGCCGCCGTTAATGCCGAACGGCGAGAAACTTGGGTAAAGTGCGACGGCGCCGTTGTCGAGCGCCGCGCGGCGCGCTGCCAGCAAATCGCTGTTGACCGTGTCGGGGTGCACATTGAACAGGTTGTTCGCGCCTACCGCCACCGTTACCGACTTGGTCACCTGGTTGGCCACTTCCAGATCCGTGATGAACTTGGTATGGATCTTGGTCTCGTAATAATTCAGGCCGTTGCGCGAAGCGTAAGCCGACGAGGGGCCATAGACGGCCTCGCGCGCATTCACGCTCCAGGCGCCCAGCTTCCATAACGCACCGAGATTTATCCGGTACTTGGGCGAGGCGGTTTGTAGCGTGGAAATCGCCGCCAGATCGAGCAGCTTCTGCGGCAGCAGAACCGTCGGCGCCTGATTGATCTTGGTGACCAGGACTTTGTTGACGTTGGCCGCCGCCGACCAGTCCACGCGTCCGTATTCGTCATAGTTGTCGCTGTAGGAGAGCACGAACTCGGCCCCGGTGCTGCGGGTATCGACGGCATTCGAGAAAATATTGATGCCGGTCTGCGTGACCGCCGGATCGAGCACATTGCCGTTTGCCTTGATGGCCGCAACCACGGCCGGTGAATTGACCGCGCCGCCGGAACCGAACAGCTGGCCGCTGCCGACGATGCGGTCCTTGATGGTGATGTAGTAAGCATCGAGTGTCATCGTCACCTTGGGCGCCGGATGGGCGACAAAACCCAGGCTGTAGTTGCGCGATTTTTCAGCCTTGAGGCCGTCCACGCCGACCAGTTTGGCGCCGGGCGAATTCGGCGCAAGCTGCACAAAGGCCGAAGTGGGCGCCACATTGGTGGCCGAATAATATTCTTCGGCCAGGGTTGGCGCGCGGAAGCCGCTGCTGACGGTGCCGCGCAGCGCGAATTCAGGCGTGAAGTCGTAACGGCTGGTGAATTTTCCCACTGTCGAATTGCCGAAGTCGCTGTAATGCTCGAAGCGCGCGGCGGCATCGATCTTCAGGTTTTCAGCCGGAGAGCCGGCGAAATCGACATAGGTGGCGACGTTGCTGCGACGATGCTTGCCGGCATCGGTGAGCAGGAAACCCGGATAGGATTGCGAGCCCTCCTTGTAGCGTGAGGCTGCATCGCCGGCGCCGATTTCATATTTGTCGGTGCGCTGCTCTAGTCCGGCGGCCACGGTCAGCGGCGATTTCCAGCCGATGCTGAAATCGCGGCTGAAATCGAGGTTATTGGTCCACTGGCTGGCGATGAAATCGCCGGCATGGAATTCCGTTGGTGTTGCCCCGGTATCCTTGAACAGGGAAACGTTGCCGGAATTCAAGACGCCGACCTTGTCGTGGTCCTTGCCGTAAACCGTGCTCAAATCCCAGTTCCAGCCCGCGGCCTTGCCCTTCAGTCCGGCGGTGAGCGCGTAGTCGTCTTCCTTGATGGATTCAAGCGGGTTGAAGCCCGCCGGGTAAATCGCCGGAATCCGGTTGGGCGTGCGGTAGTTTTCAAAAGCGGCGGCTGTTTTGCGGCCATAGGTGGCGAAGCTGTAGAACTCCAGCCCGCGCCCCATATCGTATCCGGCATTGGCTGTCATCATGCTCAGGTGATACGCGGCATCGCCCGAGATATGATTTACATAGGGATAACCCGGGAAGTTCACCAAGGTTGGCTGCGATGCCAGATTGGCCGGCGCTACCACGCGCGGATCAATCCCGCCCCGATCGCTGAAGTCGTGGTATTTCGTCTCAGCGCTGATATTCAGGAACGCCCGTTCAAATGGCTTCAGACCCAGATTGGCGGATATGTCTCCGGTCTTGCCGCCGCCGTCAAAATATTTACCGCCGGTCGCGCTGACCAAACCGCCCTCGTCGTAGGATTTCAGGATGATGTTGACTACACCGGCGATTGCATCCGTGCCGTACTGGGCGGCAGCACCCTCTTGCAGCACCTCGATATGATCGATGGCCGAGACGGGGATAAAACTCAAGTCGGCGGCGGCCCCGCCCTGGTAGGCGCCGGCAAGCACCGCCAGGTTGGCGGTCGTGTGCCGCCGCTTGCCATTGATCAGCACCAGGGTATGGTTGGGGCTCAGGCCGCGCAGTTTTGCCGACAATGTCAGATTGGCGGTGTCGCCGCCGAAGGCTTGCGCGGTAAAGGAAGGAAGATTCTGCGCCATCGCCTGGATCAGATCCGGCTGACCGGTTCTTTCCAGCGCGCCGATATCGAGCACCTGTATCGGTGAAGGACTGTCTACTGCCTTCAGACCGGTCTGGCGCGTGCCGGTGACGATCACGGTGTCAATTTTTTCCGTAGCCGCAACGCCGGCGGAAGTCACTTGCGTGGACTGGGCAAATGCAATGCTTGAGTGCACAGCAACGGCCAGCAAACTTAATTTGCATATCTTTTTGCTCACGTCTGTCCCCTTGTGGTGAAAATCAGTGCGCCGGGAACTCAACATCCCGACAGATGAAGAATTCGAATCCCCGCACCTGCTGCGTGGCCTGTGCTTTTTTTGGACTCAAATGTGTGGTTAGCAGGGACTGTGCCAACCAGCGGAACAGTGCGTCTCAGCACAGAGTCAGTGCATTCCCTTCAGCATCGGGAATGAACGGTGGCAACTATTTGGTACGCAGGGACCGACGGTGTGCTGCGCGTGTGCGCAAGGGTCCGCTGTGCGTGGAGGCCGGATAAACCGGGCGCATTTGGTGCGTTCGTCGGGACCAGGCGCACCACCATGGCGTACCAGCCGAAGCGGGACTTGCGGCGCGCGAATCGTAACGGATTTTCATTGTGTGATTGCCGGCACAAGTGCTGTGCCGACAAATACGCGATCGATGCGGTCGCGACAGCAGTCGTAGGCGCGGTACCTGTATTGGATGGTGCGAGAATCGGAATCGCCGCGCTGGCGGACCTGCCGCATATCTGGCGCGACTTTCGCTAAGTAAGCAGGCAACGCTTTTCCTGGCGGAAGCCGCCTGCGCGCGTCACTGCAGAATGATTGAACCCATATCCGAGGAAAAAATGATTCTTTATCGCAATCTTTATCGCAATCTTTATCGCAATCTATTTCGCGCCATTCTCGCCGGCATGGTTGCCGGCGCCTGTCTGTCCGTCCGGGCGGCGTCGGTCGCGCCGGTCGCAGCCGAACACGGCATGGTGGTGACCGCCCAGCACCTCGCCACCCAGGTGGGAGTCGATGTGCTGAAGAAGGGCGGCAACGCGGTCGATGCCGCTGTCGCCGTGGGCTATGCGCTGGCCGTGGTCTACCCGGCGGCCGGCAACCTCGGCGGCGGCGGCTTCATGACCATCCAGCTTGCCGATGGCCGCAAGACCTTTCTCGATTTTCGCGAGAAAGCGCCGCTGGCCGCGAGGGCGGATATGTATCTCGATGCAAACGGCAATGTCATCAAGGGGCTGAGCAGCAGAGGGCACCTCGCGGTCGGCGTGCCCGGCACGGTGTCGGGCCTGGAACTGGCGCGCGAAAAATACGGCACCATGAAGCGCGCGGCATTGATCGCGCCGGCCATCGCCTATGCCGACACGGGATTCGTGCTTGAACAGGGCGACGCGGATATGTATCGCGAAGCGGTCGGCGATATGCGCAAGGACGCCGCCACTGCTGCGATCTTCCTGCCGTGGGGCGAGGCGCCGGCGGCCGGTCACCGGCTGGTGCAAAAGGACCTCGCCCGCACCCTGCGCCTGATTGCGCAGCGCGGCAGGGATGGCTTCTACAAGGGTAAAGTCGGTGCCGCGATCGTGGCCTCAAGCACGGCCGGCAAGGGCATCATCACCCAGGCCGATCTTGACCAGTACCAGACACGCGAACTGGCGCCGGTCGAATGCGACTATCGCGGCTACCATATCGTCTCTGCACCGCCACCCAGCTCCGGCGGGGTGATCGTCTGCGAGATTCTCAACATCGTCGAGGGCTATCCGCTGAAGGATCTCGGCTACCGCTCGGCGCAATCGGTGCATTACATGATCGAGGCGATGCGCCATGCCTATGTCGATCGCAACAGCTATCTGGGCGATCCGGACTTTGTGACCAATCCTCTGACCCGTCTGCTCGACAAGAGCTACGCGGAGAAGATACGCGCCGCAATCGACCCGTCCAGGGCCGGCGTGTCGAAGGACCTGAAGCCCGGCGTCGCCCCGCATGAGGGCAGCAATACGACGCATTACTCGATCGTCGACAAGGACGGCAACGCGGTCGCGGTCACCTATACGCTGAACGATTGGTTCGGCGCCAAGGTGACGGCCGCAGGCACCGGCGTGCTGCTCAACGACGAGATGGACGACTTCACCGCCAAGCTCGGGGTGCCGAATATGTATGGTCTGGTGCAGGGCGAGGCCAATGCGATTGCGCCCGGCAAGCGGCCGCTGAGCTCGATGAGCCCGACCATCATGCTGCGCGACGGCAAGCCGGTGCTGATCGTCGGCACGCCCGGCGGCAGCCGCATCATCACCACGGTGGTGCACACCATCGTCAATGTGGTCGATTACGGAATGACTGTGCAGGAGGCGGTCGATGCGCCGCGCTTCCACCAGCAGTGGCTGCCCGAGACGACCAATGTCGAGAACTTCGCGCTGAGCCCGGACACCCGCAAGATCCTCCTCGACATGGGTCACAAGCTCGCGACTGCGCAGCCGGCGAACCATGTCGCGGCGATCCTGGTCGGCGCGCCGACGCTCGACGGCAAGCCGGTGGGGAACAACCGCTACTACGGCGCCAACGATCCGCGGCGCAACACCGGGCTGGCGGCAGGCTATTGAGCGGATGCGCAGGCAGGGTTCCTGCGGTCAGGGTCGCAGAACGTTTTGGAATGTCGCCAGATTGCCCTGATTGGGTTGTGGCCTGACGCCGGTCAGCTTCGCCAGCAGCGGGTAAATATCCACCGTATTCACGCGGTCGAGACCTTGTCCGGCACGGAACGCCGGACCATGCGCCAGGAACAGGGCCGTCATCAGTGGATCCTCCGGATCGAAGCCATGCGCGCCGCCACTGGGCGGGGTACGTTCTGCCAGGACATGCGTGCTGATCCACCAGCCGGTGTCGGCCAGGCAAATGATGGGCGGCACACGCGCATTGCGGCCGTAATCGAATCGCGCCGGCAACTTCGCCTTGGGCCAGCACTGCAAATGCGCATGCGGTGCTTGCAGGGCGTTGCCGATCTCGGCCGCTTTTCCGGGCAGGGGCGTGATGCCGATGAAGGGGCCGCCGTTGCCAAAGGGGGCGACTGCGGCGGGATCGATGATCTCGTCCAACCACACCACGCGCTCTTTCGACGTCGCCGCCATGCCGTGGTCGGAGACAATGACCAGGTTGGTGTCGCTCAATCTGCCGCGCGCCCTTAGGCCATCGACCAGCCGCTTGATGGCGGTGTCGGCCAGGCGAATGGCCGCGGCGTTCTGCTCGGAATCCGGGCCATGACGATGCCCGGCGGTATCGACATTGTCGAGGTAAAGGGTGATGAAGGCGGGGCGGGTCGCGAGCGGGCGGTCAAGCCAGGCCAGCACCTCGTCGACGCGCGCCTCGGCGGGAAAATTGATGTCGTACTGGCGCCACTCGCCGGGTCTTACACCTTGTATCGGCGCCTCGGATCCGGGCCAGTACATGGTTGCGGTGCGGATGCCCTGCTGTTCCGCGCTCACCCAGATGGGCGTGGCGGCGTCCCACCAGCGCCGGTCCTGCACCGCGGCGCGATTGCCCAGCGAAAAGGTCACGTCCGGAATCGTGGCATCGCTCATGGTGTTGCTGACGATGCCATGGCGGTCGGGATGCAGGCCGGTGACCATGCTGTAATGGCTGGGAAAGGTCAGCGCCGGAAATGCCGGTCGCATGCCTTGCCGCGCCAGCACCCCTTCCGCCGCCAGTTGCGACAAGGTCGGCGTCAGGCCGCGATCGAGAAAGTCGGGGCGAAAGCCGTCGATCGAAATCAGGATCAGCAGTGGTTTCGGGTTGTCGGTGGCCGGCGGTATCGGGGCATGCAGGGACGTACAGGCGGTGAGGGCGGCAAGAAGCGCCCAGCCCAGGCGGCGGAAGGAAGCAATCATGGCGCTATTGTAAGCAGGCCAAGCGGAATTCAGTCTTGCAGTGATCCAAATTACAAAAAAATTATTCATCTTCCGGTAGCCAGACTCTGCCGTTTTTGTCGGTCTTGTAGACTAGCTGCGGCGCTGTTGCAGATACAGGGCCTCCACCTTCTGCCGTGCCCAAGGCGTCCTGCGCAGGAACTTGAGGCTGGAGGTGATGCTGGGATCATGGGTGAAGCAACGGATCGGCACGGCAGCCGCCATTGCCTCCCAGCCGATGGCAGCGACCAGGGCGGTGAGCATGGCCTCCAGGGTAATGCCGTCGAGATGGCGCGGATGGATGGGTGGTTTCAGAGGCGGTTTCATGCGAGCGATTTTACGTTGCGCGCCTACAATATGGTCTTTACCGCAGAATGCCGTCCATGACCGAACCGCTGCGCCTCGCCAAACGCCTGGCTGAAATGATCCCCTGTTCGCGCCGCGAGGCCGAGCTTTATATCGAGGGCGGCTGGGTGATGGTGGACGGGCAGGTGGTGGAAGAGCCGCAATTCCGGGTTTCGACCGAGCGCATCGAATTGCACGCCGCGGCGACGCTGTCGCCGCTGGAACCGGCGACCATGCTCTACCATCAGCCGGCAGACGATGCCGCCGAACCGCCGCTTTCCGCCGCCACCCGCTGGGCGGAGGATGCGTCCGGCATCCACTTGCTGAAACGCCATTTTGTCGGACTGAAGCCGACCTTGCCGATCGAGGCAGGCGCGTCCGGTCTCCGCGTGGTCACGCAAAACTGGCGCATCACGCGCAAGCTGGTCGACGATGCGGCGACTGTGGAGCAGGAATATATCGTCGCGTTTCCCGGGCAGGTGTCGGACGCGGAAATCGGCAAGCTCAAACGCATACTCGATTTCCAGGGACGCGCGCTGCCGCCGGCCAAGGTCAGCCGGCAAAACGAAACCCATCTGCGTTTTGCCATCAAGGGCGCCCGGCTGGGCCAGATCACGTTTCTCTGCGCGCAGGCCGGCCTCAAGGCGGAATCGATGAAACGCATCCGCATCGGCCGCGTGGCGATGGCGAAATTGCCACTCGCGCAATGGCGCTACCTGGCAGCCAACGAACGATTTTAGCGCCCGCGAATCCGGCGCGATCAACGCCCGCACTGTGCATCGGTTGCGGAGAAGCCCGCAGGCTCGTATAAACTACGACGCTTTTTCCCGGGACTTTCCAGAGACGTTATGTGGTTCAAGAATTTGCAGGTTTATCGTTTTCCCGCGCCCTGGGACATCACCCCCGCGCAACTTGATCAACAGCTGGCGCGCCACGCCTTCCGCTCCGCCAGCAGTTATGAAATGCAAACCCAGGGCTGGGCTTCACCCCGCGATAATGATTTGCTGGTGCATGCCGTCAACGGCCAGTTGCTGATCACGCTGGGCGCGGAAAAGAAGCTGTTGCCGGCCTCCGTCATCAAGGAAGTCACCAAGGCCAAGGCGGCCGAGCTGGAAGAGCGCCAGGGTTTCAAGCCCGGCCGCAAGCAAGTGCGCGAGCTGAAGGATCAGGTCACCGACGAGCTGCTGCCGCGCGCCTTCAATGTGCGCCGCAATACCTGGGTATGGATCAATCCCGCCGCCGGCTGGCTGGCGATCGATTCCGGCTCGCCCGGCAAGGCCGATGAAGTGCTGGCTCTGCTCAACAAATCTGTCGAAGGCGTGCATTTCGAGCGTCTCGAGGCGGCCCTGTCGCCGATGGTGGCGATGACCGCCTGGCTGGCTGCCGACGAGGTGCCGCCCGGCTTCAGTATCGACCAGGACACCGAGCTGCAATCGCCCGTCGAAGAAAAGGCCACGGTGCGTTTTGTGCGCCATACGCTCGACCCCAAGGAAGTGCAGCGCCACATCACTGCCGGCAAACAATGCACGCGTCTCGCGCTGACCTGGGAAAACCGCGTGTCCTTCGTGCTCACCGAATCCCTGACCCTGAAGCGTATTGCGCCGGTCGACGTGATCAAGGAAAGCGCCGACGGCGTGGTGCTGGTCGAGGAAGAGCGCTTCGATTCCGACTTCATGCTGATGACGGGCGAATTGCGGCAGATGATCGCGGACCTGGTTGAGGCGCTCGGCGGCGTGATCGAGGGCGAGAAAAAATAAGCGCGATGGCGGGGCGGAATCGGCCTTTCGATTCCGCCGCCACCATGGCTTATTCGGCGGCCACCGGCTGCGCGCCGGGACCTTTGTTCAAGGCCAGGCGCGGCGCATTTTTCAGGCCGAACGCCGGCCGCAGCCACCTGCTGCGTTTGATCAACGCGGTTAAACCCCAGCATCCCGCTATCGTGCCGAGCAATACCAGGGGCAGCTCAGCGAGCACGCCCAGCTTCAGCGGCACCAGCCAGTAGGCGAGCAGCACGATCAGACTCTGGTGCAGTATGTACCAGGGATAAACCGCCTCGGTCGCCCGCGGCAACCAGCGGAATGGCCGATTCAGCAAGGCATGTCCCCAGCCCAGCACCGCGCACAGCGCCAGCCAGATGTAGGCGGTGCGCACGACCCAGATCGTCAGCAGTTCCCAAAATGGCAGCTGGTCGGGCTGCAGCCGGACGATCAGGATATACACCGCGAACATCATGAGGCCCGCGGCCAGCGACAGTTTGCGCAGTCTCATCAATTCCGCCCACAGCGGCTCGCTGCGTCCCAGCCACCAGCCATAGACAAACACCGTGAAGTAAATTGCGTGCCGATACCAGTCGTGAATCAGGTCGCCGGTATCCTCGAAATGCAGGCGCAGCAGGCAGGTGGCGACGAGCAGGGGCATCGCCGGCCACAGCAGCAGGCGGGCGCCGCGCAATCCGTTGAAGGCCCGCTCGACGGCCCGCATCGCGCGCGATTCGAACAGCGGACGCAGCAACAGCAGTACCGCCGTATAGCACCAGAGATACGCCAGGTACCAGAGATGGTTCCAGGTGAAGCCGTGTTCCCAGCCATCGAAGGCCTTGGCCGGCCAGGGATAGCCGGTGTAATAGCGGCCCAGGAATGTCAGGAAGCCCGGCTCGACCAGGCCATTGCTCACGCCTTGGCAATAGGGTTGAATCGGCACCACCACGAGAATGCCGAACAGCAGGGGCCACATCAGGCGCTTTGAGCGCTGGCGCAGAAAATCGCCGGTCGCCGCGTTGCGCATCAGGAAGGCCGTGGAGATGCCTGAAATCAGAAAGATCAGGTCCATGCGCCAGCGGTTCAGGAACAGCATCGGGATCTGCAGGGTTTCGGACAAATAACTGCTTTTGACATGCCATTCCCATTCGGCCACGTACAGCATGCCGACGTGAAACAGGATCAGGAAAGCAAAGGCGATGGCGCGCAGGGCATCGATATCGTGACGGCGCTTCATGGCGGCTCCAAAAAAGTTCAGTGAAGGCGCCAAACTAATCGCGGCCATGGTCCGGCGGCGGATTATGTGACCAATCGCGGGCAATTTGTGATGAGCGGCGGGCGGCAGGGACGGTTTTCGGCCCGCACCCCGTTACAATTCGCGCATGCATTCTCCCGCGCCCGTATCCCCGCCCGCAATCCACCAGGACTGGCTGGCCCGCTACCAGCTTTGGCGCAAATGGGTCGAGCCCGGTTTCTGGATCGTCACCCTGTGCGCCCAGGCCGCCGTCAACAGCGTGGTGGTGCAACTCGATATCGAGCGCGTGCATCTTAAATTCGCGCCTTGGGAGCCGGTGGTCTGGGAATGGACCAGCCATCTGTTGATTCTCGCCCTGGTGCCGGCGGTGATCACCTTCGAGCGGCGCTTCCCGCTGCAATTCGGCTCGCTCAAGCGCAATCTGTGGCCGCATCTCGCCGCCAGCCTGGCGTTTTGCCTGGCGCATGTGGTCGGCATGGTGGCGCTGCGCAAACTGGCCTACCTCGGCTTCGATTCAAACTATGTGTTCGGCAGCTGGGGGCGCGAACTGGGCTATGAATATCTGAAAGACATCCGTACCTATGCCGGCATTCTGTTGATTACCGGCGCCTATCGACTGCTGCTGCTGCGCGCGCAGGGCGAGGCGAGCCTGCTGGCGGCGCCCGACGATGGGCCGCCGGTGGAGCCGATCGAGCGGCCCGAACGTTTCCTGGTGCGCAAGCTGGGCCGTGAATTCCTGCTGCCGGCCGCCGATGTGGAATGGCTGCAGGCCATGGGCAATTACGTCAATCTGCGTGTGCGCGCACACGACTACCCGCTGCGCGCGACCATGGCGGCGATCGAATCGCGGCTCGACCCGGCGCGCTTCGTGCGCGTGCATCGCAGCTATATCGTCAACCTCGACTGCGTGCTCGAGATCGAGCCGATCGAAAGCGGCGACGCGCGTATCAAAATGCGCGACGGCAGCCAGATTCCCTGCAGCCGGCGCTACCGCGACGAGTTGCGCAAGAAGGGGATGGGCTGAGGATGGGTTGAGTTTCGGGCGCGCCAGAAAAGTAAGATCCAGCACTGGCGCGGCTTTCCGGGCAAAAATGCCTGAAAGAGCGCGCCGAATGGCGCTCTACGACTTTCAGACAGGAAATTCTGGAGATGAACTTAAATCTTGCGTTGTCATCCCGGCTCATTTGAGAAACTGGTCCTGGATCCAATTTTGCATCCACGCGAGTATGAAGAAACTTGGGCCCCGGACTGAAGCCGGGGCGACACTTCTTCTCGGCTTGAGATTGCCTCGATTGCCAAGCTGTCTTGGTGCCTCCGACATGGCATCACCAGCTTTGGCAAATGGCGCTCTACGCCGTCATCACTCCTGCAACACCCGATGCACATATTGCACGCAGGCTGAGCCGTCGCCGACCGCCGCCGCGACACGCTTGACGCTGCCGGCGCGCACATCGCCGACGGCGAAGATGCCCGGCAAACTGGTCTCGTAAGGATAGGGCGCCCGTGCCCGCGGCCACAGCGTGGGCTCCAGGTCAGCAGCAGGGATGTCCGCCCCGGTGCAGACAAAGCCTTTGGCGTCGAGGGCGATGCAGTCCTGCAGCCAGCGCGTGTTCGGCACCGCGCCGGTCATCAGGAACACATGGCCGATATGGCGGGTCTGGGTGTCGGCCGGGCCGCGCCAGGTCACGCGCTCGAGCTGCTCGGCGCCCTCGAGCGCGGCAATTTCGGTGCGCACATGTAGGCTGATA
>DASWEY010000042.1:0-1658 GCA_036394575.1 Usitatibacteraceae bacterium | reverse complement strand
ATTCTCGTGCCCGACGAAACCATTTCCTGCTTTGGCGCAGACATCTGGAAACAGCGGGCGGTTATCAAGCCGCCAACAAAACGGCGGGCACTGAAACCGGAGACAGTCAAATGCGGACCCTCAGCTTCATCCTGGCCTTCGCCTTCGTGCTGGCCCCCTCAGTGGCCGGTTTGACGGACAGCCTGCCGGGCATCGGCACCTTCGTCTACAACGGCTCCCCCATTGCCGCTTCAGCGTCTCAGCCTGTCGTGGTTGCGGTCAATTAATTCCCAAGTTGAAACCAAGAAAGTTGCCGGTAAGGCCATCATGTTTTTTCGCATCTCTGCCGCAGCGATTGTCGCCTGCTTCCTGATCGGTGGTTCAGCGCAAGCCCAAGCCCAGCAGATTCAAGCCAAGCAGATTCAATTCCGCCCCCTGACCAAGCTGCCGGATCCGCGCGGCGAGTTCGTGCGCCAATGCGCCCCTCATATGATCGGGCGCTGGGCGCACCCCGAAGCCGTTTGCGGCTGCCTGCACGACCATACCGCCGCCGCCGTTGAGGATACCGACCCTCGCGAAGCGCTGCTGCGCGGCATCAGCGAGACCGGGGTGCCGACCATCGAGACTGATTGGGTGCCGCCATCGAAACAATCCGAGATCGGAGCAACCTTTACGAAGATTGCCAAGCCGACCCTGCAATGCATGTTCGAGCCGTCGAAATAGGCTCACGCACTGAAATCCCGTGTAATGCCGGCTGCGGCGACGCGCGCCGGCATTTTTTGTGCCTGTCTGGGCGCTGGCGCACGGATGCCATCGCCATTATCGTTCGGCATCAAAAACAACAAATCCGGGGAAGCCATGACGGCTGTTCGCAGAGACGACCGCCTCAAGGGCAAGGTCGCCATCGTCACCGGCGCGGGTTCGCGCGCCGAGGGGATCGGCAACGGCCGTGCCACCGCGGCAATTCTGGCGCGGCACGGCGCGCAAGTGACGCTGGTGGATAATGTTGCGCAATGGGCGGATGAGACAAAACGGCTGATCGATGCCGAAGGCGGTGTTTCGCAGATCATCGAGGGTGACGTCAGCGTTCCCGCATCGTGTCAGGCGATCGTCGCGCGCACCGTGGAAGCCTGGGGCCGGCTCGACATTCTCGTCAACAATGTCGGCATCACCGGGCCGCGCGGCAACGCCGTCGAAGTCGATGTCGAGGCATGGGACAGCGCGATGCGCGTCAACGTCGCCTCCATGATGCTGATGGCGAAATACGCGATTCCCGAAATGATCAGGAGCGGCGGCGGCTCGATCATCAATCTCAGCTCGGTCGCAGGCCTGTCGGGCGGCCATCCGAGCCTGCTCTATCCGACATCGAAGGGCGCGATCGTGAGCTTGACGCGTGCGATGGCGGCGCATCACGGCCGCGACGGCATCCGCGTCAACTGCATCGCGCCGGGCACGGTCTACACGCCGATGGTGGCATCGCGCGGCATGACGCCGGAGATGCGGAAGGCCCGCAGCGAAGGCACGCTGCTCGGCACCGAGGGCACCGGCTGGGACATCGGCTACGGCGCGCTGTTTCTGGCCAGCGACGAATCGCGCTGGATCACCGGCATCACGCTGCCGATCGATGGCGGCGCAACCGCGGGCAGCAAGGGATCGCCGGTGCCACCAAGCGAACCGGC
>DASWEY010000041.1:0-18347 GCA_036394575.1 Usitatibacteraceae bacterium | reverse complement strand
GCGCTGCCGCCACCGCCGCAGGCTGTCAGTATCAGCAGGCCCGCACACAGCGAAACGTAGGCGAAGCGGGAAAAAGGGGGGCGTTCGTTGCGCACGATCGGGTCCTTTAAAAACGTATCAGGTAAATGATGGAGTACTGATCCGCGATGTAATGCATTCGCGAGCTTACGAAACTCGGCTGCGAGTCCGGCGTGGATTGCGCGCGCCGCCAGGAGATATCCAGCGAATGTCGCGGCCCATAACCGATGTTGTAGCCAAGGGTCGACAGCACCGTGCTGCCGTTGAAGCGATAGGTAAAAAACTGTCCCGGGAACGCGTCGTCCAGCACGAACACATCGGCCACACCGAGATTGGCCAGTGATGCCTGGCCGGAGGAAATGATCTGGCCGCGGCGGTATTCGCCGGTCAGATAGATGGTGTCGGAGGCGCTGTAGGCGTAGTCGATATTCAGCCGCAACGCATTGTTGCGGTTGTCGAATACCGCGCTCTTGGCATAACGCTCGTTATGCGAAACGGCAGCGAATACGCTGATGCGGTCGGTGAGCGGTTGCCGCACGGATGCTGTGACGGAATAGCGCGTGCCGCTGCGCAGCTTGGAGCGGAAATCATCGGCGCCGCCCTGCGCGCTCAGCGACCATGTGGGCGCATCGAATTCAGCCGAGTTGCGGTACTGGAGTTCACCCTGCAGGCCCGCGCTTGCGCGATTGAGGGTGTTGTATATCTGGAAATTCTCCGCGCCCAGCGTGCCGGTCAGCACGGCACGCACATGTTCCGACATGGGAAACACCAGGCCCTTGCCGAGGTTGACGCTGTATGAGCGATCGAACAGCTTGTCCACCGGATCCTTGGCGCGCGTCACATTGCTGTCGAAGGTAAACCCGGCATCGACCTGGATATCCTGCGGCTTGGAAGGGTTCAGGAAAAATCCGCTTTCCCAGAATGGCGAACCGCGGCCGTTCAGGTCCTGCGAAAACAGCACCTTCACTGCCTGGTTGTTGTCCTTCGAGAATGAATGCTGATACTGGTAGTCAAAGGAAACGGTAAAGCCGCCACGGCGCACAAAGTCGCTGCCGATGCCGAGTACCAGCGAGTTTCGCGCAGTCGGCGCCGTCGACACCGTATAGCGCGGTCCACTGGCGCCCAGGTCGGCATAGGACAAGGTCGATTCCCGTTCGCCCTCAAAATCATGGCGATACTCGACGCGTACCCGTGGTACCGCCCAGCCGAAGCTGGTGCGATTGAGGGTCTCGGCACGCAATCCCAGCGCGCCCTGCAGGGACGGCGTGGTCTGCCGGTCATAGGTGAGCGCATAGAGCCCGGCGCCCGTTTCGGAAACCTGGTTCAGGCGGTTGGCCGAGTAATCGACACGTGCATAAGGTGAAATCAGCACGCCGTTGTTGCGATATTCGAAACCGGTCGAAAGCGAGCTGAACCACTGCAAGCCGCTGCGGTTGGCATAGGCAAAATCGTTGATCGGCACAACATAACGGCGCGTCTTGAAATCCAGTGAGCCCGCACCAATCAAGCCGTCGATAAAAGTTGTGCTGTTGGGTTGATAGCTGGCATAGGCCATTGCCGAGTACCCATGGGCACGACTGTAGGTGCCATCATTGCCGATGTCGCTGCGATCCCGTGCAAACCCGGCGGCCAGCCCCAGGACCCACTGATCGCTGAAGCGCCGATCGACGCCGAGACTGATGCCGCTGGTGGTGAAATCAAAGCCGTTGCGGCCATCGGCGGCGCCGCGTGTGCCGAAATTCGCCAGGCCCCCAAGCCAGAAATTGAATGCGTCGCCCGCTTTGGCGGGGGCGGTACCGCCACTTGCATCACTGCCCAGGGCCGCCACGTTGAGCGATCCCGTGGTCAGCAATGAAATTGCGCTGCTGGCAAACGGGAAGGCGACAGGCTTCACGCCTTGAGTGTCGCCGCCGCCAGCCATCGCATAGCTGTTCACCAGATAGGGATTGGCGCTCGCAGACAAGCCGCCGGTCGTGGCATTGCCGCGGCTGGGCGTTTGGTTTTGCGCCACGGCGGTGTTGGTGCTGTTCGCACTCGCGAGGCGGCTGGCGCCAACCGGAGATTCCCTGCTCGCAATAACCCCGCCCCGGTCATCCTGATGGTGCAAGGACTCCATGCGGCTTTGTACATTCGACATCTGCGCGCGCGAAAAACGCTGCGCCGCGTCCGCCTGCGCGGCGAGCAAGCCCAGCACCGCCGCATCCTTGGTCGGATCCGGGCGCCCGATCACGGTAACGGTGACGGTCGCTGCCGGCGAAGTGCCGGCGTTGCCGAAGGCCGAGTAAGTGAAGATGTCGGTGCCGAAATAATTATTGGCGGGCGTATAGGTTACTTTGGTGCCGTTGACCGTTGCACTGCCGTGTGCCGGGGCCGTGGCGATGACGACGCCCGAGATCGCCGAGCCCTGGATGAACGCGGCCAGGTCGAGCGTGGAAGGCGTGTTTATTTGTGTGGTCAACGTCGCTGCGCCGGCGGTCGGCGCCTGGGTGCTTACGGTGAGGCTGACGATCGCCGGGGCCGAGGTTCCGCCCAGACCGGTGGCGGTATAGGCAAAGCTGTCGGCGCCGAAATAACCGGTGGTCGGCGTATAGGTCACGATGGTGCCGCTGACAGTCGTACTGCCATGCGTCGGCGCCGTCGATACGGCAATGCTGTTGAACTGGCCGCTGATGGCGGTGGCGAGATTGATCGGCGTCGCGGTATTGAAGCCGATGGTGGCGTTTTTCGCAGCCACGGTCGGCGCCGGCGGATTCACGCTGGTGAACACGACCGACTGTGTTCCGTTGCCGAAGGCATTGGAGGCACTCACCGTGGCGGTGAATGTTCCGGTTGCATTGGGTATGCCGCTGATCAGGCCGGTCGTCGTGTTTACCGCAAGGCCGCCGGGCAGGCCGCTCGCGTTGAACCCGGTCGGCGCATTTTGCGCCGTGATCTGATAGCTGAATGCCTGCGTGACGACGATATTGGCCGTCACTGCGCTGGTGATGACCGGCGGTCCCAGGGTGGTGGTCAAGGCCAATGAACCATTGCCGGTGCCGGTGCCATTGGTCGCCGTGAGCGGGATCGTGAAGCTGCCAATCTGGAAGGTGGTGCCGGAAATGAGGCCGCTGGCATTGATGCTCAGCCCGCTCGGCAACCCGGTGGCGGTAAAACTGGTCGGTCCATTGGTGGCGGTAATTTGGTAGCTGAATGGCTGGCCTGTGAGCAGGCTTGCCGTTGCCGGGCTATTGATCGCCGGGATGCCGACCGCAATGGTAAAGGTGACCGTCTGGCTGCCATTGGGCAAAGTGCCATTGAGTGCGCCAACGGTGGCAGTGAACGTTCCGCTGGAGGTGGGGGTGCCGGAAATGAATCCGGAGGCGTTCATGGTCAGGCCGGGGGGCAGGCCGCTAGCCGTGAAACTGGTCGGATTATTGGTCGCAGTGATCTGGTAGCCGGCAAACACTATTCCGACCGCGCCGCTCGCGGTTGATGGGCTGTTGATGACCGGGGGGCCAAGCGTGATCGGGATGGAAATGGCCAGCGAGCCGGTGCCGGTGCCATTGCTTGCCGAGATCGTCGTGGAGAAGCTGCCGACCGCCGTCGGAATGCCGGAGATGAGCCCGGTGTTGCTCACCGTCAATCCCGGCGGCAGGCCGGTCGCGCCGTAGCCGGTGGGACTCGGCGCATTGGTCGCTGTGATCTGGAAACTGAAAGCGACCCCGGTCTGTCCCGGGGCCGGCCCGGCGCTGGTGATCACCGGCGCCACATTGCTGATGGAAAACGACACCGATTGTGTCGCGGTGGTATTGCTGTTCTGCGCCGTGATATTGAACGAGGCCATGCCGGCCGTCGTCGGCGTGCCGGTGACAGCACCCGTGCTCGAATTGATGCTCAGGCCGGCCGGCAGTCCGCCGGGAGCGGCAAAGGTATTGGGCCCATTGGTCGCGGTCGCGGTGTACAGCGGCGAGCCTGCGGTATAGGTCGCGCCAACGGCGCCGCTTGCGGATGTGCCGCTGGTGAACACCGGTGGTCCGAGGCTGATATTGAAATTGACGACACGGGTAGTCGGCGTCGGGTTGAGGTTGGTCGCGGCAATCGTTGCACTGAAACTGCCGACCGTGGTCGGCGTGCCGGTAATCGCGCCATTCGACGCCAGCGAAAGCCCGGGTGGAAGACTGCCGGCGCTCAGCGAGAAAGTCGCAGCGGTATTGGTCGACGATGCGGCGACGCTGTAGGAATAGGCCACGCCGGTAAAGCCGGCCGTCGCATTGCCCGGGTTAGTGGCCGGGGTGGTGAAGGTCGGCGCAGCGGGCGGGCTGACATTCACCGTAATCGTTGCAATGCCGGAAAACTGTGGATTGTCCGAGCAGGCATTGGTCCGATATTGAATGGTTACGGTGGGCGAGTAGGATGAACTGCTGGCGGTATAACTGACTGTATTGTTGGAACCAAATGGCACCGCAGCACTGCCCACGGTCGGCTGTGTTGTGACCGTGACGCCAGACGGGCCGTCACCGGTCAGATGCGGGGCGAGAGAAATAACCGTCGGGCTGGTGCTGTAGGCGATGCTGGTGCTGAAGCTGGTGGCGCCGAGGACGGGATTGGCAATATTGACTGATGCTGTGCGGGTGGTTGTGTTGCTGCCGGTACCGGTACCGACATAGTTCCAGGACGTGGTGCCGCAGCGGTTGGCCGTCGGCACGAAGGTCGCACTGGGGTTACCGGCGGCGGGCACGGTATAGGAAATGGTGCCTTTGGCGGATCCGGCCGTCGTCGCAATATTGTTGATGCCGGCGTAGCCCGAATTGACGTAGATGTCTGGCACGGTCACCGTTACACCGGCGCTCCCCGCACCCACGGCGCGATAAGGCACGGAGACGCCGCTGATAACCGGCCGGACGCTATCGATATAGGTGACGATATTCGATAGATTTGGCGAACCGTTCGGCGACATCCCGCGTGCGATGGTTTCATTGAGGATAGTCAGCGAGCCTGCCGCATTGAAGTTCGGGCCATTAGGCACGGCAGTCGCGGCACCACCATGGCAGCTGCCACAGCCGGCGCGAAACTCGGCCAGTGTCTGTGCTTGTGCAGCCGGAAGCATGCCCAAGGCCAAGGTGAAACCAAAGGCCGCAAGAATCTGGCGTGTAAGCCGTAATGGGCCATGCAAATTGCGTGCATGGTTGATTGTGGAATCGCCGGCTCGCTGACGTGCAAGTTCGCGGGAACGTTGCTGGAACAAAACCATGGTCGCCCTCCCTGGGCCGATCTTGTGTTTGTGATTTTGCGATCGCAAGGGTGAATGGGGAAGCGATCAGCCCCATCCGCAATACGTGCCCAGATTACTCCAAAAACCTGTCTTCAGATGCAAGAAGGCCGGTGTTGGATGCTGTCGATACCGCGAATGCGGTAGACGATAAGTTTCAACGTCAAAAAATGAAACTCCAGCATTGGCGCTGCTTTCAGAGCATTTTTGCCCCAAACGCCGCGCCAATGCTTGAGTTTCAAGTATCGACTAAGGGCTTCAGGCGATCGGCGTCAGCAGCCTGCCGTCCCTGAAAAAGCTGCGCAGATTGGCCAGGGTCAGATCGGCCATCGCCTGGCGCGTCTCGTGGGTACCGCTGGCGATATGCGGCATCAGCACGGCATTGTCGAGGCCCAGCAATGCCTCGGGAACATGCGGTTCCTTCTCGAACACATCGAGAGCGGCGCCGGCGATGCGCTTGTTGACCAAGGCATCGACCAAGGCCTGCTCATCGACCACGGTGCCGCGCGCGATATTGATGAGGAATCCATCCGCACCAAGAGCGGCGATCACTTCCGCCGAAATCAGATGCCGCGTCTCGGGACCCCCTGCACTGGCGACGACGAGGAAGTCCGCCCAGCGCGCCAGTTCGATGAGCGAGCGTTCGTAAACAAACGGCGTATCGGCGGCGGGGCGGCGATTGTGATAATGCACGTCCATGTCGAAGCCCGATGCGCGCTTGGCGATAGTGCGGCCGATGCGGCCGAGACCGACGATGCCCAGGCGTTTGCCGCTGACCCGTGTCTGCAGCGGGAATGCGCCGCGCAGCCAGTCGCCGCGGCGCAGGAAGCGGTCGGATGCCGACAGCCCGCGCGCCACATCGATCAACAGGCCGAAGGCCAGGTCAGCCACGCAATCGGTCAATACATCAGGTGTATTGCTGACGGCGATGCCGCGGTTTTTGGCGGCGTCGATATCGATGGTGTCGTAACCAACGCCGAAATTGCCGATCACTTTGAGCGCGGGCAAGGCCGCGATCAGCGCCGCATCGGCGCCGACGCGCGCCGAGGTGGCGAGGCCGACAAACTCGCCGCCATGTTGCGCGAGATAAGCCTTGGGATCGGCCTCGCGCCATAGCGGGTGCAGATCAAATTCCCCGGCCAGCGCCGTTTCCAGTGCGGGCATCAGGCGGCCGTTTTGCAGAATGCGTGGTTTCATTTTGAAGGTTCGTTATGCGGTTGATCGACAGTCTCGGTGCTGGCCTATTCGGCCTTGATGCCTTTTTCCTGGATGATGCGGGTGTAGCGGCGACGGTCGTCGTCGATCAGCGCCGCAAACTGCCGGGGCTGGTTGCCGACGGGAATGGCGCCCTGCGTGATCAGCTGCTGGCGCACGTCGGGAATGGCCAGCACCTCATGCACATCATTGGCGATGCGCTCGGCAATCGCCATCGGCGTCCCGGCGGGCGCCAGCAGGCCGATCCACGAGATCGAATTGAAACCCGGCAGGGTGCTCTCGGCGATCGTCGGCACCTCGGGCAGGGCCGGCGAGCGCGTCGCCCCGGTGATGCCCAGCGCGCGCAGCTTGCCGCTCTTCACATGACCGATGGCTTCGAGCACCGTGGCGAAGGTCATGTCGACATGGCCGCCCAGCAGGTCCGCGATGGCCGGCCCGCCGCCCTTGTAAGGCACATGCAGGAATTGCACATGGCCTTCGTTTTCAAACATCGCCGCCGCCAGATGCATCGAGCCGCCGCTGCCGGAGGAGCTGTAAGTGAGCTGCCCGGGACTGACCTTGGCGAGGTCGATGATCGCCTTCGGGCTCGTCGCGGGCGAGGCGGCGTTCACCAGCATCACCAGCGGCAGTTCGGCGACCAGGGTCACCGGCTGAAACGCGGTGTCCGGGTTGTACGGCAGTTTCTTGTAAATGGCCGGGTTGATCGACTGTGTGCCGATATTGCCCATCAGCAAGGTATAACCATCAGGCGCCGCCTTGGAGACATAATCGGCGCCCAGTTGTCCGGCCGCACCGGCGCGATTCTCGACCAGCACCGGCTGCCCCCAGCGCAGCGAGAGGCGCTGCGCAATGATGCGGGTGCCGGTATCGGTGCCGCCGCCCGGCGGGAACGGCACGACGATGGTCACTGGTTTGCCGGGGTATTGCGCGGCCGCAGGGACCGCCATCGCGGACAGCGCAAGCGCCAGCAGTATGGCGATGGCCCTAGAAAATTTCATGGTGGATTCCCGATTGAAATGCGCCTGACAGCAGTTGATCGATTTTCGCCATTGGTGCGCCCGCCAGCGTCGCTGCGTCCTTCAGGGCCTGCATGAGTCCCGCATCCAGCGGCAGACCGTCGCGCAGATGGCGCGCACGCGCGGCCCGTTCGATATCTCCCGGCAGCATCACGGGGCGCTCAGGATCAGCCGGCGAGGTCGAGCGTATCCAATCGACAAAATGCGCCGCCTCATCGGCAATCGAGCCGTCCGGCGCGAGCTGCCCGGGGGCGATGGCGATCACGGTGAAATTGTTGCAATTGATGTTGCGGGTCGGACCGCTGGCGCCGCCGCCCGACAGCGCGCCCGCCATCAGGTCCACCATCAGCGACAGCGCATAGCCTTTGTGGCCCGCGTCCAGGCCACCCAGCGGCAACAGGGTGCCGCCTTCATAGAGCGCGGCAGGGTCGGTCGATGATCGTCCCGCACGATCGACGATCCAGCCGGATGGAATCGATTTGCCCGCATTGCGCGCCAGCCGCACCTTGCCCTCGGCCACTACCGAAGTGGTGAGGTCGACCACGATGGGTTCGCGCCCGGCCACCGGCATGCCCCAGGCCAGCGGGTTGGTCGACAATCGCGGCTCGCGGCCGCCCCAGGGTGCCACGCGCGGCATCGCCAGGGTGTTGACGAAGTGGAACGAGGCGCAGCCCATTTCCGCCGCGAGCTCGGCCCAGTCCCCCAGGCGGCCGACATGCGCGCTGTTGCGCAGGGCGACGATGGCGATTCCCTGCACTGTCGCTTTTTCGCAGGCGCACCGCGTGGCCCGCGCCGCAGCAACCTGGCCGAAGCCAAGTCCTCCTTCCAGTACCGCGAAACCCGGGCCTTCATTGACGATGCGCGGCTCAACGCGGCAGATGATCTGTCCGTTGCGGATTTGTTCGACGTACTGCTTCACGCGCAGCACGCCGTGCGAGGCATGACCGACCAGGTCGGACATCACCAAGTAGTGCGCGACCGCCCTGGCTTCATCGGCGCCGGCGCCGGCTGCGATCAGGATGGTTTCAGCGAGATGCGCAACGGCGCGCGGCGAATAGCGGGGGCTGTTCACCATGCTCAGGACTTGAACTTGTCGCGCAGGGTCTGGGTGGCATTGCGAAACACGCCGAGGTCGCTGCCGACGGCGACAAAACTGGCGCCCCATTCCAGGTAGCGGCGCGCATCGGCTTCGGCCGGCGCCAGGGTGCCACCGGGTTTGCCGTTGGCGCGCGCCCGTTCGAACAAATGTTTGATGACCTGCTGCACCTCCGGATGCCCGGGATTGCCGATATGGCCGAGCGCACCGGCGAGATCGCTGGGCCCGACAAAAATGCCATCGACGCCCTCGACCTGCGCGATCGCATCCACCGCATCGACCCCGGCGCGGCTTTCGATCTGCATCATCACCGCGATATGGTCGTTGATGGTGGCGAAATATTCCGGCACGGTGCCGTAGCGGTTATTGCGTTGCGACACCGAGATGCCGCGAATGCCGGCCGGCGGATAGCGGGTTGCCGCCACCGCGTTACGCGCCTGTTCGGCGGACTCGACGAAGGGAATCAAGAAATTATGAAAGCCGGCATCGAGCAGGCGCTTGATGATCACCGGTTCGTTCCACGCCGGCCGCACCACCGGCGCGCTGGCGCTGTCCTTCAGTGCCATCAATTGCGGAATGAAGGTCGTGACATCGTTCGGCGAATGCTCGCCGTCGAGCAGCAGCCAGTCGAAACCGGCAAGGCCCAGCACTTCGGCGGTGATCGGGCTGGCCAGTGAGGTCCAGCAACCGATCAGGCGCTTGCCGGCCAGCAGATCGCGACGAAAATGATTGGGAGGCGAGGTGTAGGCGTTCATGTTGTACTCAATCGATTTGTGCGCCTGAGGCCTTGGCGGCGCTCGACCATTTGTATATTTCGCTTTGCACGAATTCGGCAAATTGCGCCGGCGAGTTGGCGACCACCACGAATCCCTGGGCTCGCAGGCGTTGCTTCAACTCCATCACATTCATCGCCTTGATCGTCGCGTCGTTCAGTTTCTGGATGACGTCCTTCGGCGTGCCCGCCGGTGCCGACAGGCCGAACCAGGACACGGCCGAAAATCCCGGGTAGCCGGATTCGGCGATGGTCGGCACATCGGGGTAGGCCGGATTGCGTTCCAGACTGGCCACCGCCAGGGCGCGCAGTTTGCCCGCCTGCACCTGGGGCAGGGCATTGTCCTGGTTGATGAACAGGATCGGCACCTGGCCGGCGATGGTGTCGGTGATTGCCGGCCCGCCGCCCTTGTAAGGCACGTGCACCATGCTGATGCCGGCGGTCGCTTCCAGCATCTTCATCGCCAGGTGTCCCGAAGAGCCGCTGCCTGAACTGGCGTTCGAATATTTGCCGGGGTTGGCCTTGACCAGGGCAATGAATTCGGTAAAGGTTTTCGCCGGAAAGTCCGGATTGGCCACCAGCACATTGGGGCCGATGGTGAGCAATGAGACATGCGCGAAATCCCGATCCGCAAACGGCAGAGTGCGATACAGCGAATAGTTGATGGCGTTCGAGCCCACGCCGGAGATCAGCAGGGTGTAACCGTCGGGCGCCGATTTGGCGACGTAATCGGCGCCGATATTGCCATTGGCGCCGCCCTTGTTTTCAATCAGCACCGGCTGGCCCAGCAACTTGCCCAGCTCCTGCCCCAACTGGCGGCCGATGGCGTCGGTACTGCCGCCGGGCGGGAAGGGGACGACAAGCTTGATGGGCTTGGTCGGCCAGGATTGTGCCGACGATGGCATCGTTGCGCCGAGCGTTAGCCAGGCACTGACGGCGGCGATCAGGACTTTCGCGATACGCGTTTGCATGCTGCCCTCCTTGGGATGTGAACGGCGCTTGAGCGCTCTTTGATTCGGGTGGATCCGGGGTACCTATCTACTCGGGTTGAATGCCTGCGGTTTTGATGATGCGGCCCCAACGCTCGATCTCGGCAGCCTGGAATACGGCCAGTTCGGCGGGCGTGGTGGTATAGGGTTCCATGCCGTAAGTGGCGATGAATTTGCGCACCGATTCGGCGTTGACGGCTTTGACCATCAGTTCATTGAGCCGTTTGATGATCGCGTCCGGCGTCTTCGCCGGCGCATAGGCGGCATTCCAGAAACTGAACTCGTAGCCGCGCACCCCGGCCTCATCGATGGTCGGCAATTCCGGCGCGAGTGCCAGACGTTGAGGACTGCTGACCCCCAGCGCACGCAATTTTCCGGCCTTCGCCTGCGGCAAACTGGTAGCCAAGTCGACAATCATCATATCCACCTGGCCGCCGACCAGATCGACAATCGCCTGCGGATTGGCTTTGTAAGGCACATGCAATAGCTGGGTGCCGGTCATCTGCTGAAACTGTTCCACGGCCACGCGTGCCGAGGAACTGCCGGCGGCGAAACTCAATTTGCCCGGATTCTTTTTCGCCAGCGCGATCAGTTCGGCGACATTGTTGGCCGGCACATTCGGGTTCGTCACCATCATCAGATAACCCTTGACCAGCGCCGCAACCGGCGCGAAATCCCTGGTCGCGTCGTAAGGCAGCTTCTTGAACAGGAACTGGTTGGCCGACTGGGTGGTGTTGGTCGTCAGAAAAATAGTGTAGCCATCGGGTGCGGCCTGCGCCACATATTGCGCGGCGATCGCCCCGCTGGCGCCGGCACGATTATCGACCAGCACCGGCTGGTGGATCTCCCTGGAAATTTCATTGCCGATCGCGCGCGCCAGACCGTCGGTGGTGCTGCCGGCGGTGAAGGGAACGACGATGGTAATGGGCTTGGCGGGGTAGGCCTGTGCGCCCCCCTCGACATGAACGAGTACACCAGCGGCGGCGAGCAGGCATAACGCGAAGGACCTGAACCTCATGCGGATCTCCTGAAGGGATGACGTTGCCCAGCGGCAGGTGCCGATGGCCGATGCTGCGTTTGTGCGAAGGTCTATGCCAGTGTGTAGGCCGTCTTTACCGTGGTGTAGAACTCGGCGGCATAGCGACCCTGCTCGCGCGGGCCGTAGCTCGAACCTTTGCGCCCGCCGAAGGGCACGTGATAATCGACGCCCGCTGTCGGCACATTCACCATCGCCATGCCGGCTTCGATATGGCGCTTGAAATGCGTGGCGTATTTGAGCGAAGTGGTGCAGATGCCGGCCGAGAGTCCGAATTCGCTGTCATTGGCTATCGCCAATGCGGATTCGTAATCCTTGGCACGAATCACGGACGCGACCGGGCCGAAGATTTCTTCCTGACAGATGCGCATGGCGTTGTCGCATTCGGTGAACAGCGCCGGCGTGAAATAAAAACCTTCCTTGTCGCGTTTGACGCGTTCGCCACCGCAGGCCAGGGTGGCGCCTTCGCTCTTGCCGATGGCGATATAGCGTTCGTCCTGCTCCAGCTGGCGCGCATCCACCACGGGTCCGATCTGGGTTTTGGCGTCGCGCGCATCGCCGACCACCAGGTTGCGGGTGCGTTCGGCAAGGCGCTTGACGAAGGCATCGTGAATGCCGACTGTAGCGATGATGCGACTGGAAGCGGTGCAGCGCTGCCCGGTTGAATAGAACGAGCCCTGCAAGGCGACTTCCACCGCCTGTTCCAGATTGGCATCATCGAGCACCAGCAACGGATTCTTGCCGCCCATTTCGATCTGCACCTTGGCCATGCGTTTCATGCCGGCTTCGGCGACGCGCCTGCCGGTAGCCACCGAGCCGGTAAAGCTGATGGCGTCGACTTCAGGGTGGTCGAGCAGTTGCTGCCCGACCACCGAGCCGCGACCGATCAGCAGGTTGAACACGCCCGGCGGGAAGCCGGCGCGGCTGATGATTTCGGCCAGGGCCCATGAACAGCCCGGCACCAGTTCGGCGGGTTTGAACAGCACGCAATTGCCATAAGCCAGCGCCGGCGCAATCTTCCAGGCGGGAATGGCGATCGGAAAATTCCAGGGGGCGATCTGCGCCACCACACCGACCGGTTCGCGCGTCAATTCCACATTGATGCCGGGGCGCACCGAAGGCATGAACTCGCCGCCGGGCCGCAGTGCTTCACCCGCGAAGAACTTGAATATCTGCCCCGCGCGCGCGACCTCGCCGATGCCTTCGGGCAGAGTCTTGCCTTCCTCGCGCGACAACAGCTCGCCGAGCTCCGCCTTGCGTGCCAGGATTTCGCTGCCGATCGCATCCAGTGCATCGAAGCGCTGCTGCGGCGTGCTCAGCGACCAGGCGGGAAACGCGGCGCGGGCAGCAGACACCGCATGCTCAACCTGCGCTTTATCGGCTTGCGAAAACTCCTCGATCACATCGGACAAATCCGAAGGATTGATATCAGGCGAGGCTTGCGCACCCGCGACCCATTCACCGGCGATGAAATTTTTACGCACGAGATCCTGCTTTCAGTTTTATCAGTCAGCGCTGAGGTTGGCGGCCTTGATGACCTTGGCCCACTTGGCGATTTCGGCTTTCTGGAATGCGGCGAATTCCTCCGGCGTGTTGCCGGCCGGCTCCAGGCCCAGATCTTCAAGACGCTTGGCCACATCCGGCATGCGCAGTACCTTTACCAATTCGATGTTCAGTTTCTGCACGATTTCCCTGGGCGTGCCGGCCGGTGCAAAAATGCCCTGCCAGGAAACCATTTCATAGCCCGGCACGCCGGCCTCGGCAATGGTGGGGATCTCGTCAAAGCCCTTGACCCGCTTCGACGAGGTGACGCCCAACGCGCGCAGCTTGCCGGATTTGACGAAGGGACCGGCCACCACGGTGGTATCGAACATCATCGCCACTTGCTCGCCCATCACGTCCTGGATCGCCGGCGCGCTGCCCTTGTAAGGGATATGCACCATGTCCAGCCCGGTCAAACTCTTGAACATCTCGCCCGACAGATGCTGCGAGGTGCCGGCACCGGCCGAGGCAAAGTTCAGCGGCTCTTTTTTGGCCCTGGCATTGGCGATGAACTCGGCGAGATTTTTAGCCGGGTTGTTGGGGTGGATCACCAGGATATTGGCATTGGTGCCGATCAGCGTGATCGGGGTGAAGTCCTTGACTGCGTCATAGGGCATCTTCTTGTACATGCTCATATTGATGGCATGCGAGCTGATGGTGCCGCCGAGGATGGTGTAGCCATCGGGTGCCGATTTCGCCACGAAGTCCGAACCGATATTGCCGCCGGCGCCTGGTTTGTTGTCCACCATGACTTGCTGGCCGAGGCTGATCGACAATTTCTGCGCGATGATGCGCGCCAGAATGTCGGTGGTGCCGCCCGGCGGGAAGGGCACGATGTATTTAATCGGCTTGGACGGCCATGTATCGCCTTGCGCCACGGCGGGCGCCGCGAGGGCAAAGCCGCAGATTCCGGCCAGCAGGGTCAGCAAAAGATTTTTCCTGGTGTGCTTCATTTCTTCTCCTCCAGCTTTTATGAGTACGGGAATCAGTGAATTTCGGGGTCGGGCGTCTTCGCGCCCTCTTCAAGAAAATCGAAATCGCAGCCTTTGTCGGCCTGCGTCACATGCTTCAGATAAAGGGTGCCGAAGCCGCGCGTGTAGTGCGGCGCCGGCAGCTTCCATTCGGCGCGGCGGCGCGCCAGCTCCGCGTCGCTCACCTTCAGTTCCAGTCGACGCGCGGGGATATCGAGTTCGATCACATCGCCGTCGCGCACAAAGGCCAGCGGCCCGCCGACATGCGATTCCGGCGCCACATGCAACACGCAGGCGCCATAGCTGGTGCCGCTCATGCGTGCGTCGGAGATCCGCAGCATGTCGCGCACGCCCTGCTGCAACAGTTTTTTCGGGATCGGCAACTGGCCCCATTCGGGCATGCCCGGGGCGCCCTGCGGGCCCGAACTTTGCAGCACGATCACGCAGTCCTTGTCGATGTCGAGTCCAGGCGCATCGATGCGCGCCGCCATATCGTTGTAGTCGCTGAACACGACGGCGCGTCCCGCATGTTTTTGCAGATGCGCTTCCATCGCCGCCGGCTTGATCACCGCGCCATTGGGCGCAAGGTTGCCGTGCAAGACCGCGAGACCGTCGCGTTCGACCAGGGGATTCGTGCGCGGGCGAATCACATCGTCGTTATACACGGCGGCGCCCTTGAGGTCTTCGCCCAGGCTGCGGCCGCTCACCGTCAGCGCCGAGGTGTCGAGCAGATCGGTGAGTTGCGCGAGCATGCCGCGCAGGCCGCCGGCATAGAAAAAATCTTCCATCAGGTATTTGCCCGAAGGCCGCACATTGGCCAGCACCGGCGTGCGGCGCGCCAGCGCGTCGAAGCGCGCGAGGTCAAGCGGCACGCCGGCGCGCCGCGCCAGCGCAATCATGTGCACGATGGCATTGGTGGAGCCGCCCAGGGCCAATGCCGTGGTCACGGCGTTGTCGATGGCGCGCGCATCGACGATGTCGCGGATGCACAAGTCCTCCCACACCATGTCGACGATGCGTTTGCCAGACATCGTGGCCATTTGCGCATGCCGCGAATCCGGCGCTGGAATCGAGGCCGCGCCGGACAGGGTCAGGCCCATCGCCTCGGTGGCGCTGGTCATGGTCGAGGCGGTGCCCATGGTCATGCAGTGGCCGGGCGAGCGTGCGATGCCGGCTTCCACGCCTTGCCAGTCTTCCTCGGTGATATTGCCGGCGCGCAGTTCGGACCAGTATTTCCAGGTGTCGCTGCCGCTGCCGAGAAAGTTGCCCTTGAAATCGCCACGCAGCATCGGCCCGGCCGGCACGAAAATGGCCGGCAAATTCATCGACAACGCGCCCATGACCAGTGCCGGCGTGGTCTTGTCGCAACCGCCCATCAGCACGCAGCCGTCGACCGGGTAGCTGCGCAGCAATTCCTCGGTCTCCATCGCCAGCAGATTGCGGTACAGCATCGTGGTCGGTTTCTGGAAAGGCTCGGAAAGCGAAATCGCCGGCATTTCCACCGGGAATCCGCCGGCCTGCCAGATGCCGCGCTTCACCTCCTCGGCGCGGACACGGAAATGACTGTGACAGGGATTGATATCGCTCCAGGTGTTGATGATGGCGATCACCGGTTTGCCGGCGTAATCCGAGCGGTGATAGCCCATTTGCGCGGTGCGCGAACGATGGCCGAAGGAACGCAGATCGTTGACGCCGTACCAGCGGTGGCTGCGTAACTCTTCCAGTTTCTTGCGTGGTTTCATGCGCGCTTTCCGATTTCTTTTTAATGAGGGTGCCGGTTTCAGGCCGCCTTGTTCATGGCGAGACTGCGGTCATGGGCCGCCAGCGCCTTGGCGATTGGCTCGACGCGGGCGCGTTCGGCGGCACTCAGCCCTGTCAGCATCGGCAGCATCGGGCCCATCTCGGCGATGCCGGCCAGGCCGATCCCGTCATGCAGTACGCGGATCGGCGAAATACCGTCGCGGCAATCTTCAAAGGGAATGTAGGCGGCGCGGATTTTTTCGGCTTCGTCATAACGTTTGGCCTTGATCATGGCCAGCATTTTCATGGTGCCGTTGGGCGCCAGGCAGATCGAGCCGGACGTGAAGCTGGTCAGGCCGAAATCGCGCACATGCACGATCGCCGGCCGTTCGCCGATGCCGGAAACGATATAGCGGGTGTCGACGGCGGCGCACAGCGCACGCAGATAATCGTCCTTGGCGGGGTCTTCCTTGACGGCGGCGTATTTGATGCTGGCAACACGGCCCTCGTCGACCAGGGCCTTGACCGTCTCGGGTTTCAGGTAGGGGTCGGCCTTGATATAGACCACGGCCGGTTTGCCCATGGCGTCGGTGATGCGACGGATGCCGGTGGCCACGCCATCATTGGTAAAAGGGAAGGTCATCGGCAGGATCATCGCCGTGGGGTACTTGCCGGCCTTGATGATCGCGGCCTGGTCGATCGCCTTGCCGTAATCCGGGCCGATCGAGGGCAGCACCCAGGTATCGGCGCCGGCAGCCTCGGCCAGGAAGTCCAGGGTTTCCGCATATTCGGAAAGCGGGATGTGATAGAAATTTGCATTGCCGCCATACATTACCGAGCGCACGCCACCGGCCTCCAGGTAATTGAGCAGGGCGCGATTGGCCTCCTTGTTCAGCGTGAAATCTGCATTACGTGCCATCGGCGGCACGGCGATCACGGAACGCAGCAGGTCTTCTTTGGTGACTGGGGTGGTTTTCATCGGGACTCCGGGAAAGAGAGGGAATGAGGAATTGGAATGCCGGTGTTGCGAATGGGGATTTCGGGCGCGCCTGTGGGCAGCGTTGGCGTCAACAATCTGGGGCCCAAGGCTTTTAACCGATCAAATGGTAGCGCTACCATTTTGGCTTGTCAAGCCGTAGCACCTGCTTTTTCGTCCGGGTTCAAATCAAGCGCTGCCGCGTTTGATGATGGAAAAGCCGATGTCCACCACGCGTTGGGCAATCTCGCGGCCCTCCGCGCGATCGACGATAAAACGTGCAGCCTGGCGGCCGATCATGGTGCCGTCGATGCGCACTGTGGTCAGGGCAGGGTCGGTATCGCCGGCGAACCCGAGGTCGCCGAAGCCGAATACGGCAAGCTGCCTCGGCACCGAGATATTGTGCGATCGCGCCTCGGTAAGCACCCCGAGGGCAAGCATGTCCGAGCTGCAGAACACGGCGTCGATATCCGGGTGACGCGCCAGCAGATTGGACAGCCCGGCACGGCCGCTGCCCAAGGTGGTGGGCGCGGGCACTACGCAGCAATGCACCTCGGCGATGCCCAATTCCTTGGCCGTTTCAGTAAAGGCCTTGCGCCGCAAGCCGGCGCGATGATCGTCTGCCGTGACCATGGCGAACTTGCGGCGTCCCTGTGCGTGCAGGTATTCGGCCACGGTCTTGCCCACGCGCTCGTGTGAAAAGCCGACCAGCATGTCGATGGGGGTGGGCGTCAGGTCCCAGGTTTCGACTACGGGAATGCCGGCGCCCAGCAGACGCCGGCGTCCGGCACTGGAATGCAGGATGCCGGTGAGCACGATGCCATCGGGCCGGCGGCCGATGATGGCCGCGAGCAGGGCGTCCTCGCGTGCGCCGGTATAACCGCTCTGCCCCAGCATCAGCTGGTAGCCGGATTCGGCCAGCGATTCCGTCAGTGCCTGGATGGTTTCCAGGAACACCGGACCGGCGATGGTCGGCACCAGTGCCGCCACCAGCTTGCTGCGGCTGGAAGCCAGCCCACCGGCCAGCATATTCGGCACATAGCCGGTGCGCTCGACCGCTTCCAGCACACTCTGCAAGGTAGCGGCGGAAACGCGGTCCGGCGTATTGAGCGCGCGCGACGCGGTGATCGACGATACGCCGGCAACTTTTGCCACATCGGCCAGGGTGACACTGCCGGTGGTGCGGCGGCTGCGGCGTTCCGGGGACTTTTTAGGGGGGGCGGCTGAGGGCATGGCGGGAGTTTAATCGAGTGGTTTGGTTACCGCTACCATTGCCGGCGTTGTGTGATGACTTTCATTGTGCGGGAAACAAAACTCCAGCATTGGCGCGGTGTTTGTGGCATTTTTGGCTGGGAAGGCTCGTCAAATGGCGGTCTACGTTTTTTTGTTTTGGAATTTTGGTTTGCCTTGGGGTAGTTATTTGCGTGAAGTGGCCTGCCGGCGGGAATCGACCATCCTGGCCAGCCAGCGCGCTTGCATGCGCGCTGTCGTTCGCAGGCTCGCCGCATGCGGCTCGAATTCCCCGCTCACCCCGCGTCCCGCGGGTTCGCTCCCCGCCTGATCGCGACGCAAAAAGAAATGCCACTCCAAAATCGGAGTGGCATTTCTTTTTACTGGTGGAGCCGGCGGGAATCCTTTTTGCGCCTGCGCCGCAAAAGCCACCTCGTGGCCTGCAGGCCACTCGGATTCCTGAGGCACAAAACAGTCCGCAGGGACTGTTTCGTGTCC
>DASWEY010000040.1:0-69333 GCA_036394575.1 Usitatibacteraceae bacterium | reverse complement strand
CACCGTCGAACTGACCATCGCCCTGCACTATGTGTTCAATACCCCGGACGACCGCCTGGTTTGGGATGTCGGCCACCAGACCTATGGCCACAAGATTCTGACCGGCCGCAAGCAGGGCATGGGCAAGCTGCGACAAAAAGGCGGTATCGCCGGTTTCCCGCGTCGCGAAGAAAGCGCTTACGACACGTTTGGCACGGCGCATTCATCGACCTCGATTTCGGCTGCGCTCGGCATGGCCGTGGCGGCGCGTCTCTCGGGCAGCAAGCGCAAATCGGTGGCCATCATCGGCGACGGCGCCATTACTGCCGGCATGGCTTTCGAGGCGATGAACAATGTGGGCCGCGAAAACGTCATCGTGGTGCTGAACGACAACGATATGTCGATTTCCGAGAATGTCGGCGCCCTCAATAATTATTTCGCCAAGTTGATGTCCGGCCGCTTCTATGCAACCACCAAGAAAACCGCCGAGAAGATCCTCTCGGCAACCCCGACCTTCAAGGAAATCGCCAAGCGCGTCGAGGAACATGCCAAGGGCATGATTTCGCCCTCGACCCTGTTCGAGGAATTCGGCTTCAATTACGTCGGGCCGATCGACGGCCACAACGTCGATGTACTGGTTGATACGCTGGCCAATATTCGCAAGCTCGATGGCCCGCAGTTCCTGCATGTGGTGACGAAGAAAGGCCAGGGCTACAAGCTGGCGGAAGAAGATCCGATCAATTATCACGGGCCGTCGAAATTCGACCCCAAGATCGGCATCGTCAAACCCGTTCCTGCCAGCGACGCCAAACCGAAACCGAGCTATACGCAGATTTTCGGCGAGTGGCTGTGCGATATGGCGCGCGCCGATCCGCGTCTGGTCGCCATCACCCCGGCGATGCGCGAGGGCTCGGGCCTGGTCAAATTCAGCCAGGAATTCCCCGACCGCTACTTTGACGTGGCCATCGCCGAACAACATGCCGTGACTTTCGCGGCGGGGCTGGCCGTCGACGGCATGAAACCGGTGGTGGCGATCTATTCGACCTTTCTGCAACGCGCCTACGACCAGCTGATCCATGATGTGGCCCTGCAAAACTTGCCGGTCCTGTTCGCGCTGGATCGCGGCGGTCTGGTGGGAGCCGACGGCCCCACCCATCATGGCGCCTACGACATCTCCTACGTGCGCTGCATTCCGAACATGACGGTGATGACACCCGCCGACGAGAACGAATGCCGGCAGATGTTGTACACCGGCTTCACCCTGGACGGACCGTCCGCCGTCCGTTATCCGCGCGGCGCCGGACCCGGGGCTGTGCTACAGGCCGAGCTTAGCGCGCTACCTATCGGCAAGGGCGTGGTCGTGCGCGAGATGAAGGGTTTCGACGCCGGCCGCAAGATGCCCCGCGTCGCCATTCTTGCCTTCGGCTCGATGGTCAGGCCATCGCTGGATGCCGCCGAGGAATTGAACGCCACGGTAGCCAATATGCGTTTCGTCAAACCGGTCGATGCCGCGCTGATTTTCAAGCTGGCCACCACCCACGATTATCTGGTGACGGTGGAAGAAAATGCCATCATGGGCGGCGCCGGCAGTGCGGTATTGGAATCGCTGGAGGAACAGGGCCTGCATGTCCCCGTGCTGCAATTGGGCCTGCCGGACAAATTCGTCGAACATGGCGATCCCGCAATTTTACTGGCCGATTGCGGCCTTAACAAGGACGGCATCGGCCTGTCCATTCGTGCATGGCTGCTGCGTGAAGGTGTGCAGCAGCTTTCGCAAAAAGTCGCGGGCTGAAGAAGCCCATTGACCTGATTATCTACTACTCATTTTCTTTGTTTTTTGGAAACCTACGATATGAACAAACTTATCCTTGCCCTTGCCGCTTCCATTTTCGGAGCCTCTTTTTTGGCTTCCCCCGCCGCTGCCCAGGACAAGAAACCGGCAGATGACTTGGTGAAATATACGATTCAACTGGATAACTGCGTAAAACCGTCAGTCCCCGAAAAACGCTCCACCGCGGCGCAGCAAAAACAGTTCTCCATCGATATGGATAATTATCGCAACTGCCTCAGCAACTACACCGGCGAACTGCGACGCTACGCCGAGGCGCACAACAAGGCAGCCGGAGCGTATATCAATGCGGCCAACATGGCGATCGAGGAATACAACGCGTACATCAAATCGGTGAGTGAAGCCACCGAAGAAAAGAAGAAACCCTAAGCGACGCCCAAGAAGCTGCCGAGCCGCTGTATCTCGGCAGCCAGTTCGTGTTTGAAAACGGCGCGCGCCTCGCGTCCCGAGGGTAGCTTGTGTGCGAAGCCGGTTTCGACCCTGAGCCGCTCGTTGTCGATGCTCACATTGGCCCAGCCGATGACCTGTGCGCGCCACAGCATGGGCAGGGCGTAGTACCCCAGCTTGCGTTTGGCCGGCGGCGTATAGGCCTCGAAGCGATACGCCCAGCCCCATAGATGTTCGAAACGGCGGCGGTCCCAGACCACCGGATCGAACGGGGCCAGCAGGTACACGCGGTCATCCACAAACGCCGGTGCGCTTTCGTTCGCCGGCCACAGATAGACCAGACCATCGATGGTCTCGCGCATCACCTCCCCGCGTTTGACCATGCGATCGATGCGGGCGGGGTAATCGACATCGGGTTTGCGATGGCCGACCATGGAGATGAGTTGCGCGAGCGAACGCAGCGGCAACGGTGCATACAGATTGATCAGGAGGCGCACCAATCCGTCGGCGCGCGCGCCGGGCGCCAGTCTGAGGTCCCGGTCCAGTGCGGACGCAGTCGCATAGATGCGAATGCCCGCATCGCGGCGCAACACCATGGTCTTGCCTTCGCGGTGCAGCCCCTCTAGCATCAGGGTCGTCGCGGAGGAGGAACTTCCCCAGCCGTTGATGCGGGCGCCGCTGCCCAGGGCTCGTTCGACATCGCGCGGATGCGCTTCAGCATGATCGGCAAGATAACGCAACACCTTGCCGCGCAGCCCGCGATGCCCGGCCATGAATTCCTGCCAGCGCGGTGAGGGGCGGCGCGGATAAAGCAGATTGAGGTGATCCTGCGGAACGAAGCCGTAGTTATGCAACATTTCCTCGCGAACCGGCAGCTGCGAATACTGCTTCTCGAGATCGTCGATCCGATAACCGATCACGCGATGTCTCAGGATGAGATCCTGCGCGCGCGCGGGGGCGCGAATCGGGTCGGCCTGCACATAGCCGAGGCGATTGATCGCGGTGAACAAATCCTGGCTGGCATGCAGAGAGCGGCCAACCGCGAAACGGCGCAGATCGTCCGGCGTCATGGCTGCCCGGCCGCAATGCCCGCAGGCACAAGCGCCGCACCCAGGGAAATTTCGCCACTCTGCAGCACTTTCGCGGT
The DNA here is from genome assembly GCA_036394575.1 of Usitatibacteraceae bacterium. Taxonomy (GTDB): domain Bacteria; phylum Pseudomonadota; class Gammaproteobacteria; order Burkholderiales; family Usitatibacteraceae; genus UKL13-2. The sequence goes on along the minus strand of DASWEY010000040.1, from coordinate 65,971 downwards.
AATGCCACCATGCCCGCGCATGGCGTTACAGCCGCCGGGCCCGAGTTGCGTTTCCATCTTCGAGCAGGGATGGCACTCGCCGGTCGTTTCCAGCAGCGCCTCGCCGATACGGAATCGCTGCCCCTTGAGGGCGAGGAGACTGATGCCCGCGACCACGATATTGCGCCTCAGCAACGCCGGATCGATCGCGCCTCGCTGCAACAGCCTGCCGATGACGTCGAGATGTTCGGCCTGGATCAGGGTGACCTGCCGCTTGCCGCCGGCGCGTGCCCGGTCGCCGGTGCGATCTCCCGTCAGTCCGTGATCGGCAACGGCTACCGCCCGCGACAGCACCTGCATCGGCAACTCACGCCCCGGGCGCACGCCGATCCAGTCAACTGTTCCCGCATGTGCTAAGGCTGTCATCAATTCGCGCAATCCTGTCGGCAATCGTATCCGCCCGGCCGATTACTTGACGACGCTCTTGTCCTGTCCGAACAGGATACGCCGCGATTGCTCGTCGCTGACGCTGGGCGTTTGCTGTGGATTGACCTGCTTCGCCCTGGCGTAGGCGCGCACCGTGGCCGGGCGCGCCTTGATGGCGGCATGCCAGCGCGCCAGGTGCGGGAAATCCGCCGGATCCTGGCTCTGACGCTCCCACAGAATCCACGGGTAACTTGCCATATCGGCGATCGTGTATTGCCGGCCGCAGATGAATTCGCGCTCCGCAAGGCGCTTGTTCAGCACCCCGTAAAGACGCGAGGTCTCTTTCACATAGCGTTCGATCGCATAGGGAATTTTTTCCGGCGCGTACTGGCTGAAATGGTGGTTCTGTCCGGCCATCGGCCCGAGGCCGCCCATTTGCCAGAACAGCCACTCGGTACACTCCACCTGGCCGCGCAGATCGCGGGGAATCGCCTTGCCGGTCTTGCCGGCGAGATAGAGCAGGATCGCGCCGCTTTCGAACACGCTGATCGGCTTCTTGCCGTCGATTGGTGCATGATCGATGATCGCGGGCATGCGATTATTGGGCGAGAATTTCAGGAAATCGGACTGGAATTGATCGCCTTTGCCGATATTCACCGGCTTAATCGCATAAGGCAGTTTGGCCTCTTCCAGAAACAGGGTAATTTTGTGGCCGTTCGGTGTGGGCCAGTAGTAAAGCTCAATCATGCCGTCTCCTCGCGATACAACCTTGGTCGAAAAATATGGGGGCTACTTGCAAAATGGCGGCTATTTGCCGAATGCATTCACGCCGGCGCGCAGGTACTGGTCCGGCCACTGCGGCGCCACGCCCAATTCCTGCGCCGCGTGAATCGGCCAATAGGGATCGCGCAACAGCGCGCGCGCCAGGAACACGCAATCCGCATCGCCGTCGCCAACGATCTGTTCGGCCTGCACCGGCTCAGTGATCAGGCCCACCGCACCGGTGGCAATCTCCGCCTCCTTGCGTATGGCGCGTGCAAACGGCACCTGATAACCCGGGCGCAGCGCGATTTTCGCGTCCGAGACATTGCCGCCGGAGGAAACATCGACCAGATCGATCCCCACTTGCCTGGCGCGCTTGCAGAATTCTATCGACTGCGCGATGTCCCAGCCCCCCTCTTTCCAGTCGCTGGCAGATATGCGCAGGAACACCGGCAACTCCCTGGGCCAGGCTTCCCGCACCGCGGCACACAGCTCCAGCGGAAAGCGCATGCGATTCTCCAGCGAGCCGCCGTAGACATCCTTGCGCACATTCGACAGCGGCGACAGGAACTCATGCGCCAGGTAGCCATGTGCGGCGTGGATTTCCGGTACTTCGAAACCGGCGGCAAGCGCGCGCCCGCAGGCTGCCACGAATTCATCGATGGTGGCGCGAATGTCGCCCGGCGTCATTTCCTGCGGCTGCGGATAATTGCCGGCGAACGCCACGTCCGAGGGCCCCATCACCTGCCAGCCGCCCTGCTCAAGCTCCAGCCTGCCGTGCCCGCGCCAGGGGGCAAAGGTTGAAGCCTTGCGGCCGGCGTGCGCGAGCTGAATGCCGGCAATCGCGCCCTGGGCCTTGATGAATGCGGTAATCGGCTTCCAGGCCTCCACCTGCGCATCGCTCCAGATGCCGGCGTCCTCCGGGGAAATACGTCCCTCGGGGCTCACCGCCGCCGCCTCGCTCATCACCAGCGCGGCGCCGCCCACCGCGCGCGATCCCAGATGCACCAGATGCCAATGGGTCGGCACGCCGTCCGCGCAACTGTACTGACACATCGGCGAGACGAAGATGCGGTTTTTGAAAGTGAGCTGGCGTAAAGTCAGGGGCGAGAACAGCGCGGACATAAAATTTTTCCGTAGCGTGAAAAAGCAAAACCGTGATTTTAGTGCCGCAGTGGGGGAAAATACCGGTTCGCCAGGAATAAGTGTCCGAACCTGAATTCGCCAAAGATTGCCAGTACAACTAGGTACGCCGAATCGCGCGGAAACAACATCATGACCCATCGCACCCACCGACTGATGCCGCTCGCCCACTGGGAACGTGGCGGCAAGCATTTCAAATACCGCAATCAGGACATTTTCTGGCGAGAGGGCGGCGACCCGTCGGCGCACGAGACGCTGTTGCTGATCCACGGCTTTCCGACCGCCTCCTGGGACTGGTCGGCGGTATGGCCGATGCTGGAAAGCCGCTTCCGGCTGATCACGCTGGACCTGATCGGCTACGGCTTCTCGGCCAAGCCGCGCGACTATGATTATTCGATCGCCGATCAGGCCAGCCTCTGCGAAGCGCTGCTGACGCATGCCGGCGTCGCCCGCTACCATGTGCTGGCGCATGATTACGGCGACACCGTCGCGCAGGAACTGCTGGCGCGCGGGCGCGATGGGGGCCTGCGCCCGCGGCTCGAGAGCGTGTGCTTTTTGAACGGCGGCCTGTTTCCCGAGACGCACCGGCCACGCCTGATCCAGCGCCTGTTGTCGAGCCCGCTAGGCGCCTGGGTGGCGCAGATGACGACCAGGGACAAAATCGCCGCCAATCTGCTGGCCATTGCCGGTCCGGAATATCCACCGGACGCGGATGAGATCGACGGCGTGTGGACCCTGATCACCCATAACGATGGCCTCGCGGTATTTCCCAAGCTGATCGGCTATATGCGCGAGCGGCGCAAACAGCGCGGCCGCTGGGTGGGCGCCTTGGTGAACGCCGCCGTGCCGCTGCGCTTGGTCGATGGCGCGGCCGATCCCGTCTCCGGCGCGCATATGGCCAGGCGCTACTGCGAGCTGGCGCCCGATTCCGACTGCATTTTACTGGCCGGCATCGGCCACTACCCGCAAATCGAGGCGCCGCGACTGGTCGCGGATGCCCTGCTGAATTTTCACGATACCTGCGTCGCCCGGCGCAGCGACCGCGCCGCCAGCGCGGCATGACGACGCTGGAGCTGCGCGCCGGGCCGCGCGCGATGGCGCATATCCGCGAGCACGGCCTGCGCCCGCAGGACATCGATATCGTTCCCGGCGCCGCCGGCGGTCCCAAGGGCCTGGGGCTCGCCAGACTCGACGAATGGCTGTTTGCGGATTGGTTGGCCCAGGGGTTTGCATTGCGCCGGCAGCCGATCAACCTGATCGGCGCCTCGATCGGCGCCTGGCGCTTTGCGGCGGTTTGCCGCGGTCATACCGCCGACGCAACGCGTGCCGCCCTGACCGCTTTTGCCGAGGGATACAGCGAGCAGAAATACCCGCGTAAGGTCACAGCCGCGTTTGTTTCCGGCTATGCGCGCGATCTGCTCTCCCGCCTGTTCACCGGGCGCGAATCCGAGGTGCTGGCACATCCTCATTACCAGCTCAATATCCTGGCGGTGCGTGGCAAGGGCATCCTGCATCGCGAGGCAAAGGGCTGGGCGCAGGCGCGCACCCCGGCCGGCTTTGCGCTGGCCGCCCTGGCCAACACCGCCGGCAGGCGGCACTTGCGGCATTTCATGGAACGCACCTGGTTTACGCCCTCGCTGCAACATCAACTGCTGGCCGAAGGCGAAAAATTCGATGCTTTCACCACTCATCACGTGCGTCTGACGCCGCAGAACTTCCCGCAGGCGCTGATCGCCTCGGGCTCGATCCCGCTGGTGCTGGAAGGTGTGGCGGACATTCCCGGTGCGCGCGCCGGCACCTACTGGGACGGCGGCCTGATCGACTACCATCTGCATCTGCCCTATTCGCGTGCGGCGGGCCTGGTGCTCTATCCGCACTTCAGCAACCGGATCGTGCCGGGCTGGCTGGACAAGGCCCTGCCCTGGCGCAAGGCCGGCGGCGCATGGCTCGACAATGTGCTGCTGATTTCTCCCTCGCGCGAATATCTTTCGCGCCTGCCGCTGAAAAAACTGCCGGACCGCGACGATTTCAAGCGCTTTGCCGACGACTATGAGGGACGCCTGAAATACTGGCGGTTTGCGATCGGCGAAAGTGCGCGCCTGCGCGACGAACTTGCGGGGATGATCGCTGACGGCAGCATCGCGCAGCGTCTGACACCCATCTGAAATTTACATTTCAGACACAAGCATCGGTTCAAGGCATAATTCGTTTCTTACGACTGAACGCTGCGCGCCGCAAGATTTTTTCTCCCACTGACATGGAGCTTTCAGGCAATGGCCGATTCCTCGGAAAAATTGATCCTGATAGTCGATGACAGCGATCCGGAAATCGAATTGCTGAGCGCCTGTATCAATGCGCTCGAGCTGCAGATCCGCATCGACACCGCGCACGACAGCGTCAACTTGCTGAACTATCTGTACCGTCGCGGCGTTTACCGCGACCGGCCCGCCGGCGAACCCTCTCTGATCATGCTCGACACGCGCATGCCGATCAAGAGCGGCATCGAGGTCCTGGCCGAAATCCGCCAGGATCCGGCATTTCGTTCGCTGCCGATTGTGATGCTGACCAGTTCCTCCGATCCCAGGGATATCGCAGCGGCCTATGCCAACGGCGTCAATTCCTACATCATCAAACCGATGGGCTTCGACCAATACAACCAGGCCATCGAACTGGCGGTGCGGTACTGGACGCAGTTGAACACCCTGCAGGAACCGCCGGCCTGAGTGCCGGTCAGTGCGACAGCGCCACCGCGATCCACCCCCGCACGCTGTTGATGAACCAGAGGCGCGTGGCCCGTGCCAGGTCGGCGCGATGCAGGGTACGTTCAGCGACTTCGCCGCGCGCCAGCAATTCTGCGCGCAGCACGCCGGGCAACAGGCCGCTGGAAAGCGGCGGCGTCAGCAGCGCGCCGTCCAGTTCCAGGATCACATTGCCATAGGTAAATTCAGTCAGTTCCTCCTGCTCGTTCCACAACAGCACGTCAAAGACCTGCGGATGTTGCCTCCGGTGCAGATCATGGACGGCGCGGCGCGTGGTTTTATGCTGCAGGGCGCGCTCATGGCGATCCACCGGGGCGCTCGCCAGCGCCACCGTTTTGACGTCGCCTGCCGCCACCTGCCTGCGGGAGGCCTGCCACACCGGGGGCGTCTGCGCCGCCAGCGGCTCGCTGCCGACATTGATCGCGCCTTCGCGCGTCAGCAGCAGGCGGACGCGACGCGTCTCGCCATGGTGCTGGACCGCATGCGCCGCGAGCGCTGCGCGAACCGCAGCCATATTCATGGCGAAGCCCAGCGCAGCAGCCGAGCTTTCCAGCCTGCCCAGATGCGCCTCCAGCCAATCGTATCCATCGTCGTGCAGGCGCAGGGTCTCCAGCAATTCGAATCCGCGCGATGAATTGCGGATGAACTCGGCCTTGGCCATGGCCTCGGCATGCTCGTCCGCGCTTTCCGAATCCCAGGTGATGCCGCCGCCGACGCCGCATTGCGCGGCCCCGGTGGCCGCATCGACGACGATCGTGCGGATGGCCACGTTGAACACGCACTTGCCGCCCGGCGCGATCACGCCGATCGCTCCACAGTAGACACCGCGCGGAGCCGGCTCCAGGCGGTTGATGATTTCCGTCGATTTTATTTTCGGCGCCCCGGTGATCGAACCGCAGGGAAACAATGCGCGGAAAACATCGACAACGGTGACATCCGGGCGCGTGCCGGCAGTGATGGTCGATGTCATCTGGTAGACCGTGGGATAGGCCTCCATCGTGAACAGCTGCGGCACACTGACGCTGCCGGGCATGGCGATGCGCGATACGTCATTGCGCAGCAGATCGACGATCATCAGATTTTCGGCCCGGTTTTTTTCCGAATCGTGCAGCGCCTGCGCCTGCTGACGGTCTTCCAGCATCCATACCGGCCAGGCTTCGCTGTCGCGCGGTGGCGCGGGGCTGCGGCGCGCCGTGCCCTTCATGGGCCGGGTCCGCAAGGTGCTCCCGTCCCAGGCGAAAAAAAGTTCGGGCGACATCGACAATATGCGATGGCTGCCGATATCGAGATAGGCATTGAAATGCCCATGCGCGCCACGGCGCAAGTCTTCATACCAGGCCAAGGCATCGCCGGAAAATGGCGCCTGCAGACGCAGAGTGTAATTGGCCTGATAAATATCGCCCTCGCGGATCGCCGCACGAATTTCGTCGATGGCGGCCGTATATTTTTCGGCGCCGGTGTCAGCGCGCCACTCGCCAATGCTGTACATGGCGAGCCCGGCGGCGGGCGGCGGACCGGGTGCACGGTAAACGCCAAACCACAGCAGCGGTATATCGGTGGCAGCGGTGGCGATGGCATGAGTGCGCAGCGCGGGATCGAAGGCCGGCGCCGCCTCATAGCTCACGAAGCCTGCGGCGTACTTCCCGGCCGCCGTCGCAAGCGCGACCGCTTGCATCGCCGGGATTACCTCGTCGAGGGTGCGCGCGATGATCAGTTCATCCGGCTCGCCGAACGCGAGCGGCGCCGCGTCAGGTATCGCGGGGTCGAAGGATTCGTCGAAATCGAAAATCAGCATGCAGGGCGGGTTGGCGCAACGCGGCGAAAGAGAGCCCCGATTATCGCCTAAAGCCCGCCGCATTCACCGCGGCGACAGCGCACCCGCCCCGGGGAGCGTTATACCTTCGGATGCTGCCCCGGAATCGCCGGCACTTCCAGCGCTTCTTCAATATGCGGATTGTCGAGCGCGTGATTGAGCCGGGACACATCCAGCTCTTTTTCCCACTTCGACACCACCACCGTGGCCACGCCATTGCCGACCAGATTGGTCAGCGCACGCGCCTCGGACATGAAGCGGTCGATCCCGAGGATCAGCGCGAGCCCCGCCACCGGGATGGTCGGCACCGCCGCCAGGGTTGCCGCCAGGGTGATGAAACCCGAGCCGGTGACGCCCGACGCCCCCTTGGAAGTCAGCAGCAGCACGCCGAGAATGGTCAGTTCCTGCACCAGGGTCAGCGGGGTATTGGTCGCCTGCGCGATGAAGATCGCCGCCATCGTCAGATAGATGGCGGTACCGTCGAGGTTGAACGAGTAGCCGGTGGGAATCACCAGTCCGACCACGGATTTGGAGCAGCCCAGCTTCTCCATTTTGGTCATCATGCGCGGCAGCACCGATTCCGAGGACGAGGTGCCGAGCACGATCAGCAACTCTTCCTTGATGTACTTGATGAACTTGAGAATGCTGAATCCGGTGAACCAGGCGATGGCGCCCAGCACGATGAAGACGAACAGCAGGCAGGTGAGATAAAAGCTGCCCATCAGTTTCGCCAACGGCGCCAGCGAGGCGATGCCGTACTTGCCGATGGTGAACGCCATTGCGCCGAACGCGCCGATCGGCGCCAGTTTCATGATGGTCGACACCACGCCGAACAGGGCATGCGAAACCTTGTCGATGAAATCGGTGATGGCCTGGCCGCGCGCCCCCAGTGCCGACAGGGAAAATCCGAACAGGATCGCGAACAGCAGCACCTGCAGGATATCGCCCTTGGCGAAGGCATCGACCACGCTGCTGGGAATGATGTTGAGCACGAACTCGACCACGCTTTGCGATTTGGCAGCCGCGGTATAAGCCGTCAGCGCCTTGGTATCAAGCGTGCTCACATCGGCGTTCATGCCCTCGCCCGGTTTCAACACGTTGACAACGATGAGGCCGATAGCCAGCGCGAAGGTGCTGACCACCTCGAAATACAGCAGGGCCTTGGCGCCGACGCGGCCGACTTTTTTCATGTCCTGCATGCCGGCAATACCACTGACGACAGTGCAGAAAATGATCGGCGCAATGATCATCTTGATCAGCTTGATGAAGCCGTCGCCGAATGGCTTCATCGCCACGCCGCTGTCCGGATAGAGGTAGCCGAGCAGCACGCCCAGCACGATCGCGAACAGCACCTGGACATACAACACGCGGTAAAAAGGTTTCTTTTTCATGAATTCTCCTCGGGCCGCATCAATATATTTTTAATGCCGCCATTAAATACCGATGGCCTTACCTCAGCCTGACGATGCGATGATTGACTAGAATCTGCCGGCAATCTGTCCGCGGCCAGGCCGCGCCGAGATCGCCTGCAAGGCCGCAGCGAAAACTCAAAGTCCGGCATTGGCGCGCCTTTTGAGCCAAAAATGCCCCAAAAGGCGCGCCAATGCCGGACTTTGCCAATTTAAAACCTGCCCGCACTACCGGGTAATGCCAAGCGCGCGACCCAAGGCCGACAGCAAGGCGAAAAACGCCACCGCCAGCACCATGCCGCCAACCACCGTGGCCAACGCCAGCGGAATTCCGCTGAGGCCCAGGGCAGTCATGCCCAGCCACGACAGATACGCGCCGGGACCCGCACAGGCGAGAATTGCGAGAACACTGAGAAGATACGATTTCATGGGCGAGGGGAAATGAACGTAAGAACCGTTGTTTGTGGATGACATTGCGCGCGGATGATTTGTAGTTGTCGTTGAAAAAAACTGCCTTGTTGCGGTGCTGCCTTGTTGTCAAAAGCGGATCTCAAAGATTCGGCGCCAACCAGCGTTCGGCGGTGGCGGTGTCCCAGCCCTTGCGTTTGGCGTAATCGTCAAGCTGGTCCCGGTCGATCTTGCCGACCGCAAAATACTGCGCTTGCGGATGCGAAAAATAAAAGCCCGATACCGCCGCCGTCGGCCACATAGCGTAGGAATCGGTGAGACTGATGCCGGCCTGCTCGGTGGCGCGCAACATCGCGAACAGGGTACCCTTTTCCGTGTGTTCCGGGCAGGCCGGGTAACCGGGCGCCGGACGGATGCCGACATATTTTTCAGCAATCATGTCCGCGCCGCTCAGATTCTCGTCCGGCGCATAGCCCCAGAATTCGCGGCGCACGCGCGCATGCAGATGTTCGGCAAAGGCTTCGGCGAGTCGGTCGCCCAGGGCCTTGACCATGATCGCGCTGTAATCGTCATTGGCCGCGGCAAAGGCCCGTGCGCGCTCCTCGCAGCCGATGCCGCTGGTAACCGCAAACGCGCCGAGATAATCGGGGAGCGGCGCCGGCGCCACGAAATCGCCCAGACACTGATTGGCATTGCCCGCCGGTTTTTCATTCTGCTGGCGCAGGTTGCGGAACGTGGCCACCACCTTCTTGCGCGATTCATCGGCATAGAGCGCGATATCGTCGCCGGCCGCATTCGCCGGCCAGAAGCCGAACACGCCATTGGCAGTAAACCATTTTTCAGAGACGATCTGCTTCAGCATTTTTTGCGCGTTGTCGTACACCTCGCGCGCCGCCTCGCCGACCACGGCATCGTCGAGAATCTGCGGAAACTTGCCCCATAGATCCCAGGTCTGGAAGAACGGGCTCCAGTCGATATACGGCACCAATTTTTCAAGCGGATATGCGTTCAGCGCCTTGGTGCCGATAAACGCCGGCTTTGGCGGCACATAGGCGGACCAGTCGATCTTGCTGCGATTGGCGCGCGCGCGGTCCAGCGGGATCAACTTCACGCCCTTCTTGTTGGCATGCTGCTCGCGCACCTTCACGTAATCCTCACGCACCGATTTCACGTAATCGGGCTTCAGCTCTGCCGACAGCAGATTGCTGCATACGCCCACCGCCCGCGAGGCATCCGGCACCCACACCGTGGCGCCGCTGTAGAACGGCTCGACCTTGACGGCGGTATGGGTGCGCGAGGTGGTGGCGCCGCCGATCAACAGCGGGATCCTGAAGCCGAGGCGTTCCATCTCCTTGGCCACATGCGCCATTTCTTCCAGCGAGGGCGTGATCAGTCCCGAGAGGCCGATGATATCGACGTTTTCCCTGACGGCGGTTTCCAGGATTTTCTCGGTGGCCACCATCACGCCGAGGTCGATCACCTCGAAGTTATTGCACTGCATGACCACACCGACGATGTTCTTGCCGATGTCGTGCACATCGCCCTTGACGGTGGCCATCAAAATCTTGCCTTTGGCCTTGGCGTCCGCCACGCCGAGCAGGCGTTTTTCTTCCTCGATGAACGGGATCAGATGCGCCACCGCCTGCTTCATCACCCGCGCCGATTTCACCACTTGCGGCAGGAACATCTTGCCGGCACCGAACAGATCGCCGACCACGTTCATGCCGTCCATCAGCGGGCCCTCGATCACATTGATCGGACGGCCGCCGGCAGCTTTGACCTGCTGGCGCGCCTCCTCGGTATCCTCGACGATGTATTGCGTAATGCCCTTGACCAGTGCATGGGTAAGACGCGTGCCGACTGGCTCGCCGCGCCAGGCGAGGTCTTCCACCTGATCCTTTTTCTTGCCTTTGAACTGCTCGGCAAAAGTGACGAGTCGATCGGTTGCATCGGCGCGGCGGTTGAACAACACATCCTCGACCAACTCCAGCAAATCCTTGGGGATATCGTCATATACGCCGAGCTGCCCGGCATTGACGATGCCCATGGTCATGCCCGCCTTGCCGGCGTGATACAGAAAAGCGGTGTGAATCGCTTCGCGCACCGGATCGTTGCCGCGAAACGAGAACGACACGTTCGACACGCCGCCGCTGACCTTGGCATAGGGCAGGTTGTTGCGAATCCACTCGGTGGCGCGGATGAAGTCGATGCCGTAAGTCGCGTGCTCCTCGATGCCGGTGGCGATGGCGAAAATATTCGGGTCGAAGATGATGTCTTCGGCCGCAAAGCCGACTTCCTCGGTGAGGATTTTGTAGGAGCGCGCGCAAATTTCGATCTTGCGCTGGTAGGTATCGGCCTGGCCTTTTTCGTCGAAGGCCATCACGATCACGGCCGCGCCATAGCGCTGGCACAGCTTGGCGCGCTCCTTGAATTCGGGAATGCCTTCCTTCATCGAAATCGAGTTGACGATGGCCTTGCCCTGGATGCACTTCAGACCGGCTTCGATCACGCCCCACTTCGAGCTGTCGATCATGATCGGCACGCGCGAAATATCCGGCTCGCTGGCCACCAGGTTCAGGAACTTCACCATGGCCGCCTGCGAATCCAGCATCGCTTCGTCCATATTGATGTCGATCACCTGCGCGCCGCTCTCGACCTGGCTGCGCGCCACCGCCAGGGCTTCGTTGTAATCGCCGTTCAGGATCAGCTTGGCGAAAGCGCGCGAGCCGGTGACATTGGTGCGCTCGCCGACGTTCACGAACAGCGAATCCTCGCCGACGTTGAGCGGCTCAAGGCCGGACAGGCGCAAACGCTTTTCGATCTGCGCGTTGACGGTGCCGACGTCGCGCGGCTTGAGCGGCGCCACGATGTCGGCGATGGCGCGAATATGCTCGGGCGTGGTGCCGCAGCAGCCGCCCGTAATGTTCAGCCAGCCCGCTTCCGCCCATTCGCGGATGAAGGCGGCGGTTTCCTGCGGCAGCTCGTCGTATTCCGCCATCGCATTGGGCAGGCCGGCATTCGGGTGCGCGGACACGCGGCATTCCGCCTTGGCCGCCAGCTCCTCGATATGCGGGCGCAGTTCCCTGGCGCCCAGGGCGCAGTTGAAGCCGATCGACAGCGGCCTGGCATGGCGCACCGAGTTGTAGAACGCCTCGACCACCTGGCCCGACAGGGTGCGGCCGGAAGCATCGGTGATGGTGCCTGAAATCATGATCGGCAGACGCATCTCGCCGCTCAAGCCGCGCGCTTCGAATTCTTCCTCGATGGCAAAAATGGCCGCCTTGGCGTTGAGCGTATCGAAAATGGTTTCGATCAGGAGGATATCGGCGCCGCCGTCGATCAGCCCGGCCACCGCCTCGCGGTAGGCCTTGGCCACCTGATCGAAATTGACCGCCCGAAAACCCGGGTCGTTCACATCCGGCGACAGCGACAGGGTGCGGTTCATCGGCCCCAGCACGCCGGCGACAAAGCGCGGCTTTTTCGGCGTCCGCAGCGTAAAACTGTCCGCGACCTCGCGCGCCAGCTTGGCGCCTTCCAGGTTAAGTTCGTAGGCCAGCGATTCCATATGGTAATCGGCCATCGACACCGTGGTCGAATTGAAGGTGTTGGTTTCGAGGATGTCGGCGCCGGCCTCCATGTACTGGCTGTGGATTTCGCGGATCACTTGCGGGCGCGTCAGCGTCAGCAAATCGTTGTTGCCGCGCAGATCGCCGTTCCAGTCCCTGAAACGCTCGCCGCGGTATTCCGCCTCCGTCAACCGATAGCGCTGGATCATGGTACCCATGGCGCCGTCGAGCACCAGGATGCGCCGGGCCAGTGCTTCCATCAGGACGGCGCTACGGGCGGGGCGGGTGCTGTGATTCTGATCCATGGAAAAGATAATTTCTTCAGACTGTCCGGCGGTTAGTCAAGCGTCGTCAATTCACTCATTGTCCGCTGCGCAACCGCAATTACGGCGAGTCGCAGGTGGCAATACACGCGCCATTGGCGCGAGCGCCCTGAAAATGAAAAACCTGCCGCAGCATTAAAGAAGCGGGCAGGTTTGCAGTGAGAACTGGCCTCGCTTTAGCGGAATTTAGGGCCCGAATGCTGCCCAGCGCCCGCAAGCTGAATCAAATCGACGCACTCGCATTTTACGCGCAAAGCCGGGGGATTGCATTCGTAGCGAACGCCGGCCTCTCAGCATTCGACAATGCGCACCGCCAGCCCCCCCAGCGAGGTCTCCTTGTACTTGGTCTGCATATCGGCGCCGGTGCGGCGCATGGTGTCGATGGCCTGGTCCAGCGAGACATGATGGGTGCCGTCGCCGCGCAGGCTCAGCGAAGTCGCGCTGATCGCCTTGATCGCGCCCATGGCGTTGCGCTCGATGCAGGGGATTTGCACCAGGCCGCCGATCGGGTCGCAGGTCATGCCGAGATGATGTTCCAGGGCGATTTCCGCCGCATTCTCGATCTGCGCATTGGAGGCGCCCAGCACCGCGGCCAGCCCGGCCGCCGCCATCGCGCTGGCCGAACCGACCTCGCCCTGGCAGCCGACCTCGGCGCCGGAGATGGAGGCATTCATCTTGCATAGCGCGCCGATCGCCGAGGCCGCCAATAGAAAATCGCGCAACTGCGCCTGGCTTGCGCCGCAAAAATCGCGGGCGTAACGCAGCACCGCCGGCACCACACCGGCCGCGCCATTGGTCGGCGCCGTCACTACGCGGCCGCCGGCGGCATTTTCCTCATTTACCGCGATGGCGTAGACGCTGACCCAGTCCATCACCTGGTGCGGCAGATTGGTCAGGCCCGATTTCTCCGCCGCCAGCTTGTCGTGGATCCCGCTGGCGCGGCGCGCCACATTGAGGCCGCCAGGCAGCACGCCGACGGTGCGCAGGCCGCGATCGATGCAGATGAACATGGTGTCGATGACGCGATCCAGAAAGGCATCGGTAGCCTCCACACCGCGCAGCGCGACTTCATTGGCGCGAATCAGCTCGACCAGGGACATTTTCTCCTGCGCGGCCATCGTCAACAAGGACTGCATGGAGTTGAAGCCATGCGGCGCCGTGCGTTCGTCGCCGCGCGAGGTGCCGACAAAGGCTTCGTCTTCATCGACGACAAAGCCGCCGCCGACCGAATACATGATGCGCTTGGCAATTTCATCGCCGCCCGCATCGAAGGCGCGGAACAGCATGCCGTTCGAGTGCACCGGCAGCAGGTCGCGTAAATTGAAAATGATGTCGGTCTGCGGCGAAAACGCGATCTCGCGCGTGCCCAGCAAGGTCAATCGTTGCGCAGTTTTGATCCCGGCGATATGGTCCGCCACCTTGCCGGTATCGACCTCATCCGGCAACTCGCCACTCAGCCCCAGCATCATCGCGGTATCGGTGCCGTGTCCGTGGCCGGTGTGGGCGAGCGAACCATGCAATTCAACGGTGAGCCGCCGGATATGCGCGAACTGCGCGGGCGGAAGTTCGACCAGGAAACGACGCGCGGCGCGCATCGGGCCGACGGTATGCGAACTCGAGGGACCGATGCCGATCTTGAACAGGTCGAAAGCGCTGATGTACACGGCAGATCAGGCCGCGTTGGCGGCGAGCCAGTCGGCCGCCAGGGTGGCCAACGACTTGACGCCGATCTTGAGGCCGCGCTCGTCGACATAAAAACGCGGACTGTGATTCGAGGCCGCCGTCTTGACGTCCTGATCTTTCGGCGTACAGCCGATGAAATAGAAAAATCCCGGCACCCGATGCTGGTAGTAGGAAAAGTCCTCCGCGCCGCAGGTCTTGGGACAAACGCCCACCGCGCCGTCGCCGGCCACGCGTTTCAGCACCGGCACCGACCAATGCGTCAGCGCTTCATCGTTGGAGGTCACCGGGTAACCGTTGGCGATATGCACATGGGCCTTGGCGCCGCCGGATTCGGCGATCAGGGTGCTGATCTTCTGCACGAATTCGTGGATTTCGCTGCGATGCTTTTCATCGAAGGCACGAATGGTGCCTTCCATCTTCGCCTCGTCGGGAATGATATTGCTGCGATTGCCCGCCTGGAAACTGCCCACGGTCACCACCGACGGCTCTTCGGTCAGGTTCATCCTGCGCGAGACGATGGTTTGCAATCCCATCACGATCTGCGCGCCGACCACGATCGGATCGATCCCCGACCAGGGCTGCGCGCCATGGGTCTGGTTGCCGCGCACGAAAATGCGGAACTGATCGGCACTGGCCATCAACGGGCCGGAACGGTAGCCGATCACATTGGCATGCTGCTTGGAAGTGATATGCAGGCCGAAGATCGCCTCGACCTTCGGATTCTCCATGCAGCCTTCTTCAATCATCAGCCTGGCGCCGCCCTCTTCGCCGATCGGCGGCATTTCTTCGGCCGGCTGGAAAATGAATTTCACGGTGCCCGGCAATTCGGCGCGCATGCCGGCAAGGATTTCAGCCACGCCCATCAGGATCGCCACATGGGTATCGTGTCCGCAGGCATGCATCACCCCGGCCTCGGCACCGTTCCACATGGTCCGCACCTGGCTCCTGAACGGCACATCGGTTTCCTCGGTCACCGGCAAGCCGTCCATATCGGCGCGCAGGGCCACGCAGCGGCCCGGCTTGCCGCCCCTGAGCACGCCGACCACGCCGGTGTGGGCGACCTTCTCCCTGACGTCGTCGAAACCCAGCTTGCGCAGGTGTGCAGCCACCATTTTGCCGGTCTCGAATTCGCGGTTGCCGAGTTCCGGGTGGGCATGCAAATGACGGCGCCAGACGATCACCTGCTGCTCAATACGATCCGCATGCTCGCGGATCAGCGCATCGAAGGGGAAGAGGGATTCAGGCGCATTCATGTTTCGTCTCCAGAAGATGTGCCGATTATCGCACCGTCCACGTCTGCCCGTCCGCGAGCTGCGGCTATAATCATTGAGAGAACAACAAGGAGCATGGCGATGGACCATCTGACCCCCAGGCAGGCCCACGATTTTCTGGCCGCCGAACCGAGTGCGGTGTTTATCGATTGCCGCAGCGAAATGGAGTTCCTGTTCGTCGGCCACCCATTGGGCGCGATGATGATTCCCTGGAACGACGGCCCGGACTGGGAGATCAACCCGCATTTTATCGGTCAGGTAAAAAAGGCCGTCGGCCACGCCACCCATCGCCCGGTGGTGCTGATTTGCCGCTCCGGCAATCGCAGCACCGACGCCGGTGAAGCGCTCGAGGCGGCCGGCTTCAGCCAGGTATTCAATGTGCTGCATGGCTTCGAGGGCGAGCTCGATACGCATCATCAACGCGGCAACTTGAGCGGCTGGCGCAAGGATGGGCTGCCTTGGGAGCAGGTGTGATGAATCTGAAATCGTTTTATTTGCTGGCGGCAATCATCGGCGGCATCCTGCCGTATGCAACGTATTTCGGCTATGTGGCTTATGTCCCTGGATCGTCGGGAGCGCTGTCGCTCGCCTGGGGCAATCCGATTGCCGCCGCCACGCTGGTGGATTTCATCATTTCCTGTCTGGTGTTCTGGCCATTCCTGTTCAGCGAGGCGCGGCGCCTGGGCATGCGCGGGCCGCTGTTCTATGTGGCGGGCAATTGCCTGATCGGCTTGTCGTTCGCGCTGCCGGCCTTTCTGTACATGCGCGAATGCGTGCCGGGCCTAACCCAGGGCAACGCCGAATAATTTGCCGATCGAAAACGTCACCGCACCGGCCAGCACGCCGATCAGCAGCATGCGCACGCCGCTGAACCAGGCATTGCGCCCGGTGAACAGACTGAGCGAGGCGCCGATGCCAAACAGCGCACAGGCGGTCAGGCTCATCGCCACCATCAGCACATGAGCGCTCAGCGCGCCCCGCAAGGGCAGCAGGAACGGCAGCAGGGGAATCACCCCGCCGATGGCAAACGCGACAAACGAGGAAAACGCCGCGCCCCAGGGCGAACCGAGTTCGGCGGGATTCAGCCCCAGCTCCTCGCGCGCCAGGGTGTCGAGCGCGTGCTCCGGGTCGCCGATCAGCTTGTTGGCGAGCTCCAGAGCATCGGCCTTGGCAATGCCGCGCGCCTCGTAAATCATCGCCAGTTCCATGGCTTCTTCTTCCGGATATTCGGCCAGCTCATCGCGTTCAAGGGCGATCTGGCGCTCGAATAGCTCGCGCTGCGAACGCACCGACACATACTCGCCCGCCGCCATCGAAAACGCGCCCGCGGCGAGCCCGGCGATGCCGGTGAGGGCGATGGTTCGGGTATCGGCCGCCGCGCCGGCGACACCGAGTATCAGGCTGGCATTCGACAACAAGCCATCGTTGACGCCGAACACCGCCGCGCGCAGATTGCCGCCGCCGGACAGGCCCTTGTGGCTGCTTTCCGGTCCCGCATTCGGGTGCGGATGTCCCGTCGGCGAGCTCGAGTGGGTGTAGACGGATACGCCGCGAATCTTGAGCGCCGCCAGCGCCGGGATCAGCGCACGCGGACCCAGCAAATCGACAGTGCCGGCGACCAATCGCACCCGCAACTCGGGCTGGAAGGCCTGAACGGCAATATTCGCGGCGGCCAGTTTGGCCGCCCAAGTATGCGACTGTTCCTCCGCCGATGCAGCCAGGGCGCGAAACAGCGCTTGCTTGGCCGGATCGTCTTCGCGCAGCGCGATGCGCTCGTAAAGATAGGCAGACTGCTTCTCCGCCTGCCAGGATTCCAGCAGCCGCGGCAGATCGTTCTCAGGTGCGGAAGGATTGCTCATGCGGCAGTATCTCCCGATTGCGGGTTCAGGATTTGATTTGCATCACGTCACTGCGCGGCTCGCGCTGCGACGCCGCGGCCCATGCGCCGGAACATCGTCCAGCACAACAGACCCGCGCCCATCAAGCCGACCATGGCGAGCGCCAGCAGCAGCGGCGAATGCGACACGGCCGGCGATACCAGGCCAGCAACCAACGCATTGATGATGCCCGAGACGAAACCCTGCAGCGAGGCCGCCATCCCGCGCCGCGTCGGAAACAAATCGAGCACGATCAAGGAAAGCGAGGGCATCGCCATCGCGCTGCCGATGGCATAGAAAAACAAAGGAATGATCGCCCAGGGCACCGAAGGGGCAAACACAGCCGCGTAAAGCAGATTGATCAGTGCCGCGATCACCATGAAGCGATAGGCATAGGACACCGTGGCGGCGAACTTCAGTTTGCCGGCAACGCGCCCGGAAATGAACGCGCCCAGCATGATCCCGCCGATGCCGGGAATGAACAGCCAGGCGAATTCCTGCGGGCCCAGCTTCAGCGAATGCGTGAGATAAACCGGCGCCGACATGAAGTACAGGAAGAACGCGTTGAAGTTGAACCCTACCGCCAGCGACAGCAGCAGGAAGGGTACATTGGCGCCAACCTCGCGATAGCCGGCAAACAGCGGTCCCGGTCGGAACGGCTGACGCTTGTTGGCGGGCAGGGTTTCATGAATCGAAAAGGAAACCACGGCGATCAACACTGTCGCCATCATCGCCAGCATCCAGAAAATGGAATGCCAGCCCAGACGCACATACAGATGCCCGCCGATGATGGGCGCTATCGCCGGCGCGATACCGAACCACAGGGTGACCATCGACATCAGCTTCTGCGCGTCGGTTTCATTGAACAGATCGCGGATCATGGCGCGCCCCACCACCATGCCCGCGCCCACCGACAGCCCCTGTACCGCGCGGAACAGCAGCAAGGCGCCGATCGAGTTCGACAAGGCACAGCCGACCGAGCCGATCAGGAAACCGACCAGGCCGACGACGATGATCGGCTTGCGGCCGTAACTGTCGGAAAGCGCGCCGTGGAACAGGAACATGAAGGCGAACGCCGCCAGGTAAACCGAAAACGTCTGCTGCATCTGCACCACATTGGCACCGAGCTCGCGTCCCATGCCGTCGAAGGCGGGGATGTAGGTATCGATCGCGAAGGGCCCGAGCATCGCCAGGCCGGCCAGTAACAGTGCCAGCAACCAGCGTGGCGTGGCGTGATGGGCGTGAATTTTTTGGGTTGCTGATGACGTCATCAATGCATGTCGCTTCCGGATTTATGCAAACCACCTGCCCGGCGAGCCAATAAGGACGCGCCTTTCAAGAGGGCATGCTTCAAACACCGCATGGATACTGGCTTGCGGGCCATTGCCCACGTAAAATTTTTCATGCCGATCTGTCCATCCGCCGATACTGCACCGCCTCGGCAATATGCGGCGTATCGATTTTTTCCTGGCTGGCAAGATCTGCAACGGTGCGCGCGACCTTCAGTACGCGGTGATATGCGCGCGCCGAAAGGCCAAGACGCTGGATAGCGTTCTTGAGCAAGGTTTCGCCGGCCGCGCTGGGCGCGCACAGCGTATCGATCTCCTTGGGCTCAAGCTTGTGATTGGGCTTGCCCTGGCGCGCAATTTGCCGCTGATAAGCGCGCTCGACGCGCTCGGCGATGGCAAGGCTGGCTTCACCGCTGCCGGCTTTCACCAGCTCAAGCTGCGGCACGGCCGGCATTTCAATCTGCAAATCGATGCGATCAAGTAGCGGGCCCGAAATCTTGCCGCGATAGCGCGCCACTTGATCGGGCGTGCAGCGGCATTTGTTGCTGTAGTGGCCGAGGTAGCCGCAGGGGCAGGGATTCATTGCCGCGATCAACTGGAATTCGGCGGGAAAATCCGCCTGCCGCGCCGCGCGCGAAATGGTGATGCGCCCCGATTCCAGCGGCTCACGCAGCACTTCCAGCACGCTGCGATCGAACTCGGGCAATTCATCCAGGAACAGCACGCCCTGGTGCGCCAGCGAAATTTCACCGGGCTTGGGGTTGCTGCCGCCGCCCACCAGGGCGACGGCGGAAGCGGTGTGATGTGGCGAACGATAATTTCTGCGCCGCCAGTTTTCGGTTTTGAAGCCGCCGCTGGCGAGGCTTTGCACGGCGGCCGATTCCAGCGCCTCGGCATCGGTCATCGACGGTAGGATGCCGGGAAAACGCGAGGCCAGCATGGTCTTGCCGGTTCCAGGCGGTCCCATCATCAGCAGGCTGTGGCGCCCGGCAGCGGCCACTTCCATGGCGCGTTTGGCATGGCTCTGCCCCTTGACCTCGGCCATATCGGCATAGCGGCTGACACCGACTGGCGCCGCGCTCGCAAACGGTGGAATCGCTTCGCGCCCGGCGAGGTGCGCGCATACCTGCAGCAGGCTGCTGGCGCCCAGCACTTTAGCGTCGGTGACCAGGGCCGCCTCGGCCGCAGAGGCCAGCGGCAGCACAAAGGCGCGTTCGTCCCCATGCGCCTTGAAGGTCATCGCCAGCGCGCCGCGAATCGGGCGCAACTCGCCGGTCAGCGCCAGTTCGCCGGCAAATTCGTAATGTTTCAATTTGTCGCCCGGAATCTGTCCGCTGGCGGCGAGAATGCCGAGCGCAATCGGCAAATCGAAGCGCCCGCTCTCCTTGGGCAGATCGGCCGGCGCCAGATTGACGGTGATGCGTCGCGCCGGGAACTCGAAGCGCGCATTGAGCAAGGCGGCGCGTACGCGGTCCTTGCTCTCTTTCACCTCCATTTCGGGCAGGCCGACGATGGTGAATGCCGGCAAACCGTTGGCGAGATGGACCTCCACCGTCACCGACGGTGCTTCCATGCCATTCAGGGCGCGACTGTATAAAACGGCCAGAGACACTCAGCGACACCCCGCCATGCGTCGCACCAATTTAACGTTCGCCACCGGGTCCCCGCGCGGTTCCGGGGACTGCGGCCTCGAGTGCGTCGATCCTGGCCTCCAGTTCGCGCAGGCGGGCCTGCGCACGCGCCAGCAGGGCCAGCTGGATCTCGTATTCCTCGCGTGTGACCAGGCCATGTTTGGCCAGTTGGGCAATCAATTGCTGCCGCGCGTTTTTTTCCAGATCGGATGCCGGGGATTGCTGGATCAGTTGGCCGATGCGCGCAGCTAGGTCGTTCAGTACATCAAGGGGTTTGGTATTGGGCGGGATCATGGATTCACTCGATTTCAAGCATTGTAGCCGACCCGCCCGTACACGACAGCCACATAGGCAGGTGGGAAACAGCCATGCGACAACAGCCGCTCCAAATTGGTGCGGGCGACAATTGCGTTGCAATATTTTGGTGCGGCATACTGCTTTTCACCCGCTTGAATCATGGAAATCATGGGTTTATGTGCACTGTAACAGTGGCATGCAACCTGCTAAAGCTATCCAGCCAACTCACCTTTCCATTCACCTTGGGGTAACCACATGAAGAAATTGGCCCACGCCATTGCACTCGCAGGCATCGCAGTCACCTCCTTCACGGCACTAAACGCGGCCGCTCAAGCCGCACCCGCAGCCGCACCGGCACCCAGTTACACGCTCACGCCCAAAGTCGGCTTGTTCAGCGAATATGAATACCGCGGCATTTCGCAGACGTCCGAGAAACCGGCAATTCAGTTCAATCTTGACTATGCCCATTCCAGCGGTTTCTACCTGGGTACTTTCGTCTCCAACATCAAATGGCTCAAGGACTACAAGGATCTGGGTCTGGTGAAAGATTCGTCGCCGGTCGAGATCGATCTGTACGGCGGCTACAAGTATGAAGTGCTCAAGGATCTGACCCTGGACGTCGGGTACCTGCATTACGATTACCCCGGCGCCAAGGCGATTCCGTTGTTCCCGAAGCCGAATACCAATGAGGTCTACATCGGTGCGACCTATGGCGTATTCAACGTCAAGTACTCCTACTCGCTGGGCGGCACCTTCGGCGTGCCCATCAGCAAGGGGTCCAGCTTCCTCGAACTCAACTACTCGCAGGAAGTCCTGCCCAAGCTGACCTTGATGGCGCAAGTGGCCAAACAAACCTACAAGGGCAATTTCCAGGGCTTCGACAACGATGCCGAGCTGACCTACACGGTGTACAAATTCGGCCCGTCCTATGATCTCGGCGACGGCTGGACGGTCGGCGGCTACTTCAAGGGCACCGATGCCAAGGAAGTCAACTACACCTTCAAGGGCAAGGACTGGAGCAAGAATCGCCTGGTGGCATTTGTCACCAAAACGTTCTGATCCGCGCGCCGGACCAGCACGGGCAATACCGTTCGTTGCCGCATAAGTTCGTAGCCGGGCGCATGCGGCGGCATGATTTCACTACTACGGGAGTACAACAATGAAACTGGTTACCGCCATCATCAAGCCGTTCAAGCTTGACGAAGTGCGTGAAGCCCTCTCCGCCATTGGCGTGCAGGGCATCACGGTCACGGAAGTCAAGGGCTTCGGACGACAAAAAGGTCATACGGAGCTGTATCGCGGTGCAGAGTACGTGGTCGATTTTCTGCCCAAGGTAAAAATCGAAGCGGCCGTCAAAGACGACCTGCTTGAACAAGTCATTGAGGCCATCGAAAAATCCGCCAACACCGGCAAGATCGGCGACGGCAAGATTTTCGTATTCGATCTCGAACAAGTTGTCCGTATCCGTACCGGCGAGACCGGCGCGGACGCACTTTAATCAAGGGAGCCACTCAATATGAAACGATTTCTAGCCTCTCTTGCGTTGCTGGCCGGCCTTGCGGTTGCCGGCATGGGCTATGCGCAGGACAAGAAAGCCGAACCTGCACCCGCTGCTGCCCCTGCTGCGGCAACGCCTGCCGCGGCCGCACCAGCCGCAGCCACGCCAGCACCGGCAGCTGCTACACCGGCTGCCGCCGCTCCTGCCGCTACACCAGCCCCGGTTCCCAACAAGGGCGATGTATCGTGGATGCTGGTCTCCACTGCATTGGTGCTGCTGATGAGCGTACCGGCGCTGGCCCTGTTCTACGGCGGCCTGGTCCGCTCCAAGAACATGCTGTCGGTGCTGATGCAGGTGTTCGTCACCTTCTCGCTGATTACCGTGCTGTGGGTCATTTACGGCTACAGCGTCGCCTTCACCGAAGGGAATGCCTTTTTCGGCGGTTTCGACCGGCTGTTCTTCAAGGGCATCGCCGACGTGGCCAAGGGTGAATTCGCGACCGCCGCAACGTTCAGCAAGGGCGTGGTCATTCCGGAAATGCTGTACGCCGCCTTCCAGTGCACCTTTGCCGCCATTACCTGCTGCCTGATCTTGGGCTCGGTGGCCGAGCGCATGAAGTTCAGCGCCGTGCTGATTTTCATGGTGCTGTGGTTCACATTCAGCTATCTGCCGATCGCGCATATGGTCTGGTTCTGGATGGGTCCGGATGCCTACTCCTCGGCAGCCGTGGTTGATGCCATGAACGCCAAGGCAGGTTATCTGTGGAACCTGGGCGCCCTCGATTTTGCGGGCGGCACCGTGGTGCATATCAACGCCGGTGTGGCCGGCCTGGTCGCCGCCTTCATGCTCGGCAAGCGCATCGGCTTCGGCAAGGAAGCGATGACCCCGCATAACCTGACCATGACCATGATCGGCGCCTCGCTGCTGTGGTTCGGCTGGTTCGGCTTCAACGCCGGCTCGGCGCTGGAAGCGGGCAACTCTGCGGTTCTCGCCTTCATGAACACCTTCCTGGCGACCGCCTGCGCCGTCCTGGCCTGGATCTTCGCCGAGTGGCTGCTCAAGGGCAAGCCGTCGATGCTGGGCGCCGCTTCCGGTGCTGTGGCGGGTCTGGTCGCCATCACCCCGGCTGCCGGCAACGTCGGCATCCCCGGCGCCTTCGTGATCGGCACCGCGGCCGGTTTTGTCTGTCTGTGGGGCGTCACCGGTCTGAAGAAGCTGATCAAGGCCGACGATTCCCTGGATGTGTTCGGCGTACACGCCGTCGGCGGTGTCCTCGGCGCGCTGCTTACCGGCGTGTTCGTGTCGCCGGATCTGGGCGGACCCGGCTTCGTCACCGACTGGGTCAAGGCCACCACCGGCTTCACCTCGATCGGCGAGCAACTCCTCATTCAGGCCAAGGCAGTCGGCATCACCATCGTCTGGTCAGGCGTTGTCGCCGCCGTGTCCCTGTTCATCGTCAAGATGGTGGTCGGTCTGCGGGTTCCGGAAGAAGAGGAACGCGAAGGTCTGGACATTACCTCGCACGGCGAATCGGCTTACAACACGTAAGCGCATCTGCAGTGAGGCCCCGGTTCGGTCCGGGGCCTGCTTTGGGGTTGAAGGGCGCTCGCGAGAGCGCCCTTTTTTATTGCCGGCAGGGATATGTGCCCCGGCCTTGAAATTGCCGCAATTTGCCGCCAGATGTGTTATTCCCGATTACTTTACTCAACTATTAGGCCCGCGCTATACTGGCAGGCCGAATTCACAGGATTTGCTTCATGAATCAGCGCGACCTGAACCTACCGCTGCCGATGCCGGATGTGCAGAGTTCCGTGGACACCCGCCGTACCTCGATCGACCGCGTCGGCATCAAAGGCATCCGCCACCCAGTCCGCATCCAATCCGTTTCCGGCGAGATCCAGCATACGATTGCCACCTTCAGCATGACGGTGCGCCTGGCGCACGACGTCAAGGGCACGCATATGTCGCGCTTCGTGGAGCTTCTGGAAGCGAACCAGGAGGCGTTCAGCGTGCCGATGTTTTCCGCGCTGCTGGCCAGAATGGTCGAGCGTCTGCACGTCGGCGAGGGCCACATCGAGATGGCGTTTCCCTACTTCATCAAGAAAGCGGCGCCGGTTTCCGGCGTTTCTTCGCTGATGGATTACGAGGTGGTGCTGAGCGGCGCCATCAAGGACGGCGTGACAAGCATCACCACCAAAGTGACGGCGCCGGTGACCAGCCTGTGCCCCTGCTCCAAGGAAATCGCGGCCTACGGCGCCCATAACCAGCGCTCCCACATCACCATTGCGGTGCGCGGCAAGGAAGCGATCGCGGTGGAGGATATCGTGCGCATCGCCGAGGACCAGGCTTCCAGCGAGCTGTACGGCATCCTCAAGCGGCCCGACGAGAAGTACATCACCGAGCGCGCCTATGACAATCCCAAATTCGTCGAGGACCTGGTGCGCGATGTGGCGGCGGCGCTGAATGCGGACCCGCGCGTCGACGCCTATGTGGTGGAAACCGAAAATTTCGAATCCATTCACAATCATTCCGCGTATGCAGTGATCGAGCGCGACAAGCAGCACGACCCGACGCGTGGCTAGCCCTCGCAGGCGCGCGTTTTCGCAGTTGACCCCTGAAGAAGTCCGCCATGCCTTCCAGTCTGACTCCGCTTTTCCATAGCGACCCCGACGACGGCGAGAACAGCGCGTTGGCCTCCGATCGCATCCGCACGCGGCTGCAGCACGCCAACCGCCGCTTTCATGCCAACGACAATATTTCGGCGTTCGTGAAGGAAGGCGAGATCGACCAGCTGCGCGACGAGGTCGCGGCCAAGATGGCGGAAGTGCTGAAAAGCCTGGTGATCGACACCGAGAACGATCACAACACCAATGAGACCGCGCAGCGCATCGCGAAAATGTATCTCACGGAAATTTTCAGCGGCCGCTACACGCCGCAGCCGGCGGTGACCGAATTTCCGAATGTCGAGCGCCTGAACGAACTGATGATCGTCGGCCCGATCAAGGTGCGCAGCGCCTGCTCGCACCATCTGTGCCCGATCATCGGCCGGGTGTGGATCGGGGTGATGCCCAACGAGCATTCCAACCTGATCGGCCTGTCCAAATATGCGCGCCTCACCGACTGGATCATGAGCCGTCCGCAGATCCAGGAAGAGGCCGTTACGCAACTGGCCAATACCCTGCAGGAAAAAGTGAAGCCCGACGGCCTCGCCATCGTCATGGAAGCCAATCATTTCTGCATGCACTGGCGCGGCGTGAAAGACAGCGATTCGCAAATGACCAACAGCCTGATGCGCGGCTCTTTCCTCAAGGATGCCAATCTGCGCCGCGAGTTCCTGTCGCTGCTTACCAAGAAGAACGTCTGAGCAGGCTGGCGCCACAAAAATAACCCGGGGAATCGCACCATGCTAGTCCGCCTGATGTACTGCAGCCGCACCAAGGAAACCATTTCGCAGGACGACCTCACCGCCATCATGGTCAAATCGCGCACCAGCAATCCACAGCACGGCATCACCGGCGTACTGTGCTGCAGCGGCAGGATTTTTTTGCAGGTCCTCGAAGGCGGGCGCCTGGAAATCAACAAGCTGTACAACAAGATTGCCAACGACCCGCGGCATCAGGACGTCGTGTTGCTGAGCTACGAGGAAATCGACGAGCGCAGCTTCGCGCACTGGTCGATGGGACAGGTTTCGCTGAACCGCATCAACCCCTCGCTGCTCATCAAGTATTCCGAACGCGCCGAACTCGACCCTTATACGGTCTCGGGCAAGGTCTCGATGGCGCTGCTCAATGAAATGATGGCCACCGCTTCGATCATGGGGCCGGGAGGCTGAACCTTCCGCCGGCTTGAACGCAGCAGCCATCGAAACACAAAAGCTCCGCATTGCGGGGCTTTTGTCTTATTGCCCTGGGAATCCGGGGATCAGGCCAGGGGCACCAGCAGCGTCGCCAGCCCCAGCAGCATGCCCATGCTGACGATATCGGTCGCGGTGGTCAGAAAAATACTCGAGGCCGTCGCCGGATCGGTGCCGAAGCGCTTCAGCGTCAATGGCACCACCGCGCCGGAGATGCCGCTGATGGTACAGGCGCCGACCATGGCCAGGAACACCACGGCGGCGAGCACCAGCGCATGTGGCGAGTGCTGGGCGGAGGCCGTTACATACATGGCGATACCGGCGACCACGCCGATCGGTGCACCGTTCAAGGCGCCGAGCAGGCCTTCTTTGGTGATCAGCATTTTGCCGTCGCCGGGCCTGATCTCGCCCAGGGTGATGCCGCGCAGGGTCACCGCCAGCGCCTGGCAGCCGGTGTTGCCCGATTGCCCGGCCAGCACCGGCAGGAACGCGGCGAGAATCACCAGCTTGTCGATGGTGCCCTGGAACATCGCCACCACCCCGCCGGCCAGAAAAGCAGTGAGCAGATTGAGCTGCAGCCAGGGATGGCGAAACTTGAAGCTGCGCATCATCGGTGTGGAGATGCGTTCTTCCTTTTCTACACCGACCATGCTGCCGGCCTGCGCGGTGATCTCGAAGGCCTTGGCCTCGAAGATCGCCTGGCCGCGCACCAGGCCCAGCAGGCGCCCCTCGGCGTCGCATACCGGATACACCGGGTAGTGGCGGCTCATTGACAGCTGCATCGCCGACGACACATCCATTTCCGGCCGGAAGGTGAACACGTCGCGCAGCATGATGCTGCTGAGCGGCACAAGCCGCTCGGAAAACAGCAGATCGCGCATGGTGATGAGGCCCAGCAGCCTGCCGTCCGGCGCGGTGACATAGCCATAAGTGATGAACGCGGTACGGATCAGGGTGCGCAAAAAATCCACCGCCTCGCCCACCGAGGTCTCGGGGCCGAACACCGCGTACGCCGGTTCCATCAAGCGGCCGAGGGTATCGCCCGGATAGATCTGGTTGCGCCGCCATTGACGCGCCAGTTCCACCGATGCGCTGTCGAGGATATTCTCGCGGCGCGGCGTCGGCAGCGCGGCGAGGATGTCCTGGATGAAGGCGGGATTGAGTTCGGCAAGCGCCTCAACGGCAAGGCGGTCCTCGGTTCGCGCCAGCAGGGCGGCGGCGGTGCCGGGCGGATTGGCCTTGAGTGCCGCAACCAGTTGGCGGCGCGCATGTTCCGGCGGCAGTGGAGACGTAAACGGAATGTGATCGGACACACGCTTCCCCCGGTTATGGTTTGCCAAACTATACGCCTGCGTCCACAAAGAAATGCAAACCCCAGCATTGGCGCGCATTTCGGGGCATTTTTGCCCCAAAAGGCGCGTGGATACTAGACTTTGGCAAACAAGAAATAAGTCTGGCGACGCAGGAAACGGCCGGCAGTGCGCATTTTTATGCCGTGGATTCGGGCCCGCAAATGGCGAAACCGCCACAAATCGGACGTTCCGCACGGCATTTTTGCAGTTTCGTCGCAACGCGATTGAGCGTTCGGCGCGGCAACCCTAAAGTGGAGCCATCAACAAGCGCAACACCCCGAACGCAGCCACCCCGAACCCCAGGAGTCACACATGAAAACCGAATTCAACACCAGCAAAGACAATGCCGCCGTCGCCAGCCTCGCCATCGCCCTCGTCGTGATTGTCGGCTCGATGCTGACCAGCAACCCGGTCAGCGCCCGCCCCGCCGAAGTGGCCGTTGCGCACCAGGCCACCGCTGTCATCGCACCGCGCCCCGCCGTGCAGAAACTGGAAGCCATCGTCGTCATCGCCTCGCGCAAACACGCACAGTTGTAATTGCTTTCCGCTACGTTCGGACAGGGACCGCAACCGAGATTGCCGGGGCTGCGCAGGCAGAAAAGAAATGGCCACGTGTTATGCGTGGCCATTTTCATTTGCGCCAAGGCTGCAGACGGCACTTTGCGTTGTGCACCGGCAGCCCGTACCATGGACCCTCGCTTCAACATTGAAGCAATTTCAAGAAAACACCGTGAACCATCCATTGAGCAGGGACGAATTCGAAGCGCTGGAGCAGGTCAGTCAGTCGAAGCCATCCGACAAACCCAGCGCCTGCATCGCCAGAAATGCCAGGCATCTGGTCGGCATCAAACTGCTGGCGCATCGGCGCAATGGCAGTTACGAATTAACGGAGAAAGGCGCGGAAGCGCTGTTCATCAAGCATTGCATCACCGGCCTGCGTGCGGTTGCCCTTGATGCCGACGCGCGGCTGGAGGGCAAGGCGGCGGCTTTCCTGGCACGCAAGGGTTACGTAATGGCCGGCCCGACCCCGGGACATTTTGAGGTGACCGACAAGGGACGCGAATGCCTGGCGGATATCGATGCCAGCGCGGCGCAGAAAACCTGAACGATCTGTTGCGAAAATTCTCGCGACAACCAGCCGCAGCGCTTAGTGCGCCTCTTCCCAGTTCACCCCTACGCCCGGTTCTGCCACCAGCGGCACATCCAGTTTGGCCACGCCGGTCATCAGCGCCGGAATTTCCCGCTGCACGCGCGCCAACTCTGAATCCGGCACTTCCAGCACCAGTTCGTCGTGCACCTGCATGATAAGTTTGGTGGCGAGTTTTTCTTTTTCCAGCCAGCCCTGCACCGCGATCATCGCAAGCTTGATCAAATCGGCGGCCGTCCCCTGCATCGGTGCATTGATGGCCGCGCGCTCGGCGCCCTGGCGGCGCGCCTGGTTGCCGGAGCGGATATCGGGCAACCACAACCGGCGGCCGAATACGGTTTCCACATAGCCACGGTCATGGGCTTCGGCGCGGGTGCGCTCCATGTATTGCTTCACCCCGGGATAGCGGGCGAAGTAGCGGTCTATATAGGCGGCGGCGGCGCTGCGCTCGATACCCAGGTTGCCGGCCAGGCCGAAGGCGCTCATGCCGTAGATCAAACCAAAGTTGATGACCTTGGCATAACGGCGCTGCTCGCTCGATACCTGGCTGCGTTCGACGCCGAACACTTCGGCGGCGGTCGCGCGGTGCACGTCTTCGCCATCGGCAAATGCCTTCAGCAGGCCGACATCGCCGGACAGATGCGCCATGATGCGCAATTCGATCTGCGAATAGTCGGCCGAGACGAGGACATGCCCGGCCGGCGCGATGAACGCTTCGCGAATGCGCCGCCCCTCGGCCGTGCGCACCGGGATGTTTTGCAGATTGGGGTCGTTGGACGCGAGCCGGCCCGTCACCGCCGTCGCCTGCGAATAGGTGGTGTGCACGCGACCGGTGCGCGCATTGACCATCCTCGGCAGTTTGTCGGTATAGGTACTTTTCAGTTTCGACACACCGCGATAGTCGAGAATGATTTTCGGCAGGGGATAATCCAGCGCCAGTTTTTCCAGCGTTTCCTCGTCGGTCGACGGCGCGCCGCCGGGCGTTTTTTTCAGTGGCTTGATGCCTTTTTTGTCGAACAGGATTTCCGCGAGCTGCTTGGGCGAGCCGAGATTGAAGGGCTGGCCGGCCTCTTCGTGCGCCCGGGCTTCGAGTTCGAGCATTTTCTGCCCCAGCTCACCGCTTTGTTTCTCCAGCAAAGCACCGTCGATCAGCACGCCGTTGCGCTCGATGGTGAGCAGCACATGAGTGGTCGGCATTTCGATGTCGGTATAGACACGATTGAGCTGCGCGTCTTCGGCGATCTGCGGATAAAGCGCATGGTGCAACTGCAGGGTGACGTCCGAATCCTCGGCGGAGTAGTTGGTGGCGGTATCGATCGACACCTGGTCGAAACCGATTTGCGTGGCGCCCTTGCCGGCGACGTCCTCATAAGCGACGGTTTTGGCGCCGAGGTGGCGCGTGGCCAGCGATTCCATGTCGTGGCGCTGATGGCTTTCCAGCACATAGCTCTGCAGCAGGGTGTCGTGCACATAGCCCCGCACGCGAATGCCGTGATTGGCGAATACATGCAAATCGTATTTGATGTTCTGGCCCAGTTTTTTCTTGCGCGGATCCTCCAGCCAGGGGCGCAGCTTGGCGATGGCAGCGTCGAAATCGAGCTGATCGGGTGCGCCGGGATAGACATGCCGCAGCGGCATATACGCCGCATGACCGGCCGCGCAGGAAAACGACAGGCCGACGATCTGCGCGGTGAGCGGATCGAGGCTGGTCGTCTCGGTGTCGATGGCGGAAAGTTCGGCGGCGTCGAGCCTGGCCAGCCAGGCATCGAGCTGCGCCTCGGTCAACACGCATTCGTAATCGCGCGTGTTGATGAATTCGGTTTGTTTCGCCGCCGCCTCGCCGGAAGACCAGCGGCTGGCGGTGGCGTCCTTGTCGGCCTGTCTGAACACCGCATCGCCCTCGACCGCTGCGGTCGCGGTCACGCCGGCGTCGCCGCTCTTGCCCTTGAGCGCCGCGCGCATGCCCTTGAAGCCGAATTGCTCATACAATTTGTCGAGCTTGTCGATATCCGGCGCCTGGTAGGCCAGCGCGTCGAACTCGAACGGCAGCGGCACATCGCATTTCACCGTCACCAGCACGCGGCCGGTGGGCAGCCAATCCAGCGCCTTGCGCAGATTGTCGCCAACCACGCCCTTGATATTGGCGGCATTGGCGATCACCCCGTCGAGCGAACCGTATTCGGCGATCCATTTCGCCGCGGTTTTGGGTCCGACCTTTTCCACGCCGGGGACGTTATCGACGTTATCGCCCATCAGGGCCAGATAGTCGACGATGCGCTCCGGCGGCACGCCGAACTTTTCCTGCACGCCGGCCACGTCGAGACGCTCGTTGCTCATGGTGTTGACCAGGGTGACTTGGTCGTTGACCAGCTGCGCCAGATCCTTGTCGCCGGTGGAAACCATGGTTTTCACGCCGCGCGCGCTGGCTTGAACCGCCAGGGTGCCGATCACATCGTCGGCCTCCATGCCGTCGACCACCACGCAGGGCCAGCCCAGCGCCTCGATGGTTTCGCGCATCGGTGCCAGCTGTGTGACCAAGTCCTCGGGCATCGCCGAACGCGTGGCTTTGTATTCCTTATAGATTTCGTCGCGAAAGGTCGGCCCCTTGGGGTCAAACACGCAAGCGCTATAATCGTGAGGGTGCTCATCGCGAAGTCGCTTGAGCATGCTGGCAACGCCGTAGATGGCGCCGGTGGGCAACCCCGCCGGGCTGCGCAAATCCGGCATGGCATGGAACGCCCGGTAAAAATAGCTCGAGATATCGACGAGCAACAGGTGTTTGGGCTGCGTTGCAGCCGGATGGTTGCTGTCGGCGTCGGTATCGGCGTTTGGCAAAAGGCTCATTGGAGAAATTTATTTTGGAACCAAAAAACAAAAATTCGGCGACGAAAATACCGAAGCGCGCCGATCCGGAAATGATGTTCCAGTCGATGACGGCTGCCCGCGAATCGTGGTGGATGTACAACATTATCGCCGAATTGGTTTCGGCCACCGACAAACTGGAAAACATCGGCCCCTCGGTCGCCATCTTCGGCAGCGCCCGGCTGAAGGAAAGCAACCCCTACTATCCGCTCACCGAAACGATCGCGCGCAAGCTGTCCGATGCCGGCTTCGGCGTGCTCTCGGGCGGCGGGCCCGGCATCATGGAGGCCGCCAACAAGGGCGCCATTGGCGGCAAGAGCCCCAGCGTGGGCCTCAACATCCAGTTGCCCTTCGAACAGGGCGGCAATGGCTATCAGGACGTATCGATGTCGTTTCAGCATTTTTTCGCGCGCAAGACCATGTTCGTCAAGCATGCCGCCGCTTATGTGGTGATGCCGGGCGGATTCGGCACGCTGGATGAACTCTCGGAGGCGCTGACGCTCATACAGACGGGCAAGATACGCCGCATCCCGATCGTGCTGGTCGGCAGCCGGTTCTGGGCGGGCCTGGTCGACTGGATCAAAACCACCATGCTCACAGAGGGCGTGATCAGCGCCAAGGATATGGAACTGTTCAGGATCACCGACGACGCGCAGACCGCCGTCGATATCATCTTCGAGCATTACGCGACTCGCAGCATCATGCCCTCGCCCGACGAGAAGGCCCTGGAAATGTCTCTTTAAGGAGTCGTATATGAAAACAATGGTGAAAAAAATCGCCTGCCCGCTGATATTCGCGCTGTCGTTTGCCGCGGCGCTTCCCGCCTTCGCCCAGTCGAAGGAGCATCCCAAACCCAAGGACCTGCAGGCGGTGGAAGCACCGCCGCCCCCGCCGAAGGTGACGGATGATGACCTGTCGGTGGAAGGCAAGGTCACTATCGTCAAGAAGGGTACCGACACCGTCGAGGAATACCGCCTCAATGGCAAGCTGTACAAGATGCGGGTGGTGCCCGCCGGCGGGGCCGCCTATTTTCTGGTCGATCCGAAGGGCGACGGCAATTTCTCGCGCGTGGACGGTCCGGCGCCGAAAATTGCGGTACCAACTTGGGTGCTGATTGAATGGAAATGAGCGAATGGAAGTAAGCGGGGCCGCATGCGGCGTACGGCTTCGCCTGCGCCGGGCCTGATGTGAGCGTCTTTACCCCGGTCAGCGTCGACGAGGCGCGCGTCTTCGTCGCGCCCTACGCGGTCGGCGATATCATCGATTTCCAGAATATCGCCGCCGGCGTCGAGAATTCGAATTTCTTCGTCACCACCACGCGCGGCCGTTATGTGCTGACGATCTTCGAAAAAATTCCGCCCCGCGATCTCGATTTTTACATGGGCCTGATGACGCATCTGCACACGGCGGGCATCGCCTGCGCCGCGCCGCTGCGGCCGGCCGACGGCCGCGTGGTGCGCGAACTGCAGGGCAAGCCGGCGGCACTGGTCACGCGGCTGGCCGGCAACGATCTCGCCCATCCCCTGCCGGCCGATTGCCGCGCCGTCGGCATGGCGCTGGCGCGCATGCATGCGGCGGCACAGGACTTCAAGCTCGGCATGCCCAACTGGCGCGGCCCCGCCTGGTGGCGCAGCTATGCCGCCGATCTGCGCGCACATTTGAGTGCCGCCGAACAGGAATTGATCGCCGATGAGCTGGCCCGCCAGGCCGGCTTCGACCAACTCGACCTGCCGCGCGGCGTGATCCACGGCGATCTGTTCCGCGACAATATTCTCTGGGACGATCATGGCGAGGCGCACACGCCGCAGATGATCGATTTCTATTTCGCCTGCAACGAGCAGCTGCTGTTCGATGTGGCGGTAACGGTGAACGACTGGTGTCTCGATTTCGCCGCCTACCCCGCCGCCGCGCTCAATACCGTCAACGCGCGCGCCCTGCTGGCGGGCTACGCCGGCGTGCGCCGTTTTAACCCGGCCGAGCGTATGGCCTGGCCGCAGATGCTGCGGGCGGCCGCGCTGCGGACCTGGCTGGGGCGCCTGGGATATCATCACTTCCCGCGCGACTCGGCGCTGACCCATCCCAAGGACCATGCCTTCGTGCAGCGCCTGCTGCAATGGCATCGTGCCCACGAGGAGCGGCTTCTCGCCCTGTTGCCGGATTGAGCATCGCCCGACCCAATCCTCTGTCCAATCGCCAATCGCATTTCCAATTACCACGACACCATGCAAGTTATCGATATTCCCGCGCGGCAAGGCGGCACCTGGATCAAGGACGCTTTCGCGCTGTTTCGCCAGCAACCGCTGCCGTGGATCGTCCTGACCGGCACTTGGGGGCTGCTGATGTTCGGCTCCCTCCTGCTGCCTGTTGTCGGCGTGATGGTGGCCGTGCTGCAGCCGGCGTTTTTCGCCGGCTTCGCGCTGGCCTGCCGCGCGCAGGAACAAGGCGGGACCGTGACTGCCGGCTATCTGTTCGCGGCGCTGCGATTCAACCCGCGCCCGCTGGTGATGCTCGGTGTGGCGATCGTGCTTATCGATTTGCTGCTGTTGGTGTTGCTGCAATTCCTGATGGATACCCCGCCGCCACCACTGGTGGCGGCGGACGCCAACCCGATGGAGAGAATGCAGGCGCTGGTCAACGGCCGCGAGTCGCTGCTGATGATCTTTTTCGCGGCGGATTCCCTGTTGCGCGCCTTGCTCTGGTTTGTCGCGCCGCTGCTGGCCTTCAGCCGCATGTCCACCTGGCATGCGGTGCGCTGGAGCGTATACGCCAGTCTCAGCAACCTGGCGCCGCTCAGTGTGTTCGGCCTGCTGATGATGCTGGTGTTTGTTGTCGCCGCCGTGCCCGCCGGCCTCGGCCTGATGGTCGCCCTGCCTTTGCTGGCGATCGCCAATTACACTAGTTACCGCCAGGTGTTTCGCGAATAACGCCGTTCGGCGGTACCAAAGCCGGAATCCGGCGCCATGCGCGGCAATTGGAAATTGCCTTTAATGTGTTGCCGCCCTGCGCGGAGGCATGCGTGTCGGGACGGACTTTGCCCGTGGAATTGCGTAGAATCAGGCAACGAGGTTACAAAACTTCACATATCTTCCGCTTGCTTGTTTCTCGCTCGGGATTTTCATGAAAAATCATCTGCATTCCATCGCGCGCGGTGCCGTGTTCGTTGCGGCCTTGTTCGGCCTCGCCCTCAATGTTTCGGCGGAAATCGTCGTCGGCCAATCCGCACCGCTCAGCGGCAGCAATGCGGACTTCGGCAACGATATCCGCGCCGGCGCCATGGCCTACTTCCGCAAGGTAAACGAGGCCGGCGGCGTGGCCGGCCAGAAGATCAAGCTGGTCACGCTCGACGACAAGAACGACGCCAAGCTGGCCGGCGAGAACACCAAGAAATTGCTCAGCGATGACAGTGTGGTCGCCCTGTTCGGCTATGCCTCGTCGACGCTGAGCATGCCCGCAATGCCCTTTGTGACGGAAAAGCATGTGCCCTTCTTTGCGCCCTTTACCGGCGCCGATGTGATCCGCAAGCAGAGCGAATACGTCTTCACCATCCGCGTGTCGTACACCGAGGAAATCGACAAACTGGTCGGCTTCTGGGGCGGGCTGGGGGCGACGCGCATCACCGTCCTTCACTACGATGACGCAGTCGGCAAGCAAAACTACGACAGCGTCGCCGCGGCCCTGAAGAAATACGGCAAGGTGCCGACCAGCGTGGCGATCAAGCGCAATGCGGAGCTGGAAGACGCGGCTGTGGACAAGATCATCGAGGCCGATCCGCAGATGGTCGTGGTCACCACCCTGGCCGCGCCGGCGGCCAAGCTGGTCACCAGCCTCAAGGCCAGGAACAAGCCTTTCCAGGTCACCAGCCTGTCCTTTGTCGGCGTCTCGCAGCTCGCCAAATTGTTGGGGCCGGATGCGGCCGGCATCACGGTGGCGCTGACGGTGCCGGCGCCGCGCAATCTGCAAGTGCCGATCGTCAAGGAATGCGCGGAAGCCTGGACGGCGGCGGGCAATGTGGGCCCCATTTCGGTGACGGCACTGGAAGCCTGCGTCGCCGCCAAAATCCTGGTGGACGGCATGAAGCGCGCCGGCAAGGACATCACGCGCGACAATCTGCAAAAGTCGCTGGCTTCGCTGGGCAAGGTCGATGTTGGCGGCCTTGAAGTGGCGTTCAAGCCGGGTTT
The DNA here is from genome assembly GCA_036394575.1 of Usitatibacteraceae bacterium. Taxonomy (GTDB): domain Bacteria; phylum Pseudomonadota; class Gammaproteobacteria; order Burkholderiales; family Usitatibacteraceae; genus UKL13-2. Next base: position 30,445 of record DASWEY010000040.1, on the reverse strand, counting down.
TCACCACGGCGGCAAATTCGTCGATATCGCGGTGATTCGCAGCAACGGCGAATTGCGCAACTAGGCGGCTCGCCCTCGTTTAAAAAGTAAAACTCAAGCATTGGCGCGCTTTTCGGAGCAGAAATGCCTCGAAAAGCGCGCCAATACTGGTTCTACGTAAAATATTCTGGGCCTTTGTCGTTCTAAACCGCCGCCAGCTTGGCGTACTGCAAGGCCAGCCATTTGACGCCTTCGCTGCGGAATTTCACCTGAACGCGCGCGTCGAGACCGCGGCCTTCGAAGTTGACCACCACCCCTTCGCCGAACTTGGCGTGCATCACCGTCTGGCCGATGGCAAAGGGATTGGCGTCGGGACGGCGGGTTTCGAAATTGGCGCGTGAGGTATCGGGGGCGCCGCCGCGTCCATAGTCGCCATCGGGTTTGTTGTAGGCGGTGGTGGATTGCCTGAAGCCGGTATAGGTGCCGCCGTTTCCTCCCTGCGCGCCGCCCCGGCCGCCGCCATATTCGCCATAGCCGCGTGAATTTTCATGGGCATTGGCGGGCCGGTGGGGCGCATAACCGCCGTAGGCCGCCTGCTTTTCCGGCACCACAATCCATTTGCACAGCTCCGGCGGAATCTCATCGACAAAGCGCGACACCACGCCGTAGCGTGTCTGCCCGTGCAACATGCGGCTGCCGGCATAGGAGAGGTAAAGCCGTTCGCGCGCGCGCGTGATCGCCACGTACATCAGGCGGCGCTCTTCCTCGATGCCGTCGAAATCGTTGAGCGACTGCTCGTGCGGGAACAGCCCCTCCTCCAGGCCGCTTAAAAACACGGCATGAAATTCAAGCCCCTTGGCGGCGTGCACTGTCATCAACTGTAAGGCGTCATCGCTTTCGCCCGCCTCATGCTCACCCGCCTCGAGGCTGGCATGGGTGAGGAAACTGATCAGCGGATTGTCGTTTTCGCCGCCGTCTTCCGCACGGCCGCCCTGAAATTCCTCTTCAAATTGCGCGGTGGCGGTCACCAGCTCGGCGAGGTTGGCGAGGCGGTCGGCACCTTCGCGCTCGGCGGCGTAATGCGCGCGCAGGCCGCTTTTTTCCAGGCATTCATCGACCAGCTCGGGCAGCGTGACTGCGGTGGATGAGGCCTTGAGCGCCTCGGCGATTTTCAGGAAGGCGCCGATAGCAGCCGCTGCACGGCCGGTGATTTCGCCCTGCGCGATGCCGCTGGCGGCGGCGGCGTACATCGAAGTGTTGTAGCGCGTGGCCAGTTCCTGCACCTGCTCCAGCGAGCGTGCACCGATGCCCCGCGGCGGGAAATTCACCACCCGCGAGAACGCGCCGTCGTCCTCCGGATTGCCGGCGATGCGCAGATAGGCGAGCGCATGCTTGATTTCCAGGCGCTCGAAAAAACGCAGGCCGCCGTAGACGCGATACGAAACCCCGGCGCGGAACAGGGCATGCTCGAGCACCCGCGACTGCGCATTGGAACGATACAGCAGCGCCATATCGGCGAAGGCCATGCTTTCGCGATTGAGCGCCTTGACTTCATCGATGATGAACTGCGCCTCGTCCTCGTCGGTGGAGGCGGCGTAGATGCGCAGGCTCTCGCCCTTGCCGGCGTCGGTCCACAGATTCTTGCCGAGGCGGTCCTTGTTGTGCGAAATCACCGCATTGGCGGCGTCGAGGATATTGCCCTGCGAGCGGTAGTTCTGCTCGAGCTTGATGACGTTGTTGCCGGCAAAATCGCGCTGGAAGTCGCGCATATTGGCCGCTTCCGCGCCGCGAAAGGCGTAGATGGACTGGTCGTCGTCCCCCACGCCGAACACCGCGTTGTCGCTGCCCGCCAGTTGCTTGATCCAGCGGTATTGCAGGCGGTTGGTATCCTGGAACTCATCGACCAAAATAAATTTGAAGCGGCCACGATAGTGCTCGAGCAGAGCCGCATTCTTGCCCAGCAGCTCGTAGCAGCGCAGCAGCAGCTCGGCAAAGTCGACCACGCCTTCGCGATTGCACTGCTCGTCATAAGCGCGATACAGCTCGACCTGGCGGCGCGTGAACTCATCATTGGCCTCGACCGCATTGGCGCGCAGGCCCTGTTCCTTGGCGTTGTTGATGAACCACGACAATTCGCGCGGCTTGAATTTTTCGTCATCGACGTTCAGCGTCTTCAGCAGGCGCTTGATCGCCGATTGCTGGTCGCCCGAATCGAGAATCTGGAACGTTTGCGGCAGCCCCGCGTCGCGATAATGGGCGCGCAGCATGCGATTGCACAGCCCATGGAAGGTGCCGACCCACATGCCGCGGGTGTTGATCGGCATCATCGCCGACAACCGCGTCAGCATCTCGCGCGCCGCCTTGTTGGTAAACGTCACCGCCAGCAGGCCGGATGGGCTGACCTGGCCGGTCTGGATCAGGTAGGCGATGCGCGTGGTCAGCACCCGGGTCTTGCCGCTGCCCGCCCCGGCCAGCACCAGCGCGCTTTGGCGCGGCAGGGTTACCGCCTTGAGTTGTTCGGGATTGAGGTTATCGAGGAGGCGGGGCGAAACGGGAGCGAGCATTGAGCGGTACCGAAAGAGGCGCAGGGTCTGACTGCAATTATAAGTGCAGGCGTCACCGGAGCCCGGGGCGTCCGCCAAATAATTTCCCGCATTTATCCCGCATCCGCCGCGCCATCCGGCCAGTTGCGCATACCCCGCAAGGTATAATCTTTCTCTCTCGAAAAACAAACGCCCAGGCCCACTTCCGCACCATGGATTCCCAGTATCAGGCACGACAAATCGAAACCGCCGCCCAGGCCCATTGGCAAACCACCAAGGCCTATGAGGTCACCGACCACGCCATCGGCAAGAACGGCCAGCCCAAACCCAAGTTCTATGCCTGCTCGATGCTGCCCTATCCCTCGGGCAAGCTGCATATGGGCCATGTGCGTAACTACACCATCAACGACATGATGGCGCGCCAGCTGCGCATGAAGGGCTACAACGTGCTGCAGCCCATGGGCTGGGATGCCTTCGGCCTGCCGGCCGAGAATGCCGCGATAAAGAACAAGGTGGCGCCCGCCAAGTGGACCTACGAGAACATCGCCTACATGAAGCAGCAATGCCAGGCGATGGGCTGGGCGATCGACTGGTCGCGCGAATTCGCCACCTGCGATCCCGAATACTACAAATGGAACCAGTGGCTGTTCCTGAAAATGCTCGAGAAAGGCATCGCCTACAAAAAAACCCAGGTGGTGAACTGGGACCCGGTCGACCAGACGGTGCTGGCCAACGAGCAGGTGATCGACGGCCGCGGCTGGCGCTCCGGCGCGCCGGTGGAAAAGCGCGAGATTCCCGGCTATTACATGGGCATCACCCAATACGCCGAGGAATTGCTTGATTGCGTGACCAACAAGCTGACCGGCTGGCCGGCCAGCGTGCGCGCCATGCAGGAAAACTGGATCGGCAAATCGGTCGGCGTGCGCTTTGCCTTCCTGCATCGCATCATGGATGCCGCCGGCAAGTTGGCGGGCGACGGCAAATTATTCGTCTTCACCACCCGCGCCGACACCATCATGGGCGTGACCTTCTGCGCGGTCGCGCCCGAGCACCCGCTGGCGGTGTTGGCTGCCGCGCGCGACAGCAAGGTGGCGGCGTTTATCGACGAAAGCAGGCACGGCACGGTGATGGAAGCCGACCTCGCCACCATGGAAAAGAAGGGCGTGGCCACGGGCCTGTTCGTGACGCATCCGCTGACCGGCGAGAAGGTTGAAGTCTGGGTCGGCAACTATGTATTGATGACTTATGGCGACGGCGCGGTGATGGGCGTGCCGGGGCATGACGAGCGCGATTTTGCCTTCGCCAAAAAATATGGCTTGCCGATCAGGCAGGTGATCGAGCTTGGCAGACCCTACTCGCTGGATGCCTGGCAGGCACACTACAGCGACTACGGGGCCTGCATCGAATCCGGCCCGATGAACGGCATGAACTACGATGCCGCCATCGATTACGTCGCAGCGCAGACTGCGGCGCAGGGCGGCGAAAAGAAAACCCAGTACCGGCTGCGCGATTGGAGCATTTCCCGCCAGCGTTTCTGGGGTACGCCGATCCCGATCATCCATTGCCAGGACTGTGGCGATGTGCCAGTGCCTTATGAGCAATTGCCGGTGGTGTTGCCGCAAGACCTGATTCCCGACGGCTCCAGCAATCCGCTCAAAAAGGATGCGGCGTTCCTGAATTGCAGTTGCCCGAAATGCGGCAAAGCGGCCACGCGCGAAACCGACACCATGGATACCTTTGTCGACTCCTCCTGGTATTTCATGCGCTATACCTCGCCGAACACGGCGCCCGATTATCACGACAGGATGGTCGGCGCCGCCAACGACTACTGGATGCCGATGGACCAGTACATCGGCGGTATTACCCATGCGGTGCTGCATTTGCTGTACGCACGCTTCTGGACCAAGGTGATGCGTGACCTGGGCATGCTGAAGTTCGACGAGCCGTTCACCAACTTGCTCACCCAGGGCATGGTGCTGAACCACATCTATTCCCGAAAAACGGACAGGGGGGGCATTGAATATTTTCCCCCCGCCGATGTGGAGACCATCCCGGCCGCAGACGGCAAGCCGGCGCGCTACCACCTCAAAGCCGATGGCAGCGCGGTCGAGTACGGCGGTGTCGGCACCATGTCCAAATCGAAACTGAACGGGGTTGACCCGCAGGACATGATCGACCATTACGGCGCCGATGCGGCACGCCTGTTCGTGATGTTCGCCAGCCCGCCGGAACAGACCATCGAATGGTCCAGCGCCGGGGTTGAGGGCACACAACGCTATCTGCGCCGCCTGTGGAATTTCGCGCACGGCCTGCATGCGGAAATGCGCAACGCGGGGGCCATCAATGCGGCCTCGCTCGATGCGGCCGCGAAAAAACTCCGCCACGAAATTCATGCCGCCCTGAAGCAGGCCAACTACGACTACACCCGCCTGCAATACAACACGGTGGTGTCGGCCTGCATGAAGATGCTCAACGCGCTGGAAGAAAATCGCAGCCGCCCGCCGTCGGTACTGCGCGAGGGGCTGTCGATCCTGCTGCGGGTGCTGTATCCCGCCTGTCCGCATATCACCTGGCAGATCTGGAATGATCTCGGTTACTGGCAGGAATTCGGCGATCTGCTCGATGCCCTGTGGCCGGAGCCGGACCCGGCGGCGCTGGAACAGGATGAAATCGAGATGGTGGTGCAGGTCAATGGCAAACTGCGCGGGCAGATCCGCGTACCGAAGCAGGCCGGCAAGGAAGCCATCGAAAAACTCGCCCTCGACGACGAGGGCGTGAAACGGCACACGGAAGGAAAACCTGTGAAAAAGCTCATCGTCGTTCCCGGAAAGCTGATCAATGTGGTGGTCTGAGCGCGCCCCCATTGTCCGGCGCCTTGCCTTGCTGGCTATGGCGGCCACGCTGGCCGGCTGTGGCTTTCAGCTGCGCGGCTTCTACGAGCTGCCGTATCAAAGCGTATTCGTGTCAGCCGCCGGCACGTCGCTGGTCGCCAGCAATATACGCCGCGACCTGACGGGTACGCCGACCAAGGTCATGCCAACCGGTGCGGGTGCGGACGCGCAGCTCAACATCTTCGAAGAGCGTCGCGATCGGCAGATCCTGTCGCTGACGGGGACCGGTCGCGTGGCCGAGTACGAACTCAAGATGCTGGTGCGCTATCAGCTGGTGGATGGCAAGGGTGCGGTGATCATTCCGACCAGCGAAATCCAGTTGTCGCGCACCATGTCGTACGACGACACCAAGATCATCGCCAAGCAACAGGAAGAGGCCATGCTCTATGCCGATATGGACAAGGATGTGGTCGGCCAGATCCTGCGGCGTATGGTGGCCGTGAAGCGCCCCCAGTAGGCCCTGCCCGATCATGCGCCTGACCGCCGAACAATTCCTGGAGCGCCCGCCGGCCACACTGGGCGCGCTCTACGCGATTCACGGCGCCGAGCCGCTGGCGGCGCTGGAGGCGGCCGACAAATTGCGCGAAATCGCACGGCATACCGGCTACAGCGAGCGCGAGGTGTTCACTACCGAGTCCGGCTTCGACTGGGGCCGTCTGATCGGCGCCGGCAATGCCCTGTCGCTGTTCGCCACGCAACGCCTGATGGAGGTGCGCATTCCCACCGGCAAGCCGGGCAAGGAAGGCGGCGCGGCACTGGAGCAATACTGCCGGCGCCTGCCCGACGATACCGTCACCCTGGTGCTGCTGCCCGAGATGGACTGGCAGATGAAACAGGCCAAATGGTTTGTGGCGCTGGAAGCGGTGGCAACCATGATCGAGGCGATGCCGATCGCGCGCGGGCACCTGCCGCGCTGGCTGGCCGGCCGCCTGGCGCGTCAGCAGCAAAGCGCCAATGCCGAGGCGCTGGAGTATCTGGCGGATCGTATCGAGGGCAATCTGCTGGCGGCGCAGCAGGAGATCAGGAAACTCGCCCTGTTGTGCCCGCCGGGAGAAATTTCCCTGGCGGTGCTCGAGGATAGCGTGGCCAATGTGTCGCGTTTCAGCCCCTTTCAGCTGGTGGCCGCCATTTATCAGCATACCGACGGCGGCGAAGGCAGCAAGGCGGCGCGCATCTACCGCATGCTTGAAGGCATGAAGGCCGAGGGCGAGGCGCCGCCGCTCATCCTGTGGGTGTTGAGCAATGAAGTGCGCATGCTGATGCGCCTGCGCGGCTTCACCCGCGGCGGGCGGCCGCCGCATCCGTCCAAGGCGCGCGAACTGGAGCGGGTGTCGCGCATCCATACCCAGCAAAGCCTCACCTCGCTCAACTTGCAGGCTGCCAGGATCGACCGCATGATCAAGGGTCTCGACAGCAATGACCCGTGGAATGCGCTGGCGCAGCTGGCCTGCGGCATCGGCGGCCTCCGTTCCCCGCTGGCCCGCCGCGCCGCGTAGACTTCCGGATTGAGACCACCATGGCTAACGATCTATCCTCCAGTACCACACCCGACATCGCCGCGATGATGCGCGACGTGGGCGCGCGCGCCAAGGCGGCCGCGCGCTTCCTGGCCAGTGCCAGCACCGCGCAGAAAAATCAGGCGCTGGTCGCCGCCGCCGAGACGATGATCGCCGGCAGCGCCGCCATTCTCGCGGCCAACCGCGCCGATATCGCCGGCGCGCAGGCCAAGGGCCAGGACCAGGCGTTCATCGATCGTTTGACGCTGACGGAGAAGGGTGTCCGCGCGATGGCCGACGGCGTGCGCGAAGTCGCCGCCCTGGCCGACCCGGTCGGCGAGATGTCCGAACTCAAGTTTCGCCCCTCCGGCATCCAGGTCGGCAAGATGCGCGTGCCCCTGGGCGTGATCGGCATGATCTACGAATCGCGTCCCAATGTGACCGCCGACGCGGCGGCGCTGTGCCTGAAATCGGGCAATGCCTGCATTCTGCGCGGCGGCTCGGAGGCGCTGGCCAGCAATCAGGCGATTCACGCCTGCATGATCGCCGGGCTGACGGCGGCGGGCCTGCCCGAGAGCGCCGTGCAGCTGGTGGCGACCACCGATCGCGCGGCCGTCAGCGAAATGCTCGGCATGCGCGGCGTGATCGATGTCATCATTCCGCGCGGCGGCAAAAGCCTCACCTCCAGAATCGCCGATGAAGCCAGGGTCCCGGTGATCAAGCATCTGGACGGCGTCTGCCATGTGTATATCGACGACGATGCCGACATCGCCAAGGCAGTGCGCATCGCCGACAACGCCAAGACCCAGCGCTATTCGCCCTGCAACACCATCGAGACCCTGCTGGTGGCGCGCACCATCGCGCCGCAGGCATTGCCGGCAATCGCGAAAATCTACGCCGCCAAGGGCGTGGAAATGCGCGTATGCGCCGACACCCGCGCCCTGCTTGGCGCCGCCGGCATTTCACCCCTTGTCGACGCGGTTGAAGACGACTGGTACGCCGAATATCTGGCGCCGATCATCGCCATCCGCATCGTCGCCGGCGTGGACGAGGCCATCGCGCACATCGCCAAATACGGCTCGCAGCACACTGACGCCATCATCACGGAAAATCACACACGGGCGATGCGTTTTTTGCGCGAAGTCGATTCGGCTTCGGTGATGATCAATGCCTCGACGCGCTTCGCCGACGGTTTTGAATACGGGCTGGGCGCCGAAATCGGCATTTCCACCGACAAGTTGCACGCGCGCGGCCCGGTCGGCCTTGAAGGGCTGACCTCGCAAAAATGGGTCGTGTTCGGCAATGGCCAGATCCGCACCTGAACAGGTTTGAAGCCGCTTTTGAAACCCGTCGCCTTGTTTGGCGGCACCTTCGACCCGGTTCATAACGGCCATGCAGCCATCATCGGGGGCGCCTTCGAACAGCTGGGTATCGAGCGCCTGGTCGTGCTGCCGGCCGGCAACCCCTACCAGCGCGGGCGCCCGCCCATGGCCTCGGCGGCAGCGCGCATGGCGATGCTGCATCTGGCCTTTGCCGCGCCCAATGCTGCCTCGCCGCAGCGCATCAGCATCGACAAGCGCGAGCTGAATCGCATCGGGCCGACCTACACCGTGCATACCCTGCTGGAGTTGCGCCGCGAACTGGGCGACACGGTCCCCTTGATATGGCTGATCGGCGCCGACGCCTTCAACCGACTCGATACCTGGTACCGCTGGCAGGAACTGTTCGAACTCTGCCACTTTGCGGTTGCCCGTCGCGCCGGCGGGATGACAGGGCACACCAGCCCGGAATTGGCGGCTTTCCTGCGGCCCCGCCGCGGCAGCGTGGTTGAATTGTCGCGATCGCCTGCCGGCCATTGCGCCGAGCTCGAGCTCAATCCGCCGGGCATTTCGTCGACCGAAATCCGCCGCCGCTGCGTCCATGGCGAATCCCTGCGCGGATTGGTATCGGACGCGGTTTGCGACTATATTGAGCGTCACAAGCTGTACCTAACCGAGGAGAAATGATTTCAAGATGGCCAAGAAAACCTTATCTGCAGTCGTGATTGATGCCCTGGAAGACATCAAGGCGCGCGACATACAACTGGTCAATGTATCCAGGATCACCTCGGTATTCGACTATATCGCCATCGCCAGCGCGGACTCCACGCGCCAGACCAAGGCACTGGCCAATAATGTCGTCACCAAGGTCAAGGAAGCCGGCTACGACATCATCGGTACCGAGGGCGAGGGCTCTGGCGAATGGGTGCTGGTCGACTGCGGCGATATCGTGGTGCACATCATGCAGCCGGCGGTGCGCGAGTACTACAAGCTGGAAGAGCTGTGGCGCGAGGGCAAGCTGGAGTTTCCGCGACCGAAGTCGGCTAAACCGATGCCCAAAGCGGACGTTGCAGCTGCCACCCCGGCCAAGACGCGCAAGGTGACGGCAAAAAACTCGACCCGAGGTACGGCATCCGCGGCCGCTGCCAAGGCCAAGGCGGATGCGGCGGCGGGCATTGGCACCAAAAAGAAGCCCGCCACAAAGAAACCAGCTACAACCCGCAAAACCGCAAGCGTTGCCACGGCGCCCGCCACGAAAACACCCGCGGCAAAGAAACCGGCGGCCAAGAAGCCTGCAGTCAAGAAACCTGTCGCAAAAAAGCCCACGGCTAAAAAACCGGCGGCGAAAAAGCCGGCCGCGAAAAAACCGGTTGCCAGGAAACCCGCCACCGTCAAGCGCAGCACCAAGACCGGGGCGTGAAGCTGTCGATCGTCGCGGTCGGGCACAGGATGCCCGCCTGGATCCAGACCGGCGTTGAGGAATACACCAGGCGCATGCCGCCCGAGGCGCGCATCGACCTGATTGAACTGAAGCCGGAAGACCGCACCAGCAAGGCAGTCGCCAGGGTGCTGGCGGCGGAGGCATTGCGCATCGACAACGCCATCCCCGCGCATGCCGAGCGCATCGTTCTCGACGAACGCGGTACGATGGTGAAGACCACGGAGCTGGCGACCTGGCTGAAGGGCTGGATGGCCGAGGGAACCAGCCCATGCTTTATCATTGGCAGTGCCGATGGTCTGGCGGACGACATCAAGAAGAGCGCACGCAGGACCATTGCGCTGTCGGGATGCACCCTGCCGCATGGTCTGGTGCGGATCTTGCTGGTGGAACAGCTTTACCGCGCCTGGTCGCTGACGCAAAATCATCCCTACCACCGAGAATAAGAATCCGGCCATGAGCCCGTCCCCACACATCATCTATCTGGCGTCAAAAAGCCCGCGCCGCCGCGAGCTGCTCAAGCAGATCGGCGTGCAATACGAATTGCTGATGATCCGCGACCAGCCGCCGGCACGGCTGGATATCGACGAATCGGCGCTGGCCGGCGAACTGCCGCGCAGCTACGTGGAACGCGTCGTCAAACTGAAGGCAGATGCGGCCTCGCGCATCATGCGCTCGCGGCGCCTGCCGGTGCGGCCGATTTTGACGGCCGACACCACGGTGGCGGTGGGCGATGAAATCCTCGGCAAGCCGGCGAATACCGACGATGCCCGCGCCATGCTGACCAAGCTCTCGGGGCAGACGCATCAGGTGCTGACCGCAGTGGCGGTGTCGTTCGATTTCGACACCCATCTGCTGTTGTCGACCAGCTATGTGACCTTCACCACCCTGTCCGAGGCCGATATCCGGCGCTATCTCGACAGCGGCGAATCGAAGGACAAGGCCGGCGCCTACGCCATCCAGGGACTGGCGGCAAAGTGGGTGTCGAAAATTTCCGGCAGCTACTCGGGGGTGATGGGCTTGCCCCTGCACGAAACCACCCAGTTGCTGCGCAAGGCCGGACTGGCGCTGTAGACGGGCTCAATCGCGCGGGACAATTCAGATCAATGACGGGTATCGGGGTGCACGACTGTGAATGAACAAATTCTCATCAACGTCACGCCGCAGGAATCGCGGGTCGCGATCATGGAACAGGGCGCGGTGCAGGAGCTGCACGTCGAGCGCGGCTCCAACCGCGGCCTGGTCGGCAATATCTACTTGGGGCGCGTCGGGCGCGTGCTGCCCGGCATGCAATCGGCCTTCATCGAAGTCGGTCTGGCGCGCGCGGCCTTCCTGCATGTGGCCGATCTGTGGTCCGGCAACAAGAGCGGCGAGCAGAAGCCGATCGAAAAACTGCTGCACGAGGGGCAGACCCTGGTGGTGCAGGTCATCAAGGACCCGATCGGCAGCAAGGGCGCGCGTCTGTCCACGCAGATTTCGATCGCCGGACGTCTGCTGGTTTATCTGCCGGGCGACCAGCACATCGGCATTTCGCAACGCATCGAGGACGAGGCCGAGCGCGAACATTTGCGCGAGAAGGTGCATGAACTGGTGCCGGCCGGCGAATCCGGCGGATTCATCGTGCGCACGGTGGCCGAAACCGCCACCGACGAGGAACTCAATGCCGACATCGAATACCTGATCAAATTGTGGCGCGGCATCATGGAACGCAGCAAGACGGCGGCCGCGCAGGCGCTTCTGTACCAGGACCTCGACCTGACGCTGCGCGTGCTGCGCGACCTGGTCACCAGCGACACCGAACGCATCATCGTCGACTCGCGCGAGACCCATGCCCGGATGACCGAGTTCGCCGAGCATTACATGCGCAAATCCCTGTCGGTGCTGGAGCATTACACCGGCGAGCGGCCGCTGTTCGATCTGTTCGGCATCGAGGATGAAATCGAGCGCGCCCTGGCGCGCCGCGTCGACCTCAAATCCGGCGGCTATGTGATCATCGACCAGACCGAGGCGCTGACTACGGTGGACGTGAACACCGGCGCGTTCGTCTCGGGGCGCAGCTTCGACGACACGATTTTCAAGACCAATCTCGAGGCCAGCCAGGCGATCGCGCGCCAGCTGCGCCTGCGCAACCTGGGCGGCATCGTCATCGTCGATTTCATCGATATGGACAACGACGAACACAAGAACGCGGTGCTGACCGAATTCCGCAAGTCGCTGGTGCGCGACCGCACCCGCGTGACGGTCAATGGCTTCACCCAGCTCGGCCTGGTGGAGATGACGCGCAAACGCACCCGCGAAAGCCTGGCCCATGTGCTGTGCGAGCCCTGCCCGACCTGTACCGGTCGCGGCGAGATCAAGACCGCACAGACGGTATGCTATGAAATCCTGCGCGAGATCATGCGCTCGGCGCGGCAGTTCGACGCCAAGGAATTCCGCATCCTCGCCTCGCAGACGGTGATCGACCGCTTCCTCGACGAGGAATCGCAGGGTGTGACGATGCTCGAGGATTTCATCAAAAAACCGATTTCGCTGTCGGTGGAAAGCTCGTACACGCAGGAACAGTACGACGTGATCCTGGTATAGCGGGCAGCCCCGGCGCCGGCAGAATAAAACGTAGAACCAGCATTGGCGCGGCTTCCGGAGCAAAAATGCCCCGGAAGCCGCGCCAATGCTGGAGTTTGTATTTCATGCGGTCCACCATCCCGGTGGATGGGCGCAAGCTCGTTACCGATCGCGATTCACTCCGCATTTCGGGTTGGGGGTTGGACGTCTCAGCCGGATATTGCCGGTGTGGCGGCTACTTTCACCGTCTGCAGAAAATCTTCGGGCCCCAATGCGGCGACCTTGACAGTGGAATCATCCCGCACCGCGGGCGTTTTCAATGTCGCGCTCCCATCCGGCGCCAAGCCCGCCGGCGGCGGCCCGACCTCGCGTACTTTCATGATCAGGCCGGTGATGAGATCAAGCTGCTTCTGGATTTCCGTCCGTTCGCGCTGGAGCTTGGCCACTTCTTCCTGGATGGCGCTGCCGCGTTCGTTGATCTTGGCCAGCGAGGCGAGGCGCGCTTCCAGCTGCGTCTTGTGATCCTTGATCTGCGTTTCCAGCGGCATGGGAACGGCCGCCAGCCAGCGTTCGGTGTCGCTGCGCGCCTCGTTGAAAATCTTGCGCGCCTGTTCGACCAGCATGCGCCAGAAGCGCCGCACCAGGAAGCGCTTCTCGGTCATGACCATATTGACCGGGTCCTTGCAGAACTGTTCGGTTTCATACACCAGCAGCTGCAGCTTGTTGGTGGCGCCCTCGAAATCCAGCGGCGGCATTTCCATTTTTTCGAACTGGAAGCGCACATGAAAGGTGTTGTATACCCCTTCCATCAGACGCAGCACATCGGCGCCGGCGAGGCTGACCGCGGCGAAATCGCTTTTGATCTGGCGGATCAGTTCGCGCATGCCGCCGGTGAGCCCGGGCGTGGTCCAGGAATCGTTGATCGCCTGCAGGCTGCGCGAACACAGCAGATCCAGCTTGGTCGGGCTGAACACTTCGAGCAGCGCGTTACGCTTCACATTGAAGGCCCCGCGCTGCACCTTGTATTCGGTCAGCGCCTGGTTGTAGGCATCTTTTTCCGCGCTGACTTTCTGCCACATCTTCATGGTCAAATCGCGGCTCTTGCCGACCAACGCGGACATTTCGGCGAGCTGGGCCTGATTGTTCACCAGCCTCTTTGCACAGCTGCGATGACTGGCGATCATCATCGCGCCGATTTCATTGGTGACGGCCTTGGCCAGGATCTGCCGCTTGACCGGAATGATCTTGTTGGCCAGATAGGCCTCGAGTTCGACGATGCCGGAACGCCCGACCATCTCGGCATCGTCCTTGATGCGGCCGACCAGCGCTTTTTGCGCCGACACCGCGAACACCTTGTCGGCGCCAAGATTGAGCTGCTTGCAGGTGGTTTCGATCATGCGCTGCACACCGGATTCGATTTCCGTTTCGGTCTTCAGTTCGTCCCACATCAGGTCGATCTTGTTCAGCACCGCGATCTTGGCCGGCAGGGCCGCCTTGACATAGCGCTCCCAGATTTCCAGATCGCTTTTGGTGACGCCGGTGTCGATGCCGAGCAGGAACAGGACCGCGTGCGCGTTCGGCACGGTCGACAGCGTCAGCTCCGGCTCCAGCCCGAGCGCGTTCAGGCCGGGCGTATCCAGCACCGCCAGGCCATTGGTCAGCAAGGGGTGCGGGTAATTGATCATCGCGTAGCGCCAGGCCGGCACCTCGACGACCTCGTCTTCATTGGGCGCCGTGCCGGATTCGTCGAACATCGGGATCAGGCCCATCATGCGCGCATCGAGCGCATAGACGCGCTTGGTGTCCGCCAGCGCGGACAGGGTATTTTTCATCTGCGCCGCGTCGTCGATGTTGAGGCGGATCTTCGACCACTCCACCGGCATTTGCTTCAGCTGCGAGATCGACTCGTCGCGATAGCGGGTCTCGACCGACAGCAATTTCAGATACGGCTCCTCATTGGGGTCGTGAAAAATCTCGGTGGGGCACATGGTGGTGCGGCCCACGTCCGAGGGCAGCAGGCGCTCGCGAAAGCTGGAAAAAAACAGGGCGTTGATCAGCTCCGACTTGCCACGCGAGAACTCGGCCAGGAACGCGAGCAGCATGCGGCCCTTGTTGAGGGTCTCGAGCAGATCGTAAAAGCGGATCGACTGCTGCACATCGAGCTGGTTGGTGTGCTCGAGCCAGTCGTGATAGCTGTGAACCGCGCTCGACAGCTCCTCTCGCCACTGGTTGTAGCGGGCGATTTCGGATTCAAAGCGATTGGGTTGGTCCACGGTGCAGTCGATATAAAAATTGAAATTGAGCGCGACGGGTCCGGAGCTTCCGTATCGTACACCGAGTTGCGCCTGGCTTCATTGGCCTCCCGGGGCAAAGCCGCCTCAGACCCGCCCCTTTCCCCACGCCAATGGCAACGGGAAATGTTAATTCTTGTTGCGCTCAACCCAGAGTGAAACTGCGCAGCAGGCCGAAGGTTTCGCTTTCCAGCAGGGCAATCGGCAGCATCAGCAGGATCTGCAGCAGTATCCACAGCACCAAAGGCGACAGATCAACCCCGCCAATCAGCGGCACGATGTGGCGCAGAGGACGCATGAAGGGGCGGCTGAGGGCATCGAAAAACGGGCGCATCGGGTGGTAGGGAGATACCCAGGAGAGCACGGCGTCAATGATGACCACGCCCATCAGCAGGTAAATCGACAGTTTCAGCACCTGAATCAAGGCATAGACTGCCAACACCGGCCAGAACAGGGGCTGAGCGCCGGCCACCAGGCCGAGCAGCGCCACCACCAAAGACCACAGCAGGATCTGTGCAACCCAGGCGAGCAGGAACGAAGATGTATCCAGGCCCATCACTGCCGGCACCACGCGGCGCAGCGGCTTGACCGCCCAATCCGTTAGCGCGACGATGAATTGCGCCAACGGATTGCGAAACGGGGCATGCAGGGCTTGCGCATAAAAGCGCGTCAGCACCGCCAGCACAAAGCCGCCGAACACGGTCTGCAGCACATAGATCAGCGTTTGCGTCAGCATGGTGGGCCGTCCCTCAGGCAGCGAATCAAAATCATCAATCTTTCCCCAATTCATTGCCCAGTTCAAGCGAGCGCTCGCGCGCGGCGCGCACGCCGGCTGCAAAAGCAGCCTTGAGGCCGGCCGCATCGAAGGATTCGATGGCGCGTTCCGTGGTGCCGCGCTTCGAGGTGACATTGGCACGCAATATCGCAGGGGCATCGCTGCCTTGCGCAGCCAAACGTGCGCCGCCGAGAAAGGTTTCCAGCGCCAGGGTACGTGCTACCGGCGCCGCCAGCCCAAGGTCCAGCGCTGCGTTTTCCAGCGCCTCGATCATGTAAAACACATACGCCGGCCCGCTGCCCGACACTGCCGTGACCGCATCGAGCATGGATTCATCCTCGAACCACAGCGTCTTGCCGACCGCGGCCATCAGTCGCTCGGCCTGCGCGCGCTGCGCGGCGCTGACCGCCGGCATGGCGTACAGGCCGGTGATGCCGGCATGGATCAGGGCCGGGGTATTCGGCATGGTGCGCACGATATTCGGATAAGCCAGCCAACGCGACAAATCGGCGCTGCGGATACCGGCTGCGATGCTGATCACCAATTGGGATTGCAACTTTGCGACCAGTGGCGCGATGGCCTCACGCATCATCTGTGGCTTGACGGCCAGCACGATCGCCTCGGCATCAAAAACCCGCGGCAGCACCGTCGCCGCCGATTCGACTGCCAGGGCCGACAACTTTACACGCGCGGCCTCATGCGGCTCCACGACAAAGCAATCACGCGCCGCCTGTCCCTCGGCGATCAAGCCGCCGAGGATGGCTTGCGTCATATTGCCGCCGCCGATGAAGCTGATCCTCAATTGCGTGCTCCAAAAATTGCACTGCCGATTCGCACCATGGTCGCCCCCTCATCGATGGCCACTGCAAAATCCTGCGACATGCCCATCGACAGCGTATCGACTGTCAGCCCCGCGTTCAAGAGTTGATTCTGCAATTCGCGCAGCATGCGGAACTGGCGACGCTGCGCCGCCTCGTCCGGCGTGTTTTCAATAATGGTCATCAGCCCGCGCAGGCGCAGTGCCGGAAACGCCGCCACGGCCCGGGCCAACGTCAGCGCTTGTGCAGGCGCGACGCCGGACTTGCCGGCTTCGCCGCTGACGTTCACCTGGACACAGACGTTGAGTGGAGAAAACGCGGGCGATGCAACGCCGGCCCGGTGCCGGTCCAGGGTCTCCGCGGTTTTTACGCGGTCCACGGTGTGCACCCAGTCGAAATTCAACGCCACCAGACGCGCCTTGTTGCTCTGCAGCGGGCCAATGAAATGCCACTCGAGCCCGGCGCGAATGTCGATCAGCGCCTCGATCTTGGCGGCGCCTTCCTGCGCATAATTTTCACCAAAGGCGCGTTGCCCGGCAGCATATGCGGTACGCACCGTCTCTGCCGATTTGGTCTTGCTGACCGCCACCAGGGCGACCGCTTGCGTCCACTCCGCCGATCCTGCCGAACGCGCGCGCTCAATCGCGGCGCGGACGTGTTGCAAGTTCGATTCGATTGGGGACATAATCAAGCGGCAAAATTGCGGCCATAGAGGGTAAACTTGCGAGAAGCTCGCGGTTGCCGATGCGCAGGGCACTGGTGTGGGCGGGCTTGAAGTCCTGTGCCTTGTTGCAGGCCATCACGCGCGGATATCGAAAACTAGGGAAAGTATAAATGGAAATCGCAGAACTCCTGGCCTTTGGCGTGAAAAACAAGGCGTCCGATTTGCACCTCTCCGCGGGTTTGCCGCCGATGATCCGGGTGCACGGCGATGTGCGCCGGATCAATGTCCCGGCGCTGACGCACGAGGATGTGCACGGCATGGTGTACGACATCATGAACGACGGCCAGCGCAAGCAGTACGAGGAAAACCTCGAGTGCGATTTCTCTTTCGAGATTCCCAACCTCGCCCGCTTCCGCGTCAATGCCTTCAATCACCAGCGCGGCTCGGGTGCGGTGATGCGGACGATTCCGTCCAAGATCCTGTCGCTGGAAGACCTGAACGCGCCGAAAAGTTTTGAGGAAATTTCCAACCAGCCGCGCGGCCTGGTGCTGGTCACCGGCCCGACCGGGTCCGGCAAATCGACCACCCTGGCGGCCATGGTCAACTACATCAATGAAAACGAGTTCGGCCACATCCTGACCGTTGAAGACCCGATCGAGTTCGTGCACGAGTCGAAGAAGTGCCTGATCAACCAGCGCGAAGTCGGACCGCACACCTTGTCGTTCGCCAACGCGCTGCGTTCAGCCCTGCGCGAAGACCCGGACATCATCCTGGTCGGCGAGATGCGCGATCTGGAAACCATCCGCCTAGCCATGACCGCGGCCGAAACCGGCCACCTGGTGTTCGGCACATTGCATACCTCGTCCGCCGCCAAAACGGTCGACCGCATCATCGACGTGTTCCCGGCGGCCGAAAAGGAAATGATCCGCGCGATGCTGTCGGAATCGCTGCGGGCCGTCATTTCGCAGACCCTGTGTAAGACCAAAGACGGCAACGGCCGCGCCGCGGCGCATGAGATCATGATCGGCACGCCCGCCATCCGCAACCTGATTCGCGAGGCGAAAATCGCGCAGATGTATTCCGCGATCCAGACCGGCCAGGCGCTGGGCATGCAAACCATGGACCAGTGCCTCGCCGACCTCGTCAGACGCAATGTGATTACCGTGGCCGAAGCGCGCAACAAGGCCGCCAACAAAGATACCTTCGCGGGATAGACTTTCCGCATCGACACCGGGGCCGCCCCCGACAGGAGCCAGCATGGAACGCGAACAAGCCCTCAAATTTGTGCATGAACTGCTGCGCGCGATGGTTGCAAAAAAAGGGTCCGACCTTTTCATCACCGCCGGCTTCCCGCCGGCGATGAAAATTGACGGCAAGATGACCCCGGTATCGCAGTCCAGCCTATCCCCGATTCACACCGGCGAAATCGCCCGTTCGGTGATGACCGACAAACAGACAGCGGAATTCGAAGCCACCAAGGAGTGCAACTTCGCGATTGCCCCGGCCGGGATCGGCCGCTTTCGCGTCAACGCCTTTATGCAGCAGGGCCGCATCGGCCTGGTGATGCGCACCATCACCACCTCCATTCCGAAAATGGAGGACCTGGGCCTGCCTGCGGTACTGAAGGATGTAGTCATGACCAAGCGCGGTCTGGTCATCCTGGTCGGCGGCACCGGCTCCGGCAAATCGACTACGCTGGCGGCGATGATCGGCTACCGCAATGAAAACAGCTACGGCCATATCATCACCATCGAGGACCCGGTGGAATATGTGCATGAACACAAGAATTGCGTGGTCACGCAGCGCGAGATCGGCGTCGACACCGACAACTGGTTTTCGGCCCTGAAAAACACTTTACGCCAGGCACCAGACGTGATCCTGATCGGCGAAATCCGCGATCGCGAAACCATGGACTACGCCATCGCCTTCGCCGAAACCGGCCATCTGTGCATGTCCACCCTGCATGCCAACTCGACCAATCAGGCGCTGGACCGCATCATCAACTTCTTCCCGGAGGAGCGCCGTCACCAGCTGCTGATGGATCTTTCGCTGAATCTGAAATCCTTCATTTCGCAGCGCCTGATTCCGAAGAAGGAAGGCAAGGGCCGTGTCGCCGCCATCGAGATACTGCTCAACTCACCCTTGATCCAGGACCTGATCTTCAAGGGCGAAGTGCACGAGATCAAGGAAGTGATGAAACGCTCGCGCGAAATCGGCATGCAGACCTTCGACATGGCGCTATTCGATCTCTTCGAAGCCGATCAGATTTCCTACGAAGATGCCCTGCGCAATGCCGATTCGCTGAACGATCTGCGCCTCAAGATCAAGCTCGAGGGCAAATCCTCCAAGGAAAAGGATCTGGCCTCGGGCCTTGAACACCTCGAGATCGTCAAGTAAGCGGTCCTCTGCTTCAGGCGGACACTGTCGTCATTTTTCTGCTGCCGGTATGGCGCGGCGATTGCTGCCGGCAATGATCTTGTATTCATAAAGACGGCATTCGATCTTGCCGTTGAACAGGGGCGTTTTCTTTGAGGCCGACAGGCGCACCCCCTTGGGCAAGCCGGTGTCGCCAGTAAAGAAATAGGCCCGCCAGCCGGCGAATTTCTGCTTCAGCAAATCGCCCAGTTTCGGGTACAGCGCGGAGAGCTCGGCCGTCTCGCCCAAGCGCTCGCCATACGGTGGGTTCGTCACCAGCACACCCTCCGGCTCGGGGGCCGAAATCTCCAGGATGTTGGCCTGCTTGAGCCGCACGCAGTCTGCCAGACCATTCGCCTCCAGATTGGCGAAGGCGTCATCGAGCGCATGGCCATACAGATCGGAGCCGTAAATCGGCAGCAGTTCCCGCGGCTTCTCCGCGGCGCGCGCCTCATCCAGTATGTGCTTCCATGTTGCGGCGTCGAAGTTCTTCAGTTTCTGGAATGAAAATTCGCGCCTGGCGCCCGGCGCGATATTCAGCGCCATTTCGGCGGCTTCGATCAGAAAGGTGCCGCTGCCGCACATTGGGTCCAAAAAGGCTTCATCGGGCTGCCAGCCGCTCAACGCGATGATGCCGGCCGCCAGGTTTTTTTTCAGCGGCGCCGCGCCGGTATGCTCGCGTGAGCCGCGCTTGAACAGCGGTTCGCCGGATAGATCGACATAGATCCAGGCGTGGGTCGCATCCAGAAAGGCGTGCACGCGCACATCCGGCTCACGCGTCGCCACCGAGGGCCTCGAGCCCACCACCTCGCGGAATTTGTCGCAGACAGCATCCTTGATGCGCAAGGTAATGAAATCGAGGCTTTTCAGCGGGCAGCGTGTTGCATTGATTTCCACCTTGATGGTGCGCCCGACATCGAACAGCTGTGTCCACGGCAACAGGAATACGGCATCGTAAATATGCTGCTCTTCGCTGTAGGGGAAGTGTGCGAGCTGCCACAGCACGCGGCTGGCGATACGCGAATGCAGGTTGACCCGCCATGCATCCGCCAGCGTTCCCTCGAAAGCGACGCCGGAGTCATCCGCCTTTATTTTCTGCGCCCCCAATCGCGCCAGCTCCTGGGCTAGTGGAGCGGACAAGCCGCGAGGGCAGGGAGCGAAAAAATTTTCCAATGAATAATCCGGTTTGGTGTGCAGCATTAGTGAAACCGAAGCCGAAGATCGCGGCTGCAAAACCCTCAAAAGCCCGGTTTGACGACAACCAGGATGACAATGGCGATCAAGGCCGGCAGGGCGGGGATTTCATTCAACCATCGATAGAACACATGGCTGCGTTTATTGCGTTCATGGCGGAAGTCGGCCATCAGCTTGCCCAGATAGATATGATGGGCGATCAATACCAGCACCAGGGCGAGCTTGGCCTGCATCCATGCCTGGCCGACGCCGATGCGGTAACCGATCAACAACCATAAGCCCAGCGCGACGGTGATGATCATGCAGGGCGTCATGATGCCGAAATAAAGTTTGCGTTCCATGACCTTGAAACGATCGATGGAAGTCCGGTCCTGGGCCATGGCGTGGTACACAAACAGCCGCGGCATGTAGAACAGGCCGGCAAACCAGGCAACCATGAAAATGATGTGGAACGACTTGATGTAAAGCATCCTGAACCCTGATCTATTGCAGATACTTTGCCAGAGCGGCATCCTGCGTGCCCTGGACCTGCATGATGAGATCGCAGAATTCGCGGACGGCTCCATGACCGCCGCCGGCCCGGGTCACGTAGTGGACGCGCTGCTGCACGAACTGCGGCGCGGCCGGCACGGCTGCGGCAAAACCACAGTGAGTCAGGATCGGCAGGTCGACCACATCGTCACCGATGCTCGCCGCTTGCAGGGGCGCGAGGCCGAGTTCCTTCAACAATTCGGCAAACGCCCTGCCCTTGTCGTCCACTCCCGGATACAGGTGTGCGATACCCAGATCGGTCGCGCGCCGCGCCAGGGCCTGCGATTTGCGTCCGGAGATGATGGCGATGGCGACGCCGCTCTGCTGCAGCATTTTCATGCCGTGCCCATCGAGGGTATTGAAGGTCTTGGTGGTTTCGCCGTCGGGGCCGTAATGGAGGGAACCGTCGGTCATCACGCCATCGACATCGAACACTGCCAGCTTCACGGCGCGGATGCGCGCAATGATGTCCGGCTTCAGATCGTTCAAAGCACCCCCATGCGCATCAGATCGAGCACATGCACTGCTCCCGTCAATTTTCCGTCGTCGTCGATCACCAGCAGGCCGCTGGAGCCGATTTTATAGCGCTGAATCAATTCGGCCGCCTCGGCAGCCAATTTGTCGGCGGTGATGGTCTTGGGCGTTTTGGTCATCACATCGGCGACACGGGTGGTGCGGATGTTGTCGTGGGTCTCCAGCGCGCGACGCAGATCGCCGTCGCTGAACACGCCGAGCAGCATTTCATTGGCGTCGACTACCGCCGTCATGCCGAGGCCCTTGCGCGACATCTCCAAAATGGCCTGGGGCAGGAAGGCATCACCCGAAACCTTGGGCACGCGCTCGCCCGATACCATCACTTCGCTGACATGCACCAGCAGGCGCCGTCCCAGCGAACCGCCCGGATGATGCATGGCATAGTCTTCCTCACCGAAGCCGCGGGCATCCAGCAGAGTCACCGCCAATGCATCTCCCAGGGCCAGCGTGGCTGTCGTGCTGGCGGTGGGCGCCAGGTTGAGGGGACAGGCTTCCTTTTCAACGCCCGCATCCAGATGCACCGTGGCCGCCTGGGCAAGCGTTGAATTGGGTTTGCCGGTGATGGCGACGATCGGTGTGCCGCGGCGTTTCAACTGCGGCAGGATCTTGAGGATTTCGTCGGACTCGCCGGAGTTTGAAATGGCGATGACCACATCGTCCCGGGTAATCATGCCGAGGTCGCCGTGACTGGCTTCACCGGGATGCATGAAGAACGCCGGGGTGCCGGTCGATGCCAGGGTCGAGGCGATCTTGCCGCCGATATGGCCGCTTTTGCCCATGCCGGTGACGACCACACGCCCCTTGCGGGCGACGACCTCGAACAGGAGTTTATGCGCGGCGATGAAGCTGTCGCCGAGCTTCGCCGACAAGCCGCGCACGGCGTCGGCTTCGATTTCAAAAGTTTCGCGGGCCAGCGCCAGGGTGCGTGCCGTATCGGCGATGGGGCGGGGTTGTAATAGACTTTGCATGATGAGATTGTAATGTCTTAACCTGCAAATAACACGGCAGCACCATCCAAAAGGGAATAGATGCCGCACTCCACGCTTTCGTTGGTCGTGATCCTGCTTGCCACGGCGGTGATCACGGTGGTCATTTTCCGGCGCTTCAGCATGCCGCCGATCCTCGGCTATCTGGTGCTGGGGGTGTTGATCGGGCCGCATGCGCTGGCCTTCGTGCCGGAATCGGCCGATACCCGTTACCTTGCCGAATTCGGTGTGGTATTCCTGATGTTCTCGATCGGTCTCGAGTTTTCCCTGCCACAGCTGAAAGCCATGCGCCATATCGTACTGGGTTTCGGCAGTACCCAGGTGCTGAGCACCATGGCGGTGGTGATGGCGATTGCCCTGCTGGCGGGACAGTCCTGGCAGGCCAGCCTGGTGCTGGGCGGCGTCATCGCGATGTCGTCAACCGCCATCATCTCCAAAGTGCTGGCCGAACAAACCCAGTTGCACTCGGCCCATGGCCGCCAGATCATGGGCGTGCTGCTGTTTCAGGATTTGGCCGTCATTCCCCTGCTGGTGCTGGTGCCGGCACTGGCGCTGTCCGGCCACCAGATCGCGCTGGAAATCGGCGGTGCGCTGCTGAAAGCCGGCGTCGCCCTGGTATTGATTCTGGTCATCGGCCAGCGCGTAATGCGGCCGCTGTTCCATCTCATCGCCGCGCAAAAATCTTCCGAATTGTTTGTGCTGGCGGTGTTGTTCGTCACTCTCGGCCTGGCGCTGGCCACCGAACTGGCCGGGCTGTCGCTGGCGCTGGGCGCCTTCCTGGCCGGCATGCTGATTTCGGAAACCGAGTATCGCTACCAGGTCGAGGATTACATCAAGCCGTTCCGCGATGTGCTGCTGGGCCTGTTCTTTGTGACGGTGGGCATGCTGCTCAATTTCCGCGTGGTGATCGACAGTTTCGGTGTCGTGCTGCTGGTATTGATTGCGCTGCTGGCGCTGAAGTTCGCGATCATTGTCGGACTGGCCATGACCTTCAAGAACGATCGCGCCGTGGCGTTGCGTTGCGCGCTGGCCCTGGCGCCCGCCGGCGAATTCGGTTTTGTGCTGCTGTCCCTGGCCGGCAAGGTCAATGCGATCCCGGCGACCACGCTGCAGGTGGTGTTGTCGGCTATGTTGTTTTCGATGCTGCTGGCCCCCTTGCTCCTCGCCAAGAGCGAAAAGATCGTCCTCTATCTGGTGGCAAGCGAGTGGGAAACGCGCGCCGTGCAGTTGCAGCAATTGGCGATTCGCGCCATGGCACAGCGCGGGCACGTCATCATCTGCGGCTATGGCCGCTCGGGCCAGAGTCTGGCGCGTTTCCTGGAGCTGGAAAAAATGTCGGTGATCGCACTGGACGCCGACCCGCTGCGCGTCAAGCAGGCTGCCGCGGCCGGCGACTCGGTGATGTACGGCGACGCCGCGCGCAAGGAAGTATTGACCGCCGCCGGACTGGCGCGCGCCGCGGCCGTGGTCGTCAGCTTCGCCGACACGCATGCCGCCATGACCATCCTCTCGCATGTGCGCGATCTGCGCCCCGAGGTGCCGGTCATCGTGCGCACCTTCGACGACAGCGATGTGGAAAAACTAAAATCCGCCGGCGCGGCCGAGATCGTCGCCGAAGTGGTGGAGGGTTCGCTGATGCTGGCCACGCAAACCATGCTGCTGATGGGCATCCCGCTGAACCGTGTGCTGTCGCGGCTGCGCACCGTCAGGGGCGAGCGTTATCAGCTGATGCGCGGCTTCTTTCCCGGCGCCACCGACGCCGAGGACAGCGCCCTGGACGCGCAGCAACCGCGCCTGCAATCGATCATGATCGATGCCGGCGCAGCGGCGGTGGGTAAAACCATTGAAGCGCTCAAGCTCGACGACATCGAAGTCACGCTGACAGCGCTGCGCCGCCATGGTGTGCGCGAACTGAGCCCGGCGCCGGACACGCGTCTGCAGGTATCCGATGTGCTGATCCTGGCCGGCACGCCGGAAGCGCTGGCGCGGGCGGAGATGCGGGTGATGCAGGGTTGAAGATGCGTAGAACGCCTATTGGCGCGGCGTTTGGAGCAAAAATGGCTGGAACGGCAAGCGGGGCGCGGGGTTGTCTAAAAATTCGATGGATTCGGATGCGCACTACGATGAAATTTCCGTTTCATCGTACGGTTTCTGTCGAAAATACAAACGAGTAATCAGACGCGAAGGGCTTGGGACCTACCGTGTCCGTGGCATCGATGAGTACGCGCCGCGCGGACCGACCCGCGCGCAAAGTCTTGCTCTGTTGAGAGGCTTGCGCGATCGGCGCGCCCTGATGGCAATCCATGCAGGAAAGCTGCGATTGCACAAATGTCTCAAGCGTGGTGTTCGCCATGATGCGAGTGGCATCGCGCGGCGTGATGTCCCCAGCGGGCATGTTGCCGACACGTGTCCCTGGCTGCACCGGTGTCGGCTGATTCGGCCACTGCACATCGATCAGGCGATAGTAATTAAAGACGGATGCCGCTGGCATCAGGCTCCAGGCGTAGCCCGTTACGCTGTTGGCGTCCGACTGTACCGCCGTCATGCGCGTGACTTGCATCGGCGCCGAATACGGATAACATCCTGGTGTCGGCGGCTTGCCTGGTGTGCAAGGCGAGCCCGGGGCTTTGTTGTGCTGACATTGGTACACCGGATCGCTGTTGGGAGTACACAAGGCGTTATAGAAACTGAAGCCGGGACGAGGCTTTTGATTCGGATTGGTTGGCAGAATGGGAGCAATAGGATTGCCGTTGTTTTCGTCGGGGCTGTTGTCGATTTGCTCGAAAGTTGCCCAAATGAACTGGGCAGCACCCGGCAGCTTGTGGACGATGTGCAAGCCCACTAGTCCCACCGTTGCCTGGGTCGTCTTGCCAGAAGGATCGGTAATCGACGCAATGGCAGTCTTATATCGATAATTAATCGAACCATCCGGCGGCAGCGCGATCCAGGCAGCCTTGATTTCGATAGCGCCGATATTCTGTCCATACGTCTGGGGATTTCCGGTGCAATCCGTATCTTTGTTGCCGCCATTGTTACCGGCCGGGAGATTGAAGCCGCCGAGATTGCCTACGCCCGGTTGAGCTGCACAAGCGGCTTGCCCGGCGAATGTAGTGAGGTCGTCTCCAGAAAAAACGTTGCTGGTGATGAATGCATATTCGTCCTGATTCAGCATGACCTCGTAGTAAGTAAGGCCGCCGGATTGTGCGGTGAGCCAATTGCCGTCTGCCTGCGCAATGCCATTCAACTTAATCACTGCATCGCCCAACTTTGAGATGCGTGACAGCTGTTTCACCTGCGGTCGTTTGGCGAGCCAAGGGTTACGAGACGATTTCTTGCTACTTGCCTTCAACGGCGCGTTGAACACTTGCGAGGCCCCTAGATAGCTTTCCCATACGGTCGGCGTGGTGTCACCCGCCGTACCGAACGACGCCGCCGGTGCGTTTGGATTGGGCTTGCCGGGGCTGTTGGGGTCAGCTTGCCAATTGAGATAGATGAATTCCTGCCAAGCTAGGCAGTTCGCACCGATTTGCGACTTCGCGAGTGCGCTGAAGTTGTTCGGCATCAGTGGCGCAATGCTCACCGGTTGCACACCAAGGCCCGAGCAAGGGCTGGTCGCGCCGGCATACGCCAGCGACACATTCAGAAGGCCGAGGGCACCGGTGAACGTCGCACACGACACCAGAAACCGAATGTAACGGCGGAGATGCGCAGCGCCAATGCACTTGTCCAGGATGGTTGCAAGCGTAGCCATGATCACAGGCCTGGAACAATGTAAAGGGCGGCAGGCAACTGTCCGCCCGGGATGCCGTTGCCGCTAATCTGCACACCGCGCAGTCCCCCCGCCCTCTGCACGGGAATCGTAACCGTGATGTAGAGCGCCGTGCACGGACTAGGAAAGGAATTCCCGGGAACGGCGTAGACGACGTTGGCCATCTTGGTCACCATCACTTGAATGGAGGGATCCGGCCCGGAGCCATCGGCCAGCAAAACCTGCACTGTCGGCGCCGTGGGGACGGTCGCGCAGGTCAATACCAACTGTTGCTGCACGTTAGTAGCGGGTAGCCGCGGTGCGATGAACGTCGTATTGCTCGCGAGCGACATTTTTGTGCCGGTAGGGCAGGGCTCGTTTTGCGGATAATAACCATCCCAGAGCGCCGCATACATGCACTGCAACGGCTGACCGGCGGGCGAGCCGGGGATGACACAGCCTGCGGGTGGCGGGGCTTGCAAAGCCTGCAACGGTCGTGCGAAAAGACCGATGTCGAATTGCGCGGCGATTTGCCCGGCCCACACGATGGCTTGGCCGCCGACCAGCATGTCGGCAAGCGTGAGGTTGGGATTCATTGCCAACCATGAGGCCGGGATCTGGCACACGGCATGCAATACAAAATTCCCCTGGAAATCGTTGCCGGTCACCGGGTCCTGAAGATTGACCGCGCCGCGTATCACCTGCCACACTTCAAATGGATTCGCCCCGACAGGCACATCGCGACCGACCACAATATTGGGGCCAAACTGGAAGACGCCACTGTCCGGCTGCTGAATGTAGAGGCCAACGGGGTCGGCGAGGCACACATATTGCGGCGGGCCGCCCTCTTGTGCACCGTCGGCCACAACCTGATTGACCGCCTGGCCAATGTGCGGATCACTATGCCGGTATTCTTGCCCGTAGTTGCCGCAACAGATAAGTGCTTGGGCATCGGAGTTTCCGGAACCGCCTGGCGGCTGATACTGAACGGTTGCCGCCCCGGCGAGCCCCAGTTCCGTCTGCAAGGTGTTGGGTGTGCTGGTGAGATGCATGGCGCCGCCACTGAACGCGCTCGATGCACCCGTCCGTACCGCAACAGGGCCGCTGTTCCATTTGTTAAGCGGGTTTTAGGCGGGCCTGCCGGTATCGGGGTCGATCACGACATTGCCGTTGATGTCGTAGAGTTGCAGATCGGCGACGCTGACCATAACCGCGCGGGAGGCAGGCGCGCCGGCGTTGAGCGTATTTTGATAGAGAACGGCAACCTGCGTGGGACTCACCTTCCAAAGTGTGTTCCAGTACTCCGGGTTCTCACAGGCGAAATCGACGCGCAGCAGGTTGTTATTGGCATCGCGCGCGGACGACCACTCGCAATACTCGTCCAACCAACCGCGAGGACCATACGGTCCGAATGCTTTCAGCGAGCCCTGCCAATCGGCGTTGGGACAGATCACCGATGGGATTTGGGGGAAGCTTTGTTGTTGGCCATTCTGGTCGGTGTAATTTCCGGTATCCGCAAGCGAATAGATTTGGTCCTGCGTGAGGTTGTATGGATTCGAGGGCGGCACCGGCGTGCTGTCGGAAAAATACTGCAGCAGGCGCCCCGGAAACGCATTCCACTGGACCGGCGCCGCCTGCGTTCCACTCGGGATGTCCGTTGCCAGCGGGTCATAGAAATAGGAAGGCGAACCTGGCATCGCTTGCGCAATCCACCCCGTGATATTGACGTTCCAGCGGCTGGCGAGGTCCCGATACTCGGGCGAATTCACAGGAAAATCCTGAATAAAAGCGGGGAGCGAATAGCGAGCGAGAATCATTGTGAGCCTCTGGATTTACGCAACATGTGCCACTTGATGTAGCTACGGTGATTCGGATTGCACTCGACGAATTGCGTCATTTCCATCGTCAGCGACTACCAGGACATAAGCGCTCCCTCGCTCATGCACTGATCCAAGCCGCATCCAGCAAGATTGTGAACAAATGTGACGCACTTGGCAGTTTTACCCGCCTCCGGGCGCGTTGAATACTACCTAGACAGGTGGGAAAGTATTAGCCGGACGCGCCGTTTGGCGTTGGTGAAATCTCAGCCGACATCGGATTCATGGCGGCCCATGCAGTGAACGAGTTCAACGGGACGACGATGCGCGCCAGGCAGGCGGCCGGGGACGCCGCAGCAGGCAGCGGCTCTGAGTCTTGACGACATCGACGTTACGCTGACCGCACTGCGCCGCCATGGTGTGCGCGAACTGAGCCCGGCGCCGGACATGCGCCTGCTGGTATCCGATGTGCTGATCCTGGCCGGCACGCCGGAAGCGCTGGCGCGCGCAGAAATGCAGGTGATGCAAGGTTGAGATTACGCATAACGCCTATTGGCGCGGGTTTTGAGGCAGAAATGGCTGGAACGGCAAGCTGGGTGCGGGGTTTGCAAATCCTCTGCACCAATTCTGCGCGCATGAAATAGCGATCCAAAAACGCCATGTTGTAGCTATTGCCCCTTGAGCTTGCCGACCTCGCTCGGTAGGCTCAAGGGATGACTCCAAGAATTCCCTCTTCTCTTAAGTGGCTGATTAACAAGCGCGCGCGTATAGCGGGGGAGATCACAAAGCTGGAAGAGAACCAAGCACGCACCTGCGCAGCCATAGCTAAATTGCAAGCTGATCTCGCAAGTCTGGATCGCGTTTTCTCGATTCACGAGATCGCCATCAACCCAGAATGTGTACGTCCGATTCGACCGAAGGAAATACGGACAAGCCTTTCTTATGGGGAGCTTACGAGAGTCATTCTAAATTGCATGCAAGAGGCGAAAGAAGAGCCGATATCGACGAATGAGCTAGCACCTGTGAATTCGCTTCGAAATTTGACCCCCTTTGCGGGAGTATTCGCGCCGCGTTGACCCCACCCCAATTTGCAGCCTTCTGAACGCTTTTCCGAGAGAGAATGGCCGTTCAGGTGGGGTCAAAATTCAAAGCGAAAAGGGGGTCAACATTGCGCGCGAATTGACAAGCGGACAGCAATTCCAAGTAGATCGCGAATTGCTGGGGTGCGAAACTCCCGCACAAAATGGTTTTCGCCCAAATAGAACAATACCCGCCCCCCACTAGTGATGGTGCGCAATAGTGCTAGCGGTTGCAGCATATGCTGAAGCATTACACGTCTGTCTTGGCCAGACGCTGTTGGCAAACTGTCGAACATGGAGTTCGCCCAGTTCTTAGGGTGATTGTGAAAAACAATCACCTCAGTATCGTGATCTTGCTTTAGATGCTGTTGAATTTTGGCCTGCATTTCTGGTGTGGGCGCGACGCTATTGGAATTGCCGCTGGTGTGCATGGCCTCGACCACTTTTGTGGTGCTGCCATACCTAAAGCCCAGGCCAATAATGAGATGTTCGATGCTTTCTTCTTCCGTGAAGTCGAGGCAACCGCAGAGGAACGCATTGCGATTCAAGGCTCGCCTAAACGTGTGAACGGCATCCTGAGGTTTTTTGCAAGCCGTTCTGACTGGGCCGACTCCGCATTCGTCTTGTCCGCGAAACACCACAGGATTAGGGTCGAGCATCGACGGGAATATGGCATCGAGCAAAAGATTTTCCAAGTTCATTGCCCCCCTGGCTCCGTTAGAGCTGTTGCTGGTTATTCAGAGTAAATGTGGTCCGCTAAAGCATCCTCAAGGGGCGTTAGATCATCCCAAATGAAAATCCCTCGCTTGACGTCAAGCGAGGGATTTCCGGTGCGTGGGTACAAGCCAATGGGTCAACAAGCGCGCTTAGGCTAGAGCTGCTTTGGCATCTGTGCCTATGATTATTAACATTGGGCAACAGCTCCCACAGGGCGTCCAAAAAATGAAAAGGCCCGCGATTGCGGGCCTTTCTTAGA
The DNA here is from genome assembly GCA_036394575.1 of Usitatibacteraceae bacterium. Classification (GTDB taxonomy): domain Bacteria; phylum Pseudomonadota; class Gammaproteobacteria; order Burkholderiales; family Usitatibacteraceae; genus UKL13-2. The sequence continues at coordinate 389 of DASWEY010000040.1, read as the reverse complement.
AACCGTAATGACACTAGAAAGCCAAGCAAACCAAATACGCTGTGCTGTCATCCACCGCAGAATTCGCCAGCGCTAATGTTGGCGCTGCAATAGCAGCAACACGGAATGAGCCCGTTTGGGTATTGCCGTCGTCCAGCTGTGTATCCAACTGCTTGGCAATCCTGCCCAGTACGCCAGATGAACAGATATTGTACGAGCCCGTCATTGCTGTGGGGGTCTGCATTTGCATCAGACTGCTGATACCAACGCGACCGCCGTCTGCATTCTTCTGCAGATAATCGCTGCCGGCCGTGCAACTGACCGTCGTGCTGCCCGCCAAGAAACCTGCCAGACGAAGATGCTGCCACGCCAAACATGACTCATCACCAGGGTTAGCGGAATCCCAGGCG
>DASWEY010000039.1:0-27964 GCA_036394575.1 Usitatibacteraceae bacterium | reverse complement strand
TTCCGTCCGGACCGGCCAGATGGCCGTTCGCGAATTTCACGCCATCGCGAAACAGGCCCGCCCGTTCCAGCGCCGTGAATTCGACGGCATTCAGGCGCGGGCCCACGCCGCATTCGAGCAGCCAGTCGAGACACGCCGGGCCGATGATTTCGTCGATGCTGCCGCTGTTGAGCCCGCGCTGGATCGCTTCGTGCGCATACACCCGGCGCTTCAGAACGCCGCTGCGATACAGATCGAGAAAACCGTCGACGAACATTTCGCTGCAGGCGTAAAGGCCTTTTTCAAACGCTGTCGATGCGCCGCCGACAGCGGCGATCAGGCCGCGCCAATTCCGGTTCGCGCCGATCGCATCGAGCACCCGCCTGTAAGCGGCATTGTTACGGTGGCGCAGCTGCAGGCTGTACACGATCGCATCGCCCAGTTCGCCGATACCGAGTTGCAGTGTGCCGCCGTCCTTGACGAGGCTGCTGGCATGCAGACCGATCATATGGTCGACGCTGCTGATCGGCATATTGGGTGGGCAGAACAGATCGTGCTCGCCGGCCGGGTCCGTGAGCAGAAAATCGATGCTGTCGGCGGCGATCTCGGCCTCGCCGGGCATGAAGGGCAGCCGGTTGTTGATCGCTGCAATGGTCACGATTTCCCGGCCGCCTGCGCGCAGCGCCGCCAACTGCGGCAACAGGTCGAGCGTTATATCCGGGTTGCTGCTCAGGCTGAATTCGGTCCGGCCATCGATGACGCGCGCCGCCACCATCTGTGCAATGACATTGACTTGCTTGAGAACCTCGCGCACCACATGGGTGTAGTTGGCGCTGAGGTAATGCTGCTGCGCATGCTCGCTGTTCAGATAGGCGCCGGGATCCAGGAAAAATTCAACCACTTCGATATTGGCCGGCATGCGCCGCGCGCCATGGTTCGCGCGGTTCACGCGCAGGGCCGCAACATAATCCAGTTCGGGATAATCGCCAAACACGCGCGCGACAAAGGGTTCGAGAAAACGCCGTTCAAGATCGTTCGACCACGTCGGCCTGCTTAACGACAGCGCGGTATATATCTTCAGCCTGATCGTCGGATCGGCCCGGGCGCGCCGATAAAACGCATTGATGAGGGGAATGGGCTTACCGAGGCCCAGCGGAACCGCGAGCACCACTTCCCGGCCGACGCGCTCGAGCACGGCATCGACGCATCGGCTGGCAGAATCGATCCGGAACGGAGGAACACGCATGGTGATCCAGAAGAGACTAATGACTAATGAATAGGCAAGTTCAGTCTATCCTGAATCGAGTGCCACGCCGGCGGATGATGCCGTATTAACCGACTACACCCGCATGGCTCAGGTGCAAGTTCGCAAACTGGCCATAGGTATTGGTCATTTCCAGCTTGATCTTGCCCGATGTGCGGGTACTGCCGCTGCCGATTTCCGCAAGGCGATATTCAAAGCCGTTCGGCAGATCGATACGCACGCGATGTTCGGCGCCGGTCACCGGGTTTCGAATCGGCTCGCCGCGCGTTTCGACCACCCCCTTGATCTTGAGATGGCCGCGACGGCCGTCGACATCGGCCTCGAAATCGATCGGCAGGTACAGCGTCTCCAGCTTGGTTGGACTCATCGCGGCGAACACCCACCACATGGTCGCCATGTCCATGGTGTCCTGCCCGGTCATGATCTTGACCAGCGCTTCGCGCTGTTTCGCATTGGCACTTTCGTCGACGATGAGTTGCATGGTGCCCCTGCCTTCGTGCACCGGACCCGGCCAGGAGTAGAGGCCGGCGGCGCGTGTACCATCCAGTTTCACGTCGCCGAAACGCCCCTCGTCAAACTGGAATCCGACTGCGGCACAGCAGAAGCCATGTGTCGGCAACGCGTTGAACTGGCAGCCGCAGCCATACGCACAATTGCAGTTCGCAAACTCTTTACCCTTGATATACCACTCGACCATTGCCATATTGACCTCCCTTGTTGATTGCCGCCACGCCTGCGTTGAAACTGCCCCGCATCGATTTTTCCTGCACGAACATCAGCCCGGAATCCACAGCAGAACGCCGGTGGCGATCATCGGCACCGCGCTTATCGTCGCCGACAGCGTCGTCGCCGGTGCGAGTTTCTCGACCAGCACAAACAACGAAATCACCGCGACCCACAGCAGGTTCATCACCCCGAAAGTGAACAACAGCGCCATCAGCGCCCAGCAGCAACCGGTGCAATACAGGCCATGCTCCAGCCCCGTCAGCAAAGGCCCGAGTGCCCCCGCGTGCCGATGCCGCACCAGGAATTCGGCGGGCGAGCGGCAATAACGCAGGCAGCCCGCCTTCATGGGCGTGAGCTGGTAAATGCCTGCGGCGATGAACAGGGCGCCGCCGAGAATCGGGCTGGTGCCAACCATGGCGGGTGAAAGCAGCGCAACCGTGGCAAGCCCCCACTGCGCAAAGGTAGCGGCGAGACTGAAGGCGGTCCAGGCCAGCAAATAACCGGCCGTAAACCAGGCGGTACCGGGAAGAATTCCGCGCGCCCCGGGATTTTTATGGCGCTGCAATGCAGCGAACAGCAAAATAGCCGGCATTGCGCTTGGCACCATCATGCCGACCATCATCACCACCCACATCAGGAAAGTGGCGAGGAAATAGCCCAAATTCCATGGCGCTGCATGCATGGCGACGAGCGCGGCAGCGCCTGGATCGGGCATTTCCTGCGTCATTATCACGAGCCAGACCCAGGCCAATGCGGCGAGGATCACAAGCGCCCCCGTCGCGATCAGGCGATCGCGCTGTAGCAGCAGATTTTTCGGCCACAGACGTTGCATTATCCGTTCTCATGGCAAGGTATTTCGGACAGGGCTGGCGACTCGGGAAAATGATACTCCTCGCGGCGATGGGACGCAGGACACCTCGGTGTCGGTTGTCAGGCTGCGGCAACAATCTGCTGCACCGTAGTAAATGCAGTTTTGCAGTTACTTGCGCCAGTCGACTTGTGTGGCAACTGACGTAGCATCGAGTGCGTTTTGCCACGCCGGCATGCGCCGGTCGGTTTCGTGTATTGGGTCGGCAGGACGATCGATTCCAAATACTACCTGTACGGGTGGGTTCGACACGCGGCAAACGCTGTAGTTTTGTCATGGAAAACCCGCGATCAGCATCCGACACCGGGTCAAAAGAGCGGGAACAGCGGAAAAGGCACGATTATGTTCGGCGTTCCACAGAAAAAAATGTAGTCATCAGGCTTTGCGATTCCTGTTAGCGTGAGTTTCGCTCAGTGCCGATTCTTCATGGCGACACGATTGGAAAACCTCAGGCCTTTGCCCTGGCATTTGATTCGGGAGCCTCGATGGATACATTAACCTCTCTTCTCGGACGCGGCGGCTATCTGCCCCACGGCTATTGCTTCACCTGGACGCCCGGCCTGCTCTGGTCCATGGTTGGCGCCGATGCCATCATCGCCATGGCGTATTTCTCGATCCCGCTGGCAATGGTGAGTTTTGTACGCAAACGCGCCGACACCGCCATGAACTGGGTGATGTGGTTGTTCATCGCGTTCATCTTCGCCTGCGGCATCACGCACGTGATGGACATCTGGACCATCTGGCAGCCCGATTACGCCTTGCAGACCCTGACCAAGATGATCACCGCGGCAATTTCGCTGGTGACCGCTGTTGCACTGTGGCCGCTGATTCCGAAGGCGCTGAAAATCCCTTCGGTGACGCAATTGCAATCGGTCATCGGTTCACTGGAGACGGAAATCCAGAAGCGCCGCAGTGCGGAGGAACATCTGATCGACGTCCAGCAGAGCCTGGCGGTGACGCTTTCCAGCATCGGCGCCGGCTTCATCGCCACCGACCGCAATGGCCGGGTGACGCGCATGAATGCCGTGGCCGAGCAGGTGATGGGCTGGTCCCAGGCCGAGGCGCAAGGACAGAATCTCTGGAAGATATTTGACCAGGAAGACCGCCCGGCTTCGCATGCAATCATGAACCCGGTGGACTTGATGATCGAACAGGGCATCACCGTGGACAAGGTTCACCACATTGTTGCCATCGCGCGCGACGGAAAACGTACTGCGCTCGAACTCAAGGCGTCTCCAACCTATGCCGACGACGGCGCCGTCCGCGGCATGGCGATGATCTTTCGCGATGAAAGCGAGCTGCTCAGGGCCGCCGCCGAAGTGAACCGCCTGGCGGCGATCGTTGAATCGTCGTATGACGCCATCATCGGCAAGACCCTTGACGGCCGCATCTCCAGCTGGAACGAAGCAGCACAGAACATGTTCGGTTACAGCGCCAGGGAGGCTATCGGACAGTCTGTGCAGATGCTGATCCCGCCGGAGCGAAGAGATGAGGAAATGCACATAGTGGCCGAACTCGCGCACGGTGCCAGCGTACCGCCGTTCGACACCGTCCGCCTTGCCAAGGGCGGCAAGCAAATCGAGGTGTCGCTGACCATTTCGCCGATCCGCGACACGCAGGGGCGCATTATCGGCGCCTCAAAGATCGCACGCGATGTTTCCCGTCAGCGCAAGGCCGAAGCGGCGATGCGCGACAGCGAAGCACGGTTGCGATTCACCCTCGAAGCCGCTCAACTAGGCGATTGGGACCTGGACTTGGCGACCGGCACGACTCAGCGTTCGCTGCGACACGACCGCTGTTTTGGCTATAGCGAGCCCCAGGCGGAATGGACATTCGAGACCTTGTTGGGTCATGTCCACCCTGATGATCGTGCAGATGTGGTCCGCAGTTTTCAAATCGCCACCAATGAGTTGCGCGATTGGCGCGTCGAGTGCAGGGTCATCTGGTTGGACGGAAGCGTGCATTGGATCGGGGTAAACGGCAGCATCCGGCACGAAGATGGCGAGCCTACACACATGCTGGGCATCATTACCGACATCACGCAGCAGAAGCAGGCCGAAATCGCGCGCCATCATGCGCAGCGTCTAGAGGCGGAAAACCGGCAGATTCAGGAAGCCAGCCGGCTGAAAAGCCAGTTCCTGGCCAATATGTCGCACGAACTGCGCACGCCACTGAACGCAATCATCGGTTTTGCCGACCTGCTTCATTCCGGCGCAGTTCGCGAGGAATCGCCGAAGCATCATGAGTTCCTGGGTCACATCGGAACCAGCGGGCGCCATCTCCTGCAATTGATCAATGATGTGCTTGACCTGTCCAAGGTCGAGTCCGGCAAGCTCGAGTTTTATCCGGAATTGGTCAACCTTCACCAGTTGATCAAGGAGGTCAGTGGGATCCTGCATACGAGCGTCACGCGCAAGCAAATCGTTTTCATCGCCAACATCGATCCGACGCTTACCGATCTGGTGCTTGATCCCGCAAGGCTGAAGCAGGTTCTGTACAACTATCTGTCGAATGCAATCAAGTTCACGCCGGACAGCGGAAAAGTGATCATTCGGGCGTTTGCCGAAGGCCCGCTGCATTTTCGCATTGAAGTCGAAGATAGCGGCATCGGCATATCCGATGCCGACCTAGCGCGTTTGTTCGTCGAATTTCAGCAGCTCGACTCGGGTTACAGCAAGCAGCATCATGGAACCGGTCTTGGCCTGGCACTGACCCGCCGCCTGGTGGAGGCACAGGGCGGCAACGTTGGTGTGCGCAGCGTTCTGGGAAAAGGCAGCGTGTTTCATCTGGTGCTCCGCCGCAATGCCGACAATGACCTGGTGCCGGACTACCACGCTCCCGCGGCTGCAACGGCGGGACAGGGACACCGGTTTCTGGTCATTGAAGCCGATTGGGGCGAGCAGCTGCGTGTGGCCCGGGCACTTTCCGAAGCGGGATTCGACGTTGATGCGGCCTCGACTGGCGAGCAAGCGGTAAAACACGCTGCATCGAAGACCTATGACGCGCTCACACTGGATTTAATGTTGCCTGACCAGGGAGGGCTTGATGCCCTGGCGAAAATCCGCGGCCAGGGCCCGAGCCGCCAATCGCCGGTGGTGAGCGTGAGCATGCCGGCAGAGGTGGGCTTTGCCGCTACATTTTCAATTGCCGACGTACTGAGCAAGCCCATCCGCAGCGAGGAAATCATCGAAGCAATGACCCCATTCCAGAATGGCGGGGCGCGCTCCGCGAAAGTGATGGTGATTGACGACGATGCCATGGCGCTGCAACTGATGCGGGCCACGCTGAGGGGTATCGGCATCGAGGCCATATGCATGCTTGACGGTCGCACCGCACTGCGCGAAATCACCACGCACAAACCTGACGCGATTATCCTGGACCTGATGATGCCGGAGTTCGATGGCTTCGAAGTTCTCGATGCGCTGAAGCGTTTGCAGGCCTGCAAGGACACACCAGTGTTTATCTGGACCAATATGATCCTGACGAATGAGGAATACGCGCGGTTGGCCCAGTCCGCCCGGACCATCATCAACAAGGGCGGGGGCGCACTGGCGCCGATGCTGGATAGCCTGAGACGCTGGCAACCCAAGAGGGACAAGTTGCTCGACGGGGGCTCGACATGACGATGCCGCGCATTCTGATTGTCGACGACAATCTCATGAATATCGAACTGACAACGTTTGTCCTGGAGGCGAATGCCTTTATGGTCGAAAATGCCGACTCCATGTCGGCCATTGCGCGCATCGAGTTCTTTCGGCCCGATTTGATCCTGATGGACATACAGATGCCGGGTATAGACGGCCTGGAACTGACGCGGCAGCTAAAAGGCAATCCGGCAACATCGCATATCGTCATCGTGGCCTTTACCGCCTTTGCCATGAAAGGCGATGAGGCGAAGTTTCTTGCCGCCGGCTGTGACGGCTATCTTTCCAAACCGATCGATGTGGCCACTTTTGCCGCCCAGGTTCAACACTGCATGACGATGACACCGCGCTAGCGGACCTTACTTCGGAACCACCTCCATCACCTGCTGAATTGGCAGGAACCGTTCGCGCTGCATATGTGGCACGTCGACATCGCTGACTGGTTGCCGGACGCCACGCGGATCAGCAAGCAGCATTCCTTTGACGGGGCCTTACCAGAAGCTGGTCATCACCATCTGACCCGGCCCTTGGCGGGATGCCGCCAGGCATACCCAGGCCGTCGACACCGCCGCCTCGACTCTCTCCGCACGCCCCGGTGCGGACATTTCCTTGCCGGTCGGCAGAAACCCGCCATGTCGAATTTCGAGCCACAGGTGCTTGACAAATTTTTGCCGAAGCTTTATTTTACCATTTGGTTAATTAATAAATTCGACCTTCAACTTCACTCATTTTCACCATCGCCATGCCTGCCGACCGTCTCAGTGCCACCTTTGGCGCCCTCGCCGACCCGACCAGGCGCGCGATCCTTGCGCGCCTGGCCTTGGGCGAGACTTCGGTCACCGAGCTCGCCGAGCCGTTCGAGATGAGCCTGCCCGCCGTGACCAAGCATCTCAAGGTGCTGGAACGCGCCGGGCTGATCACGCGCTCGCGCGAAGCACAGTGGCGGCCCTGCAAACTGGAGGCGGCGCCGCTGCAGGGAGTTTCCAGCTGGGTCGAACAGTACCGCCAATTCTGGGAAGAGCGTCTCGACCGGCTCGGCGATTACCTGCGCGAATTGCAGGCACAGGAAGCCGCGCAGGCCGCCAGACCAAAACCGGCCGTCACGCCAAACCGCAAGGGGAAGAAAAAATGAACGCGAAAAGCACTGCCGCTGCCGCCAGCGTCCGCTCCGCGCAGCACGACACCTTCGTCATCGAGCGCCGTTACGAGTTTGCGCCGGCGAAGGTATTTGCCGCCTGGGCCGATCCGGCCGCCAAGGCGCGCTGGTTCGTGGGCCCGCCGGACAAATGGACGCTGATCGATCGCGCGTTCGATTTCCGCATCGGCGGCAGCGAGCGACTCAAGGGGACGTTTGCGGGCGGCGGTCCGGTCTCGGCCTTCAGCAGTCATTATCTGGACATCGTGCCGGATGCGCGCATCGTCTACAGCTACGCAATGCATCTTGACAACAAACTTATCTCGATCTCGCTGGCCACGATCGAGTTCGCGCCGGCGGGCAATGGCACCCGGCTGGTGGTCACCGAACAGGGCGTATTCGTCGACGGCTTCGACGATGCCGGCGGCCGCGAACGCGGCACCCGCGCCCTGCTGGACAATCTGGCAGCCGCGCTGCAACGCTAACCATTTACCCGTTTTTTTTGCTTCAGGAGATAACCATCATGTCAGCCTGCAAAACCCTGCTCGCCCTCGCCCTTGCCGCCAATTCCGTCGCGGCGATCGCCGCCGACTACAACATCGATCCGGACCACACTTACCCCAGCCTGGAGTTTTCGCATATGGGCCTGTCCGTGTGGCGCGGCAAATTCGACAAGACGTCCGGGAAGGTCATGCTGGATCGCGCCGCCCGCAGCGGCAGCGCCGAGATCGTGGTCGATACCGCCAGCATCAACTTCGGTCACGACAAGATGAAGGAATTCGCGCTCGGCGAAGACTGGCTGAATGTAAAGAAATTTCCGGCGATGAGCTACAAGGGCACGCTGCGCTTCAAGGGCGACACGCCCGTCGCCATGGATGGTGAGCTGACCCTGCTGGGCGTCACGAAGCCGGTGCGGCTGACGCTTAACAGCTTCACGTGCATCGACCATCCCTACTACAAGAAGGAGGTCTGCGGCGCCGATGCCGAGGGCGACCTGAATCGCGCCGATTTCGGCATGACAAAGTACAGCGAGGGCGAGGCCGGAAAAATCCATCTGCGGATCCAGGTCGAGGCAATAAAGGTGAACTAAGAGGCGGACTAAGCAGACAAGAAAGCGGGAAGACACGGGTTTGCGTCAGAGTCAAATCAAAAAACAATCAAGGAAAATCGACATGCTCAAGATCATCATCATTGCCGTCATCGTTTTGTTAGCCGTGATACTCGCCTACGCGGCGACCAAGCCCGACGCTTTCCGGGTCGAACGCAGTATCAGCATCAAGGCCGCGCCGGAAAAAATATTTGCGCTCATCAACGATTTCCACCACTGGACATCGTGGTCGCCTTACGAGAAGCTGGACCCGGCGATGAAGCGGACCTACAGCGGCGCTGCCAGCGGCCAGGGTGCCGGATATGCCTGGGAAAGCCGTGGGAAAGCCGGTGTCGGCCGGATGGAAATCATGGCGGCCTCGCCGGCGAAGATCAGCATCAGACTGCAATTCATCAAGCCCTTCGAGGCCACCCACACCGCCGAATTCATTCTCGAGCCGCAGGGCGATGCCACCCGGCTCACCTGGGCCATGTACGGCCGCGATCCCTATATCGCGAAAATCATGTGCCTGTTCTTCAACCGCGACAGGATGATCGGCGACGACTTCGAAATCGGCCTGGCAAATCTCAAGGCTCTGGCCGAAAAATAAGCGCCACAACATCATGGACAAGCCATTTCAGAACAGCGGCAGTACGGCCGATCGCGAAATCGCCACCAGCAGAATATTCGACGCGCCGCGCGAACAGGTGTTCCGCATGTGGATCGATCCCGCACATATCGGCAAATGGTGGGGGCCCAAGGGCTTTACCACCACAACCCTGTCCATCGATGTGCGCGTCGGTGGCGCATGGCGCTTTGTCATGCACGGGCCCGACGGTACCGATTACCCCAATCTCATCGTCTTCAAGGAAGTCGTCAAGCCCGAGCGCCTGGTCTATGTGCATGCCGGTGAAAGTGAAGATGAGCCCGGCGTGTTCCAGACCACGGTGACCTTCGAAGAACTTGACGGCAAGACGCGGCTGTCGATGCGGGCCTTGTTCCCATCGGCGGCCGAGCGCGATCGCGTGATCCGGGAGCATGGCGCCATCGATGGCATGAATTCAACACTGGACCGGCTGGCGGCTTATCTTGCGCAATCCTGATTGCACAACTTCGCCCGCGGTTCAGGTATTGCACGACTCAATCTGGAGAACCCCATGAACGACAGCAAAGCAGCCGCCACTTCCGAAGCCTTCGTCATCACCCGCACCCTGGATGCGCCGCGCGAGTTGGTGTGGAAGGCATTTACCCAGGCCGAACATCTGATGCAATGGTTCGGGCCCAAGGGCTTCACCATGCCGACCTGCCATCTCGAGCTGAAGCCGGGCGGGCTGTTTCACTATGCGATGCGCTCGCCCGATGGTTTTGAAATGTGGGGCAAGTGGATCTTCCGCGAAATCGTGGCGCCTGAACGCCTCGTCGTCATCGTTGCATTCTCCGACAAGGACGCCGGCGTGACCCGCCATCCGATGGCGCCGGACTGGCCGCTGGAAACCCTGTCCACCACCACCTTCACTGAAAAGGGCGGCAAGACCACGATCCGCATCGAATGGGCGCCACATCAGGCCACTCCAGCCGAGCGCAAAGCCTTCCGTGATGGCCATGCCGGCATGCAGCAGGGCTGGGGCGGCACCTTCGAGCAACTGGAGGCTTACCTGGCGAAGGCGCAGGGCCGAGTTTCAACATGATCGATTGCACCCATCTCACTGCGCTTTCGGCGCAAAGCATCCTGGCTGCCCTGCCCGATCCGACTTCCTGTCGCGACGATAATGTGCAGGTCCGTGTCACCCTGCCCGGCGGCGATATCGGCATTGTGGAATTTTCCCGACTGCATGCGGGCGGCAATCCCTCGCGCAATCGCGGATGGTATTGGGTACCGGTGGAAATTCCCGATGAGTTGCTGCAGGCTGACCCGGCAGCGGATTGACGCTTGCTGTGGCTTTTCCATTTCCTTCACCACACCGAATGCGTTGGCGCCGACGCTGAGGGTTTTTGTTCAATGAACCGGCGCAGGAGAAAAATCGATGGTCGCTGATCTGGAAAGCCGCAAACGCTGGCTGGCTTTGATGGTGCTCTGCCTCGGTGTGCTGATGATCGTCCTCGACACCACAATCGTGAATGTCGCCCTGCCCTCGATCCGCAGCGACCTCGGCTTTACGGAAACCTCGCTGGTGTGGGTGGTCAATGCCTATATGCTGCCATTCGGCGGCTTCCTGTTGCTCGGTGGCCGACTGGGCGATCTCTACGGCCATCGCAAGCTGTTCCTGCTCGGCATTTGCCTGTTCACCCTCGCTTCGCTGGCCTGCGGCCTGGCCAACTCGCAAGCCTTGTTGGTGGGCGCGCGTGCCGTGCAGGGCCTCGGCGGCGCGGTGGTGTCGGCCGTGGCCCTGTCCCTGATCATGAATCTGTTCACCGCGCCCGCCGAGCGCGCCAAGGCGATGGGCGTGTACGGCTTTGTCTGCGCCGGCGGCGGCAGCATCGGCGTGCTGCTGGGCGGCCTGCTCACCAATCTGCTCAGCTGGCACTGGATCTTTCTCGTCAATCTGCCCATCGGCATTGCGGTCTACGCGCTCTGCCTGCGCCTGGTGCCGGATACGCGGGGCGAGGCGGCCGGCGAACGCCTCGATATCGCCGGCGCGATCACGGTGACCTCCTCCCTGATGCTGGCGGTCTATGCCATCGTCAATGGCAACGAAGCCGGCTGGTCGTCAATGCAGACTATGGCACTGCTGGCTGCGGCACTGGTACTGATGGGCATTTTTCTCGCCATCGAGGCGCGCGTGCGGCACCCGCTGATGCCGCTCGGCCTGTTTCGGCTGCGCAATGTCGCCACCGCCAATATCGTCGGCGTGCTGTGGGCCGCCGCCATGTTTGCCTGGTTCTTCATCTCCGCCCTGTACCTGCAACTGGTGCTCGGCTACAGCCCGATGCAGGTCGGGCTCTCCTTCCTGCCGGCCAATCTGATCATGGCGGCGTTTTCGCTGGGCTGGTCGGCGAAGCTGGTGATGCGCTTCGGCTATCGGCGGCCGCTGGCCGGCGGCCTGCTGCTGGCGGCGCTGGGGCTGACACTGTTCGCGCACGCACCGGTCGAGGGCGGCTTCCTCGTTGATGTGCTGCCCGGAATGGTTCTGCTGGGGCTCGGCGCCGGGATCGCCTTCAACCCGATGCTGCTGGCGGCGATGAGCGACGTCAGCCCGAATGAATCGGGCCTTGCCTCGGGCGTCGTCAATACCTCGTTCATGATGGGCGGCGCGCTTGGTCTCGCCGTGCTCGCCAGTCTCGCCGCCTCACACACCGAGCAATTGTCCGCGGCCGGGAGCAATGCGCTCACGGCGCTCAACAGCGGCTACCGGCTGGCGTTCATGACGGGCGCCTCTTTCGCCGTGATCGCGGCCCTGCTGGGAGCGGCATTTCTGCGCACTCGCAGGGACGCCGTGCAACCCTCCGTGGCAAAACACGGGGCCAAGGCCTGATCCAGCAAGCGGCCAGATACGCAGGCGGCGAATACAAAAGTCCTTTATTGACGCGGCGTTTGAGGCATTTTTGCCCGGAAAGGCGCGCCAGCTGGCACTTTCAGCCAATGTAACCCGAACGTAAAGCAAGCGTGGCGGCAACGGGGGGGGGCGCCGCTGCTGTGAATGGTTTTCACAGGCTATCGCGGTGCGCCCTTTGCAAGAATTAGGCATAATCTCCGTCCTACGCATTGCAGCTTTCTTTCGTTCGCAACCCTCCGGAGCAAATCGCATGATCACTCTTCAAACGCTTCACAAAAAAGTTGCCGCCGCCGTGGCCGCGATGGCAACGTTCGCCCTGCTCGGCAGCGGCATAGCGCAGGCTGCCGCCCCCATGGTCAAGACCTCGGCGCCGGGCTATTACCGCATGATGCTGGGCGACTTCGAAATCACCGCACTGTCGGACGGCACGGTCAATCTACCGATGCGCGATCTGCTGACCAATATCACCAAGGCGCAGATCGACAAGGCATTTGCCAGATCGTATCTGCGCAACCCGGTTGAGACCTCGGTCAACGGCTTCTTGGTCAACACCGGTGAAAAGCTGGTGCTGATCGACACTGGCGCGGCCGGCCTGTTCGGCCCCACCCTGGGCAATCTGGTCAACAACCTCAAGGCGGCCGGTTACCAGCCCGAACAGATCGACGAAATTTACATTACGCATATGCACGCCGATCACGTCGGCGGACTGATGGCGGGCGACAAAATGGTGTTCCCTAACGCCGTCGTCCGCGCCGACAAGCACGACGCCGATTTCTGGTTGAGCCAGGCCAATCTGGACAAGGCGCCGGAAGACAAGAAAGGATTTTTCAAAGGCGCCATGGCCTCGGTCAACCCCTATGTCAATGCCGGCAAGTTCAAGGCCTTCGACGGCAACACCGAACTGGTTCCCGGCATCAAGGCGATCGCTGCTCACGGTCACACCCCCGGCCACAGCATCTATGCCGTCGAAAGCAAGGGGCAAAAACTGCTGCTATGGGGCGACCTGATGCATGTCGCCGCGGTGCAGTTCGACAACCCGGCCGTCACCATCAAGTTCGACAGCGACAGCAAGGACGCCGCCGTGCAACGCAAGAAAGCCTATGCCGATGCCGCCAAGCAAGGCTATCTGGTGGCCGGCGCCCATCTGTCGTTCCCGGGCATCGGCCATTTGCGCGCCGAGGGCAAGGGCTACGTCTGGGTTCCGCTCAACTACAGTCCGCTGAAATAAGCCGCGCTTCAGTGCGCGCATAAAAAAGGGGCCGCAATTGCGGCCCCTTTCCTTTCGCTTCGCGGCTGCCGGTTGTTTATTAGCGCTGCAGCAGGGCCACGGGCTGCGTACCGAGAGAGGCGCTATCCCAGCCGCCGCCCAGGGCGCGTATGAGGCCCACGGATGCCACCGCGCGTTGCCCGGCGCTGCGGCTTTCCGCACGTTCCGCCGCGAGGCTGGAGCGTTGCGCGTCGATCACCTCGAAGTAGCTTGCCGAACCATTGCGATAGCGCGATTCTGCCAGCCGTGCGGCAAGCTTTGCCGAACTCACCGCTTCGCTCTCGAACCGGATCTGCCGGTCCAGCGTGCGCAGCGCGCTCAGATTGTCCTCAACCTCCTGGAAACCGAGCAGCACCTGTTGCCGGTAGTTGGCCACCAGCGATTCATAGCCGGCGTCGGCACGTGCCAGATTGGCCCTGTTGCGCCCGCCGTCCAGTATCGGCAGGCTGAGCGCGGTGCCCAGCACCGGCCCCAGCACCCAACTGCGACTCGACCACTTGAACAGATCGTGCAGCTCGGTGGACTCGTAACCGGCGGTGCCGGTAAGGCTGAGACTGGGAAAGAAGGCCGCCTTGGCGGCGCCGATGCGCGCGCTGGCCGCGGCCAGCTGGCGCTGCGCCTGGGCGATATCGGGGCGCCGTTGCAGCAGGTCCGAGGGCAATCCGGCGGGAACGCTGACCGGCACGTATTGCAAGGGCGCGGCCGCCAGCGTGAACTGGGCCGGCGCCTTGCCGAGCAGGATGGCGAGCGCATGATCGCGCTGCGCGCGGCTGCCATCCACCCGCTCCTGTTCGGCCTGGGTGGTGGCAAGTTCGGTCATGGCCTGCGCCACATCCAGTTCGCTGGTGTCGCCGGCGTCATAGCGATGCCGCACCAGGCGCAACGCCTCCTTGCGCAGCTGTATGGTTTTGTCGAGCACATCCAGTTCCGAATCCAGCGAGCGAATCGCGAAATACTGCTGCGCCACATCGGCCTGCAGGGCCAGCAGCACCGATTGATAGGCGGCGGCCTGCGCTTCGGCGTCAAGGCGTGCCGCGCGACTGCTGTCCGCGAGGCGCCCGAACAGATCGACCTCGTAGGACGCATTCACCTGTCCGCGCCACTGCGTGCCGGTCGAGTTCGCGTCGCCCTGGCGGGTGGGACCGAAGCCGGCGTTCAGGTGAAAGCCGCGGTCGGAATCGACCAGGCCGGCAATGGCGCGCGCTTCCTTGACTCTCGCCAGCGCTATCGTCAGCGTGGGGTTGGCGCGCGCGGCTTCGTCGATCAGGCCGTTCAGCCGGTCGTCGGCAAACACCAGCCACCATGCGCCGCGATCACTGCCATCCGCCGGACGGGCGGCTTGCCATGCGCCGTCCAGCGCAGACGGCGATTCGCGATACTGGGCCGGCAAATCCAGATTGACCTGTGCGGGCGGTTTGGCGGTGGAGCAGCCGGCGAGGACCAGGGCGGCGACCAGCGCCGTGAGTGGAAATTTGATGGTTTTCATAGTCGATATCCTTTATTCGTGCCGCGACGATGCGCTGGATGAAGGCGCCATCAGCAAACCGGCGCCGCCGGTTTCCGCGCTGCGGCGGCTGCGGGTGACCAGGGTGCGCAGGATCACGTAAAAAATCGGTGTCAGGAACAGGCCGAAACTGGTGACGCCGATCATCCCGGCAAACACCGCAACCCCCATGGCATGACGCATCTCGGCGCCGGCGCCGGTCGACAGCACCAGGGGGACGACGCCGGCGATGAAGGCGATCGAGGTCATCAGGATGGGACGCAGGCGCAGGCGGGCCGCTTCGACGGCGGCTTCGTAAATGCCGCGCCCCTGGTGCTCGAGCTCGCGTGCAAACTCGACGATCAGGATCGCGTTCTTGCAGGCGAGGCCGACCAATACGATCAGGCTGATCTGCGTGAAGATATTGTTGTCGCCCCCAGTCAGCCACACTCCGGCAATCGCCGACAGCAGGCCCATCGGCACGATCAGCAACACCGCCAGCGGCAGCGCCAGGCTTTCGTATTGCGCGGCCAGCACCAGGAACACCAGCAGCACCGCCAGCGGCAGGATCACGAACAGCGTGTCGCCGGCGATCTTGTCCTGATAGGTGATCTCGGTCCATTCATAGCTGATCCCGCGCGGCAGGGTTTCGGCGGCAATGCGTTCGATCGCCGCCTGTGCCTGGCCGCTGCTGTAGCCTGGCGCCGGACCGCCGTTGATATCGGCCGAGGGGAAGCCGTTGTAGCGCGCGGCGCGATCCGGGCCGTGGCTCTGCGTCATGCGCAACAGCGAGGACAGCGGCACCATCTCGCCCTTGTCGTTGCGCGCCTTGAGCAGGCCGATGTCTTCGGCGTGCGCGCGGAACGGCGCGTCGGCTTGCACGCGCACCTGGTAGGTGCGGCCGAATTTGTTGAAGTCGTTGACGTACAGCGAGCCCAGATAAATCTGCAGGGTGTCGAACACATCGGGAATGGACACGCCCAGCTGCTGCGCGCGGGTGCGATCGACATCGGCATACAGTTGCGGCACATTGGTCTGGAAACTGGAGAACATGCCCGCCAGTTCCGGCGCCTGCCTTGCCTTGGCGAGGAAGGCTTTCACCGCCTCGTCCATGGCCTGATTGCCGAGCGCGCCCCGATCCTCGATCTGCAGCTTGAAGCCGCCGATGGTGCCGAGCCCCTGCACCGGTGGTGGCGGGAACACCGCGACGAAGGCGCCCTGGATCGCGCTGAACTTCTGGTTCAATTGCTGGGCGATGGCAAAGCCGCTCTGGTCGGCACGGGTGCGCTCGTCGAAGGGTTTGAGCGTGACGAAGACGATCCCGGAATTGGGGCTGTTGGTGAAGCCATTGATCGACAGGCCCGGGAACGACACCGCCGATTCCACGCCCGGATGTTTCATGGCGATTTCACCCATCTGGCGGATCACGTCTTCAGTGCGATCCAGTGAGGCGGCATCGGGCAGTTGGGCGAAGCTCACCAGATATTGCTTGTCCTGTCCGGGAATGAAGCCGGCAGGCACCGTGTGGAACAGCGCCAGGGTCGCGCCGATCAGCACCAGATACACACCGAGCATCACGGATTTGCGTTTCAGCACCGAAGTTACGCCTGTGCCATAGGAGTCCGAACCGCGATGGAACGTGCGATTGAACCAGGCAAAGAAACGGCCGAACAGCTTGTCGAGCAGGCGCTGGAAACCGTCCTTGTTGGCGCCATGGCCTTTCAGCAGCAAGGCCGCCAGCGCCGGCGACAGGGTCAGCGAGTTGAACGCCGAGATCACCGTCGAGATGGCGATGGTCAGGGCAAATTGCTTGAAGAACTGGCCGCTGAGGCCGCTGACAAAAGCCAGCGGCACGAACACCGCCGTCAGGGTGAGCGCAATTGCCACGATCGGGCCGGACACTTCGCGCATCGCCTTGTAGGTGGCTTCCTTGGCCGAGAGCCCGTTTTCGATATTGCGTTCGACGTTTTCCACCACCACGATGGCATCGTCGACGACAATGCCGATCGCCAGCACCAGTCCGAACAGGCTCAAGGCATTGATGGAAAAACCCATGCCGAGCATCACCGCGAACGTGCCGATCACCGACACCGGCACGGCCAGCAGCGGGATCAGCGAGGCGCGCCAGGTTTGCAGGAAGATGATGACCACGATCACCACCAGCATGATGGCTTCCAGCAAGGTATGCGTCACCGCCTTGATCGAGGAACGCACGAATTGAGTCGGGTCGTAGACGATGGAATATTCGACGCCTTCGGGCATGTCCTTCTGCAACTCGGCCATGGTGCGGCGTACGTTGTCGGAGATCTCCAGCGCATTCGAGCCGGGCGCCTGGAAGATGGGAATGGCCACCGCCGATTTATTGTCCAGCAGGGAGCGCAGCGCATATTCGCTGGCGCCCAGTTCGATACGGGCGACGTCCTTGAGACGCGTCACCACGCCGTCGGCCGAGGTGCGGATGACGATATTGCCGAATTCCTCTTCCGAGACCAGGCGGCCGCGCGCGTTCACCGAAATCTGGTAATCCACGCCCGGGGCTGAAGGCGAGGCGCCGATGACGCCGGCGGCGACATTCAGGTTTTGCTGGCGGATGGCGCGCACCACATCGCTGGCGGCAAGGCCGCGCTCGGCGACCTTGCGCGGATCCAGCCAGATGCGCATGGAATAGTCGCCGGCGCCGAACAGTCTCACCTGCCCTACTCCGGGCAGTCGCGCCAGCCGGTCCTTGACGTTCAATACCGCGTAGTTGCGCAGATAAGTCATGTCGTAGCGATCGTTGGGCGAACGCAGATGCACGACCATGGTCAGATCGGGCGAGCTTTTGACGGTAGTCACGCCGAGCCGCTGCACTTCTTCGGGCAGGCGCGGAATCGCCTGGTTGACGCGGTTCTGCACCAGCTGCTGGGCAAGATCGGGCGGGGTGCCCAGTTTGAAGGTGACCGTCAGCGTCATCAGGCCATCCGAGGTGGCCTGCGAGGCCATGTACAGCATGCCTTCGACGCCGTTGATCTGCTCTTCAATCGGCGCGGCGACCGTTTCCGCGATCGTTTGCGGATTGGCGCCGGGATACGTGGCGACCACCACCACCGACGGCGGCACCACCTCCGGATATTCGGAGATGGGCAGATTCTTCATCGCGATCAGGCCGGCGACGAGTATCAGCGTGGAAAGTACGCCAGCGAAAATCGGCCGGTCGATAAAAAATTTGGAAATATTCATTGCTTTGCTCCCTGCAATTGATGCTGATTGTTTTTTACTTGAGACTCGCTGCCGCCAGTCGCGCCGGGCCGCGTCCTTCCATGGCCACCGTTTCCGGCGTCACCACATCGTTCGGGCGTACGCGTTGCAGGCCGTTGACGACGATGTGTTCACCTTTGCGCAGGCCGCTGCGGACAATGCGCAGGCCGTCGACAATGGGGCCCAGCGAGACTTCGCGGTAGTTCACCTTGTTGTCGGCATTCACCACCATCACGTATTTCTTGTCCTGGTCGGTGCCGACCGCCTTGTCATCGATCAGGATGGCCGTTTCCGTCGAGGCGCCGCCGGTGCGAACGCGCGCATACATGCCCGGTGTCAGTTCGCCGTTGGCGTTGTCGAGAATGGCGCGCACGCGGATGGTGCCCGAGGTGGTGTCGAGCCGGTTGTCGAAGGATTTGAGGTGGCCCTGGTGCGGATAACCCTCTTCGCTGGCCAGCCCGATCGCCACCGGGATGCGGTCGATGCCGCTATTGCCGGCGGCGCCCTTGGCCGCGTAGCGGATGAAGGCCTGCTCGTCGATATCGAAGTTCACGTACACCGGCGAGACCGATACCACGGTCGTCAATGGCGCTGCACCGACACCGGCGCCGACCAGATTGCCGGCGGTGATCTCGGCGCGCGACACGCGGCCGCTGACCGGCGCGGTGATCGCGCTGTATTGCAGGTTGAGCTGCGCGGTCAGCACGGCGGCCTGCGCGGCCTTGAGATTGGCATCGGCTTCGCGCAGGGCGTTTTCACGCTGGTCGAGTTCGCGCTGGGCCACCGCATGTTCCTCGATCAGGCGACGGGTGCGTTCCAGTTCGGTTTTGGACAGCGCGAGACGGGCGGCGGCGCCGGCCTGCGCGGCCTCGGCGCGCGCGAGCTCGGCCTGATAGGGACGCGGGTCGATGGTGAACAGCAGATCGCCTTTCTTCACCAGCTGGCCCTCGCGAAAATGCACGGTGTCGATGGTGCCGGAAACGCGCGGGCGAATTTCGACGCGTTCCACGGCTTCGACGCGGCCGGAGAAATCATTCCATTCGGTGACTCTCTTTTCGAGCACCGATGCGACGGAGACGGAAACAGGCGCGGCTGCCGTTGCCGGTGGCTTGGCGGCGCGGCTCAACAGCGATGCCGTGCCGGTGGTGCCGATTACCAAAACACCGATGGCGATGGCGATAGTCTTGCGTGAAAAACGGGGTATGAACGTATTCATGCTTAATCCTTGAGTAGTGGTGACAATGGTTTAAAGCGGGAGAATTGAGCGGATTGAAAATGCGGCGGCGGACTGTTGGTCCGCGCTAATAAAGGAGGCTATGGCCGAGATAGCGCGACTTGCCGAAGCGGCCCAGCGCGATCGTAAAGTTGGCGATCAGCAGCAGAAGCACCGCCAGCGGATTGCCGCCGACGACCCAGATCTGCGCGATCAGGGCGCCGAGCATGAGATAGGCGAGCAGCATCGCGGTCACCGCCGCATAACCCTCGATCAGCAGGGCCAGGGCGCCGAACATCTCGATGGCACCGAAGAAGTAGCGAAACCAGTCGCCGAAGCCGATCTTGCCGAAGGCCGCGACCATGAATGGAAACGAGGCGATTTTCGCGGCGCCCAGCACCATCAGGGCGAGCGCGGTGAGTATTTGCAGCGCCCATAAAGTTGTGTTCTTCATTTGAATTCCCCTTTTTCTGTTGTGAGCTGTTCTGAGAGCTAAAACTGGTTGAAAACTGCTTGACATTTGTTAATAAGTTAGTTAGCTAACTATAAAAATCTTAAAAAATGGTTGGAAAAAAATCACATTCCGCCGATCCAGCTTTGCAAGCGCGCAAGCTGACGGCCCACCATCTCGGAACTCTTCATGGCATTGGCAAGCAGGCTGATGCCTTGCAAGGTCGCGACCAGTTGCACGCCCAGATCGGCTGCATCTTTCTTGCCCATCAGTCTGAATTGCTCGGTCGCCCATTTCACCTCGGCCTTGAAGATGTCATCGGCCTTGCTCGCCAGCGCGGTAGTGTCCTTGTTCAGTTCCTGGCACAGACTGCCCACCCGGCAACCGTGATTGGCAATTTCGTCTTTCGCGCCGCTGGTACGCTTGACGTACCACAGCAGGCGCTTCTTGGGATCCGGTTCGGCTTCCTCGATATCGCCGAGCCAGCCGACAATATGCTGGCGATACTCCCCGATCACCGCCTCGGCGATTTCGTCCTTGGTCTTGAAGTAGTAATACACATTGCCCAGCGGCACACCCGACTCCTGGGCGATATCCGCCAGGGTCGTCTGGTTCAGGCCTTGGCGATGGATCAGCTCCTTGGCTGCTTCCATCAAACGGTCCCGCTTGTCGCTGACGCGTGCCATAAGGGTAGTGTGTCTAGGTTCAAAGTTAGTTGGATAACTAACATAATAGGGATGCGACAAACCGATGTCAAGCCCCCTTGCTGCTGACGGCAGGAAATCGCGGTGAGGCCAGTATGAATAGTCAAACTCAAGCATTGGCGCGGTGTTCCAGACAAAAATGCCTGAAAAACCGCGCCAAATGGCGATCCGCATAATTGTTTGACAGCTTTCGCCGCTCCGCAGAAGATGCAGCACTTCCTTCTCTTCTCAATCAACTACCACGACCATGTACCTATCGCGCCTGCTCATCGCCACCGTCCTTGTCCTCGCAGCTGGTGCTGTCGCCACTTCGCCGGCCCATGCACAGGCCCTGCCCTCGTCCGCACAATTACTGAAAAGCACACAGGGCAGCTTCAAGGAGTATTTCGAACTGCTGGCGATGCCCAATGACGCGGTTGTTCCGGCCGATATCGTCAGAAATGCCGCCTGGCTGGAAGCCGCATTTGCGAAGCGGGGTTTCGTCACGCGACAGTTGCCCAATGCCGGCAAGCCCCTTGTCTATGCGGAATATCCGAAGCGGGTGGCCGGTGCGAAAACGATCCTGTTCTATATGCATTTCGATGGTCAGCCGGTGCTGCCCGAGCAATGGGCGCAGAAGAGCCCCTGGCAGCCGGTGGTGAAGCAACGCAATGTCAAGGGCGAGTGGGAAATCGTTCCCACCGAACGATTGATGGCGGACAAGCTCGACCCGGAACTGCGCGTATTCGCGCGCGCTTCATCCGACGACAAGGGTCCGATCATGATGCTGCTGGCGGCCTTCGATGCGCTTAAATCAGCAGACCTCGAACCCGGCATCAATGTGAAAGTGCTGCTCGACAGCGAAGAGGAAAAAGGCTCGCCGACCATCGATCGCGTTGCCACCGAACACAAGGCCCTGCTGCGCGCCGACGGCATCGTCATCCATGACGGCCCCATGCATGCCAGCGCCAAGCCGACGCTGGTGTTCGGCAATCGCGGCAATACCACGGTGATGCTGACGGTTTACGGCCCGAAGAGCCCGCTGCACAGCGGCCACTACGGCAACTATGTGCCGAACCCGGCGCAGCGCTTGGCCGCCCTGCTGGCGTCGATGAAAGACGATGATGGCCGCGTCACCATTCCCGGCTATTACGATCGCATCAAGCTCAGCGAGACCGAGCGCAAGATTCTTGCCGAGGTCGACGACAACGAAGCCGCGCTGAAAAAGCGCGTCGGCATCGCCAGGGCGGAAACCGTCGGCAGCAACTATCAGGAAGCGCTGCAATATCCCTCACTCAATATCCGCGGCATGGCCGCAGCCGCGATCGGCGACAAAGCCGCCAATATCGTGCCCGCGAAGGCGATTGCCGAACTCGATCTGCGCACCACGCCCGAGGCCGGGCCGGAATATCTGTTCGCTCTGATCGAGGCGCACATCAAAAGCCGCGGCTGGTATCTGACCAAGGGCGAACCGACGGACGCCGAACGCGCCGGTAACGACAAGATCGCCTCGCTGTCGCTGGGTCGCGGCAGCCGCGCCGCGCGCACACCGATCGATTCGCCATTGGGCGCCTGGGCCAGCGGCGTTCTCGCCAACAGCGTCAGCGGCTCACCTGCGAGCGTGGTGCGCATCCGCATGATGGGGGGCAGCGTACCCACCGACAAGCTGGTGGACGCACTGGAAATCCCGTTCGTGATCGTGCCCCTGGTCAATGGCGACAACAACCAGCACAGCTACGACGAGAACATGCGCATCGGCAATTATCTCGACGGCGTCGGCACCTTCACGCGCCTGCTGCGCACGCCGTTCTGAGACGGATCCGGGCGTAACCACGGCGCCGGCGGCAAGGCGCATTGGCAAAAGTAAAGTGCCCGACTGGCGCGGCATTCGGAGCAAAAAGGCTTCAAACACCGCGCCAAATGGCGTTCTACAAGAATTTCCCCCTCAGGCTGCCGACGTTTGGGCCCGGTCGAGAAATTTCAGCAGGCGCGGCGGTGAATTCGATTCGGTCTGTTGTTCCGCCGGCATGTCCCAGTATTCGGCGCCGGGGATGCATTCCTCGAGATAGCGCGCCGCCGACGTGGCATGCGAGGCATCGCGACCGGGCACCACCAGGGTCGGGATCGTCAATCGCAGCAGATCTTCCGGCTCCGCTCCCGGCGCGGTGTCGCGGTCGAGCAAAGTACGGACCATGCCGGCAGCCACCAGTTTGTAGTGATCGACATTCAGTTTGACGTAACTATCCGCGAAGGCGCGATCATGCCTGAGCACCGAAGCCCAGGGCCCGCCGCGCGGATCGCTACCGAAGGGTTTGCCGTCCTTCGCCACCAGTTCGGCAACGGCAGCCAGCCCATGCTGATGCACAAAGGCGAGATGCTCGGCAAAACGCTGGTGGCCGCTGATGCGATATTTGGCGCCGCCCACCGGCCAATACAAAATCATGCTGAGCGTCGCTGCGGGGTAAGCCACGCCGAAAGCCGTCACCGGGCAGCAGCCCATGCAGCCGCCCATCAGATGCGCCTGTCTGATGCCGAGATGATCGAGCAGACCCTTGCCTTGCGCCACATAATCCATCCAGCCGATGCGCTCGACGCGTCCCCCGGACTGGCCGCATTCGCGCCGGTCAAAAATGATGCACTGATAATTTTTGGAAAGATGGTCCAGCGGCCGGGTCCTGGCGTACACGCCGAGCGAGGACCATTTCTCCAGCGTGGCGTCAAAGCCTCCCGGCGAGAACATCAGCAAAGGCGGTCCCTCGCCGACCACTTCGTAGCGCGTATTGATGCCGTCGACGATGGCGAATGGCATGGCCGATTCCTTCCTGGCTGCGATCAGTATTTTATTTGACGCGCGGCACGCACGTCTTCGCCCAGCGCCGTCAGCGCCTCGAGCGTGGTCCTGGCGACATTGGCATAGGTGCCCGGCTTGTCCACCGTACTGGCGGCATAGCCGATCGCGGCATGCGCCATGCGCACGCGGCCATCGAGCCAGGGGCCACCACCGAAACCGCCGATCACCGGCACCCCCACCGCGCCGACCACGGCCGGACCGGCGACCGGGCCGGAGTTGGTGAAATCGAGCAGCACCGCGCCGGCCTGTTCAAGACGCCTGGCCTGCTCGACAAATTTTGCAGTCATGCCTTCCGGCACCTGCGCATCGGGCGCCGATTGCGCGCTGTAGGGAATACCGAATTCGAGCGCGGTCTGCGGAGTCAGGCCGAATTGCGCCCACACCGGGATGCCGGCGCGGGTGATGGCCGTCACCGCCTCGGGAAAGTTGGCGGCGCCATCGAGCTTGACGATGTCGGCACCCGCTTCCTTCACCAGACGAATGGCCGCACGCACCGCGGAATCAACCCCTTCCTGCAAGGGACCGAACGGGAAATCGCAACTCACCAGGGCGCGTTTGGTGCCGCGGCGTACCGCCTTGCAGACGACGATCATTTCTTCCATCGTCACTTCCAGCGGATTGGCGTGCCCCCAGAGATTGACGCCGACCGAATCGCCGACCGAGACGATGTCGACGCCGGCGCGATCGGCGATCTGCGCGATCTGGTAATCCCAGACAACCACGCCGAAGATTTTCTTGCCTTCGCGCTTCATCTGCTGCAGCGCCGGGATGGTGACTGCCGATTGTTTTGAATCCATGCTGCTC
The DNA here is from genome assembly GCA_036394575.1 of Usitatibacteraceae bacterium. Taxonomy (GTDB): domain Bacteria; phylum Pseudomonadota; class Gammaproteobacteria; order Burkholderiales; family Usitatibacteraceae; genus UKL13-2. Next base: position 3,778 of record DASWEY010000039.1, on the reverse strand, counting down.
CTCGTTATATTTTTAGCCGCTGCATGCCCAGCCCAATTGCCCTTAAAGCACTTCGCCGTCTTTCAGTACGCCGGCCGCGCGCAGCGAGCCTTCCAGCCATTTGGGGCGAATGCCCTTGCCGGACAGGATATCGGCGATGCGCTGCTGCTCATCGGCCACCTTTTTCGCGGCCAGATCGAGCATGGCTTCCGCTTTCTCGCGCTCGATCACCACCACGCCGTCCGCGTCACCGACCACCAGATCGCCGGGACTCACCGCCACGCCGCCGCAGGAGATCGGCCAGTTGATGCGACCGGGCACATACTTGGTCGGGCCATTCGGGTTCGAGCCAACCGAATACACCGGGAATCCCAGAGCCAATAATTCCTCGGTATCGCGATGCGCGGCATCCAGCACCACGCCACCGATCCCCAGTTTCTTGCAGGCATTGAGCATGATCGAGCCCATCAGCGCGCAGTTGCGATCGGCCTTGCCGTCCACCACCAGGATATCGCCGGGTTTGGCCATCGCCATGGCGGCGTGGATCATCAGATTGTCGCCGGGACGAATCTCGATGGTGAAGGCCGGGCCGCACAGGCGTGTGGCGGTCGACAGCGGACGGATGCGGCCATCGACGGTACCGCGGCGGCCGGCGACATCGGCCAGAATCGACGCTGCAAATTTGGAGGCCTTTTGCACCACATCGGGTGCAACGCGTTCGAAGTCGCGGCGGATATCGGAGAGATCAACAGGGCTGCTCATGGAATGTCCTCTTGTTCGGTCGTGCTCAGGAGAATTGCTTGGCCGCGTGGCCCCGTTTGGCAAGCAGCGCATCGAGGCGCGGATACACCTTGCGCGCATTGCCTTCAAAAATTTTGTAGCGCTCGGCTTCCGTCAGGGCCGTTACCTGATCGATATAACGCTTGGTGTCATCGAACGGAAAGCCGTTCTCCGGATCGATGCCCGGCACTGCGCCCAGCATTTCGGACGCGAACAGAATATTGTCGATCGGCACCACCCTGGTCAGCAATTCGATCCCCGGCAGATGATAGACGCAGGTATCGAAATACACGTTCTGCATCACATGTTCGGCCAGCGGCGTTTTCTTGATGCTCAGGCACAGCCCGCGGTAACGGCCCCAATGGAACGGCACCGCGCCGCCGCCATGCGGAATGACAAACTTGAGCGTCGGGAAATCCTTGAACAGATTGCCCTGGATCAGTTGCATGAAGGCGGCGGTGTCGGCATTGATGTAATGCGCGCCGGTATGGTGGAAATTCGGATTGCAGCAGGAGGTGACGTGGATCATCGCCGGCACCTCGAGCTCGCAGAGCTTTTCGTAGATCGGATACCAGTGCCGGTCGGTCAGGGGCGGGCCGGTCCAGTAGCCGCCGGACGGGTCCGGGTTCAGGTTGACGCCGACGAAGCCGAGCTCATTGACGGTGCGTTCCAGTTCCGGAATGCAGTTTTTCGGCGACACCCCCGGCGATTGCGGCAACTGGCCGACGCCGACGAAGTTGTTCGGCAGCAGGGTGCACAGACGATGGATCAGGTCGTTGCTGATCGTGGTCCATTGCCTGCTCACCTCTTCGGTGCCGATGTGGTGCGCCATGCCGGCGGCTCGCGGCGAGAAAATGGTGAGATCGCTGCCGCGCTCCTTTTGCAGCTTCAGTTGCGGCGCAACGCTGGCGATCAATTCTTCATCGCTGATGCCAAGGTCCAGCGAAGACGGCTTGCGCGCCGGATCGGCGAGGCCGGCGAGCTGCTTGTCGCGGAATACATGCAGGGCCCTGGGCTCGGTGGTGTAGTGGCAATGGGTGTCGATGATCATGGAATGAGCGCCGGTTGAGTGGGCGTTGAAATGGAAGGCGATGAGCCCGCTGCGACAGCTGCACAGGCCTCGAAACCCGCCTGCAAGGCGGTCTTGTCCAGATGACGACCGATGAATACCAAACGACTGTAGCGCGGCTCGTGCGGCTGCCACGCTTTCTGTAAATCGCCCTCGAGCAGCATATGCACGGCCTGAAACACCAGCCGTTGCGGCTCGCCGCCGACATCGATAATACCCTTGGCACGCAGGATATCCTGCCCCTGCCTGGCTACCAGGCCAGTCAGCCATTCGCTGACAAGGGCACGATCCATCGGCGCATGCGAAACGAGCGCGACACTGGCGATGCCGCCGTCATGTGCATGGTCGGCCTGATCATGATGCGCGCAATGCTCATCGTGCACATGGCCGGGTTCGCCATGCACGGCATGCTCGCCGACGCCGAGGAAATCCGGCTCCAGTGACACGATACGCTCCAGATCGAAACCGCCGCGCCCCAGCACTTTATCCAGGACAACATTGGCCCGCTGCGCGCGGTGGATCGGCGCCAGCGGATTGAGTTTCCGCAGACGCGTTTCGATTGCAATCAGTTCATCAGTGGATACCAGCTCGGTCTTGTTGAGCACGATCTGATCGGCAAAGGCGATCTGCTCGGCCGCTTCGCGACTGTCGGCCAGCCGCAGCAGAACATGCTTGGCATCGACCACGGTGGTGACCGAATCGAGCACCGCGCGCTGCTGCAAAAAATGATCGACAAAAAACGTCTGCGCCACCGGCCCGGGATCGGCGAGGCCGGTGGTCTCGACGATGATCGCATCGAATGGTTTTCCAGTATCGTCCTGGCGCGACAGCAGGACATGCAGGGTCTGGATGAGGTCGCCGCGCACCGTGCAGCAGATGCAGCCGTTGTTCATCTCGAACAGCTCTTCTTCGGCGCTCAGAATGAGATCGTTGTCGATGCCGATTTCGCCGAATTCATTGACGATCACGGCATAACGACGGCCGTGATCTTCCGAGAGGATGCGATTCAGCAATGTCGTTTTGCCCGCGCCGAGATAGCCGGTAAGGACGGTAACGGGAATGCGTACAGTCATCAACTCGTTCATCGCATGTCCGGATCGAATATGGCGGCAATGAGCGAGGCGCGTGGATTACAGCCAGGGCATCAGCGACGCGTGAATCACGTCCGGCACGCCCGCATTGCCGACCGAGCGAATGGCCAGATCCACGTCCTTCAATGCGAAGCGATGCGTGGTCACTTTTTCCAGCGGGAAACGCTTCGAGGCCAGTTGCTGCAAGGCCAACTCGCAGGCGCGGTAACTATGACCGCGCGCGCTTTTCAGGGTAATGAATTTGACCGTCATCTTGCCCACCGGGAAATTCGGGAAGTCGCCCATTTCGCCTTGCACGACCATGGTGCCGCCCTTGCGCTTCAACGCCTCGATGCCAAGGAGAATCGGGAAGGTACCCGCGCCGGCGGTGCAATCGAGCACCACATCGACGCCGCGACCGCCGGTAATTTCCATGATGCGCGCCAGCGGGTCTTCCTTGTTGACGTCAATCACAAAGTCGGCACCCAGCTGCTTTGCGACTTCCATGCGCGCAGCGTCCTTGCTGGTGCCGGTGACGATGATCAGGGCCGCACCCGCCTGCTTGCAGATCACGGTCTGCGACAGGCCCTGCTGGCCGGGTCCTTGAATGAGCACCACCGAGTCATAGCCCACGCCACCGTCGAACAGCGACCATTCAATTCCGTTGGCCATCGGCGTCACCAGCCCGGCGAGCTCGGGACTAACCCCATCCGGTACCTTGTGGACCACCGCATTCCAGGGCAGATAGACGTATTCGGCAAAGCCGCCCCACAAATGATATTTGTTGTTGGAGGTGGTGTAGCCGTAGCGGCGGCCATCCGGATTGGAGCGCCAGTCGGTATTTTCGCAGTGGCGGTATTCGCCCTTATGGCACCACTCG